>NZ_CP010554.1:1467305-2200958 GCF_000934545.1 Rugosibacter aromaticivorans
GCGTCTGAGCGCAAAAAGGGGTTGGTTTCCAGTTCCAGATCAATGCGCGTTGGCACTGTAAAACGGCCGGCTGCGCGAATGGCCGCGACGTCTTTGCAACGTTGTTGAATCGCCGGGTTATCCGGCTCTACTGCCAGGGCGAAGCGCAAATTGGCCTGGGTGTACTCATGCGTGCAATACACAAAAGTCGGCGCTGGCAACACGGCGAGTTTGTTCAGCGAATCATACATTTGCGCCGGTGTGCCTTCAAACAGGCGCCCGCAACCGGCGGCAAACAAGGTGTCGCCGCAGAATACCGCCCCCGCCTCACCAATGTCTGAGCCATAATAGGCGATATGTCCTAGCGTATGGCCGGGCAGGGTAATGACATCAAATTCACAGTCAATTTCAGGTAATTGAATATGCTCACCCCCGCGCAAAGAGTGCGAAACTTCGGCAATATTTTCGCTGGCAGGGCCGTACACTGGCACGGGGTGATGGGCGATAATTTCCGCGATGCCGCCAATATGGTCTGGGTGATAATGCGTGACCAGCACGGCGCATAAGCGCTCACCTGTTTGCGCCAAATACTCGCGCACAGGGGTAGCATCACCTGGGTCGACGACAGCAACCTGGCCCGCGTGACGCAGCACCCAGATATAGTTGTCGGTAAATGCTGGCAGGGCAATGATTTCAACCGCCGATTTTTTAATCATGGTTTCATCTTTCACTTAATTAAAATGTCAATTCAAGGTCTTGAAGCGTGGCTGGAAACCCCGGCAGGCCGTTATGTGCTGGACTGGGAGCAGAAAAAACATGATCTGCTGGTGACCAATGTTTTTGGCTTTAATGCCGTGCAACTCTCGCTGCCGCGTCATGATTTCTTGCGTACCAACCGCATGCCACTGCGCTTTCGTTGCGATGATGGGCGATATGCCGGTTCCGCAGAAATACTCGCTGACCTCCATTATCTGCCATTTGCGACCAATAGTCTTGATCTTGTCGTGCTGCCGCACACGCTGGAGTTCGATGCGTATCCGCATCGAGTACTGCGTGAGGTTGAGCGCGTGCTCGTGCCTGAAGGGCAGGTGATAATCACCGGTTTTAACCCATTAAGCCTGTGGGGATTGAAACGCAAGACCACGCGACAAAAGACAGCTCCGCCTTGGCGCGGAAATTATCTTAGTGTACCGCGCTTGAAAGACTGGCTCACTTTGCTGGGTTTTGAAATGCAAACCGGTGCATTTGGCTGTTATGCCCCGGCAGTGACGCAAGAAAAATGGCTGCATCGGTTTCGCTTTATGGAAGCCGCAGGCGACCGCTGGTGGCCTATTGCGGGCGCTGTGTATATTGTTCAGGCAGTCAAACGCCAGCACGGCATGCGGCTTATCATGCCCGCCTGGCAAGACCGCAAAGCACGCGCCAAAGCCTTGGTGAGCGTCGCTCGAAAAGTGGAGAAAGCAGATCAATGATAGATATTTTTACCGATGGCGCTTGTAGCGGAAACCCTGGCCCCGGCGGCTGGGGCGCGATTTTGCGTGTGGATGAAGAAGAAAAAGAGCTTTTTGGTGGTGAAGCGCAAACGACCAATAACCGCATGGAAATGATGGCGGTGATCGAAGCGTTAAAAGCGCTCAAACAACCTGTCGCCTTGCGTGTGCATACCGATTCGCAATATGTGCAAAAAGGCATCAGCGAATGGATCCACAACTGGAAACGGCGCGGCTGGAAAACGGCTGGCAAGGAACCGGTGAAAAATGCCGACCTGTGGCGCGAGCTGGATCAACTGGCAAGCCAGCATACGATTGAATGGATCTGGGTCAAAGGGCATGCCGGCCACGTCGACAACGAACGCGCCGACGCGCTGGCGCGGCGCGGTGTTGAACTCGTCCGTGCGGGGAAATAAACCCATGCGCAAAATTATTCTGGATACAGAAACCACCGGCCTGGACTTTCGCACCGGCGATCGCCTCGTTGAAATCGGTTGTGTTGAAATGATCGGTCGTCAGTTAAGCGGCGTGCGTTTTCATCGATACCTCAACCCCGAGCGGGAAGTCCCTCCCGGGGCGACGGCTATTCATGGGCTGACCACGGAGTTTCTTGCGGATAAGCCAAAGTTTGCAGAGATAGTTGATGAGTTCATGGATTTTGTGCGCGGGGCTGAAATCATTATTCACAATGCCGCCTTTGACGTGGGGTTTTTGAACAACGAGCTTGCATTACTGCAAAAAGAGCGTATCGAGCAGCTCAGCCACAGCGTGACAGACACCCTGCGTATGGCGCGTGAGATGCGGCCGGGGAAGAAAAACAACTTGAATGCACTGTGCAGCGAATTCGGCATAGACAACGCCAGCCGCACGCTGCACGGCGCCTTGCTCGACGCCGAACTGCTGGCCGAGGTATATCTCGCCATGACCCGCGGTCAGAATTCACTGACCATGGATTTTGCCGCACCAGCTGCCAGCATGACGACAACCGGGATAAGCGAGCGGCCACCGCTCAAGGTGCTGCGCGCTAGCGAGGCCGAACTAGCCGACCATGCGCGCGTGCTAGCGGATATTGGCAAGGAAAGCAAGGGCAAGTGTCTTTGGCGCTTGTCATGAAAACGGGTATGGCGTTTAACCCAATCAACATAAACTTGCTCGGTGCGAATACTGTAATGTTTCACCCGCAGCTTGCCATGTGCCTGTTCGAGTAATTTTGCAGGCGTAGGCAGGGTGGTTTTGTCGGTGATTTTGGAGTGTCACTAAATTAACTAACTAATAAATTTTAATGAGTTATATATTGTGTCTGACCCCATTTTCTTCCATTTTCTGCAACCCAATTTTCTGCCCCAGATGAAGGAAATGTCGGACCATCTCAGGCGCGTCAAAAAAGCGGCGTGCCCCTTAACTTCACATTCAGGCCGGGAACTAACGCAGCAGAAAATCCCGCACCGGGGCGATTTGCGCATCGTCCATCAGCACCGGCGCATGGCCAACGCCGGGAATTTCGATGAGTTGTGCGTGCGGGCCGCGCTGGGTCATGGCTTGCGCGGTTTGCGGCGTCAGCAGGTCGGATTGTTCACCGCGTAGCAGCAGGGTGGGGCAGGTGATGGCGTCGAACAGCGGCCAGAGCTCGACATCCTTGCCGCCGCTGAGTTGCTGCCCTTGGCGGTAGGCTTGCGCGATGCCGGGGTCATAGACGAATTCGATTTTTCCATCTTTCGCTTCGCGCACGGCATGCACGGTCAGGTGTCGCCATTGGGTATCGGTGAGCGGGCCAAACGGTGCAGAAACTTTGCGCACATAGGCTTCGGCTTCTTCGATGCTGTCAAAGCGCGGCGGCGTGCCGAGATAATCGCCAATGCGCGCTAATGAAACCGCACTGACGACGGGGCCGACGTCGTTCAGCACCAGCCGTCGAATCGGATTGCCGGGCTGCGCGGCGAGCGCCATGCCGATCAGTCCGCCCATCGAGGTGCCGAGCCAATCGATGGTTTCCACGTTCAGCCGGGCCAGCAGCGTGACCATGTCGGCGCAGTATTGGGGCATGACGTAAAGCGATTTGTTAGCCAGCCAGTCGCTCTTGCCACGGCCCACGACGTCGGGGCAGATCACGCGGTAGTCAGCCTCTAACGCTTGCGCCAGAAAATCAAAATCGCGTCCGTTGCGCGTCAGGCCATGCACGCAGATGAGCACTCTGGGGTTGTGCGCATCGCCCCATTCAACATAGGCCATGTGGTGGAAACCTGCGGTGCTGAGACAGTTCACCTGACCTTCACGCATGGTCATTTTCCTTTCATCGTTTGAATCCGTTTCTGGACATGATTAGCGCCGGTTCCTGCATGCGGGCGATTTGCTCGCGCAGTTCAAGAATACGCTCTTCCCAATAACGGTTGGTCGCAAACCACGGGAACGCGGCCGGAAATGCCGGGTCGTCCCAACGCCGCGCCAGCCAGGCGGAATGATGCAAGAGGCGCAGGGTACGCAGGGCTTCGATCAGATGCAGCTCGCGGTCATCGAATTCGCGGAACATTTCATAGCCGGTCAGCACATGCCGAAACTGCTGCCCCATGTCTTCGGCATCGCCTGACAACAGCATCCATAAATCCTGCATCGCCGGCCCCATGCGGGCGTCGTCGAAGTCGACGAAATGAGGACCACCCTGCGGGCTGCCGGATTTGCCAGACTCACCCTGCTCATCGAGCTCGCCCGGCGTCCACAATACATTACCGACATGGCAATCGCCATGCAAGCGGAGTTGCTGCACTTGACCGGCGCGTGAAAAGCAATGGCACACCCCGTCCAGCGCCTGATCAGCCACGCTCTGCCAGACGGATTTCAACTCCGGCGGTAGCGTCTGATTGGCCAGCAGCCAGTCGCGCGGTTCGATGCCGAAGCTTTGCATATCGAGCGTTTCGCGGTGAATAAACGGCTCACGTTCGCCGACCAGATGAATGCGCGCCATCAGGCGGCCCATCCATTGCAGCACCTGCGGCTCGCAAAATTCCGGTGCACGGCCACCTTGGCGTGGATACACCGCGAAGCGAAAAATGGAATCTGTTTTGGGGTCGGCATGCGTGAACAGCGTTTGTCCATGGATGACCAAAGGTGCGACGACAGGCAGCTCGGCTTCCAGCATGGTGGCGACAAACGCATGTTCTTCGGCAATTTGCGCGTCAGACCAACGCCCCGGCCGGTAAAACTTGACGATCAGCGGTGCGCTGTCTTCAATGCCGATCTGCCAGACGCGATTTTCATAACTGTTGAGCGCCAGCAAGCCGCCATCGCAACGGAAGCCGACACTTTCCAGCGCATCAAGAATGCACTCCGGCGCAAGGCCGGCAAAGGGGAGGGCGGGCGACATCGGGCGAGTTATTCCAGCCAGATGCAGCTTGCCATGCGGCCGGTGATGCCATCGCGGCGGAAGGAGTAGAAGCGATCAATGTCGCGCACGGTGCAATAGCCAGGAAAGTCGGCGCTGGTGATACGGCGGATATTCAATGCCTGCAGGCGCTGGCGGGCTAAAAGATAAATGTCGCACAGCCATTTGTCTGTCGCGACCGGGGTGAAGGCGTGCGCTGCTTGCATATCCTGTGCGAGAAACACATCGCGCACCTCCGCGCCGACTTCAAACGCCGTCGGGCCAATCGCCGGGCCGAGCCAGGCCATGAGTCGTTCTCCTGGTGTTTGTATTGCCGCCACACTCGTTTCGATCACGCCATCGGCCAGCCCGCGCCAGCCTGCGTGCACGGCGCTGACTACGCTGGCGTCGTCATCACACAGCAACACGGGCAGGCAGTCGGCCGTGAGCACGGCGCAGACGACACCGCGCTGTCGCGTGAAGCTGGCATCGGCCTCGATGCCGGATGGTGCTAACGCCGCATCCACACACCGCGTGCCATGCACCTGCATCAGCCACGGCGGGTCGGCGGGTAAGCTGCGCCGCAACTGTGCACGATTGGCGGACACCGCAGCGGCATCATCGCCCACGTGTGACGCCAGATTGAAACTCACCCACGGTCCCGTGCTGGCGCCGCCTTGGCGCGTGGTGACCAGCGCGTGCACGCCTGCAGGGGCGGGCCAGTCAGGGATAATCAGATGACTCATGGCGCAGTTCCTCCACGCAGTTCTTTCAGCAAATGCGCAAAATCGGCAGGCAGGGGTGACTCCCAGGACACATCGAGTTTGCTGACCGGATGCACCAGGGACAAACGCCAGGCATGCAGCGCCTGCCGCCGAAAGGCATCGATCCGCGCGTTGCCGCTGCATGCCTTGCCATAGACCGGATCGCCCGCCAGCGGATTCCCACGCGAGGCGAGATGCACGCGAATCTGATGTGTGCGCCCTGTTTCCAGCCGACATTCCAGCAGCGTGGCTTTGGCAAAACGCTCGCGCACTACATAGTGCGTTCGTGCTTCTCTGCCACGATTGTTCACGCCCCGCATCACCGCCATTTTGGTGCGATGCACTGGATGGCGGCCCAGCGGCGCATCTATCGTGCCGCCGTGCTCGATCACGCCGAGTGCTAAGGCCAGATAATGGCGATGCACGGTGCGCGCCTGCAGCTGGCGCACCAGATCGGTTTGCGCAGTGAGGGTTTTTGCCACGACCAGCAAGCCGCTGGTGTCTTTGTCCAGACGATGCACAATGCCTGCACGCGGTATCTCTGCCAGTCGCGGCGCATGGTGCAGCAAGGCATTGAGCAAGGTGCCGCTGGCATTGCCATTGCCCGGATGCACCACCAGCCCTGCGAGTTTGTCGATCACGATCAACTCATCGTCTTCAAACACGATGGTCAGCGCAATGTCTTCGGCAGCATGCTCGTGTGTTTGCAACACGCCGCTCATGTCCGTCGAAAAATCTATCCGCTCCCCCCCCAGCACATGGCTCTTGCCTGCCGCTGGCTTGCCATCCAGCTGTATCAGGCCGGCTTTCAACCATTCCTGCAAACGGCTGCGCGAATGTTCAGGATAGAGCTTGGCTAGTGCGGCGTCAAACCGCATACCGGCATAGTCACGGGGGATTGCCAGTGTCGTGGGCGGTGAGGTCACGGTTTTGCTTGAGCTATAATCCGCCGGAATTTCTTGCGAGGCATCATTCATCATGCGTAGTTTAGCGGCAATCCGGCGAACACTCTCTTCAACCGCCCTGATCGGTGCATTCTTTCTCGCAACTTTTCTCGGATTATTTCTCACTGGATGCGGTGTTTTGCCTGATCAAGTGGATGAAACGGCCAAGTGGTCAGCTCAAAAACTGTACACTTCCGCTAAAGAAGCCATTAGCGAAGGCGGCTATGATTTAGGCATCAAGTATTTCGAGAAACTGGAATCGCGTTTCCCTTACGGGCAATATGCCCAGCAGGCACAGTTGGAAGTTGCCTATGCGTATTACAAAAAAGAAGAAACCGCTTCAGCGATAGCCGCCTGTGACCGCTTTATTCGTTTGCACCCGAATCATCCCAATGTTGATTATGCGTATTACCTCAAAGGGCTCGCCAATTTCAATGAAGATCTTGGCCTGCTGGGCCGCTTGAGCAACCAGGATCTCACCGAGCGCGACCCGGGGGCGGCTTCAGATTCTTTTGATGCGTTCAAAACCCTGGTGACGCGTTATCCCAAGAGCCGCTATACGCCGGATGCCACGCTGCGCATGAACTATCTGGTCAATGCACTGGCTTCGCATGAGGTTCATGTGGCGCGTTATTACATGAAGCGCGGCGCCTATGTTGCGGCGCTTAATCGCGCGCAAGCGTCCATTAAAACCTACCCCAATGCGCCCGCCAATGAAGAAGCCCTTTTCATCATGGTGAAAGCCTATGACTTGCTGGGCGCGAATGATCTGCGCGACGATACCGAGCGCATCATGCGCAAGAATTTCCCGAAGAGCGAGTATTACACACGCGGCCTGAACCGCACCGAACCTTGGTGGAAGCTATGGTAGATTGCGCGACAGGCTACCCTCGTTGACGTCGACTTTCAAACAGGCATAAGCCCGCAGAAACGGAAACATTCAAGCTTTCTACACTGCCGTGCATGGGAATACGGGCGAGTTCGTCACAAGTTTCCCTTGTCAGACGCCGCATGCCGCTGCCTTCAGCACCCAGTACCCACGCAATAGGGCCTTTTTGCTCGATCGCATAAATGTCACGCGAGGCTTGGCCTGCAGCACCGATAACCCAGATTTCACGCTCTTGCATTTCGCGCAATGAGCGGGCGAGATTGGTGACCACAATGTAAGGCACAGTATCGGCCGCACCACTGGCTACTTTGATGACGGTGGCATTCAGCCCGCAGGCTTTATCTTTAGGTGCGATGACCGCATGCGCGCCCGCAGCATCGGCAACGCGTAAACAGGCGCCCAGGTTATGCGGGTCGGTGATGCTGTCAAGCACCAGTAACAGAGCGGGTTCGTGCAAGTTTTCAAGAACATCGTCAAGGGTCATGTGTCGGGCTTGAGCTGCGACACGGGCGACAACGCCTTGATGTGTGGTGTTGCGGCCCACCGTGCCTGCCATGGCATCCAGACGGGCGTTGTCAGATAAGGTGACACGCACACCAAGCCCTTCAGCCAGTGTGAGCAAGTCGCGCATACGGCCATCCTGACGGCCTTCGGCCACGATGATTTCTTGAACGTCCGCAGCGGCGTGGCGCAATTTAGCGGTGATGGCATGAAAGCCGTAAATCAGGCGTGTTTCAGCCATTTTTTTCTCCCAGGATACGGATTTCTCGTTGCGGAAAGGGAATTGTGATGCCCTGCTGTTTAAATGAGTGCCAGATGGCAAGATTGAGGTCTGAACGCAACATGCCTAGCCCATTTTCAGGGTCAGTAATCCAGCAGCCCAGCTCAAGGTTGATGCCCGAATCGGCAAACTCTTTGAGCAGTACGCCAGGTTCAGGTTGCGGCAGAACACGCGGGTGAGCTTGCGCTGCTTCAACTAGCAGACGCATGGCGAGTTCAAGATCGCTGTCATAGCTTATTTGTATTGGCAGCGCAACGCGCACTTGGCGGTCGCTGTAGGATTCGTTTTGCACGATCGAGCCGATCAGTAATTCATTAGGCACGAGTGATTCGATACCTGTCAGGCTACGTAAAACGGTGAAGCGCGTGGTGATCCGTGTGACCTGGCCCCGGTCATTGCCCACGCTAATGATATTGCCGATACGAATGGAGTTATCCAGCAGAATAATGAACCCGGAAACATAGTTGCTGGCTATTTTTTGCAGGCCAAAGCCAAGACCCACACCGAGTGCGCCACCAAACACCGAAAGCGTGGTGAGATCAATGCCAACCAAAGGCAGCGCAATCAAGATGGCAAAGAGCGCCAAGAGGGCACGCAGCAAGCGCGAGAGCACAATGCGCAAGTTGGTATCCATCTCCGCCGCCCGATTCAAGCGGGATTCAAACGCGTTGGAAAGCCATAAGGCAATTAATAAGGTTGCGGCAACGGTGACCAGGCCTTGCAGTATTTGCCACAAAGAAAGCGGTGTTTTACCAATAGGCAGTGTGATGGATTCCAGCGCATCGATCATATCTGGCAGCACACCCAGAATGTGCAAGGCAACGATGCTCCACGCGAGGGTGGCAAAAATACGCTCAAAGCTTGTCAGCCATGTGGCATGCGTAAAGCTATGCCGCAGAATATAAAACACCAGTCGAATGACTGCGAGCGACCCTAGTAGCGGCAGGGCCAGCGTTAATAAATGCGTGTGCATCACCGGCCGCAACAGCCAGCGTGAAAATATGACTGATACCAGCGCCGCTATGGGAAAAATGACACGTTTCAGGCTGCCTCGACCCCATTGCCTGGCGCGCCCCAGGTCGGGTGTCGCGCGGGCGGCAACCCGCTCACGTACAACGCCTTCGACAAGTTTAGCCAGCAAGAGCGAAATCGCTAACGTGGCGAGCTGCCAAAGGATATCGGGGTGATTAAGATCACTGATCAAGTCATTCCAATACGCAGTGAGTTCAATGGCCATGGTGGGCTTCCTTATTTTCCTTGGTTTCCTTTTCAAAGGGCTGGGCTTCGGCGTGATGGCGTTGCCAGTTGTTCAGATAGCGCTGCAGTAGCGCTGGGTTGTCACGCAGAATCAATAAGTTTTCAGCATTGCGCGCTTGCGCGGACCAGGTAAAGTTATAGCTCCCTGTAATCAAAATACCGTGAGGCGTCGAGGCATCAATCAGGATAATTTTATTGTGTGCAATGGCATATCGGGTTTCCAGGCGAATAGGAATATCTGCCGCTGCCAAGGTTGGAACTTGCGAGTTTTTTCCGTTTTCGACCATTTCCCGATCGGCCAGAATGGCTACGGTGACCCCCCGGGCTTTGGCAGCGATGAGCGCTTGGCTTATCGATCGGCTGGTGAGCAAATAGGCTTGCACGTGAATGCTCTGTTGCGCCTCGGCCAGTGCTCGAATGATGGCGCCTTCCGCATCATCCCAGGGGGTGAATAAGGCTTCCACGGAGCCCGTGGCTGCGACAGTGCTTTCCTTGGCGTCAGCCTTGACTGCGATACTTATCGACGCCAGCGCCAGCATCAATGCGGCCAGCGCCAGCGGTTTTCCTGAGCGGATCATTCCTGGCGCTGTAACACGGCAGCGTAAAAGCCGTCGGTGCTGTGGATAGGCGGGCTGAGATGAAGGTCTTCACCGTTCTCTAGCCGGATGCCTTGATCAGCCAAAATGTCAGTGGCGGACAATCGGCAAAACTCAGGACGGCTTGCCAGAAAAGCGTCCACTATGGATTCGTTCTCTTCGCTGAGAATGCTGCAGGTGGCATACACCAGACGGCCGCCGGGCTTGAGCAGACGGGCTGCTGCGGTCAGGATGGCGGTTTGTTTTTGAGTGAGTTCGGCTATGCTTTCCGGTGTTTGCCGCCATTTAAGGTCCGGGTTGCGGCGCAGAGTCCCCAAGCCAGAGCAGGGGGCGTCGACCAGCACGCGATCCACTTTTCCGGTGAGACGTTTAACGCGAATATCGTTTTCGCTGGCAATCAGAATCGGATGCACATTCGATAACCCCGCACGGGCAACGCGTGGTTTGAGTTTAGCCAAGCGCTTTTCTGCCACATCCATGGCATACAGCCGGCCGGTTGAACGCATCATGGCACCGAGCAGCAGAGTTTTCCCGCCCGCACCGGCACAGAAATCCACCACCATTTCGCCGCGCCGAGGGGCTAGCAAATAGCCCAATAATTGCGAGCCTTCATCTTGCACTTCGATTGAGCCATCAAGAAAAAGCGGGTGTTTTTGCAGGAAAGGCCGGTTTTTGAGCCGCAGCCCAATGGGCGAATAAGGGCAGGGCAAGAGCATGAGTCCTTCGGCTGATAATTGCGCCATCACGGCCTCGCGTGTAGCTTTGAGTGTGTTGACCCGCAAATCAAGGGGGGCGGGTGTGTTCAAAGCACGCGCTAACACCAGCAATTGATCGGCGGGAAGACGCGCGCTTAAACGTTCTGCTAGCCAATCAGGGAAATCAAGTTGCTCGCCGAGCGTGAGCGTGGGGTCTGGCTGACGGCGAATTTCGGCGAGCCATTCGGCTTCACCTTCCAGGAGGGCGGGTTCTAGTTGTCGTTGCGACATGCCGCGCAGGCGAGATAACGACAGCAAAACCAGTTCACGCGATGAAACGTGCTGTTTTTTTGTCGGGATGAGCGGAGGAATCAGCGTGGCCAGGCGTGTGAGCAGGCGTTTGCGGCGCAGTATGGCGTAGGCGGTTTCTGCGATGAAGGCCCGATCGCGTGCGCCGCTTTTTTTGCTGCGAAAAAACGCCGATAGAGCCGCATCAGCCGGTTGTGAAAATTGCAGCAATTGGGTGGTGGCTTCTATTGCTGTATTGAGTAACCCGGCGGTTAAGCCTTCTTCTGCCGGGGTTGTTTGATTTGAACTATCCGGGCCGCTATTTTGTTTAGGCCGCTGCCCGGTTTTCTTGGATGGCTGCCCTGAGTTTAAGCGGGAACGGGAGAAGCTATCTTGAGTTTTCAGGTTATTTTTATTCATGAGTATTCTCAGTGCTTGCGTCGTCTGCGAGCTGATCAAAGATGTCGCCCTTGTGGTCGGTAAAGCGAATTTTAAGTGGCAGGCCGTGCACGGTTTTGGCAATCCATAGATCGATGGTGTCCTCGCCATTTTTAGTGCGCAGGTGTTGTGTGGCGTGTGCGCTGCCTTGATAGGTCAGTGTTTCTTCGCCGATCAGTTCAAAATGGTAACGCTCGAGTTTGCGTCCAGTCGCAATGGATAGATCAATAGCGGTCATGGGTTGGTCCAGAGCCACCTGTAACGCTAGTTGGTAATACATCGACAGCATATCTTGCGTGCCATCTGCTACTGGCTCTATTCGGTCAGCATAGGTTATGAGATGCGCTGCCCAATCAAAATCAGCGGTGTCTTTTTTGCCCTTGCGCTCGTTGCTGAACGACAGGGGGCGTAAGCCCGCAGGGGTAATTTCTCCCTGGCTTTCTTGAACAATCCGGGCGGGCCTGAACAGTGCCGCCAGGCCAGTAGTTTCAGTGATATTCGTGAAGGTGTAGTGAATGCCATCGTGCGCCCATGTGTTGATGGATTGCCCGATGATTAACCCGTTTTCGCCCCGCGTGACGATAAAGCGCATGCGCCCTTTATTTGGCAAGGAGACAGGCACGGCAGAGGGTGGGGTGGTGGTAGCTGGTAGTGGGGTGGGTTCAGCGGCTGTCGGTTCAACTGGTGGCGGTCCGTCAAAAGTCGGCACCCCAAGGGTACTTCCTACGGGGAGCGCTGGTGATACGGTGGCAGCAGCGGTCTCGGCAGGTAAACTCGATTCCGTTGCCTCTGCGGCTGGCGGAACAGCGAGCACGCGGGGATGCGGGTTGGCGCGGTGTGGCTTGGGCGGGGGGAGCGCTGAGGTTGCCGGGGGGGCAGCGACGACAGGAGAAGGGCGAATCGTAACACGGGTGGTATCAGGCGCAGCGGGCGTGAGCACAGCATCCAGTCGTGGAGCGGGCTCTTCATGGCCAAGCGCAGGCAGTTCCCACGCTGGGCTGACCAATGCCGCAATATGCAGAAAGACTGAGGCGACGAGTGCCAATGCGAAGGGCATATCAGCGATCCTTGGCTGGACGAGGAATTGCGGATTCCAGTGAAGCCAAGGGCGCGGTGCACTTTACCCGGCCGTCAATCAGATGTACCTGGCCTGTGAGAAACCAGCGTGCAACGCGCGGGTAAAGCCGATGTTCTTCTGCCAGCACGCGCGCAGCCAGGCTTTCTTCCGTATCGTCTGGCAAAACAGGAACCGCTGCTTGCGCAATGATTGGCCCACCATCCAACGCCGGGGTGACGAAGTGCACTGTGCAGCCGTGGGTTTTAACGCTGGCGGCCAAGGCTTGGGCATGGGTTTTGATGCCGGGAAAGGCGGGCAGTAACGAGGGGTGAATGTTCAGCATGCGGCCACTGAAACGCGCGACGAAAGCGTCGCTCAAAATGCGCATGAACCCAGCCAGGAGTACCAGCTGGGGGGTGTAACTTTCAATTTCATCGGCTAACGCCATGTCAAACGCGTCGCGGCTGGCAAATGCGTGATGATCAATGACTTTTGTGGGGATACCGTAGGCCGCCGCAGTAGCCAAACCAGAAGCCTCTGGCCGATTGCTGATTACCGCCCTGCATTGGCCAGGCAGTTGGTCTTCGAGCAAGGCCTGCATGTTGCTGCCTTGTCCCGAAATCAGAATGACGTAGGGCTTCACTGAGATGGACGAGTAATTTCGCGACTGGATGGGTGAATTTTTGATACGGCTATTTAATGGCGAGGACGGGTAAAAATACCGCCGTAGCAAGGCTGTGCGTTACGTGCACGATGGTTCGATGCTCTCTGTCGGCAATTATGTGAGATAGCAAATCCAGGTTGCCGATCATTTTGCCAAGCTCGCGCTCAAAACTCAGGTTGGCGGGTTGTTGCTGGGCTGCCATTTCATTGGTTAGTAACAGTAGATTGCCGCCTGCATCGCGCGCATTGGCGAGTTTCCAGGCCGCAATTTCGAGGTTTCTGGCACTGTTATAAAGTTTTTGTGGTTCTAGTGTATCAAACATGAAAAATTCTGTTTTCTCGTCAAAGGCGACATTGAGCATACCGCCAGTGCCGGCAATAAAAGCCGCCACGCGGTCACCTTGATAATTTGTTGAGAGCGCAAGCAATATGGCTTCCGTGCCCTGTTTTTGACCAAGCTCAGGCAAACGCCAGCCAGTGCGCGGGTCCAGCAGGTGGTCTAGTGTCGCTTCAAGCGTGGCGTAACCACTTTTTTTCCATTCGCGCGGATTACGGCGATAGAGCTTCTCTGTCAGCGCACGAAGGCTCAAAAAAACTTCTCGTCGATGGATATCCGCTACGCGGTCAATATCGCTTTTACCGAGTTGTTTAGGTTCGAAGGTGGACATGGAGTTGCCCGTCTCGCCCATTTGAGCACAACCGGTGAGCAGGGTAGGGATCAGCAACAACCCTGCAAGCATTTTCATATCGTTTTAGCCATCAACCGATGGCGAAGCCAGGCAAGCAGCATAGGGCTCAGTGATAAACCAATGATGCCAAAAATCACCAACGACAAATTAGCTTTGATCCAGGGCAGATTGCCAAACCAGTAACCCGCCAGGGTCAGTGAGCAGACCCACAAAATGCCGCCGACTAAATCAAAAACAAAAAATCGTGGGTAATGCATGTTGCCCGCCCCGGCAACAAAGGGGGCGAATGTGCGCACTAAAGGGATGAAGCGCGCTAGCAGCATGGTTTTGCCGCCGTGTTTTTCATAAAAGGCATGGGTTTTGTCGTACGCGTTACGGTTGAAAAAACGCGAGCTTTCCCCCCAATGCAGTATGCGCCGTCCGGCCCACCGTCCAATACCGTAATTGGTGTTGTCTCCTAACACTGCGGCTAGCGTGAGCACCAGCGCCACGGTGGTGATATTGAAGCCATCGCCACTGGTTGCGGCCAGCGCCCCGGCAACAAAAAGCAAAGAATCGCCGGGTAGAAAAGGTGTCACCACCAAGCCTGTTTCGCAAAAGATAATGGCGAAAAGAATGACATAAATCCAGGTGCCGTACTGCGCGAGTAGCAAGGCAAGATGTTTATCGAGATGCAGAACGATATCGATAAATTGGCTAAAAAGTTCCATGAGATAACACGTGCAAGGAAAAGGATCATTTTACCGGAAGCTATAATCCATCCCCATGAATACCCCACGTTCAGAACAAAAAATTCGGCCATTGCCTGACTTGCTGATTAGCCAGATTGCAGCAGGTGAAGTGGTCGAGAGGCCGGCCTCAGTACTCAAAGAGTTGCTGGAAAACAGCCTGGATGCGGGGGCGACAAAAATTGAGGTAAGACTTGAAGAAGGCGGCGTAAGACTGATCCACGTGGCTGATGATGGCTGTGGCATAGCGGCAGACGATTTGCCCTTGGCGCTTAGCCGCCATGCCACCAGCAAAATAACCAGCCTGGAAGATCTGGAGTGCGTAGCCAGTTATGGTTTTCGCGGTGAGGCGCTGGCATCCATTGCTGCCGTGGCACGGGTAACGGTAACGAGCAAACAAGTAGGGGCTGCGCATGCCTGGCGTTTGCAGCGGTCAGGCGATGAGGGGGACTCCGTGCAGCCGGCAGCGTTGTCGGGCGGTACAATGATCGAGGTGGCCGATCTTTATTTCAACACACCGGCGCGGCGCAAATTTCTCAAGGCCGAAGCTACCGAATTCGCACATTGCGATGAGGTGTTTCGACGCATCGCGTTAGCGCGGCCCGATGTTGCATTCAGTTTGACGCATCAAGGGCGCGAAAAGTGGCGTCTTGCCAGCGCCAGCGCGGTGCGTCCCTTCGAGAACTTTTCGCGCAGAGCAAAGGAGATCATCGGCGAGGCGTTTTTTCCTCATGCACGGGCAATTGATGTGGCTGCCGGGCCGTTGCGGCTGTCTGGCCTTGCGGCGATGCCAGCGTATTCGCGCTCAGGGCGAGATGAACAGTACTTTTTTGTGAATGGCCGTTTTGTGCGCGACAAGTTACTGATGCATGCGGCGCGCCAGGCATATGAAGATATTCTGCACGGGGCGCGTCATCCAGCCTATGTGCTGTTTCTTGAGTTGGATCCAGCGGGGGTTGATGTCAATGTGCATCCCGCCAAGACAGAAGTGCGCTTTCGCGAAGCGCGCGGCATTCACCAGTTTGTTTTTCACGCCATACAACGCACCTTGGCTACGCCGCTGTCTGGGGTGGGGGCAGATGAACATGGGCAGGATGCCAATCACCCGGTAGACGACTCACCCAATGACAACTCACCCAATGGTTTGTCCGATATATCGTATTTTTCGCCCTATCCAACCGCCTCGACGTATCAAGTGCCGCTGGGTATGAGTGAAGCAGCGGTACGACCCTATTTAGACTTTGCCCGCGCAGCATTTGCGGATGCAGGCGACACATCACTAGCACGCACGGCAGAAAACGCTCTTTCTGCGTCAGGCTTTCCACCGGCGGATAACGCGCTTGCGCCCCCCTTGGGTTACGCCATCGCTCAGTTACGTGGTATTTATGTGCTGGCGGAAAATGCGCACGGTTTGGTATTGGTGGATATGCACGCTGCGCACGAGCGGATTTTGTATGAGCAGCTGAAAACCTTGCTTGATGCGGGCTCGCCTGCGACGCAAGCCTTGTTAGTGCCCATCGTGCTCTCTGTCAGTGCGCGTGAATTAGCGACCGCAACTGAACAAATGGAAGCGCTGCATACCCTTGGTTTCACTGTGGCCAGCATCGGACCCCGTGAGCTGGCCGTGCGCGCTATTCCTGCCATACTGTCTGGCGGCGATATTGTTGGGCTGGTGCGCGCCTTATTGCAAGACCTGGCCGAGCAACCGGCTAGCCGCGTCGTGGAAACACAGCGCAATGCGTTGTTGTCAACCATGGCTTGCCACGGTGCTGTGCGTGCCAACCGCCATCTCACCTTGCCGGAAATGAATGCGCTGTTGCGCCAGATGGAAGCGACCGAACGCGCCGACCAATGCAATCATGGCCGCCCGACCTGGGTGCAACTGCCAATGGCCGAGCTTGACAAGCGCTTCATGCGCGGTCGATGAAATTGCCAACAGAGCTGCCTCCCGCGATTTTTTTAATCGGCCCGACGGCCAGCGGCAAGACCGCGCTGGCGTGTGAGATCGCCACGCGCTTTGCCTGCGACATTATCAGTGTGGATTCTGCCCAAGTGTTTTGCGATATGGACATCGGCACCGCAAAGCCAGACGCCGCAATGCAGGCTCAGTTCCCCCACCGCTTGATTAACCTGATCACGCCGGAAGCGCGTTATTCCGCCGCGCGTTTTCGGATGGATGCCTTGCGAGAAATGGCCGCAACCACTGCCAAGGGGCGTATTCCGTTACTAGTGGGTGGCACCATGCTGTATGTCAAAGCTCTGCGCGAAGGGCTGGCCGATTTACCTGATGCTGACTCTCCACTCCGCGCCGCGGTGGATCTGGAAGCCGCCGCGAGGGGCTGGCCCGCCCTTCACGCCGAGCTTGCACAAATAGACCCTGAAACCGCGGCACGCTTGAAACCCACAGATGCCCAACGTATTCAACGTGCCATTGAGATCATCCGCCTGACAGGGCAAACCATGAGCAGCTTATTTGTCGCACAGAAAAAATCAGTGCCCCCCTATGATTTTTTGACGCTGGCGCTGGTACCTGAAAATCGCAGTGAATTGCATCGACGTATCGCGGTACGGTTTGACACCATGCTTAGTCAGGGTTTGGTAGACGAGGTGGTCATGCTCCGCCAAAAATATCGATTGGATGCCCGATTGCCGGCCATGCGCTGCGTAGGTTATCGTCAAGTCTGGGAGATGCTTGAAGGCGAACTTCCCAAAGGCGAGCTTCGCGACCGCGGCATTTTTGCCACTCGCCAGTTAGCTAAACGGCAACTGACATGGCTGAAGAGCATGCAGGATTTGAATGTCTACGACCCGTTGGCGGCTGACATCACGGCGACCGTGATTGCGGCTGTCGACAACCACATCAGTCAACAATGACAGGATTCGACTTCCAAGTGGACGCACTATCCTTACCACGCCGGCAACATTAGGTAGCTGGCATGTAGCTCAAGCATCTGGCAAAACATCACTAAGAATTCTCGATCAATCAGGGCGAGTGTGTGGTTTAGGTGCGGCGTCCGATCAGGGAAAAGAATTCCTCCCGGGTGGCGAATGAATCGCGAAACTCCCCGAGAACGGACGAAGTCACCATCGTCGAATTCTGCTTCTCCACGCCGCGCATCATCATGCACAGGTGGCGCGCTTCAATTATCACGCCCACGCCCTTGGCATTGACCGATTCCATCACTACATTAGAAATCTGCTCGGTGAGACGCTCCTGCAATTGCAGCCGTCGTGCGTACATGTCCACCAGACGGGCGAGTTTGCTCACGCCGAATACGGTGCCGCTGGGAATGTAACCGATATGGCAGTGGCCAAAGAACGGCAGCATATGGTGTTCGCACATGCTGTAGAACTCGATGCCCTTGACGATGACCATGCTGCTGGTTTCCTGGGTGAAGCACGCCCCGTTGATCAGCTCCTTGGCATCGGTGCGATAGCCCGAAGTGAGGAATTCGAGTGCCTTCGCCACTCGCTTCGGCGTATCGAGCAGGCCTTCGCGCGCGGGATCCTCGCCGATCTCGACCAGCAATTCACGCACCAAACGGCCGATTTTTTCAGTGTTCAATTCCATGGCCGCTATCCTTACTCAAGAAAAAGTTGAGGTATTGCCTGGAGGGGCTTGCCTCTCCAGGCGGGCGAAAGAAACGCATATCGTCCTTTGCGAGAGAAAACGGGACAGGATGGACTCGTACTCAGCTGGTTTTACGTCTGTGCGATGGTGCATTGCGGCTTTTGCCAGCCTTGGTCAAGGCAATGGCAACCGCCTGCTTGATCGCCTTTTCCTTTGTCGGCGGATGGCTGGTGCCTATCGATCCATCTTTCTTCCAGTCATCGACGAGTGTCTTGATATTGCTGCTGACGACCGACTGACTGGATCCTTTTTTGAGTGGCATGTTTATTCTCCAATGTGTAAATCAATTGACCAGGTTTTCAACCAATTGCGGTGCTGCCAGCGGATTGAAATCCGCCCATTCTCCATTACGCCATTCGCCCTGCGCCTGTTCGATATCCACCGCACCTTGCGCGCGCAGGGTGGCAATCACGCGCTTTTCGTTTATTGGGTTCACAATATGCACCGACAACATGATGTCGCCCGAACGGCGTTCTGGCGAATGCGGCTGGATTAGGATTTCGGCGTCCGCCCAGCGCACCGGCCAGTGACCCTACCCTGGGGGATTGTTGTGAAAAATGCAGATATCTGTAGTATCGATATATTGTGTAATCAATGCCGCAACGGCATCTGCATCGTCTTTTGTCTGAAATCGCCTTGCGATGATTCGTTCCATTGAGTTATCCTTTCGCGCCGTCCAAGAGACTAACAAACCGTACTTTCTTTAGTAAGTTAGACAACATGTTTCTTCACCCAAGCAGCATATTGATTCATCCAGTTCTGCAGGAATTCTTTGCTGTCTGAACCGATGTTGCCAGCTTCGTCAAACAATCCCTCCTTTGCCTGGATGAATGCTTCCGGTTGACCAAGGGTCGGTACGTCCAGATACGCGAGAATGTTGCGCAAATGCTGTTGTGCCATGGCCGTACCGATGACACCTATTGAAATACCCAATACACCTGCAGGCTTACCTGCCCAAGCGTTTTGGCCATACGGGCGCGAGGCGTGGTCAAGCGCATTCTTGAGTACCCCGGGGATCGAGCGATTGTATTCAGGAGTGACAAACAGCAAACCCTGCGACACTGTGATTTCGGCCTTCAGCCGCTTGACGGAGTCGGAAGGGCTCCCGTCGTCATCCTGGTTGTAGAGCGGCAAGTGCCCGACGCTTAGTTGCTTGAACGAGAACTCCGGTGGTGCCAGTTTCACAATCGCATCTGCCAGTTTGCGGTTAAATGAATCCCGGCGAAGACTGCCGACGATAACTGCAATTTGGTATTGGCGCATGTTATTTCCCTATAAAAAATTCCGATTCTCTACAGTTTACGGATGACAGCAACTGGATGATCGCCAGATCAAGGTCAATCCATGTTGCTGTGTTCATGGATTCTCAGATCAACGCTTGATGCGGGAAATTTTTGTACCTTCGATGCTCAAGCTTGCCATGAGCCCCTGTTGGTCAAAAATGAAGGCGTAGGCATCATCCTTGAGAGTCGAGGTTGACAGATTTTTGGCGACCCCTTCATTCACCGCGACCACGGTTGGGCCTACGCCAAATTCCCATCCCTTCGATTTTTCCAGGTATTTCACGGCCTTGTCAGTCATGAGAAATACAACGTAGCCGTAAGACTCCGCACCTGCTTGCCAGCCCCAGGAGGCGGAAACCGAACTGTAGTAGTCGACAAGATGTGCATCCTTGGTTAACACACCTTCACCATAACTGCCGCCGAATACGAGCCCGGCTTTGACGATATGCGGAAACACTAAAACCGCCTTTGCCTTCTTGGCAATACTTTCGGCCACAGGATTAGTCTTGTACAAGGTTTGCAGTGCCTGGGAGGCATCCTTGTTCAGGTCTTCTGCAGTGGCAGCATCCGCAGGGCTACTCAGTGCGCCGAGCGAAAATGCAGCCGCCACCACGAGAATGGAATTATGCAAGGCGCGTTGTATGTTGGTCATTTTCTTTTCCTTTAATTAGTAAGTAGTACTGAAGTCGTTTTCGATTTGTAACTGATAATATTATGGAGATTGAACTCCACACGATTTCATGATGCGCTGATTTTTTGGGCTATTTTGTGCGCTACCGAACAGAAGATGCGAACCCGGTGACAGAACACAGGTGCTTTAGCGACCCAAGGACCAGACAAAGCAAACGCAATCAAAGAGCAAATCGTCAGAATCCCGCAGCTTCAACAAGTCGATGAGCCACTGTAACCCCGGCTGACTTACTGATACAGGTCGCGTCGCGTGAGCGGTAAGGGCCGCGTGGTGGCACCGGATTTCGAAGCCAGAATCTGGTAAATGCCCGTACCACCCGCTTCAAACTCCAGTGCGCATGCCGCCATATAGAGCCGCCAGACGCGATATGCGGTTTCGCTGACATATTGCAAGGCCTGATCGTGAGAGGTTTCCAGCCGCTGTACCCAATGCCGTAGCGTTAACGCGTAATGGGGGCGAAGCCCCTCCACATCGTGAATCTCAAAACCGGCGTTTTCCATGCCACGCTGAATATTGCTCACGGTGTCGAGTTCACCGTCGGGGAAGACATAACGGTTGATGAATTCGGTATCGACGGTTGGTTGCCAGCCCTCTTCGTCGTGTGTGATGCCATGGTTCAGGAACAGCCCACCCGGTCGCAACACTTTATACACACTGGCGTTGTAGACGGGAAGGTTGGCAAGGCCCACATGCTCGAACATGCCGATGCTGGCAACCTTGTCAAAGACAGCCTCGCCTTCCATGTCACGATAATCGCGCAGCTCAACGGATACCAGATCGCCCAGTCCTTCGGTGGCGATACGTTGTTGCGCATATTCGAATTGTTCTTGGCTCAGGGTGATGCCGTGCGCACGCACGCCGTAATTGCGCGCCGCCCAGCATACCAGCGCGCCCCAGCCACAACCGATATCAAGAAAGCGCTCGCCCGACACGAGACGCAGTTTGCGGCAGATGTGATCCAGCTTATTGCGCTGTGCCTGATCCAGCGTGTCATCCGGCGTTTCGAAGTAGGCGCATGAATAAACCATCTGCTCGTCCAGCCACAGCTTGTAAAAGCTGTTGGATAAATCGTAGTGGAACGAGATGGCGGCGCGGTCGCTCTTTTTGGAATGGCTATGAGAGAACGACTCGTCGGCCTTTAACGCGGTATTGTGCGCGGGTGATAAGGCCGAAACATGCTTGCGCGGTAGCCGCATTGCGTCTATCCACAGGGCGCAGCGTTCGCGTAATGACAGCGCCAAGGTTTGGAAGTGCTCTTTCAGACGAAGCACGGCATACAAGTCGCCTTCAAAATCGATCCGGTTCCGAAAATACGCATCAGCCAGCAAAATCGGGCTGCGGTCCAGAACCAGTGCCCTGAGAACTGCGGAATCCCTTACGACAAGGGTGAAGGCGGGCGATGCGCGTCCAATGTGGTGGGTGATACCGTTCCACAGGCGCAATGCCATTGAGCCACGGAAGCTGCGCAACAAGCAGTTCAATATGCGCAACGCAGGGTCTGCGTGGATCGGAGACGCAACGGGTGTTGTAGTCGAACTCATGAGTTTCTCCAAATCATCCTTTATGGTTAAGACGAAGGATTTCATAAAAGCGTTCGATGGAAATTCCTACAGCGATGATTTCAATCGTATCCGAATCTTATGACGACGGAAATAGAATCGTCTGTACGCTACCGCACTGGCCGTATCTGACCAGGCCGAAACTAAGGAAATGAGTAGCGCAGAAACAGGTGGCTACTGCCACGCCGCATGTCGATCAAGCTTCCCCAGAGGGCGTCGCGCGGCGCGAACGCTTTGCCCATGACCAGGCTGGGCCGTCCGTCACCAGTGTCGCGGCCGGCAATTTGCGGCGCGAGTGTCAGAAACTGTTCGTCGATGAGTCGTTCCGCGTAAAAGTCGCCCAGTAGTCGCGGCC
Organism: Rugosibacter aromaticivorans; assembly: GCF_000934545.1. GTDB lineage: Bacteria > Pseudomonadota > Gammaproteobacteria > Burkholderiales > Rhodocyclaceae > Rugosibacter > Rugosibacter aromaticivorans. The sequence goes on from NZ_CP010554.1 coordinate 1,489,438, forward strand.
CTCCTTCGACAAGGATCAGCTTGCCAGGATTCACCTGGCACACCTCGTCAAGGATGGCGTTCGCCGGAATCGCGTTTCCACGATGACGAATTGCGCGGACTTCGACCGTATCGGGTGTGCGTTGCTTGCTCAAGCGCTTTGCGCCTGCTGTCGTCGTAACAATCAGGGTCGGCACCTTGCCAGAGGCGAATATCGGCAAGCGAAGATCGATCTCGCCGCCGCCGCTCACGATCACATTCAGTGGCGTCTCGCACTTGACGAGCGCTTTTCTCAGCCGCCGATATTCTTCCGCGAGTGCCGGAAAAATGGCCTCGGCAGTCCAGACATGCTGACGGTCTGCGCCCAGCGTACCGGAGCCGATGATCACCACGTCGGCAACCGCGCGCAACAGGCCCATCACCATGCGATCCTGGGCGCTGAATCCGCTGATGTCCGCGCCACTGGCGTGTCCCTTCGCATTGAGCGAGACGACACCGTCCAGCGTGGTCACAAAATTGCTGAAGACGTGCGGATGTGGGCGTGGCGGCGGCATGCGCAGGTCTCCGTACAGGCGCGAAAGTTTGGGAGGCAATGGCAGCAGCGTGCCGCGCTTCGTTTCAAAAAGCGTCTTGAGCGGTGCTAGGGCTGCAGGAGCGAGATGGGACATTTTATCAATCACAAAAAACAGGCTCCCGGAAAAAAGTACAACCGGGAGCCGTAATCCGCCAATTGAAAAAATTGACGGTGGGGAGGTAGGTGAATTATTCGCCTTTGTTTCCGTTTGCTCTGTACGCCTGCGCACACAAGCTGGAGGAATTCACTATCGGCGAGTATTTCATTAGCGGGTACTATCCGCCTTCCCGCCATCAAGAGCCGCCATCGCCGAATGCAAAAAGAAGTTAAAGAGAAGCCCCGGTATGCCGTCGTGGCAGCCGTGCAGCTGCCGAGCGTGAGCGACGTTGAGTTTGAAGCGTCACTGACCGAGCTGCGCGAGCTCGCCAAGACGCTGGGATTTACCGTCACCCGCACGTTCATGCAGAAGCGTTCCGGTTTCGACTCGACAGCCTATCTGGGGGTTGGCGGAGATACGCCGCTTTGTTAACAACGAACCGGCGCCAGACCACGAGTCAGCGCACGGCGACGCGGGGAGCGGGGTTGCCACCGACTTTGCCACCGATGCTGCCACCATGAATACCGCTGAGCCCCTCGAGGTCATCTTCGTCGACCATGGAATTTCACCCTCGCAGGCGCGCAACCTCGAAAAGGAGATCGGCTGCCAAGTGATGGACCACACCCTGGTCATCCTCGAGATATTCCACCGCAACGCGTGCTCCCGCGCCGCACGCGCGCAGGTGGAGATCGCGCGCCTCGGCTACATGGCGCCGCGCCTGCGCGAAGCGGCCAAGCAAGACGCAGCGGAATCGACGACAAGGGCGCCAAGGACAACAAGGGGGACTCGCCAGCGTGGCGCTCGTCGGCTACACCAACGCGGGCAAGTCCACCCTGATGCGCGCACTCACCGGCAGCGAAGTACTGGTCGCCAACAAACTCTTCGCCACGCTCGACACCATCGTGCGCGCCCTCCACCCCGAGAGCGTGCCGCGCGTGCTGGTCAGCGACACGGTGGGTTTCATCAAGAACCTGCCGCACGGGCTGGTCGCCTCGTTCAAATCAACGTTGGATGAGGCGCTGGATGCATTGCTCCTGCGCCACGTCATCGACGCCAGCGACCCCGGGTTTGAACGCCAGCTTCTTCCCTGGTCGGCACAGCAACTGCGCGGCGAAATATTCGCGCGCTGTGAAGTGCTGGCCGAGCGCGCCGACGATGCGGGTGCATTCTTCCGCGTCCGTGGCGAACAAGTCACTGTGAATAGTTTGCGCGAGCAGTTCGGCCAGGTACGATGAATTCAGATTATTTTTCTTTAAGAATGTCCAATGAATCGAGCGCTACTGGCTGTCTCGGCGGACGACAGATCTTCGGTCAAAGAAGGTATTCAGCGAAGATCAAAAAGCCGTGTCGAGAACTACCCTGCAGAAAAACTCATTGAGGCCTTCTGGTACGCATGGAAACAGGCGCAATTTCGTTGCTTACGAAAAGTCGGCGCTGGTGAGACGGCGGAAAACGTGGTACGTCTCCTATTATTCTGGTTCTCGCCTATCGGCCAAAATCGGACGGTCTGGGTTGTTATTCCATCTGACTGGTGGCACGACGCGAATTCGATCCACTGCATTCGTTAGGCTGTACGGAGACAGATCAAATGAGTACCGACGAACCCCATCCAGTTGCACCGCCCTTGAAGGGCGTCGTCCCACCCAGTCCAGGTAAGGTGATTACTAGTCTCGCAACCGGAACGACCTACACGATGGGCGACAGAATTGGTGAAGGCTCCTTCGGACTCGTCTTTGCGTGTGCAGATGGGTGGCGCAATGACTTGGCAGTTAAGGTGATGAAGCCGGTTCGAACATACGAAGAGGTTCAGGCGGCGACGATGGCAGAGGTCCAGCGCTTATTATTGCGACATCCTTACATTACGTATGTACGACGCCTTTGAGTACAGAAATACTTTCTACATAGTGACCGAGCGCTGTTACTGCCCACTCACTCAGCTTTTTACGCTCGATGAGTATGATGGTTCATTGTGGCTAATGTCGATAGCCCGATGTCTTTTGCAGGCAGTGCACTACCTCCATGTAAATAAGTACGCACATCAGGATATTCACCTTAACAACGTTTTTGCTTCATTTGCACGAGATGAAATGCGTTCAGACAATCCTGGAGCTATTCAATTCAAACTTGGCGACCTAGGTGTTAGTAAAATGTTTGGCGAGTTGGATGCGGCTAACACCCTCGCTGAATGGATTCTTCCGCCTGAGGCTCTTGACCCAGCAGAGTACGGGCCACTTGACCGCCGAATCGACATATACCACATGGGTTTGCTATTTCTTGAGATCATGCACGACAAGGAACTTCGCTTCACGCGTGATGAGATTCTGGCTGGTCGTCCTCGCGAAATGGCTCTGCAATTACCACCCCCATTAAACTTTGCACTGGAAAAAGCTTTACGACGGCACGCCGCCTTCCGAACAAACAACGCAGAGGAACTATGGAGAGACCTTCAATCTCCACCTACGCTTCCTGACAACACCTCGTCAAGTACAGTGACATGACATCATTGAATGGCCGCTTTAGAGAAAATCGTATACCCCTTCGGGTCGATTCCGGTCCGTCATCTATTCCAGCAAAGATATTATTGGTGCGCATCATTTTGTGTGTCGCATTACGCCATGAGCCTATCAATCACAGAAGCCGGATAAGCATTATTCGTACGGAAAATTAGCGCGAACCGCGTGAAGCAAGCCAGTCGGCGAACCGAGCGCGTTGCTCCGGCATCATGTGCAGTCCGGTCTTGGTTCGCCGCCAAAGGATATCGTCGGCTTCTTGCGCCCATTCGTGTGCCATGAAATGCGCCACTTCTATTTCATACAGGCCTCCGCCAAAGTCCAGGCCAAGGTCTTTTGTTTCTCGCACATCGGCCAGCAACGCCAGGGCGCGGCTGCCGTGGCGGCGGGCGAGTTGTTCTAGCCATGCCGGGGGCAAGTTGGGGTGGCTGGCGTGCAGATGGCCGATGGTTTCAGCCAGCGGACAATCTCCGCCGGGTAGCGCGGCGCGTGCTGTCCACGGCTGACCACTGGCCGGAAACCACGGCGTCAGTTTTTCCAGAGCCTGTTCAGCCACGCGCCGATAAGTGGTTAGTTTGCCGCCAAAGATAGACAGCAAAGGGGCTTGGCCAGTCAGACTATCACACTGCAAATGATAGTCACGTGTGATCTGGCTGGCATTGCTTGATCGGTTATCATTTTGTCCGCCTTCATCAAATAGCGCACGCGTACCGCAGAACTGCCATAGAACGTCGCTTGCCTGAACCGGTTTTTTTGAATAATGATTTACCGCTTCACACAGATAAGTCACTTCCTCGCTGGTCACTTTGGGTGGGGTAGACGCGTCACTGATCTCGATATCTGTCGTCCCGATCAAGGTGTAATTTTGTTCCCACGGAATCAGAAAAATAATGCGGCGATCTGTGTTCTGTAAGGTGTAGGCATGCTTGCCAGGATAGAGCCGGGGAATAACGATGTGACTCCCTTTAACCCAACGAATGCCGAGATATTGTTCGCTGGGATGCAACTGGTCACGCAGCGCAGCAACCCCGGTGCCAGCCGCATTGACCAGGGCACGCGCTACAACCGTTGTCTGGCGGTTAGTCTGCGTATTTTCTAGCCTGGCATGCCAAGCGGCACCTTCTCGATGCGCGCTGATCAAGCGCATGTGGGTGAACACCTTGGCGCCACGCTCTGTTGCATCGCGCAGGTTATGAATGACCAGGCGCGCATCATCGGTTTGAACATCAGAATAAATAAAACCTTTTGAGTAACTCGCCTGCAAGGCTTCGCCGTAAACAGAAGTCGCCAAATCAACCGTTTGTGATGAAGGTAAGGTTTGGTGACCGCCCAGCAGGTCGTAAAACATGAGGCCGAGACGAATCATCCATGCCGGGCGCAGTTGTGGTGTATGCGGAATGACAAATCGCAATGGCTGCATCAAATGGGGCGCAATGCGCAGCAAGGTTTGCCGCTCGGATAATGAGTCATGGACTAGACGAAACTCACCGGTTTCAAGGTAGCGCAAGCCGCCATGAATCAGCTTGCTGCTGGCAGATGATGTTCCCCCGGTAATATCGTCTTGCTCATATAAAGCGACGCTTAACCCGCGACCTGCCGCGTCACGCGCAATGCCAGCACCCTGGATGCCGCCGCCGACAATGAGAAGATCAACCTGAGTTTGCATGATGCAGCGATGATACTTACATCGCAGTCCGCGTGGCATGGGTGACTGCTAGTACAATTTGGCCCCATTCCGTTTATGCAGACGTGCACGAATTTCATCCGCACGCGCCACTTTTACCTGATCTTTCAAGAGCCAATACCGAATGAATATCGATCTTATGCGCAAGGTGGACTACTTTGCGGGCATTCCCTTATGTCTTGTGGCCACGCTCTGGACGCGCCTGATGGGATGGCTATGGAACGATAAAGTCAGCCCGCCAAAAAAGGTTTTGTTCATTGAACTCTCTGAAATGGGCAGTGCTATCCTGGCAGATCCCGCGATGCGAAAAATGCAGCGGGATGGAAAAACAGAACTCTATTTTTTGATTTTCAAATCGAATGCAGTCAGCTTGCGCTTGCTGGATACCGTACCCGAAAGGCATATTTTTACGATTAATGAAGATGGTTTTTTAAATATCACTCGGGATAGCCTGCGCTTTCTGTTCTGGGCTCGTCGTCACCAAATTGATACAGTGATCGACTTGGAGCTATTTTCTCGTTACAGCGCGCTATTGACTGGCTTGTCTGGCGCAGTCAATCGCGTTGGTTTTCATGCTTTTCATAATGAAGGACTATACCGGGGTGCGATGCTTACGCATCGGGTGATGTACAACCCGCATCGGCATATTGCGAAAAATTTTATTGCGCTGGTCAATGCGGCCCTGGCGAAAAAAGTAGAGCATCCCTTCTCAAAAACTGTGGTGGATGATAGCGAAATCACGCTGGCGCAGGCACGGGTCGACGAGGGTGCAATTACCGCTATGCGCGCCAAAATCCTGAAGGAATACCCAGGCTATGATGCAACGCGCCATCGTTTGGTGATTATTAATCCGAATGCGAGCGATCTTTTACCGCAACGACGCTGGATGCAAGAAAATTTTGTCGTCGTCATGCGGAATTTGCTGGCTGACGACGAAAATATTCTTGTCCTGATCACTGGCTCCCCGGCAGAACGGGACAGAGCGGCAGTTTTGCAAAAACATGTCAACAGCGATCGGTGTATCAATTTTGCGGGTTGCCACGGATTAGACGCATTGCCAGCGCTTTATCAAATGGCTGAACTCATGTTGACCAATGATTCCGGTCCAGGACATTTTTCAGCGGTCACCCCCTTGCGCACGTTTGTCTTGTTTGGCCCGGAAACTCCATTGCTATACGGCTCATTAGGCAACAGCACCCCGATTTATGCGGGGCTTGCTTGCTCACCTTGCGTTAGTGCAGCCAATCATCGAAAAACCCCGTGTGCTGACAATGTATGCCTTCAAGTCATCAAACCCGAGGCTGTATTAGTCCAGTTGCGCCAGGCGCTGGCAGAAAATAAATCGGCACAGGCAAAACCACATCATGCAGATGAGTAAATAAACTATGCAATCGATTTCCTCCCTCAGTTTTTTATCCGGTAGAGCCCAGCTCATTGCGATTGGCGTTTTAACATTCACTCTGGATACCGCTATTTTTCGTTTTCTCTCCGCTCAAGCTGATTCGCTGGCATATGCGCATATGACGAGCTTTATGGTTGCCGCACTATTTGGCTGCCTATTGTCTTTAGTTGGCCCCCTCAACCCTATGGCGAAAACGCCACGTTTACCCCGTTTCTTGGCATGGTTTGTCATTGCGCTGCTGATACTTTTTTTGCGTGGTGGGCTACTAGCGAGTTTGGTTCAAGTGGCGTCTGTTCCAATCGTGACTGCGCAACTTGTTTCTGCTTTTTTTTCTGTCTTTGCGTTCTTTGGCCTGATCTACGTCTTTTCTTATGCCCCGCGTACGGGCTGTCTTGCCCCTGAAAAAAACCTGGACACTATTTTTTTACTCCTCACAGCCTATGCCATTCTGTTAAGACTGTTCTATCTGGGCGCGCCAGAACTGCTTTTTGAAGAAGCGTATTACTGGAATTACGCCCAACATCTGGATATTGGTTATCTCGACCATCCATTGATGGTGGCCTGGATCATCAAAGCGATGATTTCTCTGCTGGGGAACACTGAATTTGCAGTGCGCCTTGGCGCGTTTATGTGCTGGTTTGTGACGGCTTATTTTATTTTCAAGCTAACCCTTGAGCTGTTTAATCGATCCATCGCTTATCGCGCATTGGCTATCATGGCGATGTTACCGGTTTATTTTTCATTTGGATTTTTCATGAGCCCTGATGCCCCGGTGACGGCGTGCTGGGCGATGGCGGTGTATTTTTTCTATCAGATTATCGGCAATGAAAAAAAGCGCGCCTGGCTGGGTTTAGGCGTCGCGATTGGTTTGGGGTTGATTTCAAAATACACCATCAGTTTGTTAGGTTTAGCCATGGTGTTGTTTTTACTGATAAACCGGTCATCAAGAAAGTGGTTTACCCGCCCTGAACCCTATATTGCCGTAGTGATTGCGCTCCTGCTCTTTTCACCCGTGGTGATTTGGAATTTTGATCATCACTGGGCATCATTTACCTTCCAAAGTCAAGGCAGATTAGCTAGCAAGTTTTCGTTTTCCCTCCCGCGCTTTATTGGCAATGTGATTGTTTTTCTGACGCCAATTGGTGTTTTGTCAGTTTTTGCCATTGTTTTATCGCGAAAGCCACTTTTGGCGAATATGGCCTCTTTTACTCAAGCGCCTACAGAGCGGATAAAGTGCAATTATTTTTTACTCATCTGGCTCACGTTATTTCCTGTGTCTGTATTTGCAACCATTAGCCTGTTCAGAGCCAGTAAATTGAACTGGACTGGCCCCAGCTGGCTTGCACTTGTGCCTTTAATGGCATTGCTATTAACGCAAAAATCAGTGGTCGCACCAACAAGATTACTGGCTTGGTGTCGCAGGGCATGGGTGCCGACACTTGTTGTTTGCCTGCTTTTTTACGGTGCTTCTTTGCACTGGCTAAGCCTGGGTCTTCCTGGTGTGGGTTATCCCAAAAACATGCACCTGATTGGCTGGCGAACCTTTGGCGGGGAGATGGAAAAATTAGTCACCCAGCTAGAGCAAGAAATAGGTAATGACATACTGGTTGTGGGCATGGATAGAAACAAAATCGCCAGTGGGTTGGCTTTTTATCGTACGCAATCTATTGAATCAAGCAACCAAAAAACAGCGCATGTACCTGCATTTCAGACGGCCAGCGAGCATCTTTTTGCCAGTGTTGGCTTGATGTATGAGTTCTGGTTTCCTTTAGCGCAGCAACATGGCAAAACGATGTTGCTAGTCAGTAATGATAGAGATCATTTACGGACGGGTAGGGTGCTTGAACGCGTCAAAACGGCGGGTGAAATTCACGAAATGATCATTTCAAAAAATGGTCAGCCAAGCGGCCATTACTATTACCGGTTGGTTAAAGGGTATCAAGAAAAATCAACAGCAAACCCGTTAACCGGCAGCGCGGATAGCGATTCTTCTGATTAAGTGGGTACTTTTTGCCCCTTCATGCGTGCTGCTAAATCATTTTTTTCTGCTCCGGCCATCAGATTGCTGCTGCGGGTTCTGGTGACAACAAGCATACTGGTGCTTATTGTGCGTTCGATCAATGCTCAGCAGGCATGGCGTGTCATGGCAAATGCGCAAGCCGATTTACTGGCCGCTGCGCTGGTAATGCAGTTTGCCAGTACTGCGATTTCAGCCTACCGCTGGCAGCTGATTATGCGCAATCTCCAGTTTGGCCAGTCGTTTACCTTCTATTGGCGCAGTTATTTCAAGGGGATGTTCTTTAACCAGGGTTTGCCGACGAGCATTGGCGGTGATGCCATACGGGTACTGGATGTCGCTAGGTGTGGATTTCGCAAACGCGATGCGTTGTATGGTGTAGCGATTGATCGAATTGCGGGGCTTGGGGCACTGATACTACTGACCTTCGTGGCGTATGTCTTTGACAGTGCTTTACTCCCCTTGCAGGTGTATCGGCTGATGTTGTTGCTTACCGTACTGGGTTTGTCGGGAATAGCGAGTCTCTTGGTATTAAATCGGATTTCCTGGCTCAATCGTTACTCGCAATGGGCCTTTGTAAAAGCGATTTCGGATCGTCTTGATTTGGCCTTTGCCAACAACCGGTTTATGTTGTTCATTTTGTCGATACTCGTGCCGATTTTCGCCATGCTGGGTTTTTATGCCACCGGATGGGCGCTCGGTTTACGCTACGATCTAATGACCTATTTTGCGATTGTGCCGCCAGCGCTGATATTGACGATTATTCCAGCATCCATTGCTGGATGGGGGGTACGAGAGGGCGCGTTAGTCGGCTTGTTTTCTTTAATTGGCGCGGACGAAACCATTGTGCTGATGATGTCGCTGCTGTACGGTATAACGCTTATCATTGTGAGTATTCCTGGATTGATTGTTTTTCTTCAAGGTCGACAACGCATACCGACCAAGCTTTCTGATAGGTAGTTTTTTCCTTCGCTTTTCGGCAACTGCCAAATATGACCATGAGAAATCGCCCCCTCAGATTAGACAACTCCACGCTATTTCAAGGCCGCTGGGATTGGCCCAGGCTCATGGTCTGTCACATTATCGCCATAGTGCTGCTCACCAGCTGGCTATGGCACCCTACCCGCACTCCGTGGGATCAGCTCGACAGGCAGATATTTCATTACCTGAATGCGCCACTGGCGACCAGCAGCACATGGGCGCATCTTTGGGCTTTTGGCAGTATGCGGTTGGCGGATATGGGCGTCGGCTTGGTCATGGTGGGATTTCTGATCAAAGGTAACTGGCTATTTGCCAGAGATCAGGTGCGCACGGCGTTGTATGCTTTTTTATCGGTTTTATTTTTGTTGCTTGTTATACGGATTGGACTATTTGCTCAATGGGTCAAGTGGATGCATTGGCAGCACGCCGGCCCGTCGCTGGTGCTGGATGGTGCAGTGCGTCTTAGTGAACTATTCCCTGACTGGGAGAAGTTTTCGCACATTAAGGACAGCTCAAAAAATAGCTTTCCTGGCGACCATGCGTCTGTTTTGTTGCTTTGGGCGATGTTTCTTTCTCCGTTCGCAAAGTTATGGCAGCGTGTGCTGATCTGGCTATTAACCGCTATTTTTCTGTTGCCCCGGTTGGTCGCAGGCGCACATTGGGGCACGGATATTTTCATTGGGGGCGTATTCCTCAGCCTGATTGCGTTTAGCTGGGGATTTTATACCCCGTTCGCAGCGCGCAGCACCCGCTTGCTCGAACGGCTTTTCACCCCTGTTTTTCATTGCTTGCAAAAAATTCCCGGATTAAATCGCATCAGTTTGATATCCGGTCGTTAATTCTTTTTTTTTGCAAAAGCAGCATGACCCTTGAAAAATACATAAGCTTGCCCCAGCTACCCTGAAATACTTTTGGAAAGGGATAGCAATGCGCCTCGATAAACTCACCACTAAATTTCAGCAAGCACTGGCCGATGCGCAAAGCTTGGCCGTGGGCAATGACCAGCAGTTTATTGAGCCGCAGCATCTGCTTTTGGCGTTGTTAAGTCAGGATGATGGTGGCACGGTCTCTTTACTGGCACGTGCTGGCGTTAATGTGGATAGCCTGAAAGCCGCCTTGGGTAAAGCGCTTGAGCGTTTGCCAAAAATCGAGGGGCATGGCGGTGAGGTGTCTGTCGGCCGGGATCTGAACAATCTGCTTAATGTGACCGACAAGGAAGCGCAAAAGGCAGGCGACCAGTTCATTGCCTCGGAGATGTTTCTGCTCGCTTTGGCCAGTGACAAGGGTGAGGCCGGGCGCTTGTTAAAAGAGGCCGGATTACAACGCAAGGCGCTGGAGGATGCAATTCAAAAAGTGCGTGGCGGACAGCATGTCGGCTCACAGGACGCTGAAGGGCAGCGCGAAGCGCTGAACAAATACACGCTCGATCTGACCGAGCGCGCGCGATCGGGCAAGCTTGATCCGGTAATCGGGCGTGACGACGAAATTCGCCGCGCGATGCAGATTCTGCAGCGGCGCACCAAGAACAATCCGGTGCTGATCGGTGAGCCTGGGGTAGGCAAGACGGCCATCGTCGAAGGGTTGGCGCAGCGCATCGTCAATGGCGAAGTGCCGGACACGCTGAAAGACAAGCGTGTGCTGGTACTGGACATGGCGGGCCTTTTGGCTGGCGCCAAGTATCGCGGTGAATTCGAGGAGCGCCTGAAGGCCGTGTTGAAGGAAGTGGCGCAGGATGAAGGCCGCATCATTCTTTTCATCGATGAGCTGCACACCATGGTTGGCGCGGGCAAGGCTGAAGGCGCGATGGATGCCGGCAACATGCTGAAACCCGCCTTGGCGCGCGGCGAGTTGCACTGCATTGGCGCCACGACGCTGGACGAATATCGCAAATATATCGAGAAGGATGCCGCGCTGGAGCGGCGCTTTCAGAAGGTGATCGTCGATGAGCCGAGCGTCGAGGCGACCATTGCCATTCTGCGCGGCCTGCAGGAAAAGTACGAACTGCATCACGGTGTGGACATCACGGATCCGGCCATCGTTGCGGCGGCGGAATTGTCGCACCGCTACATCACCGACCGTTTTTTGCCGGACAAGGCGATTGATCTGATTGACGAGGCAGCCGCGCGCATCAAGATTGAAATTGATTCGAAACCGGAGGTCATGGATAAGCTCGAACGCCGCTTGATTCAGTTGAAGATTGAGCGTGAGGCGGTGAAGAAAGAGAAGGACGACGCATCGAAAAAACGGTTGTCCCTGATCGAGCAGGAAATCACTACGCTGGAGCGCGAATACAACGATCTGGAAGAAATATGGAAGGCTGAAAAGGCGCAGGTTCAGGGCTCGGCGCATATCAAGGAAGAGATCGACCGTCTTCGTGTGCAGATGGCTGAATTGCAACGCAAGGGACAGTTCGACAAACTGGCCGAGTTGCAATACGGCAAGTTGCCACAGCTGGAAGCGCAACTGAAAGGCGCAGAGGCAGCGGCGCAGAAAGTCGGCCCTGGTGAGACGGCAACGAAAAAGCTTTTGCGCACGCAAGTCGGCGTGGAAGAAATCGCCGAGGTCGTGTCACGCGCCACCGGCATCCCGGTGAGCAAAATGATGCAGGGCGAACGCGAGAAGCTGCTAACCATGGAAGACCGCTTGCATGCGCGCGTGGTGGGCCAGGATGAAGCGGTGCGGCTGGTATCGGATGCGATCCGGCGTTCTCGTGCGGGTTTATCGGAAGAAAGCCGGCCGTATGGTTCCTTTCTCTTCCTCGGCCCCACGGGCGTGGGCAAGACCGAGTTGTGCAAGGCGCTGGCCGGATTCTTGTTTGATGCCGAAGACCATCTGATTCGTATCGACATGAGCGAGTTCATGGAGAAGCATTCCGTCGCCCGTTTGATTGGCGCGCCGCCGGGGTACATAGGTTACGAGGAAGGCGGCTATCTCACCGAGCAGGTACGGCGCAAGCCCTATTCGGTGATTCTGTTCGATGAGGTGGAAAAGGCGCATCCGGATGTATTCAACGTGCTGCTGCAAGTTTTGGATGATGGCCGCATGACCGATGGCCAGGGCCGCACGGTGGATTTCAAGAACACGGTGATCGTCATGACCTCCAACCTGGGCAGCCAGATGATCCAGCAGATGTCCGGCTCGGATTATGGCGTGGTCAAGCTCGCCGTGATGGGCGAGGTGAAGACGCATTTCCGTCCCGAGTTTGTCAACCGGATTGACGAAATCGTGGTCTTTCATGCGCTGGACGAGAAGCATATTGCGCAGATTGGCCGCATCCAGTTGCAGTATCTTGAAAAGCGTCTGGCGCGCATGGATATGACACTACAAGTGAGCGAAGCGGCGCTGGCGCTGATTGCCGAAGCAGGCTTTGATCCGATATTCGGCGCACGGCCGCTGAAGCGGGCAATCCAGGAAAAAATCGAGAACCCGCTGGCCAAGCAGATGCTTGAAGGCAAGTTCGCCGCCAAGGATGTGATTCGCGTGGATGTGGCCAAGGGGCAACTGGTGTTTACCAAGGGCTGAAAAGTCGGCACCCCAAGGGTATTTCCTGCGGGGCGCGCTGGTGAGACGGCGTGGTTGCGTCTTGTCACGTCAATTGCGGCGCTGACAGGGCTGCCGGTGATCATTGGCTACGAGCCTGTTGCCGCGGCGGTTAAGATCAAACTCAAGAAGCTTTCCAACGAGCTGATTGAGGAAGAAAATGACCTGCACCCAAAAATTGCTAGCCTGGCCTGCTGTCGCCGGTGTGCTGCTATTCACCTCGTGTTTTGCCGTGGCGGGCCCGCCGTTTCTGACGGATGATCCCGAGCCGGTTGAATACCGGCATCATGAGTTCTACATCGCCTCACAGCAAACGAAAACGGCTGACGGCACTGCAGGAACGCTGCCACATATCGAATATAACTACGGTGCAGCGCCCGACCTCCAGCTACATGTCATTGGTTTTTTGGCTGGCAACTGCAAAAAGACATTGGCGAGCACCTGACTTTGGGCGGGGAGATATTCCATGGCACCGAGCAAGCACCAGGCGAAGGGAGCAGCACGGGATTCAATCTGGGCGGGAGCTACCACTTCGACGGGCATAACCACCTGCTGTTTTCCGCCGGGTATGGTCTGACGAATACCAGTTCGACAAACAAGTTCTTGTCGTATATCGGGTATCAGTTGACCTGGTAGGCATCCTGTACCGTGCGGACTATGCACTGAAAAGTCGGCGCTGGCGGTACGGCGAGAAAAGACATCAGAAGGCGCAAAGCGGTGGGTCAATGGTTCGTTGCGCGCTCAGCCGCCCAGCGCTCCATGGCGATGACACGCTATCAGATGATCATTGACCATGCCCGTGGCCTGCATGTGCGCGTACATGACGGTCGGGCCAATGAAACGGAAGCCGCGTTGCTTGAGATCTTTTGACAAGGCTTCCGCTTCTGGGGTAATGGCGGGCACTTCCGCCATGGTGCGCCAGTGATTGATGCGCGGCCGGCCATCAACAAACTGCCATAACAACTGATCCAGCGTGCCGCCTTGCGCGTAAAGCGCCAGTGTGGCGCGGGCATTGGTGATGCTGGCGGCAATCTTCAGCCGGTTGCGCACGATGCCTGTATCAGTCAGCAGGCGTACGATATCCTGTTCACCATAACGTGCGATTTTTTCCACGTTAAAGCCATCAAAGGCGCGGCGATAGTTTTCGCGTTTCCGCAAAATCGTGATCCATGACAGACCAGCCTGCGCGCCTTCAAGCAACAAAAATTCAAACAGCGTGCGTTCATCATGACAGGGCACGCCCCATTCGGTATCGTGATAAGCCATGTAAAGCGGATCACTACCACACCAGGAACAACGCTCTTGTGGTGCGAGTTGCGAGGGGACAGGTTGTTTTATCCGGTTCATTTCGTGCTCCGTGTGTAAAGAATTGATGGTTTTCTTTTGATAAAGTCGAACCTTGTAAAAGTTGCACGATGTCACCATGATATCAACGAGGTATCGGGTAAAATTATCTTTTTTCTCATTAAGAAATAAAAATGGCGTTAATTGTTCAGAAATATGGTGGCACATCGATGGGCTCGCCCGAGCGTATCCGCAATGTTGCCAAACGTATCTCGCGCTGGAAAGCGCAGGGGCATCAGATTGTTGTCGTAGTGTCCGCCATGAGCGGTGAAACTAACCGGCTGGTTGCTTTGGCGCATGAGGTGTCCCCCCAGCCCGATCTGCGCGAGATGGATGCGATGCTTGCCACGGGCGAGCAAGTCAGCATCGCTTTGCTGGCTATGGCACTACGTGATATTGGCTTGAAAGCCAAAAGCTACACCGGCGGCCAGGTAAAGGTTTTGACAGACAGTGCCTTTTCCAAAGCACGGATTCTGGAGATCGAGGACAGCAACATCCGCCATGATCTGGACAATGACACCGTCGTTATTGTTGCCGGTTTTCAAGGGGTGGATGCTGACGGCAATATCACCACGCTTGGCCGGGGTGGTTCAGACACCTCCGGCGTGGCCCTTGCTGCCGCCCTGCAGGCAGAAGAGTGTCAGATTTATACCGATGTTGATGGCGTATACACCACTGATCCACGCATCGTGCCTGCCGCCAGAAAACTCGATCAAATCACCTTTGAGGAAATGCTGGAAATGGCCAGCCTGGGTTCAAAGGTTTTGCAGATTCGCTCCGTCGAATTCGCAGGAAAGTACAAAGTCAAGCTGCGCGTGCTCTCCAGCCTGGAAGAAGAAGGCCAGGAAACTGCTGGCACACTGATTACTTTTGAGGAAAATACCACTATGGAACAACCTATTATTTCAGGCATTGCGTTTAGCCGCGACGAAGCCAAACTAACCGTATCGGGTGTGCCCGACCGCCCCGGTATTGCTTATCAAATTCTAGGCCCGATTGCCGAAGCCAATATTGATGTCGATATTATTATCCAAAACGTTGGCCATGATGGCACAACGGATTTTTCGTTCACCGTTAACCGCAGCGAATATGCTCGGGCGAAGAAAATGTTGGAAAATCAAATAAAACCTCACATCGGAGCACTGACGATTGATGGGGATAACAAGATTTGCAAGGTGTCGGCAGTCGGTGTTGGCATGCGTTCCCATCCTGGTGTGGCCAGCAAAATGTTCCGCACGTTAGCTGAAGAGGGCATCAACATTCAGATGATTTCCACTTCCGAGATCAAAATTTCAGTTGTCGTGGATGAAAAATATCTTGAATTGGCTGTTCGCGCCTTGCATCGTGCATTTGATCTAGACCAAGCGGCTGCCTAGCTTTTTACTGAGTCATGGCACTGCAGCATGGGTTGATGCGGGGTCAGAATATACCCAGCGCTAACCCATTCGCCATGAGGCTGCCCAGTGTTTCGCAACGCAAAAGGTCTTCCGCTGAAATGATTTTTGGACGCAGAATTTCCTCTGCCGTTTGTGCGTGCGTGCACACAATCAGTGGGGCTGCGACAGCACGTAATCGCCAGCCTGTGGTGATACGCTCAATCTGACGGGCGGCATTGTGTCCGTCACTGCCGGCGCAAATCATGGTGGCGTAGGCTCGGCCAGTAATTTTTTCGAGCGCCGGGTAATAACAGCGGTCGAAGAAGTCTTTCATCAGTCCAGAAACCGCGCCAAGATTTTCTGGCGTCGCAAAAACGTAAGCGCCAGCGGCAAGCACATCGCCTGCTGAAGTCTGCGGCGCCAATTTGAGCTGCACGTTAACTATTCCTTCTGCGGTCGCACCCTTGATCAAGGCGCGAGCCATCTGCTCAGTGCCGCCTGTCACTGAGTAATACACCACGAGTAGCGTCTTTTGAGTTTGCATAATTGCCAGTAACGGCAAAGCTTCGTGGCAACCTTGGTTTCAGGTTGTGCCCTGCGGCAGTGTCTGCAGATTATTTTTCTTGCAAGGCACTGTTTAAGCGTTGGGCACGCGCTTTGGATTCAGCCTTGTTCATTTCAGACACTTGCCGACCATAGGCTTCGCGAGCCTCAAGACCTCGTTGGGTTGCCTCAATGCTCCGGATGCAACGCCAGCGCGTTCCTGTCTTTGTAACCATCCGGCGCATTTCTTCGCGTGGATGGTGCGTGCGGCAGTGGTAGCAATAAACTAGTTCTTTTGTTTCTTTAGTCATGGAAACGCCATTAATTACATCAAATCAGTAGTAACTACGATCTATCTTCGACCCTTGCTAATCCCTAAAAAAGAGAAGTAAAGGGGTTCATTTTGACATATTCGTGATGTTAATTCGTTTTGGACTACTAAAGTTTCAAACGTTTATTTAAATTGAACTAACGGTTGTATGTAATTTTTATGTAACAACGCAGTGAAAGACCGGCACTGTCTGGTGGGCGGTACTGGGATCGAACCAGTGGCTTCCACCGTGTGAAGGTGGCACTCTACCGCTGAGTTAACCGCCCGCGAAAAGAGCCTGGTATTTAACCATAGATGGGGGGGCAGGTCAATCGTTCAGCGCTTGGGATGACGTAAAATCAATCCTCTTCATCTTCCGCTTTTTTTCATTCTTATGACCGTACGTACCCGTTTCGCCCCTAGTCCCACTGGTTTCCTGCATATTGGCGGTGCTCGCACTGCCTTGTTTTCCTGGGCATATGCCCGGCGGCATGGCGGAAAGTTCATTTTGCGCATTGAAGACACCGATGTCGAGCGCTCAACGCCCGAGGCGGTGCAGGCGATTCTCGATGGTATGCAGTGGCTGGGACTGAACCACGACGAGGGCCCGTTTTACCAGATGCAGCGCATGGCGCGTTACAAAGAAGTTATTGGCGAGATGTTGGCGGCAGGAACGGCCTATCTTTGCTACACCACGCGGGAGGAGCTGGACGCTCTGCGCGCCGATCAGGAGATACGCAAGGAAAAGCCGCGTTATGACGGCCGCTGGCGCCCTGAAGCTGGCAAGACCTTGCCGCCACCGCCGGATGTGCCGCCCGTTGTGCGCTTTCGCAATCCGCTCGATGGTGTGGTGGCGTGGGACGATCAGGTCAAGGGCCGCATCGAATTCGCCAATGGCGAACTGGACGATTTCATTATCGCCCGCGCTGATGGCACGCCGACCTACAACTTTTGCGTGGTTGTGGATGACTGGGATATGGCGATTACGCACGTGATTCGTGGCGACGATCATGTCAATAACACGCCGCGCCAGATTAACCTGTTGCAGGCGCTGGGCGCGCCCGTGCCTTGCTACGCGCATTTGTCGATGATACTTGGCGACGATGGGCAGAAGCTTTCCAAGCGGCATGGCGCTGTGTCGGTAATGCAGTACGACGACGACGGTTATCTGCCCGAGGCAGTGGTGAACTATCTGGCGCGCCTTGGCTGGTCGCATGGCGACGAGGAAGTGTTCAGCATGGATCAGTTTGCGCAGTGGTTCGATCTCGACCACATCACCGCGTCGGCCGCGCAATTCAATACCGAAAAGCTCAACTGGCTCAATGCGCATTACATCAAGGCCGCCGCCCCGCAGCGTCTGGCTGCCGAGACCATGCGACGGCTGGCACGGCAGGGTGTGGCGACGACGGATGGCCCGGATGTCGCACGCGTGGCGGCGCTTTACCGTGACCGCGCGAGCAATCTGAACGATCTGGCCGACGCAGTGCACCCGTTCTATGTCATACCTCAGGCGAGCGAAGAAGTTCGCGCACAGCATTTGACGGAAAGTGCGCGCAAGGCGCTGGCTGTTCTGCGCGAACACTTATCGGATTGCGCATGGCAGGCGGCGGCGTTGGGGCAGTTGGTGAAACAAACCGCTACTGAGCTGGGGCTGAAAATGCCACAGGTAGCGATTCCGCTGCGCGTTGCGCTATTGGGTTTGCCGCAGTCTCCAGCAATTGATGCGGTGCTGGAGGTGATGGGGCGCAATCAGGTTCTCAAGCGGCTGGATACCGTGCTGTCAGCTTAAAAAACAAAAGCTTCCCAGCCGATGTAGCTTGGGAAGCTTTAGGCTTTGATTCAGGCGTTTTAGTGTGACTTAGTGTGACCTAGCGCGGTGTCAACGCACCATTTTCTAAACGAACCCGATCACCCTCACGCCATGCGGGCGTCGTGTCGCTAGGAAAGGTGCGTGTCGTGCCATCCTCAAAACGCACAACAATCTCGTAACTTTGCTTTTTCTTCATGGTTTTTTCAATCTGATTACCGGCCAGAGCGCCGCCAACAACGCCAGCGACCGTTGCTACCGAGCGGCCTCTGCCTTGACCGACCTGATTGCCAAGCAGACCGCCGACAACGCCGCCGGCAATACCGCCCAGGCCGCTGCCTTCAGGCACGACCGTCAGTTCGCGAATCTGTTCGACGACGCCACAATCGGCGCATTTCGCCGCGGCTGCATGGCCGACCGAATAAGTTGGCGCTGGTGATACGGCGGCTTTTACCGGTTTGTGCGTACTTTTCGGCGCATGCGACGCACTTGCAGGCTCGGTAGGTTCGGTAGGTTCTGCTGGCTTGTTTGCGACCGATTCCTGCACCATCGGTGTGGCGGGAGCTGCCACCGGATTGGGCAGCACGCCTGTCAGCACACCAACGCCTGCCAGCGCAACTGCGGTAACCGCGGCAGCGGCAACGAGTATCAATGGGTGCGTGCGGGATGTGGTTTGTGTGGTTTCCATGAGTAGCTCCTTTGTAGTTAAAACCCAGGTACAGAATAGCGCAGTAAAGCAGGTAACGGATGAAACAGAAATTCGCTGTTACAGATTCATCTGATTGTCGTCTGATTGCGCCGCAGCGTATGCAGATAAAAGCGCGCCGGATCGATAAGCTTGACCAGATCTTGCTCAATCGGCAAGGGTTCGCCTGCTAACTGGCTGGCTAGCAATTCGGCTGCCAGCGGCGCCCAGACCATGCCGCGCGCGCTCAGACCGAGCAGCACATGTAGCCCTGGCAAGCGTCGTAGTGTGGTAAGGGTTGCTTGCGCCGCTTCTTTGGCCGTCATTGGCGCGGGCAGGGTGCCCACCAGCGGTACCCGGTCACGCGCGGCTGCGCGAATGCCGACGCGGCCTGTCAGCATGCGTGCATTGATACCTTTCGCTGCACCCGGCAAGAGTTCTTCAAGGCGGTGCAGATTACCTTGGTGATCGCGCAAGCGGCTTTGCAGATCGCTGTCGCCACTGTCAAAGCTGGCGCCGATGCATACGGTGCCTGATTCTGGCGGCGTCAAATAGCCGGAGCGGCAGAGCACATGGCGCAGCGGCGGCTGATCATCACTGACTGACAGGGCTTGCAATCCAGAGACGGACTCCAGATAGCTGATCTGACCGCGTATGGGCACGAGCGTGAGCGGCACGGGGTAGGGCAGCAGCGCTTCGGCCGCCTGGGCATTGGCGAGAATCAGATGCGGTGCGCTGCCCAGAAAATTGTCGGCGTCGTCAAATATCTGCCAGCCATTGGCTGTTTGCTCCAGCCGCACCACAGTCACGCCGTAATGTGTGCGTATGCGGTCGCCGCCTGCCGCGAGCAGGGCGTTGCACAGGCTGGCCGGATCCACCCAGCCTCCTGTAGGGAACCACCAGCCGCCATGCGTCAGAGAGCGGCCTATCAGCGTTTCAGCAGCGGCATGGTCGAGAAAGCTGACCAGCTCGGCAGGCGGATTCAATTCCTGTACCGTGGCGCATTGCAGGGCTTCATGTTCGGCATCGCGCGCAATGTGCAGCACGCCGCAGGACGACCAGCGCACGGCAGGCAGTTCAGTCAAACGGCGCAGCGCATATAGATAGCAGGCACGCGAAAGCCGCGCCGCCAGTGCATCATCTTTTGTTAGCAGCGGCAGCAGCACGCCGGAAGGATTGCCCGATGCTTCCTGCGCGGGTGCGGCGTTGCGATCAAACAGATCAACCTGCCAGCCACGCTGGGCTAGCCGTTCGCTGATCGCTGTTCCCGCAAGTCCGGCACCAATGACCAGCGCCTTGCGTTCGTTGTGCTTACCGCGGGCAAAACTCGGCGCTGGTGGGACGGTGATTGAATAGTGACCGACGAGCATTTCACGCTTGCTGCCAAAACCGGGACGGCGCGCCAGCGTCCAGCCGAGTTTTTCCAGCGTGCGGCGTAATTCTCCCGCGACACTCCATGTCGCCAGCGTCGCCGCAGGGCGGCACAACTGGGTGAGAGTAGCCAGCAGCACAGGCGACCACAACGTGGGATTTTTGGCCGGCGCAAAGCCATCCAGATAGAGCGCATCAAGCCGGGCAACGAGGTGCGGCAATTGCGTTTGTGCATCGCCAAAGAGCAGGGTAAGTGTCACCTGGCTGTTCTCAAAATGCAGCCGATGAAAACCGGTGACTAGCGGCGGCCACTGACTTATTAGCTGGCTGGCGAGCGTTTCCAGTTCTGCAAAGCCAGCTAATGCACGGGCCAGGTCATCACGTGGAAAAGGGTGTTTTTCAACGGAAACAAAGTGCAGGCGACAGGTCCGCCCGGTTTCTCGCCAGGCTTGCCAGGTGGCAAGGAAGTTCAGCCCCAGGCCGAAACCGGTTTCAGCAATGATGAATTGATCGCTACCCTGCCAGCGTGAGGATAGATTGTTGCCGTGAATAAACACATGGCGAGCCTGATCCAGCCCGCCATGTGTGGAGTGATATACATCGTCAAAAGTCACTGAAAATGGCGTACCGTCACTGGTTATCGCGAACTCGGCCGAAACCAGTGGTGGATGTTTCATTGCGCGGGTTTATTCAAGGCGTTCAGGGCGCATTTGCGGAAACAGGATTACGTCGCGGATGGAAGCGGAATCGGTGAGTAGCATGATCAGTCGGTCAATGCCGATGCCGCAGCCGCCGGTGGGGGGTAGTCCGTATTCAAGGGCGCGAATGTAGTCGTCATCAAAAAACATGGCTTCTTCGTCACCGGCCTGCCGGGCTTTGGCCTGCGCCTGAAAGCGCGCCGCCTGGTCTTCTGGGTCATTCAGCTCGGAGAAGCCATTGGCGATTTCGCGGCCGACGATGAACAGTTCAAAACGCTCGGTGATCTCCGGATTGCTGTCGCTGCGCCGTGCCAGGGGCGAGACTTCGGCAGGGTAGTCGATGATATAGGTGGGATCCCACAATTCGGCTTCGGTAGTTTCTTCGAACAGCATCAGTTGCAGCGTGCCGATGCCTGCGTGAACCAAATGGGGTGTCTTTAGATCAACTTTGAGATCCGATAGCTTTTGCTGTAACCAGGCGATGTCGTTTAGCTGCTCAAACGAATAACCGGGATGATAGTAATGAATCGCGCCGACGACGGTGAAGCGGGCAAAAGGTTTGGACAGGTCGAGCGTGCGGCCTTGATATTCGAAAATTTCAGTACCCAGAGCCTCGCGTGCCGAATGGCGCAGCAGTCCTTCGGTGAAGTCCATCAGCTTGCGATAGTCGGTATAGGCCTCGTAAAATTCCATCATGGTGAATTCAGGGTTATGGCGCGGCGAGAGCCCTTCATTTCTGAAATTGCGATTGACTTCGAACACTTTCTCGAAACCACCGACGACGAGGCGCTTAAGATAAAGCTCAGGCGCAATGCGCAGGAACAACTCCATGTCCAGCGCGTTGTGATGCGTCTTGAACGGTTTGGCCGCCGCACCACCGGGAATCGGGTGCATCATCGGCGTTTCGACTTCAAGAAAACCGTGATGCGTCATGTAATTGCGGATCGACTGCACCATGCGACTGCGAGCGACGAAGGTAAGGCGTGTCTGCTCGTTGGTGATGAGGTCGACATAGCGGTTGCGATATTTCTGCTCGATGTCGGTGAGGCCATGAAATTTTTCAGGCAGCGGCCGCAAGGATTTGGTCAGCAGACGAATCGCGCTGCAATGTACTGTAAGCTCGCCGGTTTTGGTTTTCATCAGCGTCCCTTCACAGCCGACAATATCTCCGCTATCCCAGTGCTTGAATTCGCGGTGAGCCTCTTCGCCGGTGGCATCATCACTGATGAAAAGCTGAATACGCCCGGACATATCCTGGATCGTGGCGAAACTGGCCTTGCCCATCACGCGCTTGAGCATGATGCGGCCCGCCACCTTGACGGTGATCGGCGTCACTTCCAGTTCCTCGCGGGTTTTTGCTGCGTAGAGCTCATCCAACCGTCCCGCAAGGTTTTCGCGGGAAAAGTCGTTAGGAAAAGCCTGGCCCGACGCGCGCCATGCAGTGAGCTTTTCGCGCCGTTCAGCGATCAGGCGGTTTTGGCGAAACTCGCCACGCTCGTTTTCATCGACAGGAATAGAAGGTTGTTCGCTCATGGGAATCGTCCGGTGTTTGCGTAAAGTTATGGCGTGAGGAATCACACGCCTTGTTTCAGGCTGGCTTCAATAAATGGGTCAAGATCGCCATCGAGCACTTTTTGCGTGTTCGAGGTTTCGATATTCGTGCGTAAGTCCTTGATGCGGCTTTGATCTAACACATAGCTGCGAATCTGATGTCCCCAGCCGACATCGGTCTTGCCTGCTTCGAGTTTGTCGGCGGCGGCTTTTCTTTTACGCATTTCTTCTTCATACAGGCGTGACTTGAGCATCGTCATGGCTTCGGCACGGTTGCGATGCTGCGAGCGGTCATTTTGACACTGCACGACGATGCCGGATGGTATATGCGTGATGCGGATAGCGGAGTCGGTTTTGTTGATGTGCTGTCCGCCCGCACCACTGGCGCGAAAGGTATCGATTCGTAAATCGGCGGGATTGATGTCAATTTCGATGGAATCATCGATTTCAGGATACACATACAAGCTGGCAAATGAGGTGTGTCGCCCGCCAGAAGAATCAAAAGGGCTTTTGCGCACCAGGCGATGCACGCCTGTTTCGGTGCGTAATAAACCGTAGGCGTAGTCACCGGTGACTTTCAGCGAAGCGCTGCGAATTCCGGCCACATCGCCTTCAGTTTCTTCAAGAACTTCCACTTTGAAGCCCTTGATTTCGCAGTAGCGCAGGTATTGCCTGAGCAACATGCTGGCCCAGTCGCATGCCTCGGTGCCGCCGGCCCCCGCCTGAATATCAATAAAGCAGTTATTGGCGTCCGCCGGGTTGCTGAACATGCGGCGGAATTCAAGGCCACTCACTTCTTGTTCGACGGCAACTAAATCGCTTTCGACTGCGATGAGCGTGTCTTCGTCATCTTCGCCTTTGGCCAGATCAAACAGCTCGTGTCCATCGATCAGCCGCTGCGTGATCCGATCCAAACTCAGGACAACGGATTCCAGGGTTTTGCGTTCACGGCCAAGGGTTTGCGCTTTTTCAGCATCGTCCCAGATTTTCGGGTCTTCGAGTAAGCCAATTATTTCTTCAAGACGCGATGCTTTGGCATCGTAGTCAAAGATACCTCCGCAGTTCCTGAGCGCGCATTTTCAGGTTGCTGATTTGGTTGGCAACGGCGTTGATGCGTTCGGCTTCCATGAGAATTCCTACTGGATGAAAAGTGCGGATTATACTGCGATGGCTGTCGTTCGATGAGAAGAGAGTTTGGTTCGAGATGCTGTTTTATCAGTGCGCTGTATCGCTCAATACTTAATAATACGAGAGTGATTCCGTTGGCATACGAACCCGCAACGCGTGAGGCATCATCTTTGTCAAAAAGCCCATTCGTCCCCCGTAGTAGGCCGTCTGTCGGCCAGTAGTGGACACAATCCAAGTCTTGATTTTAGTATCGAAATTCTGGAGCTATTTATTAAGTGAAGCTTGAAATCAGCCCGGAAAGTCATGGATTATTACTTAACAGTTATTACTCAATAGGAGAACTTTATGTTTACCAAAACTCACATCGCTGCTGCTCTGGGCGTGGCATTTTTGATCGGCGGCAGCAATCTTGTATTGGCTGCAGACACAGCCACCACTACCACCACGACTGCGCCTACGACCACGACGGCTACCACTACTACTGCGCCTACGGTCACGGCTACCACCACGACTATGACACCCAAGCAGCCGCTCAGCCAGGGATTGAACAGTGTTAGCAAAAATCTTGAAAAAAATCCGGACAACCGTGGGTTGAAAAACGCCCGGGAGCGGTTGGAGCGCAATCAAGCGCGCATTGAGAAAACCGAAAAGCACGAAAAAGCGGAGCGGGTCGAGAAAGCTGAGCGTGTGGGAAAAGTAGAGCGCCCTGAGAAAGTCGAACGTCCTGAGAAAGTCGAACGTCCTGAGAAAGTCGAACGTCCTGAGAAAGTTGAACGTCCGGAGAAAGTTGAACGTCCAGACCATTCATAATATCCAGCTTTTTTAAGGTAAGACTATGAGAAAAATAACACAACGCACAATCATGGCTAGCGTTCTCTCTGCCATGATTGTGGTCTCAACCCAGGCAGTCGCCGGGGATTCCAACTCCAACTTTAGCCTCACCACGGGCTTGGACTACAGTTCAGGCAAGTACGGTGGCACGGAGTCCACCGATATCCTGTATATCCCTCTTACCGGCAGGTACGAAACCGGGCGCTGGGCTTTCCAACTGACTGTTCCCTATGTCCGGATTACGGGTTCCGGCAATGTGACCCAGGGGGGTATTGTGTTGCGATCAGCCCAGACTACTCGCACTACCGAAGAAGGGCTGGGGGATGTCGTAGCAGGTGCCACCTATAACGCCTACAGCGAAACCGGGCCGAATCCATTGTTGATCGACCTGACCGGCAAGGTCAAGTTCGGGACGGCAGATGAGAAAAAAGGCTTGGGTACTGGTGCAAACGACTATTCTGCGCAGATGGATATGTACAAAACCGTTGGCAAGTTCACCGCTTTAGGCACAGTGGGTTACAAGGTGATGGGTGATGCTCCTGGGCTTCAACTGGACAATGTGTTCTATGGCTCAGTGGGTGGGGTATACAAGTTCTCGGAGCTAACCAGTGGCGGACTGATACTGGATATGCGTCAGAAAGTAACGCCAACGGGCGCGCCACAGCGTGGTCTTACTGCGTTTGTCAGCCATAAAATCAACCAGGACTGGAAAGCCCAGTGCTATGTCGTGAATGGTTTTTCAGACGCTAGTCCGGACTGGGGTGGAGGTGCAATGCTCACGCGGTCTTTCTGACCCGCACTGCCCACCGATATCTCCTGAACACTGCAAAATAGTAGCAGAGCGAGAAACATCCAGTCTCATTATTGCAGTGCTCGGGAGAATTGCGGTTAATCAATGCTAGTCCGGATAGTGACGGGCAAGCAAATAGTTCAGGGCAGGCTTGAATTTTCCTGCCTCCATCTAACTACTCAGGTGTGAAATATGTCTCTGTGGCGGCGAATCCGATAGTCTCCATACCGAGCCGAGTGCAATCATGCGGTGATAAATGGACGGGATCATCCATCATGGCGGCGCGTGCGGGATTGAGTTCGATGTAACACTGACAAGAAGGCAGATAGTTTTCAGCCTGAGTCATGAGCGATCTATGACGACTATCCCACAGGATGCCTGCATGCCATATGAAGGTAGGTGGTGCTGATATACTTTACATACAAAAATAGGCTGGTCGTCTTTTTCGCCAAAGAAGGCAGAGTCCGCAGTTATGCCACCACTGCACAATGTGCAGCGGTACGCGGTCAAGGTAAATGCGCTTGCTCTGGCAGCAGTGGAGCGCCTTTCCATCGAGCGTGAAAATTTCCGCTATCATTGGAATTTCCCGCACCTGCTTTTTTCATGGCTAAATACGTTTTCGTTACCGGTGGTGTCGTGTCCAGTCTGGGCAAAGGCATCGCTGCTGCAAGTTTGGGGGCGATTCTCGAATCGCGTGGTCTCAAGATCACTCATCTCAAGCTTGATCCCTACATCAATGTCGATCCCGGCACCATGTCGCCGTTTCAGCATGGCGAGGTGTTTGTCACCGAAGATGGTGCCGAAACCGATCTTGACCTGGGCCATTACGAGCGCTTTACCAGCGCCAGGATGGGCCGCCGCAATAATTTCACCACTGGCCAGATTTACGAGTCGGTCATCAAGAAAGAACGGCGCGGCGAATATCTGGGCAAGACGGTGCAGGTCATTCCGCACATCACCGATGAAATCAAGCTCTACATCAAGCGCGGCGCCGAAGGGGCTGATGTTGCAATTGTTGAAGTGGGCGGCACCGTGGGTGACATCGAATCGCTGCCGTTCCTTGAAGCCATCCGCCAGATGGGCATTCAGGAAGGTAAAAATAATGCCTGTTACATTCATCTCACGCTGGTGCCCTGGATACCCACGGCTGGCGAGCTGAAAACCAAGCCCACCCAGCATTCGGTCAAGGAGCTGCGGCAGATCGGTATTCAGCCCGATATTCTGCTGTGCCGTGCCGACCGCCCCTTGCCGGAAGACGAGCGAGCAAAAATTGCGCTGTTCACTAATGTGCAGCCGGAAGCGGTGATTTCCGCACTCGATGCCGACAGCATCTACAAGATTCCCTCCATGCTGCACGACCAGATGCTGGATGAGATTGTTTGCCACAAGCTGGGCATTCTCGCCCGTGCGGCCGATCTGTCGGTTTGGAACAATCTGATCGATGCGCTGGAACACCCGCAGGATGAGGTGAATATCGCCTTCGTCGGTAAATATGTTGATCTCACCGAATCCTACAAGTCGCTGACCGAATCCCTGGTGCATGCCGGCATTCATACGCGCAGCCGGGTGAAGGTGAATTACATCGATTCTGAAGCGCTCGAAAAAGAGGGTTGCGCTGCGCTGGCGGCGATGGATGCGATTCTCGTTCCCGGTGGTTTTGGCCGGCGCGGTACGGAAGGTAAAATCACCGCGATTCGCTACGCACGGGAAAACAAGGTTCCTTACCTTGGCATCTGCCTTGGCATGCAGCTCGCCGTGATCGAGTTCGCGCGTGATGTTGCGGGGTTGACCGACGCACACAGTACGGAATTCGATACGAACACCCCGCATCCGGTGATTGCGCTGATTACCGAATGGCTCGACCGCGAAGGCAAAATCGAACAGCGCGACGCCAATTCCGATTTAGGTGGCACCATGCGCCTCGGCGGGCAGAAATGCCAGATCAGGGAAGGCTCGCTGGCGCGCAAGGTTTATGGCAGCGAATTCGTTGTCGAACGGCATCGTCATCGCTACGAGGTCAATGACGCCTACCTGCCGCGCCTGGAACAGGCCGGGTTGATCGTTTCCGGCGTCTCGGCTGAAGGCAAACCCCTGTGCGAAATGATTGAGCTGCCGGAGAGCCAGCATCCGTGGTTCGTCGGCTGCCAGTTCCATCCGGAATTCACGTCCAATCCGCGCAACGGTCATCCGCTGTTCATTGCTTACGTAAAGTCGGCGCTGGCGGCACGCCGCGGAGCTTTGAGTCTGACCGTAGGGAATGCAGAGCCGTCTCTGGAAAGTACCCTTGGGGTGCGGCGAGCTAAGCAGGAAAAGCCATGAAACTCTGCCATTTCGATGCGGGTCTCGATCAGCCGCTGTTCCTCATTGCCGGTCCGTGCGTCATTGAGTCACGGCAGATGGCGCTGGATACGGCAGGGCGGCTGAAAGAAATGTGCGCCATGCTAGGGCTAAACTTTATTTACAAATCGTCCTACGACAAAGCCAATCGCAGCTCTGGCAAGTCCTTTCGCGGGCTGGGCATGGATACCGGTCTGGCGATTCTCGCCGAGGTCAAACAACAAATCGGCGTGCCGGTGTTGACCGACGTGCATGCTGAAGATGAAATTGTCGCCGTTGCCAGTGTGGTCGATGTGCTGCAAACGCCGGCCTTTCTTTGTCGCCAGACGGATTTCATCCAGGCTTGCGCCCTATCCGGCAAGCCAGTGAATATCAAAAAGGGGCAATTTCTTGCACCGGGCGATATGCAGCATGTCGTCGCCAAAGCCAAAGAAGCCAATGCCGGGGCGGACACCATCATGGTCTGCGAGCGCGGCGCATCGTTTGGCTACAACAATTTGATTTCCGACATGCGCAGCCTGGCGATCATGCGCGAAACCGCTTGCCCGGTCGTGTTTGACGCCACCCACTCGGTGCAATTGCCCGGCGGGCAGGGCGCATCTTCCGGCGGTCAGCGCGAATTCGTTCCTGTGCTGGCACGTGCGGCAGTGGCAGTGGGCATTTCCGGGCTGTTCATGGAAACGCACCCCAATCCTGCCGAGGCACTTTCCGACGGCCCCAATGCCTGGCCGCTGGCTGATATGCCCGCGCTCCTGGAAACGCTGCTTGAACTTGATGCTGCGGTTAAACGTCGCGGCTTTGCATCACATTTTTAACAACTTCTCCAAGGATTACCATGAGTGCAATTGTTGATGTCGTCGCCCGCGAAATTCTTGATTCGCGCGGCAATCCCACTGTTGAAGCGGATGTGTTGCTCGAATCCGGCATCATGGGCCGCGCCGCTGTGCCATCGGGCGCTTCCACCGGCTCGCGTGAAGCCATCGAATTACGTGATGGCGATGCTGGGCGTTTTCTGGGTAAAGGTGTCATGCAGGCGGTGGAAAATGTTAATACCGAAATTTCCGAAACCATCATCGGGCTGGATGCCGAAGAGCAGGCGTTCATCGATCAATCGCTGATTGAGCTCGATGGCACGGACAACAAATCACGCCTTGGTGCCAATGCAATGCTGGCCGTCTCGATGGCCGTGGCCAAGGCCGCAGCGGAAGAAGCCGGCCTGCCGCTGTATCGCTATTTCGGCGGGTCCGGCCCGATGCAGATGCCGGTGCCCATGATGAACGTCATCAACGGCGGCGCGCATGCCAACAACAATCTGGACATTCAAGAATTCATGATCATGCCGGTTGGCGCACAATCTTTTCGCGAAGCGTTACGCTGTGGCGCCGAGGTTTTTCAGCACCTGAAGAAACTGGTGGACAAGAAGGGCTACCCGACGACCGTGGGCGACGAAGGCGGTTTCGCGCCCAATGTCTCGGGCAACGACGAAGCCATCGAGCTGATCCTGCGCGCCATCGAAGCTGCCGGCTACACACCGGGCCAGGATGTGGTGCTGGCGCTGGATTGTGCCGCTTCCGAGTTTTACCGTGACGGCCACTATGTGCTCGCCTCTGAAAAACTCGAACTCTCTTCCGCCGCCTTTACTGATTATCTGGCGACGCTGGCTGACCGCTATCCCATTGTCAGCATCGAAGACGGCATGAGCGAGGCCGACTGGCCGGGCTGGAAGCTGCTTACCGACCGCTTGGGCAAAAAAGTGCAGATTGTCGGTGACGATGTGTTCGTCACCAATCCAAAGATTCTGCGCGAAGGTATTCAGCAGGGCATCGCCAATTCGATCCTCATCAAAATCAACCAGATCGGCACCCTGACCGAAACCTTTGCTGCCGTCGAAATGGCCAAACGCGCGGGCTACACAGCGGTCATTTCACACCGTTCCGGCGAAACCGAAGATTCGACCATCGCCGACATCGCCGTAGGTCTGAATGCCTTGCAGATCAAGACGGGATCGCTATCTCGCTCGGATCGCATCGCCAAGTACAACCAGTTGCTGCGCATCGAAGAAGACCTTGGCGGCACGGCTGGCTACCCTGGTCTTGGCGCGTTTTACAACCTGCGTAAATAAACCCCCGCTCAATGAGCCGGTTGACCTGGCTGCTGGTCGTTCTCATCGCCCTGTTGCAATATCCGTTGTGGCTGGGCAAGGGCGGCTGGCTTCGCGTTTGGGATACCAGCCGGCAATTGGACGCACAGCGCGAGGCTAATCAGAAACTGGAGGAGCGCAATGCCGGGCTGGATGCCGAAGTGCGCGATTTGAAATCCGGTTTTGATGCTATCGAAGAACGCGCACGTTTTGAGCTGGGCATGATTAAAAACGGCGAGATATTTGTTCAAGTACCGCAGCAGGCAGTGCAGCCTGTCATTACGCCTAAAGCTGTCGTCCCCCAAGAGGGCTTGCTACACGGCGTATCACCAGCGCGCCCCGCAGGAAGTCCCCTTGGGGTGCCGATTTCTCAGAGTGCTCAGAATTCTCAGAACCTTCAGAATTCTCAAACGGCCAAGTCAAGCCGCTGAGTTTGCAACTAGCGCAAGCTGTTCGCGGTAGCGGCGGGCATTCGCCACATAGAGCTCCACGCTGTACAAAATCTTCGCCACTTCGGCATCCGTCAATTCACGCACCACCTTGCCCGGCGAGCCCATCACCAGCGAACGCGGCGGGATGACGCGGCCTTCGGGAATCAATGAATTAGCCCCGATCAGGCTTTGCTCGCCGATCACCGCGCCATTCAGAATCACACTCTTGATGCCGATTAGCGATCCTTCGCCGATGGTGCAGCCATGCAGCATGGCCAAGTGGCCGACAGTGGCATTCGCGCCTACCGTCAGCGGCACGCCTTCGTCGGTGTGCAGCACCGAGCCGTCCTGAATGTTGCTGTTCTCGCCTATCTGAATCGGATCATTGTCGCCGCGCAGCACGGCACTCCACCAGATACTGGTGTTAGCGGCCAGATGCACGTTACCGATCACCATGGCATTAGGGGCAACCCAGGCGTTCTTGCCGATAACCGGCTGTTTGTCAGTCAGCGAGTAAATCGGCATTCACATTTTCCTTAACGGTCGCGCTTTTTCCATTCAGGTTTTTTGCCGTCCGATTTTCCGCCCCATTCCTTTTTTGCCCGTGCAGAGCCTGCAGGACGCGGTGGGCGGGTATCCGGATACTCGCCTGGCTCAGTAATCCGAGCCTTCAGCGCAAACTGCCGCACGCGAATACGACGCAGCACATCCATCACATCCGCCGGTAGGTCAGCGGGCAATTCAACCGTGCTGAAATCATCAAACAGATTAATCTGGCCGATTTGTTTGCCATCGATACCGCCTTCGTTGGCGATAGCACCGACAATTTCCTTGGGTAAAACGCCCTGATTGCGGCCGATTTCGATACGGTAACGGGCGAGTGCACCTGCGGCATACGTGTGCCGCGGTTCAGATGTCTGCTCACGATTTTCGCGTGCTGGTTTTTCACTGTGCCGCTCGTTCGTGCGCTCGCCTGAACGTTCAGTGCGGCCAGACGAGCGTTCACTCGCGCGCTCATTGCGTGGGGCAGGCGGCGTTAAATCAACGGCTGCTGCGCCGGCCAGTTGTAGTGGTCGTTCGCGTTGAGCAAGCCAGGCCAATGCAGTAGCAATTTCGCGGGCGCCGATGTTGTGGTCGGTTTCCATGTTACGAATCACATCAAAAAAGAAATCCAGTTTCTCGGTTTTGAGCGTATCCAGAACCTGCTGTGTAAATTGCGCCACACGACGGTTGGCGACTTCACCTGGCGTAGGCATGGAGAGTGGCTCGATCTTCTGCCGCGTGGCGCGCTCGATCACTTTCAACATGTGCATTTCGCGCGGGGTGATGAACAGGATCGCTCGCCCTGCGCGACCAGCGCGGCCTGTGCGGCCTATGCGATGCACATAGGCTTCGGTGTCATTGGGCACGTCGTAGTTGATGACATGGCTGACCCGTGACACATCAATGCCGCGCGCGGCAACGTCGGTGGCAACAACAATGTCGAGACTGCCGCTTTTCAGGCGCTCGATGACTTGTTCGCGCAAGCCTTGCGTCATATCGCCATTCAGCGCCGCTACGGCGTAGCCGCGTGCCTCAAGCTTGTCGGCCAACTCAACGGTAGCGATTTTGGTGCGTACAAAAACAATCGCGGCATCGAAGTCAGCTTCAACTTCCAGGATACGGGTCAATGCTTCGATTTTTTGCCCGCCGTGGGTTTGACAATAAAACTGCCGTGTCGTGACCACCGTGCTGGTTGCCGAACGGATTTTGATTTCTTTGGGATCACGTAAATGCTGATGCGCCACGCGGCGAATCACATCAGGCATGGTGGCGGAAAAAAGCGCCGTCTGCCGCGAGGCCGGTGTGTGCTCAAGAATCCATTTCACATCATCGATAAAACCCATGCGCAACATCTCATCGGCTTCGTCCAGAACCATAAAGCTGAGCTTGTCGAGCACCAGGCTCTTCCTCTCCAGATGATCCATCACCCGGCCAGGTGTGCCGACGATGACATGCGCGCCACGTGAGAGCTGGCGCAACTGCACCACCATGCTCTGCCCGCCATATACCGGCAATACATGAAAACCGGGCAAGTGTTTGGCATAACGCTGCAATGCCTCGGCCACCTGGATGGCCAGTTCGCGCGTGGGCGTCAGAATCAGCGCTTGCGGTTTAGCAATCGATACGTCAATTTTTTGTAGCAGGGGCAGGGCGAAAGCAGCCGTTTTGCCGGTGCCGGTTTGTGCTTCGCCGAGCACATCCAGCCCCGCCAGCAGTGGGGGAATGCAGGCAGCTTGAATAGGCGAGGGGCTCTCGTAGCCTACTTCAGCCAATGCTGAGAGTAAAGCGGGCTTTAACCCGAGTTGGGCGAACCCGATGGGAGTGTTATTAGTGGTTGTCATGATGTTCCTGCGTAGCGCAGAGAAAGGCAGAAGAGGCGGTGGAGCCGAAGTAAATCAGAAAAAAACAGAGAAAAGCAGCGTATAGCCACAGCGTGTAGCTAATTCGGCCCGCATTATCGCAGATTTCCGAGCTAAATCATAGAGATTAGCTTGGAGTTACCGCCTATTCACAGCCTGTTCAGGTTATGAATAGGCAATTTTAAACGCGTAAAAGCACCCCTTTAAGGGGCGGCTCGCCATCAATACTGGGAAAATCAGCTTCCGGCAAAATCCATTCAAATTCGCGAATCGGCCGACCGGCTTTGGCTGCACTGCGCTGTAGTTGATCAAGCCATGCTTCGCGCGAGACATTTGCTACATGGTTGGTGCAGATCAGCATGCCACCCTCGCTCGTGCACAGTAGCGCGGGTTTGAAGACTGAGGCGTAATCATTGACCAGATCTACCACGCCAAAAGCGCTTTTGGCGTAACTCGGTGGGTCAAGGAAAACGCAATCAAAGGTTTGCGCTTCGAGTTTAGGAAAAGGCGGCATGCGTTTGCCGCGCACGAACTCTGCTTGACCAACATCCGAGAGCTGACGCATGGCGGCAAAGGCGTCACTCTTGATGAAGCGCGGGCGGATCGGCAAGCTGTTAAAGCGCGCATTTTCCTTGCCAATTTGCAAGCTGGATTCTGAAAAATCGACATTCATCACAAACCGTGCTCCCGCTTTGGCCGCAGCAATGCCCACGCCACAGGTATAAGCAAACAGATTGAGCAGTGATTTACCGTCGACTTCCTGCATCACCCGCCGCCGCGCGGCGCGCAGATCGAGAAATAACCACGGGTCTTGCCCGGCGTGGCGCCCCTGAATGCGATACGTCACGCCCATCTCATGCGCTTCACGCGGCGCGCTGGCGATGTCGAGCTGCGCCGCGGTGAGCGCATTGGCGATGCGCGAATTGGCTTGGCTGCGATCGTTGTACACCAACGCTAATGTGGGTAGTTTTTCAGCATAAAACGTGGTGAGCTCAGCTAACAGTTCTGGCGTGAGCGGGCTGTGAAAGCATTGCACCAACAGCAAATCGCCATAACGATCAACGGTGAGACCTGGATGACCTTCAACCGTGCCGTGAAACAGACGATAAGCATCGGTGTTTTCGGCATGCAACTGTGCCATAAGCGTTTCGCGGGTGGCAAACGCGCGGGTAAGATGGGTGGTGAGGGTGTCGGTCATAGCGAAGGGGAGCAAAACAAGGGGCAGCAAAAAATAATGCGGCACAGATAACGCAACATAGCGCGGGAAGGCCGGCATCTTACGCGGTTATGAGGTATTTAGCTGTAATGATTGGGTTATTAGCCGCATGGCAGGGTTGCCTTAGGCGCAGGAAACTGGCTTCGCGCCGTCCCCCAAGCGGACTTGCTGCGCGG
Organism: Rugosibacter aromaticivorans; assembly: GCF_000934545.1. Classification (GTDB taxonomy): domain Bacteria; phylum Pseudomonadota; class Gammaproteobacteria; order Burkholderiales; family Rhodocyclaceae; genus Rugosibacter; species Rugosibacter aromaticivorans. The sequence goes on from NZ_CP010554.1 coordinate 1,523,357, forward strand.
CGTATCACCCGCGCCGACTTTTTGTAAGCAACACAAAAAGAAAGCTCGATCTTCAGTCACTGTAAAATAAGTGTTCTAAAAAAACCTACATATGAGGATCAGATTATGGAAAACAAGCGCACCATCGAATGTGATTTTTTGATTGTCGGTGCGGGTTCGGCCGGTTGCGTATTGGCAAATCGCCTCAGTGCGAAAAGTACGAGCGAAGTCGTCTTGCTCGAAAGCGGTAAGGCCATGGATAACTTGCTGCTGCGCATGCCCAAAGGCTTCGGCCAGCTCATGTTTGATACCAAATATGTTGCGCGATTTGAGACTGAACCTGAACCTGGTACTGCTGGGGTTGCTGAGTCATGGCCGCGCGGCAAACTGATGGGTGGTTGCAGTTCTGTGAATGGTTTGTTTTACACCCGAGGCCAGCCAGAAGATTTTAATGACTGGGAAGCCTTGGGTAATCCAGGCTGGGGTTGGAAATACATTGCGCCTTGCTTTAAGTCGCTCGAAAACCATGAGTTAGGCGAAGATGACGTGCGTGGTGTGGGTGGTCCAATGAACATTAGCCGCCATACAACGCCGCACCCGCTGTGCGATGAAGTGATTGAGAGCGCAGTGAATACTGGGCTGCCCCGTCGTGCTGATACGAACCGCCCAGAACAAGAAGGCATAGGCTATGTTTCTTACACAGCCAAAAATGGCAAGCGCATGGATGCCGCCACGGCATTTATCAAGCCCATTAAACAGCGCCCGAACTTAAAGATTTTTGAACAAACCGAAGCGCTAAAAATTCTGTTCACAGGCAATAAAGCCACAGGCCTGCTGGTGAAAGACCCGACCGGCACTTATGAAATCAAGGTTCGTAAAGAGCTGATCGTCAGTGCAGGTACGCTCGAATCGCCTAAATTGTTGCAACTCTCCGGCGTGGGCCCTAAAGCCTATCTGCAAAAGTTTGATATCCCCGTGGTAGTTGATCTGCCCGGCGTCGGCCAAAACTTGCATGACCATCGCTTATTGGGTGTTCAATTCCGTGTTAATAAACCCGTTAGTATTAACCCCGGCCTCAAAGGGCTAGGCTTGATCAAAAACCTGCTGTATTACATGCTGACATCCAAAGGCATTATGTCCACCGGCTCACATGATGTCATCGCCTTTCTCAAGTCTGACCCTGCGTTAGATCGCCCCGATATGGAAATCATCATGGGCGCGATGTCGACCAAGCCGGGGAAAATGAACATGGATGTTGAAAACGAGCATGGCATTATGTTCGTCGGCTATCAGCTACGCCCCAAGAGCCGTGGCGAAGTCATGATTCGCTCAGCTGACCCACACGCAAAGCCGATCATCCGCCCCAACGCCTTAGCGCATCCTGATGACTTAGCCTACGGTCCGAAATTAGTTAAGGCCATTCGCAAAATTTGTGCGACTAAACCAATTGCCGATACCATTTCTTTTGAAACCTTTCCAGCAGATAGGGTCAAGAGTGACGAAGATGCCGAGAAATACTATTTAGAGTATGGCGGCACCGTGTATCACCCCGTGGGTACTTGCATGATGGGGCAGGGGGCAGATGCGGTGGTGGATGAGCGTCTCCGGGTGCGAGGGACGCGAGGCTTGCGAGTGATCGATGCTTCGGTTATGCCAATTATCGTCTCAGCCCATACCCATGCAGCTACAATGGCTATTGCCTGGCGAGCTGCGCAAATGATTGCTGAAGATTGGAAGTGATAATCGCCACTATCTGTTATTGCGATAGTGATAGTGGCGATTTTTTACGTCACCCGATCGCGGTAGGATTAAGTTTATTGCGCCACCGTTCACCCCCTAATAGCTATAGAATCAATGCGTTTGAAATATTAAATACATAAAACAGAGGACAGGATATGGATGACCAACGCACGATTGAATGTGATTTTCTGATTGTCGGCGCAGGTTCAGCGGGTTGCGTGCTGGCTAACAGGCTCAGTGAAAAGAGCACGGACCAAGTAGTCATTATCGAAAGTGGTCTAGACCTACATAACTTTCTATTACGTATGCCCAAAGGCTTTGGGCAACTGATGTTTGACGATAAATATGTGTCGCGATTCGAGACAGAACCTGAGCCTGGTACCGGCGGTATTTCAGATTCATGGGGGCGTGGCAAGTTGATGGGTGGCTGTAGCTCAGTCAACGGCTTGTTTTACACCCGGGGGCAAGCAAAAGATTTCGATGACTGGGAAGGCATGGGCAATTCCGGTTGGGGCTGGAAACACATTGCGCCTTGCTTTAAAGCATTTGAAGACCACGAAATGGGCGAAGACGAGGTGCGTGGCGTGGGCGGCCCGCTACATATTTCGCGGCATCATAATCCGCACCCTGTGTGCGATGCAGTGATCGATAGTATGGTGAATATGGGCCTGCCGCGCCGTGAAGACACTAACCGCCCGGATAATGAAGGTGTTGGTTATGCTTCTTACACCATCAAAGATGGTAAGCGCATGGATGCCGCAACTGCGTTTATCAATCCCATTAAAAATCGCCCAAACTTTCGTGTTTTCTCACAAACCGAAGCGCAGAAAATTCTGTTTACAGGCAACAAGGCCACGGGTGTATTGGTGAAATATCCCCAAGGTACCTATGAGATCAAGGTCCGCAAAGAGTTGATCGTGAGCGCGGGTACGCTGGAATCACCCAAATTGCTTCAATTGTCCGGCGTTGGTCCTAAAGAATATCTTCAAAAACTCAATATTCCCGTAATAGTGGATCTGCCTGGCGTTGGTCAAAATCTACATGATCATCGGATGCTTGCCGTGCAATATCGCATTAACAAACCGGTCAGCATTAACCCTGGCCTAAAAGGGCTGGGGCTGATCAAAAATCTGCTGTATTACCTCTTCACCTCCAAAGGCATCATGTCCACTGGTTCACACGATGTCGTGTCCTTTCTAAAGACTGACCCGGCGCTCGATCGGCCGGATATCGAAATCATGATGGCGCCGTTGTCGACCAAGCCAGGTAAAGTCAGCATGGATGTCGAAAATGAACATGGGATTATGTTCTTAGGCTATCAATTAAGACCCAAGAGCCGTGGCGAGATAATGATTCGCTCCGCTGATCCGAAAGACAAACCCATTATTCGTCCAAGAATACTCACACATCCGGAAGACCTTGCCTATGGCCCGAAACTCGTCAAGGCAATTCGCAAAATTGCTGAGACAAAACCTATTGCTGATTTAATTTCTTTTGAGACCTATCCAGCTGATACTGTTAAGTCAGATGAGGATGCGAAACAGTACTATCTTGACTATGGTGGATCTGTCTATCATCCCGTAGGTAGTTGCAAAATGGGTCAAGGTGAAGATGCAGTGGTTGATGAGCGCCTTCGCGTTCGCGGTACATCGGGACTGCGTGTAATTGATGCGTCGATTATGCCAATGGTCGTTTCAGCTCATACGCATGCAGCCACCATGGCGATTGCTTGGCGTGGTGCGCAGATGATTGCTGAAGACTGGAAGTAATCGTATAAGTTAATATCGCGGTTGTAGTGATTTTGATGAAAAAACAGCCACTAGCTAAACCAATTGAGCTAGTGGCTGTTTTTTCATCCATAGTATGTAGAGCTTGACGAATCAGTGGATGGTTAAAACGTCACCACAGAACGAATCGATTTGCCCTCGTGCATCAGATCGAAGGCCTCGTTAATTTGCTCAATCGGCATTACATGGGTAATCAGATCGTCAATATTGATCTTGCCTTCCATATACCAATCGACAATCCTGGGTACATCCGTGCGGCCTCGGGCACCGCCAAAGGCTGAGCCTTTCCAGACGCGGCCGGTCACCAGTTGAAAGGGACGGGTGGAAATTTCCTTGCCCGCACCGGCCACGCCGACAATCGTGCTTACGCCCCAGCCTTTATGACAGCACTCCAGCGCCTGGCGCATCAGATCCACATTGCCCACGCATTCAAAGCTGTGATCCGCGCCACCCTTGGTCAGGCTGACCAGATAGGCGACCAGATCGCCGTCGACTTCACGCGGATTCACAAAGTGCGTCATGCCGAATTTTTCCGCCAGCACCTGGCGAGACGGATTGACATCCACGCCAATGATCATGCTCGCGCCCACCATGCGCGCACCCTGAATCACATTCAGCCCGATACCGCCCAGTCCGAACACCACGACACGGTCCCCCGGCTGCACCTTGGCCGTATTGATCACCGCGCCGATGCCGGTGGTCACGCCGCAGCCGATATAGCAGACCTTGTCAAACGGGGCATCCTCACGGATTTTAGCGACGGAAATTTCCGGCATCACCGTATATTGCGCAAAGGTCGATGTACCCATGTAATGAAAAATGGGTTTACCCTGCAAGCTGAAGCGGCTGGTGCCATCGGGCATGACGCCCTGACCTTGTGTGGTGCGTATCGCCTGGCAAAGATTGGTCTTTTGCGACAGACAATATTCGCACTGACGGCACTCGGGGGTGTACAGCGGAATCACATGATCCCCGGGCTTCACGCTAGCCACCCCAGCGCCCACCTCGACCACCACGCCAGCCCCTTCATGGCCGAGAATCGCCGGAAAAATGCCTTCGGGGTCATCGCCCGACAAGGTGAACGCATCGGTGTGGCACACGCCGGACGCTTTGATTTCTACCAGCACTTCGCCCGCTTTCGGGCCAGCCAGTTCGACGGTTTCGATGGATAACGGGGTGCCGGATTTGTAGGCGACTGCCGCTTTAACTTGCATGATCATTCCTTGAAATTTGACGAGAACAAGGTGAATCTTGTTGCGTTTTCGAAGGTTATAAAGTCGTTACGGCACCGTGACCACGATCTTCCCGATCTGTTGGCCTGCTTCAAGATAGCGGTGCGCGGCAACGATCTGATCCAGCGGAAAAGTTTTGGCGATGGTCGGTTTTAAGGAGCGATCTTTCAGCCCCGACAAGACAAATTCGGCGGCACGGCGTCGTTTGGTTTTATCCGCGAGATCCTGAATAACAAAATACCCGCGCATGCGCACGCCATTTTTCATGGCAGCACGATAGGGGAAGGGGGTTTCATGCGCGCGGCCACTGAGGTTGCCATACACAATGACTTCGCCGCCGTAACCCAGCGCATCCGCGAGCGGCACTACGCCCGGCCCGGCAATGGGGTCGAAAACGACGCGAGCACCTTGACCCCGGGTGATGGCGGCAACCCGCTCGGCTAAATCATCCTCGCTCATGGCAATGACATGCTGCGCGCCAGCGGCGAGCAGTGCGTCACGTTTTTCGTTGGTTCGTGTGATGGCAATGGAAACCCCGCCAATACGATTAACCACTTCAATCGCCGCCAAGCCCACGCTGCTGGAAGCAGCCGTGATCAGCGCCGCACCTCCGGTGGTGAGCGAGTGAATTTCATGCAGCCCGCCCCAGGCGGTGAGATAAGGCATCCAGACGGCTGAAGCCGTCAGGGTATCCAGTTCTGCCGGACGCAGAATGAGGGAGTCTATTGGCACAATGGCTTCTTCAGCCGCCACACCATAGCGTGTCATTGAAAAGGTGGGCAGAATGGAAACCGCATCGCCTACTTTAAATTCGCTGGAAGGCTCACCCAGTTCATCGATGACACCTGCCGCTTCATAGCCGATGCGGGAGGGCAACACGGGTTTTTCAAGATAAGTGCCGGAGCGAAAAGCTGCTTCAGCGCGATTCAAACCGATGCTCTGGATACGAATACGGGCTTCGCCAACCCCCGGTTTTTGCTGTGGTTCATCTTCGAGTTGCAAAACTTCGGGGCCACCAGTTTGATGAAAACGGACGACACGTGCCATGGTTTTTCCTTTCGCATGATAAAAATCAATCTTGCTGTAGTATAAATCCTGGGTGGCGCGTGTAGTCAGCTTTTCTTGCCGCTTTTCTTGCCGTATTGCCAGCGCCGACTTTTTGAAAGGAATGCCATGATGAACCTTGTTGATTTACAGGGGAAACGTATTCTCGTGACCCAGGCCGATGCATTTATGGGGCCGGTTTTATGTGAAGTACTGACAAAATGCGGTGCAGAAGTGATTGCCGATACCGGGCCACTGTTAACCCCAGATCGCATTGCACTTCTTGTGCAGAAGGCTGCGCAAATTGATGTTCTGGTTGCCAATCTGGCCATCCCGGCACCAAACACTCAGGCGGTTGAGGTTACCGATGAAGAATGGGATACCGTTTTTGCGCATCTGGTGACGCCGCTGCCGCACCTTGTACGTGCCGTGCTGCCACAAATGATCGCGCGGCAGGCAGGGAAGATCTTACTCATGGGTAGTGCGTCGGCCTTGCGTGGCATGAAACGGCGCAGCACTTACAGCGCCGCCCGTGGTGCTCAGTTAGCCTATATCCAGGCCTTGGGCGTTGAAATGGCGCCGCATAAAATTCAGATCAATGCCATTGCGCAAAATCTGGTGGAAAACCCCACGTATTTCCCCCCTGAAGTGCAAGCCTTACCCGCGTTTCAAGAACGTATCAAATGGGAAGTTCCGCTGGGACGACTGGTATCTGCCGAGGAAGACGCGAGTTTTGCCGCCTATTTATGTTCGGATGCCGCCAATTGCTTTGTCGGGCAGATTTTCCCGGTATGTGGTGGTTGGGTGCCCAGATAACTGGCGCCTTTTTAGCGGCTTTCACCGTGTCACCACCGCCGACTATCGACTCACTTAGCGACTCACTTAAATTCAGAATCTCAATAAAAAACGCGGCACAAGTCGCGTTTTGGGGTGAAGACATTTCGTCAGAAAATCGGGTTTTCTACAGCCTCAACGGTTGACTTAAGCGGCACAGACCTGCTGCCGGTGGCTGTCCGCCTGGAGGATGGGTTGGACGTCACTGGCGAGCGTGCGCTGATGGCATAGTCCTCCCTTCCTCTCCCTTTCTCTATAGGTGCCGGGTCTCGGCCGGAGTCATGCCCCAGTTGTTGTGTCGACCGTCGGCGATGCGCACCGGCGCTTCAATTAGTTCCATCGGGTCGGCGTTATCGAGGGCTGCTAGCTGCACAGTCACGTAGTCACTTCCAATCGCTTCCACGTACCCGCGCGCGAAGGAACGCCCCCCCGCAGTGCTTGCAAAAGAGATGGTGCCGACATGCTGGTTGAACTGGTAATCGCTCAGATCGCGCTCGCCAGACAGTAGCTGGAATTCGCCGGGTTTGATGATTGTGTTCCAATTCCGTGTCTTCGTGCAGATTGAGCCGTTGCATTTGTTCGTGCCCAGGCTGAGGTCAATCTCGGCTTCGAATCGAACGGCCCCGCAGGCAACTACCGAGAAAGGTTTTAATCATTGAACGCTCCAGAGGAGTAGTTGCGTGGGTTGTGATGCCCAATGTTAAGCAGACACCCTAAAATTCGCCGACAAATCTGGCGGTACGCGGCAAGATGTTGGCGTCAACGAGCGAGTGAATAAGGGGAAGATCACGATGTTCACCGTTTCGTCAGCGCCGACTTTTTTCGGATGCATCAGCGCGTCACCGGCTTATAGCGTATCCGCTTCGGTTTCGCTCCTTCTTCGCCCAGGCGCTTGCGTTTGTCTTCCTCGTATTCCTGATAATTGCCGGCGAAGAAGCTCCATTGCGAATCGCCTTCGGCGGCGAGGATATGGGTACAGATGCGATCAAGGAACCACCGGTCGTGTGAAATCACCAACGCGCAACCGGCAAATTCGAGCAGCGCCTCTTCCAGCGCACGCAGGGTTTCCACGTCCAGATCGTTGGAGGGTTCATCGAGCAGCAGCACATTGCCGCCCGTCATCAGGGTTTTGGCCAGATGCAGCCGTCCGCGTTCGCCGCCGGAGAGATTGCCCACCAGTTTTTGCTGATCACCACCCTTGAAGTTGAAGCGGCCGATGTAGGCGCGACTGGATAGCTCGATCTTGCCGATAGTGAGGATGTCCGCGCTACCGGCGAGTTCGTCGAAGACGGTTTTCGTGCCATCGAGACAATCACGACTTTGGTCGACGTAGGAAATTTTCACCGTAGGGCCGATGACGACATCGCCTGAATCTGGTTTGTCCTGGCCGGTAATCATTTTGAACAGGGTGGATTTACCCGCGCCATTGGGGCCGATGATGCCGACAATCGCGCCGGGTGGCACGGTGAAGGAGAGATTATCGATCAGCAGGCGTTCACCAAAGCCTTTGCTGACGCTGTGAAATTCGATCACCTTGTCGCCCAGCCGCTCGGCCACGGGGATGAAGATTTCCTGCGTTTCGTTACGCTTTTGGTATTCCTCGTTGGAAAGCTCATTGAAGCGCGCGAGGCGTGATTTACTCTTGGCCTGACGCGCCTTCGGGTTGCTGCGCACCCATTCGAGTTCTTGCTTCATAGCCTTCATGCGGGCGTCCTGCTGCTTGGACTCGGTTTCCAGCCGCGCTTCTTTTTGCTCCAGCCAGCTTGAATAATTGCCCTTCCACGGGATACCCTGGCCGCGGTCGAGTTCGAGTATCCATTCGGCGGCATTATCTAAAAAGTAACGATCGTGGGTGACAGCCACCACGGTGCCGGGGAAGCGGGTGAGGAACTGTTCCAGCCATTCCACCGATTCCGCATCGAGGTGGTTGGTCGGCTCATCGAGCAGCAGCATGTCGGGGCGCGAGAGCAGCAGTTTGCACAAGGCCACGCGACGCTTTTCACCGCCGGAGAGATTTTTGATTATGGCATCCCACGGCGGCAGGCGCAGGGCGTCAGCGGCCAGATCAAGCTGGTGTTCGGTGTCGCTTCCGGCAGTGGAAAGGATGGCTTCGAGCCGCGCTTGTTCTTCGGCGAGCTTGTCAAAGTCGGCATCCGGCTCGGCGTAGGCGGCGTAGATGACTTCGAGCTTGGCTTGCGCGGCCATCACTTCACCCATGCCGGATTCAACTTCTTCACGTACGGTTTTGTTCGGGTCCAACTGCGGTTCCTGTGGCAGATAGCCGATGTTGAGGTTCGGCATCGGTATGGCTTCGCCGATGATATCTTTATCAATGCCTGCCATAATTTTCAGCACAGTCGATTTACCAGAGCCATTCAAGCCCAGCAAACCAATCTTGGCACCGGGAAAGAAGGAAAGAGAGATATCTTTGAGAATCTGACGTTTCGGCGGCACGATCTTGCCGACGCGATTCATGGTGAAAACGTATTGAGCCATAAGTGTTAGGTACTAGGGGTGTGAGTAAAGTAATCGAGTCAATAAGAAATTTAAACAGGAGCTTATTCTACCTACCTATGCTTTATCGAATGATGAGGAGAGGGTGCGTGTCAGGACGACTGTTTGTTGATTCTTTGCCGATCACCACAAGCTATTTGCTTCAACCGATGAAGTGTCAATCAACAGCTGATCACCGTCAGTTTTAGTGGGGTAATCAGCAAGATCGTGGTCGGTACCGTTAACTCCCTGGCCATTTTGCAAATCAAATTGCCACATGTGTGCGGCACAGGTGAGCAGGCTATTGCTCAGGTAACCATCGGCCAAGGATCGCCTTTGGTGAGGGCACAAGCCTTGATATACCTTGATTTGATTAGCTGTATCTCGGAAGATAATGACGGATGAGCTGTCGCTCGTGATGAATTCCTGAATTTCATTGACCGGTAATGCGCTCACCAGACAGATAGCTTCCCAACTCATTTTTTCTCACCTTTGAACAAAAGAAATCGGCCCAGCGACATCATCTCTGGGCCGAACAATGGGTATTTTCGGAAATTGTTTACTTTTTCCCGCCGTAACGAACCTGTCTGCCGCGATTATGTTTGGCCGCCATACGACGCCACATCAAGCAATAGCCGTCGATACGGGAAAGATTTTCTTTCTCGCCAAAAGCGTACCCCGCTTCAGAGTAGGCGCGTTGCGTGCCTTCATTGGCAAGCACATCACTTTTATTGAAACCCTCATATTCGAAATAAGACCATCGGGTTCTCACATCATGCTCGGCCTTGAGTGCCTCTCCTTCTGAGGAAACCTTCTTGCCCCACGCGATGATATAGCGGTGATGCGTTTCATCGATGGGTACATACCATTCATAGTGAACATACTCTCCCACAAGAGAGCCAGGCTCCGATCCCCAAGGGCCGATGCTTAGCCCGCACGGCAACACGAGCACTGCTTCCATTTGTCCGAAGGGAATACTGCCTTGCTCCGTTTGTGGATTAAAGGCAGAGCGGACGACACCCACCTCGCCTTCGCATTCGATCTTGTATTCAAACACGGGGACAACCTCCCGAAAAACGTCTTTAAACCCTTTAGGTCCAGAACCTTCAAGAGGAACATAACCCTCGTAGGGATTATCGCCTTTGGGCATTTCGACCAGCGGTAGCGGCTGTTTCCAATATTTAAGCAAAAAATCATCCTTGTGCATGAAGACATGGTTGAACTCTGAAGCAGAGTCAGCCGCGATCCGCCAGTTTGAATGGACTTCTTCTTTATGAAATGGAACAACATGCACATCCGCATCAAGAAACCCTGGTTGCAGATCATCTGCGAGTGGTGGGGGATCGATGTCACCAATGAAAACAAACAACATGCCTTTGACTTCTTCAACAGGATAAGAATGCAACTTCAATTTGCCGATGAGTTTGCTTTCCGGATCCGACGGAATGCCAATCAAATCGCCATTTTTCAGGTTATACGTGAAGCCGTGAAAGTGGCATGTAATCGTATTTTTCGTGAAGGATTCAGGCTTTGCCGAGAAACGAAAACCTCGATGAAGGCATTCATCACGAACAGCATAGACGCGGCCATCAATGCGTTTAAACAGAATATCTTCGCCCAGTATCGTGAGCGTCTTGAATTCGGTTTCCCTGACATCCGCGCTAAACATGGCAGGGTACCAGTGATTACGGAAGCCCAGCTCTGCATCTTCGTACGCACAGGGCTCACCCGGCTTTGCAGTGGGCTGGGAGCGATTCACAGTAGACACTTCAACAGGTTTATTCATCTTCAATACTCCTCGTTTTATAGTTGTAACGTGGCCTTATTACTTTCGGGGATTTATTTATAGCCAAGAAACCACAGCGTCTGGCGAGTGAACTCTTCTGGGTGTTCGATCATAACCCAGTGCCCACATTCGGGAATGATATGAGCGCTGGCCTGGGGGATTTTTTCAATGAGATCAAGGGTTCGATCTAGCGTAATAATGACATCATTCTTTCCCGCGATGATGAACACCGGGCAAGCGATCGATGCGAGTTCAGCGTCTGAATAAGAAAGACCATTCTCGCGCACCCAGCCCATCGTCGCTTTATTGGCAGCGATGGCCGCTGGCCGGCTAGCAGAGCGTTGCCGGCTAGCAATCTGCTCTTCGGTGGCTTCATAGCCATGCGCAAGGAGGGCAATAATCCGCCGCATGCCATCTGTTGTGCCGTCATACGCAACCAGCGGTGCCATTACCGGTCCGCGCTCGCGGATGAGTGCCAGTGGCATATTGACAGCCGCCCCCATCAGAACAAGCTGGCTGACCAAGTCCGGCCGTTGCAGCGTAACGCCCGTAGCCGTTGTGCCACCCATCGAGTTGCCAACAATCGCGACAGGGCCCAGGTTCATCGCTTCAATAAAGTGGATGATATGGTCAGTTCGGGCCTGCTGGGTGTAGTTGAACGTCGCTGGATCAGGTTGCTCGGTTTCTCCGAAGCCGACCATGTCGACGGCTATCGTTCGCATGTGTTTGCCAAAAACAGGCAGGCAGTGGGCAAAGTTTGAAACACCATCCGCACCCGCGCCGCCGCCGTGAATGAGTAGCAGCGGCGGGCCGTCGCCCATCTCAATGTAACGCGTTCTAATACCACCCGCATCGATAAGTTTGCTCTGTATAGCGCTCAATCTAATCCCCTTGATTTAACGTTTTTAAAATAAAAGGTCTTCTTTCTTTATTCCTTCTGATGAAACTGCTTGACTATGCCCCCTTGCCAACCGGTTTGTGACCCCACATACTGGTGCTGTTGTGTCGTGTAACAGACCACGTGTCATCAACGGTTCGGGCACCCCATCCAAACTCGACTTCAATGCCCGAAGGGGTTTTTGAGTAGAAAGAAAACATGTGGTCGTTCGTGTGTCTGCCTAGCGTTGTTGTAATCACGTTATCTGGACCGATGCGGTCATAAGCGAAGCCGACGTCATCAAGCGATAAAGCTTCGAGCATGAAATGATGAATTTTCTTTGGCACTGGCAGCGCAGCGATTGCAAAGGTATGGTGACGCTCATTGCAATGCAGGAAGTAGAGTGGAGTTTTCATGTCGGGACCAAGGGTCAGATCGATAATGTCTGATAACTCAAAGCCGAGCACCTTGGTATAAAAATCCAGCGTTTGGATCGCATCTGGAACGCACCGAACAATATGCCCCAAACCCTGCGCTCCCGTAAGAAAGCCGGACACCCCTGTGGTAGAAACAAACGGTTGCTCAAAGACATCCGTAGCGCCGTAATATAGCTCGATAGTCAGGTCGAACGGGTCGGTAAAGGAAATTAAATCTACTACGCCGCGCCTTTTTGCGAGCGCGGCATCACCCATCGTAACGGTAACGCCTGCTTGACGCAGCCGTTCAGTCATCTGCGCTAATGCCGCCGCATTGGCAACTTCGTAGCCGGTGTAGGCTAAATCATCCTCTTCACCGGGGTGTACAGCGATTCGCCACGCGCGAGAATCCATGCGAAAGAGGGCGTTGCCGTCGGTATAACTGGTTTCCATCAACCCTAGCTTCGCGGCCAGACAAGTCCGCCATGCTTGGACGTCCTTAACGCCAAACCCCAGATAGCCTAAATTTTTTATGCTCATGCTTTCCTCCTTGTTTTCTGATTGATAGGCAGTGCAACAAGATTTTTCCCCTGCCAGCAGCTATTGGCAGTTGCCGGGATCAGATACATCAGATCTGCAAGCCCGCACCACCTACGATCGGCTGACCCGCGTCGGCTAGCCAATCGGGCCAACCGGCGCGCCGGTTGGCCTCGCGTGCAAGCGCACGTTCAGCGGTATTGGCAAAATGCAAATCCCAGTTTTTCAGGCGCGGCATGGCGATGGCTTTGAACCAGAGGGGCGGGATAAATGCGCAGAGGACACAGAGAAACACATTGGGCATTTGCGGCGCATCGGGATGGGGTTTTAGTTGATCGAAGCGCAAAAAACCGTCACGGTGGTGATCAATATGGTTGGTGATTTCATAGCCGACCACGCGATCCCACCAGTTCAAATGGTTCCAGGCATGTTGAATTTCGATAGCTGAACCTGGCACGCGTACCAGGCCGTAGTGTTGCAGATAGTTAAGTGCTTCTACGGCAAACTTGGTGAGGACTTGCGCTACAAAAACCAGCAAAGCCGCCAACCAGCCACCAATCAATCCGGCAACCAGGGGAATCAGCAGGGCCGAACCGATCTCCCAGAGAATCAGGTTTTTGATACTGAAAAATGGCATACCCAGCGCGATGCGGCGCTTGCGTTCGCTTGCCCACAGGGTTTGGTAATTGTGTTTCGTGCAGCGCCACATGAACTTATAGACATTTTCGCCCCGGTATCCGGTATCCGCATCTTCCGGCGTATCAAGGTGCAGGTGATGGGTGTCTGTGTGGGGAATATCGCGGTGCAGATCGGCAAAAAAGGCGCTCATGAACTTACCGACATAGCGCGAAAAAGTATCGCGTCGATGCCAGAGTTCGTGAAGCACAGGCACATTGGGTGCAGCGGTGAGCCACACCAGACTAGCGATTCCGCCAACGAGTGCTGCCGCCGTGGGCCAGCCGGAAGCCAGGCCCAGCCCAGCGCCCACGCGCCAGGCAAACGTGGCGTAGAGCGCGATGAGTAGCAGCAGATGTAAATACAGGGGAATGTCCGCCAGGCGTGGGTGATGAATCACGCGGGGCTTAAGATCCGGGCCCGACAGCATCGCCAGCATAAAGAGCACAACATAGGTGCCCAAGCCTGCCCACAGCCAATAACCACCCAGGGCAAAACCGGCAATGCCAACAACCATCATCAATGACACAACGTAATATCGCAGGTAATCCATCTTGTCTCTCCTTGCTATTTATTATTCTGTGATGCTATCACGTGCAGGCAGCCAATGATGCTGTGAGCGCGCGTGATAGCAGCAGTTTTAGACTGGTCCTGGCTCATTCACGAAACGCGCGATAAATGCGCCTTCACGCCCCGGTGGCAAGGCGATACGCACCCGGTGGCCACTGCCCGGCGCGACATTGATTGCCGTGTCACCAGCGCCGACTATTTGCGCCAGAACGTGTTCGCTGTTGCCTGTGGGGTGAATGAGCTCGATGCGATCGCCGACGCTGAAGCGATTTTTTACCTCGACCTCGGCCAGGCCATCGGCAGCGTAACCCAACACGTCGCCGACATATAAACTGCGGCTGGATTCAGAATGGCCGGTGAGATAGTTTTGGTACTCGCGGTCGGGATGGCGGTCATAAAAACCGGCAGTGTAGCCGCGATTGGCCAAGCCTTCCAAGTCACCCACCAGACGGGCATTGAAGGGGCGGCCGGCAACGGCATCATCGATAGCGTGGCGATATGACTGACAGGTGCGGGCGACGTAGTAGGGCGATTTGGTGCGGCCTTCGATTTTCAGCGAATCAATGCCCAGCTCGGTTAATTGTGCGACATATTCAATGGCGCGCAGGTCTTTTGAGTTGAGAATGTAGGTGCCATGTTCGTCTTCTTCAATCGGCATCAACTGGCCGGGGCGGGTGGCTTCTTCGATCAGCCAGGCATCGTCATCCGGCCGGTTGACGCGCCGCGTGAGGTTTTCTGTCGGCTGCGCACTTTTACAACAGCCGCTGCTACTTTCCGTGGCGTTGATGACGGGAATCGTGGTTGGTTGTGAATGCAACAGACTGATATCACCCGCGCCATCAGTTTTGGCGGGCAACACCTTGTAGTCCCAGCGGCAGGAATTGGTGCAACTGCCCTGATTCGGGTCGCGGTGGTTGAAATAGCCCGAGAGCAGGCAACGCCCGGAATAGGCGATGCACAGCGCGCCATGGACGAAGACTTCGAGCTCCATCTCGGGACATTCCTGGCGAATTTGAGCAATCTCATCGATGGATAATTCGCGTGACAAAATCACCCGTGAGACACCGATGCTTTGCCAGAAACGCACTGCGGCATAATTCACCGTATTGGCTTGCACCGACAGATGAATCGGCATCTCCGGCCAGGTTTCACGGATCATCAGCATCAGGCCGGGGTCGGCCATGATCAGCGCATCGGGCTTCAAGGCAATCACCGGCGCCATGTCAGCCAGATAGGTTTTGAGCTTGGCGTTATGCGGCACGATGTTGCTCACCACATAAAACTTGCCGCCACGCTGGTGGGTCAGTTCAATCCCTGCGGCCATGTTTTCAATCTTGCCGAAATCATTGTTGCGCACGCGCATGGAATAGCGTGGCTGGCCCGCATAAATGGCGGTGGCGCCATAATCCAGCGCGGTGCGCGTCATTTTCAGCGAGCCTGCGGGGGCAAGGAGTTCAGGAGTCTTCATGCAATACCTCAAAAGCGATTCAGCAGCGATTCAATAGTGCGGAGTTTACTGGCTATTGGGCAGCAATGCGGGCGTTAGCGCAACGCAAAAGCCTTTTTGTCGGCATAATTCGCGCATGGATGATGAACTATGGATGACCGGGGCGCTAAGTCTGGCGCGCGAAGCAGGCGCCGCAGGCGAAGTGCCGGTTGGCGCGGTGGTGGTGCTCGATGGCGCAGTCATTGGTCGTGGCTGGAATCAGCCAATCGGCCGCCACGACCCGACGGCGCATGCCGAAATCATGGCGCTGCGCGATGCAGCAACTCGGCTGGGCAATTACCGCCTGCCGGGCGCAACGCTGTATGTGACGCTGGAGCCCTGCGCGATGTGCGCCGGGGCGATGATGCATGCGCGCATAAAGCGTGTGGTGTTCGGTGCACGCGACCCGAAAACCGGCGTGGCAGGCAGCGTGCTGGATTTATTCGGTGAGACGCGATTGAACCATCATGCCGAGGTTACTGGCGGTGTGCTCGCGGAAGAATGTGGACAATTGCTGTCGCGCTTTTTCGCTGCACGACGCAGCCGCACAGAGCTGGCCTGAGATGCAGATTCGCATCAGCCTGCCGCAACAGACGCTGGAACTGCATGATGCAACGGGAATACTGCTGACTCGTTACGCCATATCGACGGCAAAAAATGGCGCAGGCGAGCAACGCGGCAGCTATTGCACGCCACGCGGGCGACACATCATCCGCGCAAAAGTCGGCGCTGGTGAAACGGTGAATACGGTCTTCGTGCGCCGCCGGCCAACGGGCGAAATCTGGTCGCCCGATCTGGCCGCGAAATTTCCCAACCGCGACTGGATTTTGACGCGCATCCTCTGGCTATCCGGCACCGAGCCGGGCAAAAACCGGCTGGGTAATGTTGACACTATGCGCCGCTACATTTACATCCACGGCTCGCCCGATGCTGTGGCCATGGGCGAGCCAGGCTCGATAGGCTGCGTGCGCATGCGCAATGCCGATCTCCTCGCGCTGTTCGACCAAGTGCCGGTTTATACGCCGGTGAATATTGTCGAATTTGGCCTCACGACCGGTACCTGGGATGAACTCGGTGCACTGGCCAAGCCGCTGCGCGAAGCCGTATTCGTGGTCGAACAGGGCGTGCCGCTGGCACTGGAATGGGATGAATTTGATGCCGCAAGCCGCCATGTCGTCGCTTGTGACAGCGCTGGCGCAGTGATTGGCACCGGCCGGCTATTGCCCGATGGCCATATCGGCCGCTTGGCCGTGCGCGCCGACTGGCGTGGCAAGGATGTAGGTCGTGCGATGATGGAACGGTTGCTCGAAGAAGCAGTACAGCAAGAGCAGCAGCAAATGCTGCTGCTCCATGCCCAAACACAGGCTGTGGGTTTTTACGAAAAACTCGGCTTCGCCGCCGAAGGCGCAGAGTTCATGGAAGCCGGCATTCCACATCGCCGGATGCGGCGTTGTTTCACCCCCCGTCAACCTGCACAAGGGGCGCCTCAGAATTTGGAAAATAAAGCACGCTAGCGACAAACCTGTCAGGTTGAAACCTGACAGGTTTGACTAGGCGCGTCAGACAAAGCCGGAAATAACCCAAATTCGATGTGATTCGCGGCCTTTGCCCGGACACCCGGTTGAGATATGCCTTAATCTGACACAGCCAGGGGAAGCCGATGAGCCCGCCCAGTACAAAGGCCGTGACCAGGCTCACCCATGCGTCGAACTTCGCCTTCTTATTGCCAACCCCAACGACGGCTGTAGATGCCCTTCATCGCCTGCGTCAACCCCATGTAGGCCAACAGAATCGGCGGCAGGAAGGCGAAGTACAACGGCGGCAAGGCTTGCAGCTTGAAATAGTGCGCCAGCGGCCCCATTGGCAGGAAGATGCCCACCGCCATGATGACGGCGGTCATGACCATCAGCGGCGTCGCCGCACGGCTCTGGATGAAGGGCAGCTTGGACGTGCGGATCATGTGCACGATCAGGGTCTGCGTCAGCAGGCCGACGATGAACCAGCCCGACTGGAACAAGGTCTGCTGCTCCGGCGATTGTGCTCCGAAGACAAACCACATCATGGCGAAGGTCGTGATGTCAAAGACCGAGCTGATCGGCCCGAAAAACACCATGAACCGGCCAATGTCGCCCGGCTGCCAGTGCTGCGGCTGACGCAGCAGTTCATCATCCACGTTGTCGAAGGGGATGGCGATCTGCGAGATGTCGTACAGCAGGTTTTGCACCAGGAGGTGCATCGGCAGCATCGGCAGGAACGGAATGAACGCCGAGGCCACCAGCACCGAGAACACGTTGCCGAAGTTCGAGCTGGCCGTCATCTTGATGTACTTGAGCATGTTGGCGAAGGTGCGGCGGCCTTCGAGCACGCCTTCCTCCAGGACCATCAGGCTTTTTTCCAGCAGGATGACATCGGCCGCTTCCTTGGCGATGTCCACCGCCGTGTCCACCGAGATGCCGATATCGGCCGTGCGCAGCGCCGGGGCATCGTTGATGCCGTCGCCCATGAAACCGACCACATGGCCGTTGGCTTTCAGGAAGCGCACGATTCGCTCCTTGTGCGAAGGCGTGAGCTTGGCAAAGACGTTGTTCTCTTCGACCGCGCGGGCCAGTTCGGCATCGCCCATGCGCTCGATGTCACTGCCCAATACCACGCCTCGCTGTTCCAGGCCCACCTCGCGGCAAATCTTGGCCGTGACCAACTCGTTGTCGCCCGTCAG
Organism: Rugosibacter aromaticivorans; assembly: GCF_000934545.1. Taxonomy (GTDB): domain Bacteria; phylum Pseudomonadota; class Gammaproteobacteria; order Burkholderiales; family Rhodocyclaceae; genus Rugosibacter; species Rugosibacter aromaticivorans. The sequence continues at coordinate 1,541,529 of NZ_CP010554.1, forward strand.
CACCTTGACCGCCACGCCATGCTCGGCCAACGCTTTCAGCGCCGGGGCGGTGGACTCCTTCGGAGGGTCGAGGAAGGCGACATAGCCGATCAGGACCAGCTCGCGTTCATCGGCCACGCCATAGGCCTCTTGCGTCGGCGGCAGCTCCTTGGCGGCCACTGCCACCACGCGCAAGCCCTCTTCGTTCAGATCAGCAGTCACGTTGCGGATGCGGGCCAGCAGTTCTGGTGTCAGCGCTTCGACGGCCTCGCCGTGGCGCACCTGCGTGCAGACCGACAGAATTTCCTCGACCGCGCCTTTGGTGATGACCAAATGATGCGCATCGTGCTCGGCCACCACCACCGACATGCGGCGGCGAGTGAAATCGAACGGGATCTCATCGACCTTGCGAAAGGCAGTCGCCACTTCCAGCTCGCGATGCACCTCGGCGTGCTCCAGCACAGCCACGTCCAGCAGGTTCTTCAAGCCGGTCTGGTAGTAGCTGTTGAGATAGGCCATTTCCAGCACATCGTCGGAGTCCTCGCCCCAGACATCGACATGGCGGGCCAGGAAAATTTTGTCCTGCGTCAGCGTGCCAGTCTTGTCGGTGCAGAGCATATCCATCGCGCCAAAGTTCTGGATCGCGTCGAGCCGCTTGACGATGACCTTCTTGCGCGACAGGAACACTGCGCCCTTGGCCAGCGTCGAGGTGACGATCATCGGCAGCATCTCCGGCGTCAAGCCAACAGCAATGGATAGCGCGAACAGCAACGCCTCCATCCAGTCGCCTTTGGTGAAGCCGTTGATGAAGAGCACCAGCGGCGACATCACGAACATGAAGCGGATCAGTAGCCAGCTCACCTTGTTCACGCCTGACTGGAAAGAAGTCGGCGCGCGGTCGGTGGCGGTGACACGGCTGGCCAGCGCCCCGAAATAAGTGGCATTGCCCGTCCCAACGATGACGGCCGTGGCTGAGCCGGACACCACGTTGGTGCCCATGAACAGGATATTGTCCAGTTCCAGCGGATTGATCGCACTTGCATCGCGTTGCTCGGCGAACTTCTCGACCGGCATGGACTCTCCAGTCATGGCGGCTTGCGACACGAAAAGTTCTTTGGCGGTGAGCAGACGGCAATCGGCCGGGATCATGTCGCCTGCCGACAGCACGATTACATCACCCGGCACCAAGAGCTTGATCGGTAGCTCGACACGCTGCGCCAATTTGACGTGCAGATGGACGCCAAAGAAGTTCTCGGCTTCCGGTGCGGCGTCTTCGGACAAGTCGCGACGGATCACCGTGGCAGTGTTGCTGACCATCGCCTTGAGCGCATCGGCCGCCTTGTTTGATTTGGCTTCCTGCCAGAAGCGCAGCAGCGTAGAGAGCACCACCATCGTGCCGATCACGAGGGCTGCCTTCATGTCCTCGGTGAGATAGGAAATCGCGGCCAGCAGCGTCAGCAGCAGGTTGAAGGGATTGCGGTAGCAGTGCCACAAATGCATCCACCACGGCAGCGGCTTTTCGTGCTCGACCTCGTTGAGGCCGACGCGCTCGCGGATGGTCTGCACCTGCGTCTCGGAAAGGCCATCGCTATGGCTGTCAAGCTGCTTGAGCAATGCCTCGGTGTTGCGGGTGGCGGCAGCAACCAAGGTCTTGGTGAGCGTGGCGGGCACCTCGCGGCTGACGCCGGTTTGGGCCAAGGTGTCCAGCAAGGCCAAGCGGCGAAAGTGCCGGGCGATGTGGCGGGTACGAAGGAATCCAGCGAAGAATTCTTTCAGGATGGTGAGGTTCATGATTTTCTCCTTATCGCCACCATCCCGACCGCATCAGGAGGGTGGCCGTTGAGATGGACAGTCCATGTGATTTCTCAAAACTCCGTATGGAGCCGAACTGAGGCCACGTTGACCGGGCCTCGGTCGGCGTTGTAGGCGGGGTTTCGGATGCGCTGCCAATCGAGCGAAACCCACGCCGCTTTCGTCAGATTCAAGTTGTAAAACGCCTCGAACACGGTCTCGGGGCGATAGTTCAAGCGGCCATCGCCGATGAAGAAGCCCATGCCGCCAGCCGCGAGGTAATTGCGATGCACCTTGGACAAGCCATTTCGCGCCAGGGCCACGCCCATGCTGTCTTGCTCCCGGCCCCACGACGTGCCCCTGACCACGGCACCGCCCGACATGGAGCGGTCAATCTCGGTAAAGGCATAGGTCTCGGTGCGGCCGTCGGCCCAGCTCGCGCGGGCAAACAGACCCACGTTATTCGACATGGCCTGTTCGAGGTTGAGTCCAAAGCCGTGCTTGACCTGTTCACCCGTGCGTACATCGTTGATGTCGGGCGTGCCACCCGTGCGAGCAGCTAGGTTGAGGGCATCTTGGAAGCTCGACATCTTGGCGCGGTTGCGGAAGGCGAGTACGCGTAGCTTGCCCGGCTGGCCGCCGATGGTGTGGGCGTGCTCCACTTCGAGCTGATCGCCGTAGTGTTGGAAGATGTGCGGGTCAAGGGCCTGCTGGTTTGGTTCCTTGGGCTGGATGAATCGGCCTGCGCGTACTGTCCAATCGTCGTGATACCACTCCAGTGCAATGCCCCATGAGTAGCCGCGCGCGTCGGCCGCGTAGTCGTAGGCCCCATGCGTCATCAGCGACCAGTTGAGGAACTGGGTGCGTGGGTCATGGCTGTAGGCATTGCCGTCAAAGACATCAAGCACCGACAGATTGCCTGCGGTCAGCACCCAGCGGCGCTTGTCCACCGTCCCCACTAATTGATTGGCGGCAGACTCGACGATCTCTTGTTCACCGCTCATGCCCCATGTCTGGCGCAAAAACAGTCGTGCCCGATACACCGTGAGCGTCGGGCCAGAAGAGCGGGCGATTTCGCCATTGGTGAAGCCACCCAAGCCGGTCAGGTTGGACAGGGGTACGCCCTGCGCAGCTTCGGGGTTGAAGTACAGTTCTCCCCCTGCCCACGGCCGGAAGCCGAGCGCGGCGGTCGCCGTGAAGGAATAGCTGTGCTCCTTGCCGGCCGACAGGCTGTTGGTGCCGGAATAGGCGGCCGGGAATGGCCGCTTATCCTGCCACACATAGGTGGCTTGGAACTTGGCGTTCCAGTCTTCGGTTTCCGCCACTTCGGCAAAGCAGAAGGCAGGCAGCAAAGACCCGACGAGGGCGGGGAGGCACTGGATGAGCGCCAAGCGGCGCGAAAGGATGAAATCAAAACGCATCTGTACTCCCCAGCTTGCGCGTAACCGCGCACAAGCCGAACCTGTGCCACCGCTACGCGGTAGCACTCAAACGATCAGAAGGAAGTAGCTGAAAGCAGCCGAGAACCGGCTACTTGATGCCACTACCCGCCATGTAGGCAAGGTAGCGGCGAAATGTGACGCTCGCGGTTACCTTGCCTGTGTGTTGTCGATGCAAGATCGACTACTAGGACTGTCCACAGGTGGAACTCCGAAATTGAGACCGGCGCATTGTATCCCGGCAAAAAGTTGCTGGCAATACCCTATCCAGGGGGCAGGATAAAAAAATCATGGCGACACATACAGCACACCCAGACGTAATCAAGCGGCTCAAGCCGTCGAGAAGGCAATCAGCAGCGTGCTTTATTTTCCGTTTTTTTGAGATGCCCCCTTTCTGAATCCCTTGCGCATTTCCATCAACAGGTTTTCAGCATTTTCGATCATGGTGTCATGGTGTTATCTCCTTTCTTGGATGCGGAGATCGCCAGGGGAGGGCAAGGCTTACCGGCGGAACCTGAAAACCTTTAGGGCTAAGCCCTCAATGCCAGCGTTTTATATTTTACATAATGCAAATTATGCGAATAAATTTAACTCGCAGCCAGATGTGTTGTGATTCAAAAAATTCAATGTAGCAAGACTGGTATTTACTTATTTGTTGGATAGTTCAGGCACTACAAGCCAACGGGCACTATTTGTGTGCCCCTGCTGCAAAGCTAGCTGCCATGCGGTTTTTCCATTGGCATCCTGCAAACTGATGTCGGCTCCCGCAGTGATCAGAAGGCGAACAGTCTCTTCATGCCCGTTTTTTGCTGCAAGCATTAAGGCTGTTTGGCGATTGGGAGCGCGTAGATCAAGCTTGGCTCCTGACTTGATTAGTAATTCTATGAGCTCGCGATGGCCCGCATAGGCGGCGTAATGAAGCGGTGCCCAGCCGGAAGGATTAACCTCTGCGCCTGCATCAAGCAACATCTTGGCTATAGACAGATGGCCTTTGAAAGACGCGAGGGTTAAAGCTGAATCGCCATAGCGGTTCAGGTGGTTAATCGTGGCTTTGCTTTTTATTAAACTCTTCACCAAGTCCTGGTTTCCATCACGCGCTGCGATCATGAGCAGCGTTGAGCCAACTGAATCGGACGTATTCACGTCCATGCCGCGATTAATCAAACCGATGACGGTAGCGCTGTCATCGTTCTGTACGGCAACTAAAATATCGTCATAAGTCCCCGCGGGAGACCCTAGGCTTAAAAAACAAAATCCTATAAATATAAATAACTTACTCATTATTCTTAATAAAAAGCCTGAAGAAATTGGCAGTTGTCTCTTTAGCCAGCTTATCCACAGCCATCCCACGTAGCTGGGCAACTTCTTCTGCTACATGGCGTACCCAAGCCGATTGGTTTAGTTTGCCGCGATAAGGGGCGGGTGCAAGATAAGGCGAGTCTGTTTCTACGAGCAGACGGTCCAGAGGCACAAAAGTCGCGACGTCTTTAACTTGCAGCGCCTTTTTGAACGTGACAATGCCGGAAATAGAAATGTAAAAACCCAGATCGAGTGCCGCTTTGGCAACGTCCAGTGTTTCCGTAAAGCAGTGGAATACACCCCCCACCTCATCGGCATTTTCTTCGTGAAGAATGCGTAAAGTGTCTTCTGCCGACTCTCGTGTATGAATAATCAACGGCTTGCGTGATAGTTTGGCAGCACGAATGTGGGTGCGAAAGCGTTCTCTTTGCCACTCCAAATCGCCGTCCAGTCGGTAATAATCCAGACCAGTCTCACCAATGGCGACCACTTTAGGGTGCTCAGCGAGGCGCAAAAGGGTTGCTGGGGTGGGTTCTTCACCCTGCTCTGTATCGGGGTGCACTCCAACACCAGCATATAGATTGGGGAAACGCTCAACAAGCGCAAGCACCTCAGGGAAGCGTTCCAAGGTGACGCCGGCGATCAGCGCCCAGCCGACATGATGTTCTTGCATTGCAGCCAGATAAGCAGCTTCCTTGCCCTGAAAATCAGGGAAATCAAGGTGGCAGTGGGAGTCAACGAGTAGTTCTGTCATGAATTCATTGGACGCAGAGCACGTAAATAGTGGATGGCGAGTGATTCAAGAAATAATAACGGGTTAAGCGGGTGTCGTGCGCTGTGTCGAGAAGCGTTGATTTCACGCCAAGCGGCGAGTAGTGCCGCTGGGTTGAGCGCAGCAATATTTTTTGGTCGTGGCCAGCCGCGATGATAGCGAACTTCGCCGGTAGCTTGTTCCAGCGCTAAATCAAATAGCCAACACTGAACGCCTTCCACCAGGTTTTCCATACGAAATGAGTTTTCGGCTTTCGCTTTAAGCAAGCCCTCCCAACGAGCGGCCAGAGTGACAGGGTCGGCACTAGCGGACGCTAGGCTGTCGACCAGGGCGTCAATCGCAGCCAACTGCCCGTCATTTTTCCATTGCATAACGCGCAAAGGCGCGCCACCGGCGAGATCAAGGTAGCGCATCGCCTGATCATCCAGCCCTGCCTGCTGTAACCAGTGTGCCGTGGCTTGATCATCCGGACGAGAAAATGGTACTACGCGACACCGGCTGCGCAAGGTAGGAAGCAATGTCTTCTTATTATTTGAAATTAATATAAAATAAACACTTGGAGGTGGCTCTTCAAGTATTTTAAGAAGTGAGTTAGCGGCTGGAATTGTCATCGCCTCTGCTTCGCTAACCAAAATAACACGACGGATGTTTCGATGGCTGCCAATAAACACAAAGTCTTCCAAGGTGCGAATCTGATCAATACCAATACTGCTTGTCCCCTGCTTTTTGGTTTTTTCGCTGCTCTTTTCATTCTTCACTTCTTCTGTGTCTTTTTCATCGTCTGCTGTAACGAGCCGAAAATCCGGATGCGTACCTGCTTTCATCCAGCGACAAGCTGCACATTTACCACAGGCTTGGTTAGCCTGAGTGACAGATTCGCAAAGCAGCGTTGCGGCTAGCTTTTCAGCTAGGGCGCGTTTGCCTAGGCCACGCGGACCAGCGAACAGCAGCGCATGGGGTAGGTATTCGAATCCTTGCGCTAGCAGAGGTTTGATTAAATTAATATTTAAAATATTATCAATATCTTGCAATTGATTTCTCAAGTAATTTATTTATTTCTTCAGTTGATTGTGTGGCGTCAATTAGCGTTACACGTTGAGGGTTTTCTGTGGCGATACGGTGATAAGCCGCGCGTACGCGTTCAAAAAAGGCGGTTTGTTCTTGCTCAAACCGATCACGCTGGTTGTTTATTTTCGCTAACCTTTCCTGAGCAGTGGCTACAGGAATATCGAAAATAAACGTGATATCCGGCTGCAGATGTCCTAGGGTCCAATCGCGCAACGCGGCAATTTTTTCCCAGGCGAGTCCACGCCCCCCACTTTGGTAAGCGAAAGAAGCATCTGCAAACCGATCACAAGCCACCCAGGCACCACGCGTTAACGCAGGTTCAATAACTTGCGCAATATGTTCGCGACGGGCGGCAAACATCAATAAGGCCTCGGTTTCGATGTGCATGGGTTCAGCCAGAAGCAAGCCGCGTAATTGTTCACCCAAGGGTGTGCCACCTGGCTCGCGAGTGGCAACAACCTCATGGCCTAGTGAGCGCAAATGCGCTGCCAGCCACGCATGCTGGGTGCTTTTACCTGCGCCATCGATTCCTTCAAAGGTAATAAATCGCCCACGCATGCTTTACTTTTGTCCTCTCTGGTACTTTGCTACAGCACGATTGTGCGCTTCCAGGGTGCGTGAAAACACGCTGTGACCATCCCCTTTGGCCACGAAATAGACTTTATCACTTACCGGCGGATGTGCAGTGGCATTTAATGTAGCAAATCCTGGTGTGGTAATGGGCGTGGGTGGCAAACCGCGGCGGGTATAGGTGTTCCAGGGGGTATCGGTTTGCAGGTCGATACGGCGTAAGTTGCCATCAAAGTGCTCGCCTAATCCATAAATGACAGCAGGGTCGGTTTGCAGCGGCATGCCCATACGCAAACGATTCATGAAAACAGCCGCGATTTGTGGTCTATCGCTGGCTTGCCCGGTTTCCTTCTCAACCAGCGAAGCCAGGGTTAAGAGCTCATAAGGTGTTTTTAGCGGTATTTTCTGGTCGCGAGTTTCCCAAGCGATAGCCAATTGGCGTTGCATGGCATGGTAAGCGCGAGCCAGAAGATGCAAATCGCTGCTGCCTTTGTCAAACAAGTAGGTATCCGGGAAAAAGAGGCCCTCAGGGCTTGCTTCGGTTGCGCCAAGGTGGGCAAGCAGCGCAGCATCAGACAATGCCACTGAGTCATGCGCCAGATCAGGTGTTGCATTCAAAGTGGCACGAAACGCCTTGAACGTGAGCCCTTCCACGAGTACCAACTGCCCTTGGCTGACATCACCACGGGTAAGCTTATCGAGGAGTTGTCGTGCGGTTATTTGCCCGGCAACTTCATAGCTGCCAGCTTTAATTTGTGCTGCGCGCCCCAGGAGTCTGCCCAATAATTCAAACTGCCAGGCGGGTAAATCAATGCCGGAGGATTCAACCACCTGGGCTGCGCGCCGCAAACTGGCACCCGGGGGAATAGAAAAAGCCACGGAATCAGCGGAATGAGGTAAGGGACGCAGTGCGATCCAGGCAATTCCCGCTGTGAGCAAAGCGAATATCAGCAGCAGTTTGAGAACACGCATGAAGGTTGAAATAACAAACCGGAAAATTTTCGGCTGGAGCGCGATAATACACCCTCTCATACCTCACATGGATGACTCCCGATGAATCAGGAATGGACTACTTTCCTTGCCAGTCAAGGCTTGGCGGCCAATAGTGCCGAACACTTCGGCCAACTTGACGCAGAGCTGCAAGCTGCGCGTGACAGCGTCGCAGTTACCCCGCTGGCAGATCTTGGCCTGATCCGCGTCAGCGGCGAAGATGCGGCCAGCTTTCTGCACAACCTGATGACCAACGATATTCTGGGCATCGATGCCACCAGCGCCCGCACGGCGGGTTTTTGTACCCCCAAAGGACGGCTGCTGGCGATTTTTCTGATCTGGCGCGAAGGCAATGATTACTTGCTGATGCTACCACGCGAGATTCTGCCGCCGCTGCTCAAAAAACTCTCGATGTTCATCCTGCGCGCCAAGGTAAAGCTTACCGATGCCACAAATGAGCGCGCCTTGATCGGCATTTCCGTCCTATCCGTCCTATCCACCGTCTTACCAGCACCCTCCGCAGGAAGTACCCTTGAGGTGCCGACTTTTATCAATCCCGCCCTGCCCCGCCTGGGTCTTGCCGCAACTGACGGCGGGCAGCTGATTCGTCTCGACAATACACGCTGGCTGCTGGCGCTTGACCCTGCCGCCGCCATCCGGCGGTGGCCGCAAATTACGGCCACCGCCAAAGTCACCGGACTTGCCGCCTGGCATTGGCTGGAAATTGCCGCCGGGCAACCGCGCGTCACTGCCGCCACGCAAGAAGCCTTCGTGCCGCAAATGCTCAACATGGAACTCCCCGCCGTGGCTGGTGTGAGCTTTACCAAAGGCTGCTATCCGGGACAGGAAATTGTCGCCCGTACGCACTATCTGGGTAAAGTCAAACGCCGTACCTACCGCGCGCGGCTGGCGAGCCTGGCCGCCCCCGGCACGCACGTCTATGCCCCAGAAACGGGCGACCAGCAATGCGGCGCGCTGGTCAGTATCGCGCCATCGCCGGAGGACGGATTCGAGTGTCTGGTCAGTGTACAAAGCAGCGCTGTCGCCGCTGGCGAAGTACATCTTGGTGCACCAGATGGCGAACGGCTGACTTTCCTGCCACTGCCCTACACACTTGATTGAATAATTGATGTGCCTGATTCTCCTCGCCTGGCAGGCTCATCCCAACTATCCGTTGGTCGTTGCCGCCAATCGCGACGAGTTTTTCGCTCGCCCCACCGCCACCGCAGCTTTCTGGCCACAAGCCCAGCAGGTGCTGGCCGGACGCGACTTGCAAGCGGGCGGCACCTGGCTCGGCGTTACGCGTACCGGCCGTTTCGCGGCGTTGACCAACTACCGCGACCCGGCACAAAACCGCCAGCTACCCTCACGCGGGGCGCTGGTGGCGGATTTTCTGACGGGAAGCGAAACACCGGAAGCCTATCTGGCCCGCATCGCCGCCAGCGGCGTCGCCTATAACGGCTACAACCTGCTGCTCGGCGATGGTAAGCGCCTGTGGTGGGCGTCGAATGTCAGTGGCGAACGGCGGCCGCTTGCCCCCGGCATCTATGGCGTCTCGAACGATTTGCTCGATACACCCCGGCCAAAAGTCGGCGCTGGCAAGACGGCGCTGACACAAGCCATCGACCATTTGCCGGACGATCGCCCGCTGTTCAACCTGTTGCAGAACGACGCCATCCACCCCGATGAACATCTGCCTGCCACCGGCGTTCCGCAGGACTGGGAACGCCTGCTTTCCGCCGCCTTCGTCAAGTCGCCCAGTTACGGCACGCGCAGTTCCACGGTACTCTACCAGCGATGCGATGGATGGATAACCTTCGATGAGCAAATCTGGCTGGCAGGTGCGCAGCGTGGCGCACGGGTGCGGTATCGTTTGGTTGTTGCAGAGGTCGCCTCAGAAACCGAAAAATAAAGCAAGACCGGTTTGCTATCCGCAGCACCCGCGCTGCTGCTGAATCGGCGGACACTTCACCGAGCCGAATGAACAGAACACGCAGCAGTCGCCAGGATTGGGGCGCAGCAGCGTCTTACATTGATTGCACTCGTAGAAAAACTGGCAGGCGTCCGTGGGCCATGGATTCCTGTTTGGCGAAACTGCACTGCGGGCAGGTCAGCACGGATTCAAGAGGGATTGTAGTCATTGCGGTGTCACTGCTGCACGGCACCAACAGTGTCTCGATACGCATGCCAAGTAGCGTGCCCCAGCAAAGGAATAATCACTATCATGCCCCATAGTTGGGTCGCAAATCCAATGGCAGTTAGCGTAACAAGTAAGGCAGCCCACAAAAGCATCGCTGGCACATTGGCCATAACGACCTTGATACTGGTGCCCATAGCGGTCATTAACCCTGTGGAACGATCCATTATCATGGGAACAGAAACTGCGGTGAGCATAAAAACACCGGCGGCGATGACCCCGCCCGTAATGCCATAGGTCAACAAAAAGGTAGTACCCCCGGAGGTGATCCAGCTAGTTTGATAGATGGCACCGCTTATGGCGGGGAGTTCGCCATGGAAATAATTTTTAAAAATCAGGGCAGATAATCCAATCCAAACAAAAACAAATGGCACGAGAAGCGCGGCTAGCCTGGCCAATCGCCCACCATTTATTTTCAGCCCGTTCAGTGAAAACTCGAAACTCACCGGCTGCCCTGATTCTTTGCGGCGAGATAATTCATACAGGCCTGTTGCCATGAGTGGGCTAACCAGCAGAAAGCCGGAAATGGCTGCAGAAAACAAATAGAGGTGATTACTTGTAAACATCACTACCACCCAGCCCATGGCGGTGATGATCAGGCCGTGGCCCAGGCTGGCTGTCAGGCTGTGTACCATATCGCTCCAACCCTGACGCAGCCAGTGGAACGGACTTAGAAAACCGACGCGTCGAATGGCAATAGATTGTTCTGTTTGGAGGTTAGAAGCATTTTGTTCGCTCATTACAGTCTCCTCAGATTTTTGTTCGAAGTAAAGATGATTCCCGCCTGCCATGTCAGACAGAATAATTCTTATCCGGCGTCTTTATCCTACGCCTTTTTCATAATGCGAACCATCGGTCAGCCAAAGATTTATGAGAGACAACGCCCTGCCCCTTTACAGAAAACGTCGTGGGAGCAAGCCACTTTCTCGTGCCTTTTTTTCAAGCAATGCACGATCATCCGGATGTGCAATACTGATAAGCGCATTCACGCGCTCCGGAATGCTTTTCCCTTTGAGATTAACCATCCCGTACTCTGTCACCACATACATGACATCAGTGCGTGGTGTGGTGATTACCGTGCCAGTGGGATGCCCAGCCACGATACGCGAACGTGGCTGATCACCTTTCATATAGCGAGAAGAGAGGCACATGAATGATTTACCGCCTTCCGACATAAAAGCACCACGTACAAACTGTAGCTGCCCTCCGGTGCCTGTCCGATGTTTGAAACCTGCGCTCTCGGAAGCCACCTGCCCCATGAGATCAATCTGCATTGCATTGTTAATGGAGACAACCCTACGATTACGCGCAATGTTTTCAGTGAGATTCGTTTCGTTAACGGGCAGACTCATGCACATTTCGTTGCCATCAAGGAAGTCGTACGTGCGCTTCGATCCAGCAGCGAACGTGAAAACTATTTTGCCGCGATAGGTGCTCTTGCATGCGCCAGTCACTTTGCCTGCCATCACCAGATCGACCATTCCATCGACAAACATTTCAGTATGAATTCCAAGATTCTTGACCGGCGCGTGCGCCAAGGCACCGCAAACCGCATTGGGCATGCCACCGATGCCAATCTGAAGGCATGCGCCATCTTCTATTTCTGGAATAATCAGATTCGCCACTGTAATATCAATATCTGTCACAGGCGCGCTAGGTAATTCGGTCAAAGGGGCGTTATCCCCTTGAATAACTGCATCGACTTCAGAAATATGAATGACATTTTCCAAGCCATAGCACGTGGGCAGCGCAGTGCTGGTTTCAACCACCACACGACGGGCCTTTTCGCATAAAGCGCGCACATAGCAGGTCGATGCACCGAAATTGAAATAACCATGCCGATCCATAGGTGTGGTTTTAATCACGGCAATATCCACATCCAGATAATCCTGATACAGCCTTGGGCCTTCGCCAAAATTAAAGGGGATATAACTGGCTACACCATTGTCATATAGCTTACGATCGTACGCTGAAAAATGCCAGCTTTCACCATGAAAATGTTGCTGTTCAGGATCAACCTCTAACACCTTGCGCGGCTTCATGGTCAGAATGCTTCTGATGCGCACATCCTGTAGCTGGAGCTTACGTTCCGCCAAAGCAGAATCAAACACATCTGGCTGGTTAAGCGAGGCACCGTAATCAACCGACCAGCCCGATTGAACAATGTCGGCAACCGCAGCTGCGGTTGCCGTTTTTTCTTGTAGCATTTTTTGAAAATCCATTTCGATGCCCCTTGAAAATAATCCTTAATCTAACCTGAAAAATACATTCTGATACCGCCTCTTTTTATGGGGAGATAGTACCGGTTAATTGGTCTATGGTGGCAACCCCCATGGCATAATAATGGTTATTTTTCTGCCAGGGTTCACCCGGTACAAGCCGGCTGAGTGGTCGACGAGCGCAGGGCGCGTGCTCTGGCTGCCAGGTTTCGAGCAATACACCCACATCGTCTGGCGCATTGCAAACCAAGAGCACATCACATCCGGCTGTCCAGGCCGCATTGGCCCGATCGACAATATTCCCTGCCACGCTGGCTCCTTCCATCGAAAGATCGTCGCTAAAAATAACGCCGTCAAAGGCAAATTCATTACGTAATTTATTAATCCATACCGGAGAAAAACCGGCAGGCCGGAAATCAACTTGCGGATAAATCACGTGTGCGGGCATGATGGCATCAAATGAGAGGTGTCGATAAGGCATCAGGTCGTCGCTCATGTCAGCCAACGCGCGCTCATCCACCGGAACAGTCACATGAGAATCCGCCGCAACCCAGCCGTGACCTGGGAAATGTTTACCGCAACACCGCATCCCAGCCAACCGTAACCCCTCTATCAGCGCACCAGCAAGTTCAGTTACCGCTTGGGGAACGCGATGAAAGGCCCGGTCGCCAATGATCCCGCTCCGCCCCCAATCGAGGTCAAGAACAGGGGTAAATGAAAAATCAACACCACAGTGACGCAGTTCAGCAGCCAGTAAATAACCGATGGTGCGCGCAGCTTCACGAGCGCCTGTTGCATCGCTATCCCACAGAACACCCAATTTTCGCATGGCGGGTATTAGGGTGAAATCATCCCGGCAACGCTGAACGCGGCCACCTTCGTGATCAATGGCAATCAATAATCGCGGTGTGCGCAGCGCATGAATCTCCGCACATAACTCGGTGAGTTGCTGACGATCACGATAGTTACGTGTGAAAAGTATCATCCCGCCGACTAGCGGATGTGTCAACCGCTCATGATCGAGTGCAGTCAGCGTATGCCCTTCAATGTCTATCATCAAGGGACCAAGATGTTGTGTTGAAAGTGTTTTCATGGCGTTTCCAGTAAAACAAATGCGACGGCGTAATCTTGTTCGTCACTAATCGAAAGATGAGCCGTCATTTTTCGCTGAGAAAAATACGCGGCAAGGGATGGGGAAAAAGAAAAACCGGGTTTACCCAGTGCATCATGCGTCACACTGATTTCAGGCAAAACCAGAGGGAAACGTATGCCAATACCCAGCGCTTTCCCCAAGGCTTCTTTGGCCACGAATCGTTTTGCAAGCACGCGGGCCGGGTCTTGGCTGGCGGTGCAAGCAGCACGCTCATCAGGCGCTAAAATTTTTCGCAAAGCATGCTCACCATGACGCTGCCACAACTCGGTCATGCGTTTAATCGCCACGATATCAGTGCCGACGCCAAAAATCATTGGCGGTGCATGTTGTTAATGAGACTTTTCATTTCACGAACCGCTTCGCGCATGCCCACAAAAACAGCCCGGCTGACAATGGCATGGCCAATATGCAGTTCGCGAATGCCCGGTAGTGCGGCTACAGGCTGCACGTTAGCGTAGTTAAGCGCATGCCCGGCATTTAGCTGCAGGCCTGCTGTACGAACCGCTTCACCGGCGATGCGCAGTTTTGTTAGCTCAGACTTAACGGCTTGGCTCTCTTCGTCACGTCCCTGCGTATGAAACGCTTGTGCATAAGGCCCGGTATGTAATTCGCACACGTGCACGCCAATGCGTGCCGCAGCGTCAACCTGAATTAATTCAGCATCGATAAAAACACTGGTCTGAATACCCGCTTGAGTCAGACGAGAAACGACCGTGCGCAAGCGTTGCTCCTGTTCGGCCACATTTAAGCCGCCCTCGGTCGTGATTTCATGCCGCCCTTCAGGCACCAACATGGCCATTTCGGGTTTGGTTGCACAGGCAATGGCAATCATTTCTTCGGTTGCAGCCATTTCAAGGTTTAGCTTGATGTGTGTGAGCTCACGCAAGCGACGCACATCTTTATCCTGAATATGCCGACGATCTTCGCGCAGATGCACCGTAATGCCATCTGCGCCACCGAGCTGGGCTTCAACCGCCGCCCATACGGGATCTGGTTCATAGGTTTGTCGCGCCTGACGAATCGTGGCGACGTGATCGATATTCACGCCCAGCTTAATCACAGTTTCTGTAACTCCATAAAAACCCGCCGTGATTGCAGCGGTTTTCCTCCCAGATGATGCGCAATCAGTTGGCGCATCAACACCTTACTCTCTAGCCGCGTTTGCGGATCGGTATAGTCGTCCGCAGCCATATCGAGCAGCGTTTTACCACGTAAAACATTCAAATTCGCCGTGTCACCAGCGCCGACTTTTCGAATAGGCCCACGTTCAACCTGAAAAGCATAGTGTGCTTGCGCACTGATCTGTTCGCCTGTGACCGCCTCGCGATCGAGCGTCAAGCCATAGCCTAATTCCTTGAGCAGAGTCTTTTCAAAACGCCTCAACTCTGGCGCATCAGCGCCACCCAGTGCCAGCGCGTGCAAGGCGGCACTGTAAGCATCGAAAAGCACACGATGTGGGTCTTCCCGTGGCAACATCTTTACTAATAGCTCATTGAGGTAATAACCCGGCAACAGACAACGCCCGCCTAATAACGGCATGCCGCCTATCCATTCAGCCTTGGCCAGAGTTTTGACCTCTCCTGCCCCGAACCAGCCAAGCTCTAATGGCTGGAACGCCATCAGCAAGCCACGCAATGCGGAACGTGGCCGTCGTGCACCGCGCGCAAGCAGCGCCAAGCGCCCATGATCGCGGGAAAAAACATCGACGACTAAACTGGTTTCGCTATAAGGATAAAGGTGCAACACAAAGGCGCGTTGCTCATCAATGTGTTGTTTTCCACTCACTGTGTTACTCGTAGCCCAAAGACTTCAGTGCGCGCTCGTCATCCGCCCAGCCGGTTTTTATTTTGATCCAGGTTTCCAGCCAGACCTTGCCACCAAAAAGTTTTTCCATGTCTTTGCGAGCATCGGTTGAAATACGTTTCAGCCGTTCGCCCGCCTTCCCAATGACCATCACTTTATGTGCTGCTCTATCGACAATGATCGCCGCAAAAATGCGCCTCAATTCGCCCTCTTGCTCAAACTTTTCGATCTCGACGGCCAAACCATAAGGCAGCTCTTCGCCAAGATTGCGGAATAATTTTTCACGCAGAATTTCTGAGGCGAGAAAGCGTTCGGATCGATCAGTGATGTCATCCGCAGCAAACACCGGTGGCATAACAGGTAAATAAGCTGCCACAGCGGATAACAACGTATTCGTGCCCACGTTTTTTTCAGCAGAAAGAGGCACGATCTCGGTAAAAGTATGCAGCGCCGAAACTTGCGCGATAAATGGCAGCAACTTCCCTTTGTCAGCTAAACGGTCGATTTTATTAATCACTAAAATGATGGGTTTTTCCGCCGGCAGCATGGCCATGAGTGCTCCTTCGCCTGCCCCCCAGCGCCCGGCTTCAATCACCAGCAAAATCACATCCACATCGGCGAATGATGAAGTCACACTTCGATTCATCAAGCGGTTAAGGGCATTCGTGTGGGACGTTTGGAAACCTGGCGTATCGACAAAAATAAATTGATTGTCTGTCGTGGTCAAGACACCGTGGATGCGGTGTCTTGTAGTTTGTGCCTTCTTGGAGGTGATACTCACTTTGGCACCAATCAGACAATTAGTCAGCGTTGATTTACCGACATTGGGGCGGCCAATGATCGCTATATAACCAGTACGGAAATTTTCATTCATTTTTTATTTGGGTAATCTGGGCAAGCGTCAAACGAGCGGCTTGCTGTTCGGCTGTACGACGACTACTGCCTTTGCCGACACACGAAATATTCAACTCGGCAACCACGCATGAGACTTCAAATTCCTGTGCGTGCGCCTCGCCACGCAGGGCGAGCAGAGAATAACTTGGCAAGGATAAATGTCGCCCCTGCATTAATTCTTGCAAGGCTGTTTTAGGATCTTTCCCTGATTTTTGCGGGTCGATACGCAAAACCCATGGAGTAAAAAGGCGATCAATAACCTGTTGCGCAGCAATAAACCCCGCATCCAGGAAAACTGCCGCAAACACGGCTTCCAAGGCATCGGCCAGGGTTGATGGGCGACTAAAGCCGCCACTTTTTAGCTCCCCTTCGCCTAGACGCAAATAATCACCTAGGCGCATGCTCAGTGCAATTTCGGCGAGGGTTTCTTGGCGCACCAGACTCGCACGCAAGCGAGAAAGCTCGCCCTCATTGCATTCTGCATAGCGCATAAACAAGGCATGCGCAATAACGCAATTTAGTATCGAATCGCCAAGAAACTCAAGGCGCTCATTGTGCGGCACACCAAAGCTTCGGTGAGTCAGCGCTTGCCGGAGCAACTCTGGACGAGTAAATTGATGTCCCAGGGAAGCTTCTACCGCTTTAAGCTTCATTTCTTCGCGCTGCTACCCTCAAAATCAAAGACCAGGCTGACGTTATAAAACAAGGGAACTTTCTTTGTGTATGCAAAAGAAATGACTAATTCGCCACCTTCCTTGCTCACGTCAATATCCTGCCCGGTCACGCTTTTAATGACATCAATATCGGCACGTTTATCGTACGCCGCACGCACATCGGGTATTGTCGCCTCTTTCAGGCTGCTATCCCCTGCGGTTGCTTTGACTACCCTGAGGATTTTCCCATATTCAATCCACTCAGGCAGTACTTTCATCGTCAGCAAAGCAACGAGCGCAAAAATTACGCTGCCAATCATCAGACCATTCAGACTCACACCACGCTGGAATTTCATTTTCTCTCCTAATGAAAACGGCCGATACGCTGTAAATCGCTGAAATTAAACCAGATAAAAAATGCTTTCCCCACCAGATTTTGATCGGGCACAAACCCCCAGAAACGGCTGTCCTGGGAATTATCACGGTTATCACCCATGACAAAATAATGACCAGCCGGCACTCGGCAACTCACGCCATCGTTATTGTAGTGGCATTGATCACTATCCGGGAAACGCACAATCGGCCGTACAAAACCAGGTGCTTCAGGATCGATAAGTATGGCGTGTTGCACATCGCCCAAGGTCTCTTTAAAACGCGGCGTGTAATACAAACGTGCAGGATCAAGATAATCCCCCGCGCTTTCATGCTTTACTTCTTGGCCGTTGATGGTCAGTTTTTTGTTGTGATACTCCACATGATCTCCCGGCAGGCCAACCACGCGCTTGATGTAGTCGAGCGAAGGATCAGGCGGGTAGCGAAACACCACCACATCGCCCCGTTTAGGGGTGTTGAGTTCAACTATTTTCTTATTGATTACCGGTAAACGGATACCGTAAGTAAACTTGTTCACTAGAATAAAGTCACCGACCAACAGGGTAGGAGTCATCGAGCCAGAAGGAATTTTGAAGGGTTCGACCAGGAAAGAGCGCAACACGAAAACAGCCAAAATAACCGGGAAAAAACTGCCTCCGTATTCAACCCACCACGGATCTTTCGCATCCGCCGGCCGTTGTTTTCTCGCCCAGAAATGATTGATCGCCCAGAGAGCACCGGTAAAAACGACAAATAAAAATAAGATCAAAGCAAAATTCATGCAGGCTCCGTGATGCTGTCTCGACTGAAATAAAAAACTAAAAAATAAGCTAAAACCCCTGGTGCCTATGTACCCATGTACCCGGTAGCAGGTCTGTCATTTATCCCCAACACGCAACACAGCAAGAAAGGCTTCTTGGGGAATTTCTACCCGTCCGACCTGCTTCATGCGCTTTTTCCCTGCTTTTTGTTTTTCCAGCAGTTTTTTCTTCCGCGAAATATCGCCCCCGTAGCACTTGGCGAGCACATCTTTGCGCATGGCTTTAACGTTTTCACGGGCAACAATGGTAGCGCCAATGGCTGACTGAATCGCCACATCGTACATTTGACGCGGAATCAGCTCGCGCATTTTGGCAGCCAGCTCGCGCCCGCGGAAAGCCGCATTAGCGCGATGAACGATCAAGGAAAGTGCATCCACTTTTTCAGCATTGATCAAGATGTCAAGCTTGACGACATCCGCTGCACGATATTCTTTGAATTCGTAATCCAGGGAGGCATAACCACGCGAGACTGACTTTAATTTATCAAAAAAGTCCATGACAACCTCGGCCATTGGCATCTCATACGTCAGCTGAACCTGCTTGCCACGATAGGCGATATTGATCTGACGCCCCCGTTTTTGCTCACACAGGGTGATGACTGCACCAAGATATTCCTGCGGCACAAAAATAACGTTGGTAATAATGGGTTCGCGAATTTCCTCGATCTTCTGGAGCTCAGGCAGCTTGGCAGGATTCTCCACCAGGATTTCTTCCCCATTGCGCAGACGCACTTCGTATACCACCGTGGGCGCGGTGGTAATTAAATTTTGATCAAATTCTCGCTCCAAACGCTCTTGCACAATTTCCATGTGCAAAAGACCTAAAAAGCCGCAGCGAAAGCCAAACCCCAACGCCTGAGAAACCTCGGGTTCATAGTGCAACGAGGCATCATTCAAGCGAAGTTTTTCTAGCGCATCGCGCAGTGAATCGTATTGATTTGACTCCACAGGATAAAGGCCGGCAAAAACTTGCGGCTTAATTTCTTTAAAGCCTGGCAAAGGCGCCATAGCGGGTCTGTCAGCCAGCGTAATGGTATCGCCGACTTTTGCAGCATCAAGCTCTTTGATACCGGAAATAATAAAGCCCACCTCGCCTGCCCGTAACGCGGGACAAGGCAATGCCTTGGGGGTGAATACGCCTACCTGCTCACACAAATGCGTGCTACCTGTGGACATCAGCAACAGCTTATCTTTTGCCTGGAGCATGCCATCGACCACACGCACCAGCATCACGACGCCCACATAATTATCGAACCATGAATCAATAATCAGCGCCTTGAGGGGGGCGTCCACCTGTCCTTTGGGGGCAGGAATTCGGGCAATGACTGCCTCTAAAACATCCTCCACGCCCAAGCCTGTTTTTGCTGAACACAGTACAGCCTCGGTAGCATCAATACCGATGACATCTTCAATTTCTTGACGAGCGTTATCCGGGTCGGCCTGTGGTAAATCAATTTTGTTTAAAACAGGCACCACCTCAACACCAAGCTCTATCGCGGTATAACAGTTCGCGACAGTTTGTGCTTCAACACCTTGCGAGGCATCGACCACCAACAATGCACCTTCGCAGGCCGATAGCGAACGGCTCACTTCATAGGAAAAATCAACGTGCCCGGGCGTGTCAATCAAATTGAGGTTATAGGTTTTGCCATCTCGCGCCTTGTAACTTAATGAAGCGGTTTGCGCTTTAATAGTGATCCCGCGTTCCCGTTCAATATCCATTGAATCAAGAACTTGTGACTCCATTTCGCGGTCTGATAGGCCGCCGCACTTATGGATGATGCGATCCGCCAGCGTAGACTTGCCGTGATCGATGTGAGCAATGATGGAAAAATTACGGATGTGATTCATAAAGAACCAATAAAAAAGGCGCTCAAAAAACCGACCGAGCACCTTTGAAGCCTTAAAAGGAGAACCAAGGAGAACCCCGATTTTAACGGAAAGCGTTCAAATACTCACGGACTTTCGCACTATCCAGGAAATAATGGCACAACGGTTGGCCCTCCGTATCGAGCAAAACCGGCACTAGCTCATCATATTCAGCAACTAATGCCGGATCTGCATCAACATCAATCACATCGACATCAAATCTGATCAAACCAGGCTCGCCACGGAGTTCATTCAGCGCGGCGAGCATGTCATCACAGAGGTGGCAATACGAGCGGCTTAACAACCGTAGCGTGGGGCTATTTATCGGTTGCTCCTTTAATAAGGACAAAGGTTTGCACTTCGCCACGCCGTACGAGTAGCGTAATGGATTCTGTTTTATTCACCGCCGCGATAAGCTCATTGAATTGCGCCACTGATTTGAGCTCAACCTGGCTCCCTTTATGGATGAGCGAGAGCAAAATATCCCCTGGGCGCAGATCCGTGCGTATGCCTTCGTTCGTTACATCTTCAACGATCAGGCCGCTTTGCAGCCCCGAAGCGCGTTTTTGTTCCGATGACAAGGCAGAAAGTACCAGCCCTAATCGATTAGCTTTGGCAGATTCGGATGACTTGCGGCCACGTTTGACTTCGGGCGTGCCATCTTCAGGAATTTCGCCCATCGTTACCATCACATCAAGGGTTTTCCCCTTGCGCCAGATTTGCACCGGCAATTTGCTGCCTGGTTTGGTTGCACCAACCTGACGTGGCAGTTCGCTGGATTCAGTCACCAGCTTGCCATTAAATTTGAGAATGATATCGCCCGATACAATCCCTGCTTTGTCTGCAGCCGCACCTTTCTCTACCGAAGTAACCAGCGCGCCTTGCGCTTTACTCAAGCCAAAAGATTCCGCCAGATCTTTACTCACCTCTTGAATAACCACTCCCATGCGGCCGCGGCTCACGCGCCCATTTTGTTTGAGCTGCGTCTGAACTTCCATTGCCAGATCAATCGGTATGGCAAAAGATAATCCCATGAAACCGCCTGATCGTGAATATATCTGCGAATTGATGCCCACGACTTCACCCTTCATGTTGAATAAAGGACCGCCAGAATTGCCTGGATTAATGGGCACATCGGTTTGAATAAAAGGTACAAAGTTTTCTTGCGTGAGAGACCGTCCCTTTGCACTCACAATGCCTGCTGTGACGGTGTTCTCAAAACCAAAAGGAGATCCAATCGCCACAACCCATTCGCCTACCTTCAATTTTTCCGGGTCGCCCAAACGTGTGAAAGGTAGTTTTGTCGCTTCAATTTTGATTAATGCGACATCCGTGCGTTTATCAGCCCCTAGAACTTTAGCTTTAAATTCGCGCTTATCTGTTAGCTTTACAGTCACTTCATCTGCACCGTCAACCACATGGGCGTTGGTCAAGATATACCCGTTTGCGCTGATGATAAAGCCTGAACCTAACGACTGATTTTTATATTCACGCGGCTCGTCAGGCCGCCCCTGTTGCCCCGGCATGCCTGGAACTTGTCCGGGAAAAAACCGCCGGAATAGCTCTTGTGCCGGGTCATTTTCGTCAAAGGGGAAAAGTTGGGCCTGTGCACTTTGTTTGATGATTTGCGTAGTGCTGATATTCACAACCGCCGGACCTTGCGCATCAACCAGCTCAGTGAAGTCAGGTAAATCACGTGCCTGAGTCGGCGCGGATAGAAAGACAAAAAAAGTGGCTGCAAAAGCCAGACAAAATTTCTTCATTTCTAGTTCTTACTCCTTAAATAAAATAAAGGTTTTTTTTAGGAAATGTCGTTTCCTTGCATAATTTCTGCCAGTAAAACGGATGGTGCCCGTCATGAAAACTTTGCTCGCAACGGCGCAATAATGCAAAACCAAGTGCTAATCCAACCAACGCTCCCCCCGCTGCTGCCTCATCCCCAGCCAGTCGCTGGCCGATCATCGCACCACTGATGATTAATAACAGTGGAATGACATACGACGCCAGCACCGCACGAAAGACCGTGCCTTCAGCAACAACTAGGCGGACCCGATCACCAACGCGCAAGTCCAGCGTATTGCTCATGCGATAACGACGTGGACGATTCGCTTGGCCCAACAAGCCTGTTTGGCACCCCATGGGGTTGGGGCAGTGCTCGCACGCGGTGAGCCTGGCCGGTACTTCAACCCAGACTTCATTATTACTTGTCACCGCAACAACGTGTGCGTCACATTGTGTCATTTTTCTATCCACTCGATGCCATCACCTAATTGCTTAAGTGCAAGGACTGGCACCTCACCCATCACTACTAAAAAGTACTTATTGAGCTGGCGGTGGTACACATTAAGCGCACCCATGCTGGACAAGACTGCAGGGCTACTTGATTCTGCTTCCCCCACATTGGTGCGAGGCTCAATAAATGCAGAAATTGTGGCCACACCATCTGAAAATAAAATGTGCAATGCAGGCTGCCCCGATCCAGATTGGCGCTTCATTGCATTGATGCGTCGAAACCCAGGAATGTTCTTGTGAAAAACCCATCCCAGATCTTCCGGCACAATTTCTGTCGTTATAACTTTTTGTACTTGCAGGCCCTCCGTGGGAAAGCTTGGCTTTAAGGCCTGGCGTGGTAGCGGGCCGCCAATAGTGACCTGAGTGAAACTGAAAGAATCCAGCGTTTCGCCATGTCCCCCCAAGACTGCGGCTCTTAACAATAAGCCACTGGCAGTGTCTAGCCAGAACTCATGTCCATACCGCAAATTATCTCGTGGCTCCAGAACGATGACACGGCTATCGACACCCGCTACACGACCCTGACCCATGGGGCGAATCAAATAATAATCTTGCAAACGGCTCAATCCGGCGGGCAATAACGCGGGGAATTGATGGCGCGTTGAACGGGTTTCAACAATCAAGCGTTTTTCATTGGAAAAAAAACTGGTTGTTTCATCGCCATTACGAATCATTTCGCGCGGGCTGTCATCAAGTACCTCTATCCGCTCCAGGTCGCGTCCATCAGCCCAGGTATGCGCTATTCGCGAAGTTTCCATACGATCGGCGCTACGGTACACGAAAATACCTTCGTATGTCAGCTGGCGGGAAGCCTGCGCCATACGCTGCAAAGCCATCAGGCTATTCTCTGCATGTGCAAAAGTCGGCGCTAGCAATGCGGCGAGACAACACACCTGGACACGCAGAAAATCCATTAGCGATTATTACCCGAAGCTGAAATTGTACGAATATGGCTTGCGCCACCTACCAGTGCACCTCCTTCGTAGGTTTGGTGCGCTACAAGGTATTCCTGCAACCGTGCTGATTGTTCTGCCTCAGCGACGGAGGTTACAGAGGGTAAAGAGAGTGTCGATGACACGGGGGTTGCAGTGCGTGTAACGGGCGGAGTCATCACCGCGAGACTGGGTACTGATTGGGATATAAGCGCCTGGCTAGAAACGATCATTGACCCAACGGGCATCCGCACTGGCGCTAAAGCGACCCATGCCACCACGGCAACTCCTGCAGCAGATGCCGCCAGTGCCATGACGGGACGTTGCCAGCGGATAACGCTGCGCTGCGGGCGGGTTGGCGACAAGACGGTGGGTTCTAGCGATAGCGCCGCCATCACTCGACTGGTCACATCGATCGTTAAGTCAGGCTCGTGACGCATGGCATCTCCCATCACATGATAGAGATGCCAAAGGTTTTTCTGTTCACTGTCGCGGGATAAGGTCGTCACCGCAGCTGTCGTTTCATGGGCTTCGAGCCCCCCATCCATCAATGCAGAAATACGTGTTTTCATTGCCTTATCCTCGCACGGCTATTACAACAAAAGATCGTTGGGTTACCACCTTTTATCGGCCGCTGTATCCAGCAAAGGCCGTAACTTCAATGCAATCGCATCACGTGCGCGAAAAATCCGCGAACGCACTGTACCAATTGGACAATCCATCACATCAGCAATTTCTTCATACGACAACCCCTCAATTTCGCGTAGTGTCAAGGCGGTACGCAAATCCTCGGGCAAGGCCTCCACAACCGCATTGACTGTCTCACCAATTTGCTTAGTCATCAGCAATCGCTCGGGAGTTTCATTATTTCGCAGCAACTCGGGTTCATCGTAATTTTCAGTTTCTTCGTTATCGGTTGTTGAGGTCAACTGCGCTCGTCGGCCATACGTGATCAGCCAGTTTTTAGCGGTATTGACCCCAATGCGATACAACCACGTGTAGAAGGCACTATCGTTACGAAAGCCTGGCAGCGCCTTGTATGCGCGGATGAAGCTATCTTGCACAATATCTTCCACTTCCGCCGGATCACGCACCATACGTGAAACCAGACGCGCGAGCTTGCGCTGATACTTGGTGACCAACAGCCCGAAAGCTTGTTTGTCACCGGCTTGGACACGCTCAACGAGCATCCGGTCTGCTTCACGATCTCCCATGGGCTTTGTGCTTTGATTCCGCCTAAAAACAAAATTTTGCAGCCGGTCTGGCTGCTGGTCAGTATATCAAGCCATTCTGCCCGTTTCATATCTTGTTTTCTGTATATCTCACTGCGCCCTTAGTAACTCATCTGGTTTACCGGATTCGTCATCTTACTGTTGAAAGCAGTGACCCTTTTAAAGCTGAATAGTTCCCTGCTTGATGAGTGATATAGTTGCGCCCCATGAAACAAAAAGAACAGAAGGAACAGAAGGCCATTAAGCACTTCGACGTTCTCATCATTGGTAGTGGCCTCGCGGGCCAGTCGTTGGCTCTTCGCCTGGCAGACACTCATCGTGTGGCGCTAGTGACCAAAAAAACACTAGAGGACTCGGCCTCAGCCTGGGCACAAGGTGGCATTGCTGCGGTATTGGATGAAAGCGATTCTGTTGATGCCCATATCGCCGATACACTTACCGCCGGCGCTGGTTTATGCGATCCGAGCGCTACGCGTTTTGTAGTCGAACATAGCCATGAAGCTATCGATTGGCTCATGGCCCGAGGCGTACCCTTCACCCGCGATGACTCATCCTTTGGATTTCATCTCACCCGTGAAGGCGGCCACGGGCAGCGCCGTATCATTCATGCGGCCGATGCGACTGGCAAAGCAGTGCAGAACACGCTCACCGAGCAGATCCGAAAGCATCCGCAAATCACCGTCTTGGAGCAGCATATTGCGGTGGATCTCATTACCTCAAGCCGGCTCGAGGTAAACCCTAATCGCTGCCTGGGTGCGTATGTACTCGATATTCAGCACGACACTGTCGTCACCATCGGCGCTGACCACACGGTGCTGGCAACGGGTGGCATCGGGAAAGTTTACCTTTACACGACCAATCCGGATACCGCAACGGGAGATGGCGTCGCCATGGCCTGGCGTGCAGGTTGCCGTGTTGCCAACATGGAGTTCGTTCAATTTCATCCTACGTGCTTGTATCACCCACACGCCAAATCCTTTCTGATTTCCGAAGCCTTGCGCGGGGAAGGCGGTCTGCTGCGTTTGCCCGATGGCACCCGCTTCATGCCCAATTACGATCCGCGCGCTGAATTAGCCCCGCGCGATATCGTCGCGCGCACCATTGATTTCGAAATGAAGCGCCATGGGGTGGATTGCGTTTTTCTTGATATGACGCATAAACCGGCGGATTTTCTCAAAGAGCATTTCCCCACCATTTATGCACGCTGCCTGACGCTCGGCATTGATATCACCAAAGAACCCATTCCCGTGGTACCTGCTGCCCACTACGCTTGTGGCGGGATTGTGACGGATATGTCTGCACGAACGGATCTACCCGCTCTGTATGCCATCGGTGAAACCACCTTTACCGGGCTGCACGGTGCGAATCGACTCGCCTCGAATTCCTTGCTGGAATGCGTGGTATTTTCCGCCGCCGCCGCAAAAGCAATCAGTGAAACAACGGTCAAACCGGCACCCCCCTTGCCGCACTGGGATGAAAGCCGCGTACGCGATGCCGATGAAGAAATTGTCATTTCCCATAATTGGGCAGAGTTGCGCCGATTCATGTGGGATTATGTCGGTATCGTGCGCACCAACAAACGCTTGGAACGTGCGCTGCATCGCATCATCCTGCTAGAAAAAGAGATTAGCGAATACTATGAAAATTTTCGCATCAGCAACGATCTCATTGAGTTGCGCAATCTGGTTCTGACTGCCCACCTGATTGTGAAAAGTGCTCAATGTCGCCACGAAAGTCGCGGGCTTCATTTTAGTCGAGACTATCCCGAAACCTTGCCTCGTGCGCTGGATACCGTGCTTCACCCTTATCAACATGGGTGACACGTATAAACGTATAACACGGGTTGAAGAAGCAAAGCAGTTTATTTTATGGAGCAAGTCATTTCTGAGGTGGTCTCTTCAGCTGCCAGCGCAGCCAAAGACGTAACTGGCGAAAGTCTTCTGCCTCAAGGCTATCGCTTAGCAAGACCAGTGATTGCAGGCGATTTTTCTGCCGATAAAGCAAGATAACCAGAAACGGCAAAACAGTGGTATGTGGGTGCAGAAACAGGTCACTCACCGTCCCCCCAGGGGACTTTCCAAAGACGGCTCTGCACTTCCTTCGGTCGGATTCAACGCTTCGCGGCGTATCACCAGCGCCGACTTTTTCAATTCGACCGTCCCCATGCAAAATTAACGCGGCTGTTGATGCGGTACTATCACGCTTTATCCATGAGGTGCCAATCATCAACAACAAAGCCCCTTGCAGCAGGCTAGAGAGATTGACGCCTAAGACGATACACGCTGCAATAAGATGCGCAAGCCACAACAGGCGCTTCAAAAAACGCGATGGCCTGACAGGAATAGAACGCTTTGCGACGGACCTCATCGCAATGAGTGGCTATATCTTGCGAAAAATTAATGTGCCGTTGGTACCGCCAAAACCAAAATTATTTTTCATCGCGACATCAATTTTCATCGGCCGCGCGGTATTAGCACAGTAGTCCAGATCACAGTCAGGGTCTTGATCGAAAATATTAATCGTCGGCGGGCTGATCTGATGATAAATCGCTAGCACAGTGAATATCGACTCAATCCCCCCTGCCCCACCTAACAAATGTCCGGTCATCGATTTGGTGGAATTGACCACGAGCTGCTTGGCGACATCATGACCAAAAGCCAATTTAATGGCTTCGGTTTCATTTTTATCGCCCAGCGGTGTTGAGGTGCCATGGGCATTCAAATACTGCACATTGTCAGCATTAACACCCGCATTCTTCATGGCATTTTGCATACTGCGTTTAGGGCCATCGGTATCGGGTGCGGTCATGTGAAAGGCATCAGCAGTCATGCCAAACCCCGTAAGCTCGGCATAAATTTTCGCGCCGCGCCGCTTGGCATGTTCGTACTCTTCCAGCACCATGACCCCTGCGCCTTCACCCAGCACAAACCCATCGCGCTCTTTATCCCACGGACGGCTTGCAGTGGCAGGATCGTCATTACGGGTTGATAGCGCTTTGGCAGAAGCAAAACCACCAATGGCCAGCGGTGTAACAGAAGCTTCTGAACCGCCGCACACCATGACATCGGCATCACCATATTCAATCATGCGTGCGGACAGGCCGATGGCATGTAAACCCGTGCTGCAGGCCGTTACGATTGAAAGATTCGGCCCCTTCATCCCATACATGATCGACAAATTGCCGGAAATCATATTAATAATGGTACTAGGGATAAAGAAAGGTGAAATTTTGCGTGGTCCACCGGCCAGAAAATCATTGTGGGTTTCTTCAATCATCGGCAAACCACCAATGCCTGAGCCGATATTTACGCCAATGCGATCCGCGTTTTCATCGGTGACTTCAATGCCGGAATCACGCACTGCCTGAATTCCAGCTGCCATGCCGTAATGGATAAATGTATCCATCCGGCGCGCTTCTTTGGCGGATAGATAGGCAGTGACATCAAAACCTTTCACCTCACCAGCAATACGCACCGACACCGCCGACGCGTCAAACCGAGTAATCGGTGCGATGCCACTTTTTCCGGCGATTATATTTTCCCAAGCTTCGAGAACAGAATTACCAACTGGTGAGACAAGGCCCAGACCAGTAACGACTACACGACGTCGTGACGCAAGTGGCACATGTGGCACAAGTGACTCCCGAAATGAAAAGTAATGATGCGGTTGGACTTATTGCGGGGCTTATTTTTTGAGATTGGTATTGACGTAATCAATCGCCTGTTGAACGCTGGTAATTTTTTCTGCGTCTTCATCAGGAATTTCGCACTCGAACTCTTCTTCCAGCGCCATGACGAGCTCAACCGTATCGAGAGAATCAGCACCCAGATCTTCTACAAACGAAGATTCGTTTTTAATATCGGCCTCATTCACACCGAGTTGTTCAGCTACGATTTTCTTGACGCGTTGTTCGATGTTATCCATATTGAAACTCCTTCCCTGATTTATCGGGTATTAAGAACCCGCCTAGTTTAACAAAAAGAACTGACTCCTTTGAAGAAATCAGGCCATATACATGCCGCCATTTACATTGATGGTGCTGCCTGTAATGTATCCGGCGTGCGGCGAAGCCAAAAATGCGACCGTCGCTGCAATTTCTTCCGGCCGTCCAAGACGACCCAAAGGAATTTTGTTGAGTAAGGCATCACGCTGCGCTTCGGGCAAAGCACGTGTCATATCGGTATCGATAAATCCGGGTGCAACGCAATTGACCGTGATATTGCGACTACCGAGCTCATGCGCCAGCGCGCGACTCATGCCGGCCACGCCGGCTTTGGCCGCCGCGTAATTTGCCTGACCCGGATTACCCGCCTCGCCCACGACCGAAGTAATGTTAATGATGCGACCAAAACGCGCTTTCATCATGCCGCGCATGACGAGCTTTGAAAGACGAAACACTGCCTTGAGATTCGTTTCCATCACTTCATCCCACTCATCCTCTTTCATGCGCAGAGCGAGGTTGTCGCGCGTGATGCCAGCGTTATTGACCAGCACAGAAACCGTGCCAAATTTAGTTTCAATGTCGGTGAGTAATGCCTCGCATAGCGCAGCATCTGTCACATTGGCAACTGCACCCCAGCCAGTAATTTTGGCGGCATCAAGCGACTTTTGAATATCCGCCGCACCGGCAACGGAAGTCGCTGTGCCGATAACCGTTGCCCCCTGTGCACCAAGCGCTAGCGCAATCGCCTGCCCCAAGCCGCGCGACGCCCCGGTGACCAATACAACCTGCCCTTGCAAACCCTTCATGCTCTACCTCAGTGAGTACCAAGTAATGTTAATGCAGCTTCCATCCCGGCTATATCTGCCATAGCGAGCCCCGTGAGGTTTTCATCGCAACGCTTGGCCAAGCCTGATAGCACTTTACCCGGACCGCATTCAATCACATGCGTGACTCCTGTCTGCCGCATTGCCTGCATGATTTCAACCCAGCGCACAGGAGAAGCTGCTTGGCGCACCAGTGCTTCTTTAATGGCTTCTGGATCTGTCAGTTGCGCAACATCGACATTATTCAATACGGGAATTTCCGGAATCGAAAAGCTCATTTGCGATAAACGCGCACGTAATTTTTCAGCAGCCGGCAGCATTAAGGTGCAATGAAAAGGGGCAGAAACAGGCAGCATCACTGCCCGTTTTGCGCCTTTGGCTTTGGCCGCCCCGGCTGCTCGCTCAACGGCTGCCTTGTGCCCCGCAATCACTATTTGCTTGGGTTCATTAAAGTTAACCGCCTGTACTATCTGACCTTGCGCCGACTCAGCGCAAGCCGCGATCACTGCCGCCGCATCCAAGCCCAGTATAGCGGCCATTGCGCCTTCCCCGGCGGCTACCGCTTCTTGCATTGCACGCGCACGCAACTCAACCAGAGATACAGCATCCCTGAGCGAAATAACACCCGCTGCCACCAATGCAGAATATTCACCCAGGCTATGGCCGGCCATGACCGTAGGGCACACACCGCCTTTCTCCCGCCACAATCGGTAGGTAGCTACCCCTGCCGTAAGCATCAAGGGCTGGGTGTTCACCGTCTGGTTTAAAGCGTCCGTCGGGCCCTCTGCAGCCAACTGCCAGAGATCACGGCCGAGCGCCGTAGAGGCTTCATCAAATGTTGTCCGTACCACAGCGGCAGCACCATAATGCACCATCATGCCTAACGACTGCGAGCCCTGACCAGGAAAAACAAGTGCAAATTTCATCATGATGATCTCGAATACCCGGGATTCAGAATGTAAGGAGCACAGCACCCCAGGTAAACCCGCCACCCACGCCTTCCAGCAACAGGTGATGTCCTGGTTGTACACGCCCTTGACGCACTGCTTCGTCAAGCGCCAAGGGAATAGACGCTGCGGAAGTATTACCGTGGTGATCAACAGTCACGATGCATTTTTCACTGGGCAACCTCAGTTTTTTTGCAGTGGATTGCAATATCCGCACATTAGCCTGATGCGGAATCAACCAGTCAAGCTGATGAATTCCCAAACCAGCGGCATGCAATACCTCATTGGCCACTTCGGTGAGTACCTGAATGGCAAACTTGAAAACAGCCTGACCATCCATACGCAAAAATGGGTCCCCGGTAACCTGACCACCGCAGACTTGGCCAGGGACAGAGAGCATGCCGGCATAGCGACCATCCGCATGCAGCGCGGTTGCTAAAACCCCGGGGTTGTTCGCTGCTTCAAGCACGACCGCACCAGCGCCATCGCCGAATAAAACACAGGTTCCGCGATCCGACCAATCCATGATGCGCGAAAAGACCTCGCTACCCACGACCAAAGCGCAACGATGCGAGCCGGACCGAATAAATTTTTCCGCCACGCTCAGGGCATAAACAAAACCGCTACATACCGCTTGCACATCAAATGCGGGGGCGCCATTGGTGATGCCGAGCTTCTTCTGCAGCAAGGCCGCTGTACTGGGGAAAATATAGTCTGGGGTTGATGTCGCAACGATGATTAAATCAACGTCGTTCGCGGTTCGTCCTGCGGCAACAAGCGCTCGCTGGCAAGCATGCATTGCTAGATCACTACTTGTTTCACCGGCTGCAGCGAGATGTCGAGCACGAATCCCTGTCCGCTCGATTATCCAGTCATCTGACGAATCAAGCGTATGCCAAGCGATTAGCGCTTGATTGCTGACGGGTTGACCAGGCAGATAGCTTCCTGTTCCTGTAATACGCGTATGGATCATTGCTGTAAACCTTTAAACGGCCTGCGATTAATCACGCTGACACTTAATCAAAAATAGTCGGCGCTGGTGACACGCCGCGAAGCTTTGAATCCGACCGAAGGAAGTGCAGAGCCGTCTCTGGAAAGTCCCCTTGGGGGACGGAGGCCATGCGCGCGGCGATTTTATCGGGTAGCTGCTGGCGCGCAGCCTCTGCCGCTCGCGTTAAAGCGGATAGAAACGCCAGCTGATCAGCAGAGCCATGACTTTTAACCACAATACCTTTTAACCCCAACAAGCTTGCACCATTGTACCGACGATGATCAAAGCGACGACGAAAAGATTTCAGCACGGGCATAGCAATGATGGCGGCCAAGCGAGTGAAAATTGAACGGGAAAACTCTTCTTTAAGACCGCTAGAAATCATTTGCGCCAGTCCTTCAGAAGCCTTTAAGGTCACGTTACCAACAAAACCATCACAAACGACGACATCCGTCGTGCCATTAAAAATGTCATTGCCTTCGACATTGCCAAAAAAATTCAGCTCGCTTTGTCGCAACAACTCACCGGCCCGCTTAACAACATCGTTTCCCTTGATATTCTCTTCACCAATATTGAGTAAACCAACGCTCGGACGCTCTTTGTGCTCAAGCGCTGAAGCTAGCATGGCACCCATGATGCCAAACTGAAGCAAATGTTCAGCGGTGCAATCCACATTTGCACCCAGATCAAGCACATAGGTTGCGCCACGCCGGGAAGGCAGTACAGTGCAAATAGCCGGTCGATCAATGCCAGGCAAGGTTTTTAGCACAAAGCGTGAAACGGCCATCAATGCGCCGGTGTTCCCTGCTGAAACAGCAGCGTGTGCAAGACCCTCTTTAATCAGATCGATCGCCACGCGCATAGAAGAATCTTTTTTGCCGCGTAAAGCACTTGCTAGGGACTCGTCCATGCCAACAACTTCAGTTGCATTGCGAATGGAAATGCGCGCCGCAAACTCTTGGGCAACCGGCGTGACATAGGGGCGCACTATCGCCTCTTGCCCCACTAAAATCGCGGAACACGAAGGATTTTGACGCAAAAAATCAAATGTCGCAGGCAGCGTGACTTGGGGGCCATGATCGCCACCCATACAATCTATCGCAAGGGTAATGGCCATGATTCAAGCTTCCCGACGAAAAAACGGCCGGACACGCAGATCGCATCCGGCCGAATTCATCCTGGAAACTTACTCGCCTTTGGCCTTGATGACTTTTTTGCCGCGATAGACGCCGGAAGGCGAAATATGGTGACGCAGATGAACTTCACCTGAAGTCGCTTCAACCGCCAGTGGTGGGGCAGTCAGAAAGTCATGTGCGCGATGCATGCCACGCTTGGAAGGGGATTTTTTATTCTGCTGAACAGCCATTTAACGCTCCTTGTTTCAACGCTTCTTCAAAGCGGCCAACGCCAAAAACGACGCTGATCCGTATTCGTTTCCAGTTGCCTTGGGCAACTCACAGTGCTCATGTCGTGGTGCAAAAGGCAGCGCCAGCAACACTTCATTTTCTATCAATCCGACAACATCCAACTCTTCACTTGCATCAATGGCATCCATCTGGTCATCCATCAACGCCTCATCTGGCCAATCTTCACCGGCGCTGATCAATTGCAACACGCTATTGACCTGCATCGGCACACGAACACTGGCCAAACAGCGCTGACATTGCAACACCAGTGTGCCATCAATCACCAATCGTACCAGCGACTTTCTCTCGCTTTGCCACCCTTCCAGGCTAACAGCCAATGAACCGTTACGCTCAAGTAGCTGATTCGCCAAGTGCGGCAGCCACGTCAAAGGCACAGCACCCTCAACAAAACGACTACCACGAGCAAACTCGAGACTATTCACCGTTGTCAGCGACAAAACGCTTTTGATGGGCTCCATCGGCTCCGCATAAGACGTTTGCAAAATAGAAGAAGTCTCGTGTGGCATAAGGTTTGAATGTTATCATGCCTAGCCTTTGTTTTTCAAGTCTGAAACATGGTTCAGCACATCATTCTCGCCTCTACTTCGCTATTTCGCAGCGAACTTTTGCGTCGCTTGCAACTACCCTTTGACATTGCCGACCCCCACATCGACGAGTCGGCTTTGCCAAGCGAGCTCCCCGCCGCTACAGCACAGCGCCTTGCCCAGGCCAAGGCTCAAGCCGTTGCCAGACAGTTTCCGAACGCCTTGATCATAGGCGCTGACCAGGTAGCCGCATATGATGAGCAACGGTTTGGTAAGCCAGGAACAAGACAAAATGCCCGGCAACAGTTAAGGTTGATGCGCGGAAACGAAATTGTTTTCCATACGGGTCTTTGCGTACTTAACAGCGCCACTGGACACACGCAAGTTCACTGCATTCCCACGTATGTGGGTTTCCGCGATCTGACGGATGCGGAAATTGAAGCGTATCTCGATAAAGAAGATGCGCTTAACTGCGCGGGAAGCGCTAAATCAGAAGGTCTGGGCATCGCTTTATTACGTTATCAGCGCGGGGATGACCCCACTGCGCTCATCGGCTTGCCACTCATCGCCTTGTGTGAAATGCTGCGTAGTGCAGGCGTACCGCTACCCTAAATAGATATGTCAGGAACTCTCTGGTTATTACCTGTCGCACTGGGTGACACGCCCTGGCACTATTGCCTGCCACCAGCTACACGCGAAGCAGCCTGTCGGCTAACGCATTTCATTGCCGAAAACGCAAAAACTGCCCGTGGAGACTTAAAACGCATGGAACACCCTACCCCACTGCGTGATTTAGCCATTGAACAATTGCCCGAAAAGCCAAGTCATGCCGATATTGATCAGCTTTTATCACCCCTGCATGCCGGCCATAGTGTCGGCTTAATGTCCGAAGCCGGCTGTCCGGCGGTTGCCGATCCTGGCGCCTTGCTGGTCCGGCGTGCGCATGCGCTAGGCCTATGTGTCAAACCGCTAGTTGGCCCTTCATCGATCCTGCTCGCCCTGATGGCTTCAGGGCTAAATGGGCAGCGTTTTGCCTTTCACGGCTATCTGCCCGCACGCGAGCCCGACCGGAGCCAGCGTATTATTGAGCTGGAAAAAGAGTCTATCCGCCTGCAGCAGACGCAGATTTTCATTGAAACACCGTATCGAAATCTGGCGCTATTTACCGCGCTGACAACGAATGCCCGCGCACAAACACTGTTGTGTCTCGCGACAGATATCACTCTGAATCAAGAATACGTCACAACGCGCCCCATCAGCGATTGGAAAAAACAACCCTTGCCGCCAATTGATAAACGACCTACCGTGTTTCTTTTTTTAGCGACTTAGCTTGCAAACTAAAAACCCCATCTGCGCATTTTTGCAGCGTGCAATCAAATATCGCAGCACAAAGCACTGTTAGAATCAACAGCCTTCGGCCCTCCTCCCATGACGGGTACCCAACCCGCTTTCCGCATGAAACGCAATCGCCCTTCGCGCCGCATTAAACAGACGCCTGATACGCTGCGCCTGATTCAACTGGCAACTAGCCTGAGTGAATCGTCAAGCCGGATTGAAGATGATTTCTGGGAAAAGCGCCTGACTGCGTTTGTCACGCATTTGATCGCCAGCGGTGCAGAAGAAACCCTGATGGCGGCACTGGACCCCTTGTATCGAGAGACCTCTCCCGCCTATGGCGCCTTGGTCAGCACGATCGAGGCGTGCGTTGAAACGCGGCATGCTGAAACCTCCGATGGCCTGGATGCCCTCATGATTGCCATTCCGGTTTTATCATGGTCACGTTTCCCTATTCCCGCTGGCCCCATTTCCACACCGCAACTTGACGCCATCCGCGTGCATCTACAGGCCCACGTGCTGGCATTCGGGGCAAAATTAAGTCTCTGCGACAGGCTTTACAGCCCTGACCAAATACCGCAGACTTATATAGAAACTGCCCACTTGGCCGATAAAGTCACACAAGCCGCTAAACATGGTTGCGATGTAAAAATCGACCCAAAAAAAATGGCCGAAACAATGAGTTTTCTATCTGATAGCCGCTATCTGATCGGGGCCGTTGCTGCCCCTCAAGGTACTGCTTTGTTTCGCTGGCAGGAAGACGATGGTGATTACACCGAATCCGCCCGCCAGTGGATCCTTCAGGGAAGTGACGCCATCCGCCCGCTATTACCTGCCTGTGCGCTGGAGCTGCAACCTGTTGGCGCTTATCACGCCGCCGTACTTGATGCCGACCGCGCTTCCCGCCCGTGGTCGCTACGCTCCGCAGTCGCTTTTTTGCAAACGGTGCTCAACATTCTGCCGTCAGACCTCGTTGCCGTCATTGCGCGGTTTCACGATGATCAAACTGAGGAATATCGTGTTGGTTTAGCGTTACGCCAAAATCAAACGGTAGTGCATGGGGTTGTCTGGCCGCTGCTGGAAACTGAAGATAACAATAACGAACTCTCTGCAGAGATCGAGAGCGTGCTACAAGAAGCAGGCATTACCCAGGTGATCCAGCTAAATCAAAGATTTCCCATCGAATACTGCGAAGATTGCGGCACCCCGCTGTACCCCACTCCCGAAGGCGAGCCAGTGCATGCCGAGCTGCCCGAAGAACAGGCTGAAAATACGCAACGCCACCTGCATTAACCCCTGGCATTACTGCAGTTCAGCCGATTTTTTTGCTTGTAAGCACGCGCCGCCGTCTAGCCAGCGCCGACTTTTCTGGCAATCCGCGTTGATTATCCCTGCCCCGTTCAAAGCCTTATTTAAAACGATACGGCACCGAATTGATCTCCGGCTCGCGCCCCGCAATCAAGTCAGACAATAGCCGTGCTGACCCACAGGCCAATGTCCAGCCCAGCGTGCCATGCCCTGTATTGAGCCACAACCCGGCCAATCCGGCGCTACGCATATCACTGATCAGCGGCACATTGCTCGGCGTGACGGGGCGTAAACCTGCCCAATACTCAATTTCTTCCACGCGCGAGAGCGCCGGAAATAGCCTGCGTGTCCGTTTTACCATCGCAGCACAACGGGTCGGATTAAGCGCCAAGTCATAACCCGTAAACTCAGCCGTTCCTGCTACTCGCAAGCGTTTTCCTAGACGGGAAAACACGATTTTTGCTCCATCATCCGTCAAGCTAACGGTAGGCACCACGCTAGGCGATACATTTTCAGGCAAGGCAAAGGTAGCCGAATAGCCCTTCCCGGGGTAAATCGGCAAACGCACGCCCAATGGCCGCAACAGCAGGGGCGAATAGCTGCCTAACGCCAAAACGGTCGCATCAGATGCCACCGTTTCACCCGTTGCCAGATTGACGCCGGTAACACACTCACCTTGGCGCTGTAAAGCTGTTATGGTTTCACCAAAACGGAAACGCACACCGCGTGCGGCGGCTTGCTGCGCCAAAAGTTGGGTAAATCGCTGCGCATCGCCTGATTCATCCGCTGCGGTATACGTGCCGCCAATAATCGGCACAGTCGACTGATTGATTGCCGGTTCGATCAACTCGCACTCGGCTTTTGTTTTTGGAACGCGATCACAGCCGAACTCACGCATGAGTGTTGCTTGCCGCAGCGCATGATCAAATTCGCGTTGATCAGTATAGATGTGCAGAATGCCACGCGTGAGCTGGTCGTAATCAAGCGCCAGTACTTCACGCAGCGTGCCCAACTCGCGGCGACTCATTAACCCCAACTGTACAATGGATCGGATATTCGCCCGCGTCCTCGCCGCCGTGCACTCCCGCAGAAATTGCGCACCCCATAACCATTGATCGAAATCAGCACGCAATCGCCACAACAGGGGGGCATCTTCTCGACCCAGCCACTTCAGGATGCGCCAAAATGCCGCAGGATTAGCCCACGGCTCGGCATGGCTTACAGAAATCTGGCCGCCGTTGGCAAAGCTCGTTTCCTGTGCTGGGGCCATTTGCCGATCAATGACTGTCACATCATAGCCTTCAGCTGCCAAATACCAAGCCGAAGTCACTCCCGCGACACCAGCGCCCAAGACCGTTATGCTTCGCATCACATTATCCTAAAATCATTTGTGTTATCGAGCGCCCTAAAGAGAAAGAAGAGAAGAAGAGCGAGAGTGCTTTTCAAACAACCTTCAGTCGATTATAGTCAGGCCTGACCAAGACGAGATACGATCCACTATATCCACTATGAGTACCAAACCAAAAATCATCAAAACTGAAACCGAGTGGCGTGAACAACTTACGCCCACGCAATATCACGTTGCCCGAGAAAAAGGAACAGAGCGTCCTTTTACCGGACAATACTGGGATTGCAAAGAACCTGGCGTCTATCGCTGCATTGGCTGCGGGGAACCTTTGTTTACTTCGACGTCTAAGTTTGATTCAGGCTGCGGGTGGCCAAGCTTTACTTCACCGCTGGATGCCGAAGCTATCACCGAGACAGATGACATCAGTCATAACATGCACCGGACAGAAGTCACTTGCAGCCGTTGTGGCTCACACCTGGGCCACGTGTTTCCCGATGGCCCAGCACCCACAGGATTACGCTATTGCATCAATTCCGCATCGATTGATCTCAACAAACTCAAGTAGCTTTTTCTGTCATGAAATTTCTCTTCGACCTTTTTCCAATATTCCTGTTTTTCATTGCGTTCAAATTTTTTGATATCTATGTGGCAACAGGTGTAGTGATTCTGGGCACCTTAGCGCAAGTCGCCTGGGTTTGGTTTCGCCATCGTCAAGTCGATACCATGCTGTGGGTTAGTCTTGTGCTAGTTACCGTCTTTGGTGGAATGACGCTCATATTGCACGACGAAACTTTCATTAAATGGAAGCCCACCCTGTTTGATTGGCTATTCACTATCACTTTGCTAATCTCAGCCCGCTTCTTTAATCGCAACCTGATCCGTGCAATGCTTGAGCAACAGATGCAACTGCCCGCTTTACTGTGGGCAAGGTTGAACTACGCCTGGGCAACCTTTTTTGCTGTCATGGGTGCACTCAACCTCTACGTGGCATTCAACTTCAGTACCGCCATCTGGGTTAACTTCAAACTTTTTGGCGGCATGGGGTTGATGTTTCTATTTATCATTGTCCAAGGGCTGCTGCTCGCCAAATATATACCACAGGAGAACTCATAATGCTTTATGTCATCATGGCTTACGATGCACCCAATAGCGCAGAGCCACGGCGCACCGCACATGCTGCACATATGGCGCATCTGGATAAAATTGAAGCCGCAGGGGATAAAATCGTACTGGCTGGCCCCTGCCTCGCGAAAGACAGTCCTGATCGTCAAATTGCCGGCTTTTTTGGCAGCCTGATCATTGCCGAATTTGATTCGCTTGCCGCAGCCCAAGAGTGGTCAGACACAGATCCCTTTGTCACTGCCGGTGTTTTCGAAAAAGTGATTGTCAAACCTTTCCGCCAGGTTATACCCAAACCATGAGCGTTATAGACATGATGCGCGAACGGCTTGCTACTTTAGAGCCAACAGAACTGACGGTGATCGACGATTCAGCGCTACACGCCGGACACCTCGGTGCGCGTAGCGGTGGTGGCCACTATCGATTGAACATTGTTTCCTCTCGCTTTACCGGCTGCAATACAATGCAAAAACACCGCTTGGTGTATGATGCGCTCGGATCCCTGATGAAGCGGGAAATTCATGCATTGAGCATTAATGCGTTTCCCCCTGACGAATCCTGACGAATCACACATTTCAATTTCACTGCAGCAACCCTTTAACCTAATTCAGGAACTACGATGAATCACACGCTCCGTTATGCCCTTCTGATTGCCCTGGCGACTTCTGTGGCAAGCAGTGCTACCGTTTATGCCGCTAAAAAAGGTGCTGGTGAAAAATCAGCGTCGGCTTTCGTTACCGTCAATGGCCAAGCAGTTCCCAAGAGCCGTGCTGACATGCTGATCTCAGCCCAGGTTGCACAAGGCCAGCCTGACTCGCCAGAACTGCGTAACGCCGTTAAAGAAGAGCTGGTACGTCGTGAAATCCTGTCGCAAGAAGCGGTCAAAAAAGGTTTGGACAAGAATTCCGAAGTGCAAGCTCAAATGGATATGGCGCGTCAGGGCGTCTTGATTGGTGCTTACCTGAAGGACTATGTCAAACGTCATCCGATTGGCGACGACCAAATCAAGAAAGAATATGACGATCTGAAAACCCGCCTGGGTAACAAGGAATACAAGGCGCGCCACATTCTTGTTGATAAAGAAGAAGACGCCAAGGCGATTATCGAAAAGCTGAAAAAAGGCGAAAAATTTGATGACCTTGCTAAACAGTCGAAGGATCCTGGCTCCAAAGAACGTGGCGGCGATCTTGGCTGGGCGAGCCCGGCAGCTTTCGTTAAGCCATTCTCTGACGCCATGACCAAACTTGAAAAAGGTAAGTACACGCTTGTCCCTGTCAAGAGTGATTTTGGCTGGCACGTTATCCAGCTTGACGATACGCGTGATACCAAAATTCCGGCTTTTGAAGAAGCCAAAGGACAAATCGCTCAGCAGATGCAACAAGGTTTGATTCAGAAACATCTGGACGAACTGCGTGCCAAAGCCAAGGTTGAATAAGCCGCTTATTCAATCTAAAAAACGGGGGCTCCGGCTCCCGTTTTTTATTTCCCGAAGTAAATCTCGCTGAACAATTCCTGCAGAACAACCTCCTGCCATCACATTCAACTGCGGCACAAGGGGCACGCACATGAAAAATAACTCAGAAGCCCAGCCTGTCCGACGGATCGTTCGCCGGCGAGCAAAGCCAAATTGCGGTTCGGCTTTCGAAGCTTTAGTACGCGGCATGTTTATCGAAATGCAAAATTACAGCGGCTTTCTGGGTGCTGAAATCATACATCCGGCAACGCCCCTGGACGAATATCAATTCATCATCCGCTGGGCAAGCCAAAAAGACCTCGACGTCTGGGATGCTTCTGTAGCCCACGCCCAATGGCTCCAGCGCTTGGGCGATGTTGCCGAAGGTGATCCTGAATACCGTTTGCTCTCGGGTTTTGAGGCCTGGTTTTCTCCTGCGGCGATCCCTGGCGTCAAAACACCATCGCGACTGAAAATGGCGCTGATTTCATGGGTAGGCATTTTCCCAACCGTTGTGCTTTTGCAAGTCACTATCGCGCCATTAATTTCTGGCTGGCCATTTTTGTTGCAAATTGCTTCATTTACTGCCTTGATAATTGCCGTCATGACATGGCTTGTCATGCCCGTGCTGACACGTTTATTCCGTCCATTGCTTTTATCGCATGCCAAGACCAAAAAATAAATTCACTCCAATATTTTTTATGTTATCAACCTCTGCTACTGATAGTGATAGCGATCTGGACCGCGCAGTGCTGATACTGGCGGGCGCCGCTTTCGCCAGCGCCGCATCGTTTCGTGTCTGCGATCCTTTTTTACCGGTATTGGCCGCGAGTTTTAATGTCGGCATCAGCAGTGCAGCACGTGTTATCACCGCATTTGTTGTCGCTTACAGCGTTTTCCAGCTGGTTTTTGGCCCGCTGGGCGACCGCGTCGATCGCTATCATCTTGTCGCCTATTCCACCCTGGCATGTACACTTGGCTCAATTGCTTGCGGACTGTCCCCTTCCTATGGCTGGCTGGTTGTATCGCGTGCCCTTACAGGCGCTTTTTCAGCGGGCATCATCGCTGTGGGTGTCGCGTGGATTTCTGATCGTGTGCCCTTAACCCAACGTCAGCCCATGCTCGCTAGGTTTATTAGCGGGCAAATTCTGGGGATGGTTTCGGGGCAAGTCCTGGGGGGATTGTTTGTCGATACATTGGGCTGGCGCTGGGCGTTTGCTGCGCTAGCACTCATCTATCTTGCGTTTGGCGGGCTACTGTTGCGTCAAGCGAAGATCATTAGCACTACCGCACCCCCACGACCAGCCGCGCCTCAAGGCAATCCATTTTTTTCCGTTGCACGCGATCTGTTTGCCGTGGTGCAATCGCCCAAAGCGTGGCCCGTTTTTGCAGCCATCTGTTTTGAAGGGATGGCGGTATTTTCAGTGCTTGCGTTTCTTCCCCTGTATTTACACACGCACTTTGACATTAGCATGACCAAGGCAAGTTTGGCGCTCATGGCATATGGCGCTGGAGGGCTGGTTTATTCATCCAACGCAAGACGCCTCATAAGTCATTTTTCAGTCGGTAATCTAGCTTTGCTGGGTAGCGGTTCAGTCGCGATGAGCCTCATACTTCTTTATCTTGTACCCGTCTGGTTTTTTGCTATCCCCGTGATGACCGGTGCCGGTTTTGGCATGTATCTGCTGCATAGCACTATTCTGACGCGCGCTACGGCCATCACCGAGACAGCGCGTGGTTTGGCAATATCACTCACTGTCTCGATCTTCTTTGTGGGGCAGTCTGTCGGCATTTATGCCGCATCACGCGTCGTGGAACAGGTTGGCATTCCACCCATCATATTGATGGGCAGCTTGCTCATTACGCTAGTGGGCATTGGTTTTTCTATCGCCATCAAAAGCCGTCAGGCGACTGCCGCCTGACGGCTTTCTCGCTAAACGGTTATCCCAGCCAGCGACGCGCGTTGTGAAATAAATTCATCCACGGCGAAGCGCCTGCATAACGCGTTTCCCAGTCACGCGGATGCCATGACATCTGTGCTGCACGAACGACACGTTCCGGATGCGGCATCATGATCGTAAAGCGGCCATCTGCCGTGGTCACCCCCGCTAATCCTTCAGGCGAGCCATTCGGATTAAACGGATAGATCGAAGCCACCGCGCCACGGTTATCAATGTACCGTAGTGCCATAGCCGACTTTTCCAACTTTTTATTATCTGCATGCACGGCGCGTCCTTCGCCATGCGACACCACCACAGGCAATTGCGATCCCGCCATGCCAGCCAGGAAAATCGAGGGCGACGGGGGAATGTCCACCATCACCAAACGTGCCTCAAACTGCTCGCTGCGATTGCGCTGGAATGTTGGCCAATCTTCAGCGCCTGGAATAATTGGGGCCAAATGCGCCATCATCTGGCAGCCATTACACACGCCCAGAGA
Source organism: Rugosibacter aromaticivorans (assembly GCF_000934545.1). GTDB lineage: Bacteria > Pseudomonadota > Gammaproteobacteria > Burkholderiales > Rhodocyclaceae > Rugosibacter > Rugosibacter aromaticivorans. Next base: position 1,583,531 of record NZ_CP010554.1, read on the forward strand.
AAAACTGTCTTTGCGTGCGAAAAATGTCGAAAACTCGTCGCGTAGCTGACTGTTGAACAATATCGATTTAGCCCAGCCTTGCCCCGCGCCAAGTACATCACCATACGAAAAACCACCACACGCAACCAATCCCTTGAAGTCAGCTAGCTTGACGCGTCCTGCCTGTAAATCCGACATATGCACGTCGAATGTCGAAAAACCCGCGCGATCAAAGGCAGCGGCCATTTCCACGTGCCCATTCACGCCCTGCTCACGCAAAATCGCCATTTTCGGGCGGGCACCAGTTACCACAAAGGGCGCCTCAAGGTCAAACGTAGTCTGAGCAGTCAAGCCAGGATCATCACGATCCAGCAACGCAGAAAACTCCTCTTCGGCGCACATCGCATCGTCACGCAATTGCGCAATCTGGAAGCTCACTTCGCTCCAAACGCGTTGTAACTCGTGACGTGGCGCAGAAAACACGCGTTTGGCATTACGCCAGACGCGCACTTCATCACTGGTATTGGTATGGCCAATGAAATGCACCACACGACTAAGCCCTGCTTCACGCAGAACAGTCATGACAGCGGAGCGATCGGTGTGGCGAATCTGCAGCACAGCACCGAGTTCCTCGTTAAACAAGGCTGCCAATAATTTATCCTGCGTCCGGCCGGCAAGCATATCCGGTCGACGTTCCATGCCATCGACATCATTCATTAACGCGTCAAAACACAGTGCATCACTGTTGAGCGAAACCCCTACATGCGAAGCAAAGCTCATCTCACACACGGCCGCCCATAAGCCACCATCGGATCGATCGTGGTAGGCCAGAATTTTTCCGTCGCGATTGAGCTTTTGAATCGAATTAAAAAACGCTTTGAGCAAGGCTGCATCGACGTCCGGTGCCACATCGCCACTGACGCCATAGACTTGCGCCAAGGCAGAACCTCCCAGCCGATTGCGTCCCTCGCCCAAATCAATCAGCAAGAGCTCTGTTTCACCCACCTCTGCATCGCGCCGCAGCTCAGGCGTCAAGGTGCGGCGCACATCATCCACCGGCGCGAATGCGGTGATGATTAACGACACGGGCGAGATGACTTGTTTATGTTCATCTGATTTTTTCTCGCTCGCTTTTTTCTCGTTTGATTTTTCCGCGCTGCCTGCCTCGTCAGACGCTTTCCATTGCGTGCGCATGGATAAGGAATCCTTGCCCACCGGTATGGCCACACCCAGCGCAGGACAAAAATCGAGTGCGACAGCCTTGACTGTATCGAACAGCACCGCATCCTCATGCCCATGACCCGCCGCCGCCATCCAGTTGGCTGACAACTTAATGCGAGAAATATCGCCCACATCAGCTGCCGCCAGATTGGTTAATGCCTCCCCAATAGCCATCCGTCCGGAGGCCGGGCCATCCAGCAAAGCCAGTGGTGTACGTTCGCCTAGCGCAAAGCATTCACCACGGTTGGTGTCATAACCCATGGTGGTCACGGCCACATCAGCCACGGGCACTTGCCATGGCCCCACCATCTGGTCGCGGGCTGTCATCCCACCGACTGAACGATCGCCAATGGTGATTAGAAAGCTTTTCGAGGCCACGCTTGGCAAGCGCAATACACGGTGCGCAGCCTCACTCAGGTCAATCGCTGCCAGATCCAGGGCGGGCATATGCACCACATGACGGCTGGTCTCTCGATGCATGCGTGGGGGTTTACCGAGCAGTACTTCTAACGGCATATCAACAGGACGATTATCAAAATGCGCATCCGTCACGGCAAGATGGCCATCCTTGGTGGCTACGCCAAGTACAGCAAACGGGCAACGCTCACGTTCACACAGGGCGCGGAATTCATCCAGCCGCGCCGGTGCCACGGCGAGCACGTAACGCTCTTGCGCTTCGTTGCTCCAAATTTCGCGCGGGCTCATGCCAGGCGCTTCAGTTTGCACGGCGCGCAGATCAAACACGGCACCACAGCCTGCATCATGCGCCAGCTCAGGCAGTGCATTGGATAAGCCACCTGCACCGACGTCGTGAATGGCAAGCACCGGGTTCGCTTCGCCCATTTGCCAGCACCGATCAATGACTTCCTGTGCGCGCCGCTGCATTTCCGGGTTACCCCGCTGTACAGAAGCAAAATCAAGGTCAGCCGAGTTGCTGCCGGTCGTCATGGACGAGGCCGCCCCGCCACCCAGCCCGATCGGCATGCCCGGGCCCCCAAGTTGAATGAGCAGGGTGCCCGCTGGAAATTGGATTTTGAACGCATCCCGATCAGCAATGTTGCCCACACCGCCAGCTAGCATGATGGGCTTGTGATAGCCGCGTACCTCGTCGCCAAATTGTTGCTCGAAGGTGCGGAAATACCCTGCCAGATTGGGCCTGCCGAATTCATTATTAAAGGCTGCCGCACCCAGCGGGCCTTCGATCATGATGTCTAAAGCGGAGGCAATGCGATCGGGTCTGCCATAGTCTGATTCCCACGGCTGACTATAGCCGGGTATGCGTAAATCGGACACAGAAAAACCCACCACCCCAGCCTTGGGTTTTGACCCGCGACCTGTCGCGCCTTCGTCACGAATTTCACCGCCCGAGCCGGTTGCAGCACCAGGAAAAGGCGAAATGGCCGTGGGATGATTATGCGTCTCAACCTTGGCCAGAAAATGCGTCATCTCTTCGCGCCAGATATAGCTGCCATCGGCTTCTGGCATGAAACGGCGAATGGATGCCCCTTCAAGAATGGCGGCATTGTCGGAATACGCCACGATCGTGCCCGCAGGATGCGCTTTATGTGTTTCGCGAATCATGCCAAAGAGTGACAATGGCTGCGCCTCGCCATCCACAGTCCATGTCGCATTGAAAATCTTGTGCCGACAATGTTCAGAATTTGCCTGAGCGAACATCATCAGCTCAACATCGGTTGGATTGCGGCCCAGCTTGGCAAAGTTATCCAGCAAATACTCAATTTCATCCTCAGACAAGGCCAGCCCAAGCGAGAGGTTGGCCGCCACAAGCGCATCCCGGCCACCGGACAGCGTGTCGACTATCGTGAGCGGTTGCGGTGGAATCTGCCCAAACAGTGCCTGTGCTTGATCCAGTGTTGTCAAGACGGATTCTGTCATCCGATCATGCAGACTGTGCCGTATCACCAGCGCCGACTTTTCGTCTTTCACCCCGCTGACATAAAACGCCGTGCCGCGCTCGATGCGCTGCACTTGGGAAAACCCGCAATTCCGTGCGATGTCAGTCGCCTTCGTGCTCCACGGTGAAATGGTGCCAAGGCGAGGGGTAACCAATTGCAATTCACCCGATATATGCCCGCGTGCCACCGAACTGATGTCGAGCAACTCTTTTAAGCGCGTCGTTTCAGGCGTGTTCAGCGGAGACGAGAGATCAATGAAATACCAGTGCTCAGCCGCTAAAGTAAGCTTGGGGCTGGCCTTGCGTAAAGACTGCTGCAGGCGGGCAAGCCGGGAAGCCGAAAAAGCGGCATTGCCGCGCAGCGCAAGGAATTCAGCCATAGCAGAAACAAAATCTCAGCAAAAATCAGAGAGGCGAATTATACCCTGCGTGACCTCTTCGCCTCCCAGTTTAAGACACCGTGAGCATCGGGTTTTTTAGCGAACGAACCGCCTGCTCACAGTTACGATGCCTGCTGTAGCGCCATCAAGGCTGGGTACACTTTCATTAACAGCGCCAAACACAGCACAATACCAAACAGATACGTGCCCAAAGAGCCGATAAAGCGCAATTTACTGGGGAGTGTCCTGAATTTTGTGTGCAAGGCGGTTGATGTTTCATTGATTGCTGCCTGATTTTACGCGACACGTTTCGTAAAGCGATCCCCGAACTGGATGGCGAATTGCACCATCGCGGCTTTCCAGTGAAACACCGGCATTGCCCATTCCTTGGTGATGTTTCTCAGCGCCAGCCAGATCAGCTTGGTCGCCGCCTCGTCGTTGGGGAAATGCCCGCGTGTCTTGATCGCCTTGCGGATGCGCGCGTTGACCGATTCGATGGCATTGGTGGTGTAAATCACCCGCCGAATCTCGGGCGGGAACGCAAAGAATGGCGTCACGTAGTCCCATGCACGCCGCCAGGCCGCAGCGACATGCGGCAGTTTCGTTCCCCATTCGGATTGCGCGAACGCCGTCAGCGCGACTTCTGCGGCGTCTGCGCTCGTCGCGGTGTAGATCGGACGCAGCGCCGCTGCGACGGCTTTGCGATCCTTCCAACTGGCATAGTCCAGGCTGTTGCGGATCAAGTGCACGATGCAGGTTTGCAGGACGGCTTCCGGATACGCCGCAGCAAGCGCCTCTGGAATCCCTTTCAGACCATCGGAAACGGCGATCAGCACGTCCTCCACGCCGCGCGTCTTCAAGTCGTTGAAGACCTTGAGCCAGAACTTGGCCCCTTCGGTGTGTTCGATCCACAGCCCGAGAATGTCGCGGCTGCCGTCGGGCAGGATGCCCAGCGCAAGATAGACCGCCTTGTTCCTGACCAGGCCGTCGTCGCGGATCTTGACCCGCAACGCGTCGAAGAAGATCACGGGGTACATCGGCTCCAGCGGTCGGGCCTGCCAGGCAGAGACTTCGGCCATGACTTCATCGGTCACGGTGCTGATGAAATCCGGCGACACCTCGACGTGATACATCTCGGTCAGGTGCGCGCGGATGTCGCGCGTGCTCATGCCGCGTGCATACATCGACAGGATCAAGTCATCAAAGCCTTCGTAGCGGCGGCCATGCTTGGGGACGATCAGGGGTTCGAACGCGCCGCTGCGGTCGCGCGGGATGTCGATCCTGAGCGGGCCGGTGTCGGTGAGGAGCGTCTTGCCGCTGCTGCCGTTGCGATGGTTGGCAACGCCTGCGGGCTTGTCTTCGCCGGGTGCGTAGCCCAGATGCAGGCTCATCTCAGCAGCCAGCGCGCGCTCGATGATCGCGCGTTTCAGGCGTGCGGTGAGGTCGTTGACCTCGCTGCCGGTCATCGGTGCGCTGACCAGTGTGTCCAGCTGTGCCTGCATCTCGGGCGTAAACGCAGGCGCGTTGCGCGCATCCTCAATGGATTGCTGAACCATGCTCAGCTTCTTGGGTTTCGTTTGTTGCTCGGGCATATCTCGTTCCTTTCTCGAACTGATGAATATGCCTTACACACAAAAATTCGGATAGGCTCATTTACTGGGCTGCGCCATGGTAGGCGGGAGAACAATGCCAAACACAAAGATAAAGCGTGACAGCGTGACCAGACCCATACACCACATCATCCATGGGGCGGGGTTGAGCATGCCCAGCGTCAAAATCAGCACCGCAAGCATTGGCACATACTCTGTGGTGTTGCCATGCGCGCGAATCGCCTTATACAACCGGTCAGCCGGGTCGACGGTGTAACCGTACATGGTTTTTGTTGACCCTCGCGTCATGGAAACAACGAAACCAAGACCAATCACCAGAAAACCTAATAACGCAACACATAGCACCGCAATAACCATTTTTGTACTCCCCCTAAATTAAATTAAATAAACACCCCTCCGCATCAGCCCTAAGCTATCCAAAACGATTGCGGGCATCCACTGAGCGTGCCGAGTAAGTGTATCCGAAACGCGCAAACAACCTCACCTCTCACCACTGACCACTCACCCATTACTCATGATGCCCGCTATGCCGACTTTTAGCCGCAGGTTTACGCACCTGAACCTCAATATCAGCCGCCTTCTCTTGCGCGCGCGACATGGATTGTCCGCTGCCAGATGAAGCGCGTACGGGCTCAGATAACATCCCGCAACCTCATAAGCAACAGTACCCTGCGGGTGGTACATGAACGTACCGGGCTGCCGCGCCACAAACTCGTGGACGAAGGTCTTGCCAGACTGAATCAAACCCTGATACACCATCCAGGCCGTTGGGCACGCGTTGTCCACGCCAGTGAATGCTGGTGTGCGCAGCCGGATAACCCGAGCCCGCCCAGAAAAAGCACCACGCTGGGTCACATGTCAGACGCCATCGTGGTGAGGGGTGTTTAAAAAAACCTTCGCCAAATACGTTGTCATTACATGAGGATGCCTCGCCGTGGCCTCTCAAGCAAATCCACAAACGCTGAAGAATGCAGCAGTGATAACGCGGCAAAACCAACGCTATGCACCCATGCAGGATTGACTGTTGCGGTATCGGCTGTGAGGGCGAGGCTCGCATAGAAGAACGAGCAAGCCACGCATGAAACAGAAACACATGAGGTTTTGTGTTGATGATGCGCACCATGTGACGCATGTTGTGCTTCGCCCGCCAGATGATTTTCCGCGCTAATTCCCCCATGAAGCTCCAGGTGATGATCCATATCCATGGATACACCCGCAGGATGCGGCGCGCAAGCACACCGGCTCACCGCTGCAAACGCTTGCAACGGAAGCGTCACCAGCAGCATGCCAAGAATCAGTAGGCATCCAAAAGAAATCATCATGCCGAGTGCTCTGACGGACGTTCGCGAATTTCATGTCAAGCCAGCCTACCGTAATAGAGACTGGCAAATAAGGTCATTCTGTTGCTGTTATGCTTGGCATGGATTGCCAATAACGTCGCCGCAAAGTCCGCGCATGGTCAATACGCACCCCACCGGGTGTCAGATGCACAGCGACCGCACCATCTGCGTCCGTGCGATGCAAATGCGCCCCGCTGTGTTCATAGCGCGCCACAATCTCTGCCTTGGGATGCCCAAACCGGTTGCGGTAGCCCACGGGAAAGATCGCCTCTTTTGCGCCCACGGCAGCAACAAAAGCGTCTGTGGACGAGGTGCGGCTGCCATGATGCGGCACAATCAATACTTCGGCAGCAAGCCGTGACGCGTTGCCGTCCCCAGCCTGCCGTGTCACCAGCGCCGACTCTTGCGCGGCCTCGATATCCGAGGTAATCAACACGCGTCGCCCATGGGCATCAATCGCCAGCACACAAGCTACCGCATTGCTTTTCGTCGCCGCATTGGTAGCGGCCGGGTGCAGAATCAAAAAGTGAACACCATCCCAATCCCAGGCGTCCCCCGCCCGACAAGGCGCGTTTGGCAGCGTGTGATTCCACAGCGGATGCGCCGCAGGTAAGGACGCCCGCAACAGACTCACCGGAACCGCTGCCAGAATAGATTCTGCCCCGCCCGAATGGTCGTTATCGGCATGGCTGACAATGAGTTCATCCAGCCGCCGCACGCCGATCGCACGCAAATACGGCACGATAATGCGGTTGCCGCTATCGGCTTCCGCCGAAAATGTCGGACCAGTGTCAAACAGCAAATCATGCGTGGCTGTCTGTACATGAATCGCCAGGCCTTGACCCACATCCAGCACCACCACCTCGGCTTCGCCCAGCGGCGGGCGTGGCGGGGTAATGATCAGCAACGGCAAAAAAGTCAGCAAACCCAGCCAGCGTGCCGGAAAGCCGCGCGGCAACAACAACCAGACACCACCGCCCAGCGCCAGCAATATGGCCCACGCAGGCGGCGCAGCCTGCTGCCAAGTCGCCATTGGCAGAACGGCCAGCCAGTCAATGAAGCGCATCAATCCGGTCGTGATGAAATTCGCCAGCCATAGCAGCGGATCGAGAAACGGCAACACACCGGCCAGCGCCAGCGGCGTAATGACGAAACTGACCAGCGGAATCGCCACCGCATTGGCCAGCGGCGAGACCAGCGAGAATTGCTGGAACAGCGCGAGTAGCGCAGGCAACATGCCCAGCGTCACCGCCCATTGCGCGCGACCCCATTCAGCCAACCAGTGCGCTGCGCCCAGCCGCCCGCTACCAATATAGAACAGCAAAGCCACAGCGCCGAACGACAGCCAGAAACCCGCTGCCAGCACCGCCCACGGGTCGAGAATCAACACCACCAGCAAAGCCAGCGCCAACACACGCGAGGCCGCCACTTCACGGTTAAGCAACCGCGCCAGCGCCACCACGCCCAGCATGTAAAGCGTGCGCTGTGCAGGCACAGCAAACCCCGCCAGCAGGCTATAAATCAAAGCTGCAATAAAGCCACCGAGAGCAGCCGCTTTTTGCGCGGGCAAATGCAAAGGCAACACAGCCGAGCGACGCCACAACCAGCCGACCAACCAATAAAACAGCCCGGCAAACATCGTCACATGCAGGCCGGAAATGCTCATCAGATGCGTAATGCCGGTTTTAGCAAACTGCTGCCAGAGAGTCGGTGCAATCGACTGCTGATCACCAATCGCCAATGCAATCAAAATTCCTGCATACGATGCATCGGGCAATGCCGATTGAAAGCGTTCACGTATCCGTTCCCGCAGCATTTCGACGGCGTAACCCTGCCGCCAGACAGCCGCATTCAGGCGTGTTGCACTATGCGGTCGCACATAGCCTGTCGCGCGTATGCCGCGCTCGAAAAGCCATGCCTCGTAATCAAACCCCTGCGGATTCACGTTGCCATGCGGGCGCTTCAACCGTACCGTGAAACGCCAGCGCTCGCCAGCGTGCAGCGGCATGGTTGGAACATCCTCCGCCTCATCGTCCGCCCGCCCGCGATACCAGGCCAGCGAGATATGCTGAGGCACGCTGGCGGCAGCACTTTCCACATCAAACTCAAAACGCATGCCGCGTTCGATTTGCTGCGGCAAGGCACTGACCACACCAACGACTTCGATATCCCGCCCTTCATTGACTGCTGGCAAGGCCTCTGCCAAACGCCAATAAGCGCAGGCCGAGGCCCACAAGAAACCAAGCGCAAAACCCGCGATCAGCAGCGGCGTGATGATCACAAACTGCCGCACCCCAGGGATACTCGCTGCGCAGCGTCCCACCAGCGCCGACTTTCCCCATACGCGCAAGACATGCACCATCATCAGCATCGGCAATGCTACCGCGCCGCCTGCCGCAAGCCACGGCCATGCAACAAGTTCCGCCTGCTGCTGCACAAGCCAGACGCCAATGGTAAAAGCCAACACAAACACGCGCATTAAAAAACCCGCCGTTGGTCAACGCAATTCTGCATAATCATGGGCATTCACAATTTAGACACTTCGCAATCAATCCATGAGCTACGTTATCACCCCCGCATCGCATTCCACCGTTTTAGTTGCCAACAGCAGCGATCTATTCCCCGTCCATCGCATTTACTGCGCCGGTCGCAACTATGCCGCACATGCGCGCGAAATGGGCGGCAACCCCGAGCGCGAGCCACCCTTCTTTTTCTGTAAACCGGCGGATGCCGTTGTCCCCGTTCCCGCAGGCAAAACCATCGCCCTCACCTATCCACCGGAAACCGCCAATTATCACCATGAGATTGAACTCGTCGTCGCCATCGGCAAGGGCGGCAGAAATATCACTGAGAAGCGCGCCCATGATCATATCTGGGGCTATGCCGTTGGCCTGGACATGACGCGCCGCGATCTGCAAACCGCCTTGCGCGCAAAAGGCCAGCCGTGGGAGCTGGCCAAGGCATTCGATCAGTCCGCGCCCATTGGCCCGCTGTATCCGGTCAGCCGCATTGGCCACCCGAAGGCGGGCGGCATCTGGCTGAAGGTGAATGATGAACAGCGCCAGGTGGGCCGCATCGAACACATGATCTGGTCAATAACCGAGACCATCAGTCATTTGTCACGCTACTTTGAGCTTAGGCCGGGCGATTTGATTTTCACCGGCACACCCGCTGGCGTCGGCCCCGTCGTCGCAGGCGACGTACTGCGGGGCGGGATTGACGGCCTGGGTGAAATCGCCGTGCGATGCGTTGCGGCATAGATACAGACTATGCGCCGCTCGTTGAAACGCTTCCTGCCCAACCCCGACGTCATCCGCAACAACCGCTGGTTCACCCCGTTTGCCAACACCCTGCTACATCCGCGCCTGTGGCATTTGAATCGCCGTTCAGCCGCCGGGGCTGTTGCCGCCGGACTCTTCTGCGGCCTGATTCCGGGGCCATTGCAGATGCTGGGTGCTGCCATCTGCGCCGTGATTTTTCGCGTCAACCTGCCGCTCGCGCTGTTATGCACGCTGTATACCAACCCCTTCACCATCGTTCCGATCTACATGGTTGCCTTCGAGATCGGGCGGGCCGTTCTCGGCGGCTCGGCGAACTTTGCTGCGCCACCCGCGATGAATGGCGACCTGCTCGGCTGGATACCGGCGCTGACTCACTGGGTCATCGGCCTGGGCAAACCACTGGCGCTCGGCCTCGTGCTGCTGGCCTCGCTGCTGGCAGCGCTCGGTTATCTGGTCATGCGCCTGGGCTGGCGCTACTGGCTGGTGCGCGCCATAAAGCGGCGAGCGATAGTCAGGAGAAAAACGGCATCTGGAATGTGATATAAAAAATGCAAGTCGCATTGCCTGGATTATGGCGATCAAGGATACTGCGGGTTGTGCAGAAAAATATCTACTTTCCGCATTGTTTGCCAATTAACAAGCATCCCTTCACATGAGTGACTTGACAGCACCCGCGTACCCATCAGCCGTATTTTCAGGAACGAGGACTTCAGCTACCGCACCATCACCGTCGAGCGTCCCCTGCGCGAAAATGGCGACGCAGCAGGCAAGATCGTGCTGGCCACCAAGGGCAAGTCCGCACCCGACCCCTCCCGTGTGATACGGAGAATGTGCCGCTCTCCGAAGACGTGGAACCCTACTTCAAACGCGAAGTCCTGCCCCATGCGGCGGATACATGGACCTGGATCGACCACGACAAGACCAAGGTCGGCTACGAGATTCCCTTCAATCGGCACTTCTACGTCTTCAAGCCCCCACGCCCGCTCGCCGAGATCGATGCCGAGCTAAAAGGCGTCGCCGACCAGATTTTGAACATGATTGGCGGGCTGATGAAATGAGCACGAACCAAACACGAATCCAGTTCACAAATTGAGTTAAAATTCATCGATCAACAAATCGTTGCACGATAAGGACATCGATATGAATACTGTTACCCTTTCTCCCAAGTTTCAAGTGGTCATCCCCCAGTCCATCCGGAAAGCGCTTCATCTCAAGGCGGGCGAACAACTGCGTGTGCTGCGCTACGGCGACCGGGTGGAGTTCATCCCTGTTCGCCCCATGCAGGAAATGCGTGGCTTTTTGCGCGGCATGGATACTCTCATCGAGCGGGAGGATGACCGCCTGTGACTATTGCCAACGTCGTCGACTCTTCTGGGTGGCTGGAATACTTCACCGACAGCGGCCGCGCATCCCTCTTCGCCCCGGCCATTGAAGATGCCGAAAATCTGATGATACCCGTCATCACCATTTATGAAGTCTGCAAAAAGGTGCTGCGCGAACGCGGGGAAAATGACGCGCTCCAAATTGCCAGCATGATGCAGACCGGGCAGGTCATCGACCTGGACAGCGCCCTGGCGCTGGAAGCCATGCGCTATCCGCTCCCCATGGCGGACAGTCTGATCTACGCCACGGCGATGCGTCACGGCGCAACGCTGTGGACGCAGGACGAGCATTTCAAAGACCTCCCGCAGGTGCGTTTTTTCCCCAAAAATCCGGCGACCGGTGCATGAGCTTTCCGCGCTACCCGAGCTATAAGAAGGACAGCGGCGTGCGATGGCCTCGGTTCCGGTCAGAGCGCAAATCCCAATCTGCTAAAGTATCCCGCTAATTTGCTTGCTTCTGCATCTAGTTCCGGTCAGAGCGCAAATCCCAATCTGCTAAAGTCTTTTCACCGGACACCCCCCGAGTTGTGTAGTTCCGGTCAGAGCGCAAATCCCAATCTGCTAAAGTCCGCCCTTCCATAGGCCGCATCAATCGGATGTTCCGGTCAGAGCGCAAATCCCAATCTGCTAAAGTTTTATTGCCGGTCGAATCTTCGGGAATCCGGTTCCGGTCAGAGCGCAAATCCCAATCTGCTAAAGTAAGCATGGGGGAACAGAGCATCGATCAAGGGTTCCGGTCAGAGCGCAAATCCCAATCTGCTAAAGTCTTGTCTATTCTCAAACAAGTATCACGCAAGTTCCGGTCAGAGCGCAAATCCCAATCTGCTAAAGTATATTGATACCCATCGGATGTGGATGATGAGTTCCGGTCAGAGCGCAAATCCCAATCTGCTAAAGTCTTTTCTGACAACGCCAACGTGCGAATCAAGTTCCGGTCAGAGCGCAAATCCCAATCTGCTAAAGTCAGATCGCCTCGGTTCGCCTTGTTGCGGCTGTTCCGGTCAGAGCGCAAATCCCAATCTGCTAAAGTTTTGTTGATGCCCATGCGTCGCGCGAAGGCGTTCCGGTCAGAGCGCAAATCCCAATCTGCTAAAGTCTGCGCGCCGCCCGAGTGCATCGTACTCGAGTTCCGGTCAGAGCGCAAATCCCAATCTGCTAAAGTGTTGGATACATAGCCAAGTATGTGAGCAAAGTTCCGGTCAGAGCGCAAATCCCAATCTGCTAAAGTGATCGGCACCTCGACAGATAGGCTGAAGGTGTTCCGGTCAGAGCGCAAATCCCAATCTGCTAAAGTTCAAGTATTCTTGCTAGGGTCTTTCATGTAGTTCCGGTCAGAGCGCAAATCCCAATCTGCTAAAGTTACTTCACTCGATATGGCACAGAGCCGGTAGTTCCGGTCAGAGCGCAAATCCCAATCTGCTAAAGTCCCTCAACCATCACATCTCGCGCATCAGAGTTCCGGTCAGAGCGCAAATCCCAATCTGCTAAAGTCGGAATGACGACGACCCGATCCCTGCGCGAGTTCCGGTCAGAGCGCAAATCCCAATCTGCTAAAGTGGTAGCGCAGGCGTTGGGCTACTGCCCATAGTTCCGGTCAGAGCGCAAATCCCAATCTGCTAAAGTAAGCAGCGCGAGGCCCTGATGTTGCATGCCGTTCCGGTCAGAGCGCAAATCCCAATCTGCTAAAGTCCGCGCTGGCGGTGACATCAATCCGGCTCAGTTCCGGTCAGAGCGCAAATCCCAATCTGCTAAAGTATCAAAAAAGTGGCGGCACGCGCCGGTGTCGTTCCGGTCAGAGCGCAAATCCCAATCTGCTAAAGTCACCCCCTCCAATGCCTGTTGCACCTGTGAGTTCCGGTCAGAGCGCAAATCCCAATCTGCTAAAGTTGAATTCGGCATGGCTACTCCTGTGTGAGTGTTCCGGTCAGAGCGCAAATCCCAATCTGCTAAAGTAACAATAGTTTGCGAGTCTTGCGATGTATTGTTCCGGTCAGAGCGCAAATCCCAATCTGCTAAAGTTCGAAGGCAAGGAAGGCGACGACAAAGGGAGTTCCGGTCAGAGCGCAAATCCCAATCTGCTAAAGTAAACTCAAAACTCACCGACATGATGGCGCAGTTCCGGTCAGAGCGCAAATCCCAATCTGCTAAAGTAGTCGGCCAGTAGTTCGCATCCGTGAACCAGTTCCGGTCAGAGCGCAAATCCCAATCTGCTAAAGTGAGCCGACTGGCTTCCAGCGCATCAATCTGGTTCCGGTCAGAGCGCAAATCCCAATCTGCTAAAGTAATAGCCTTGACGGATGCTTTAACGGCCTCGTTCCGGTCAGAGCGCAAATCCCAATCTGCTAAAGTTACCTTCCGGCTGTTGCCGCTTTGGTGCAAGTTCCGGTCAGAGCGCAAATCCCAATCTGCTAAAGTTGAAATACTTGAAAGCAATGGACTGAATGAGTTCCGGTCAGAGCGCAAATCCCAATCTGCTAAAGTGCTACCGACTGCCGCAAGACGGCCTCTCCGGTTCCGGTCAGAGCGCAAATCCCAATCTGCTAAAGTTGCAATGGCGATTATTAAAATCCGCATGGCTGTTCCGGTCAGAGCGCAAATCCCAATCTGCTAAAGTGAAACCACCAAATGGGTATGGATTAACAAGGTTCCGGTCAGAGCGCAAATCCCAATCTGCTAAAGTTGCGACAACTTTCTGCGCCTCGACATGCTCGTTCCGGTCAGAGCGCAAATCCCAATCTGCTAAAGTCATGCCATGCTATATGAATTAGCGCCCTCCGTTCCGGTCAGAGCGCAAATCCCAATCTGCTAAAGTTTTCATGCAGCATTGCGTGTGCCATTTCAGTTCCGGTCAGAGCGCAAATCCCAATCTGCTAAAGTACCACTGCACTAACCCATTGATCTTTTGATGGGTTAAGTGCAGCTTCTGACAGGAAAAATGTTGATTTCATCAAAACAGATCATATTGATCCGGTGATTTTTTACTTGGGTTTTTCTTTTTGCCCTGGAAGGTGATGATTCTCTCATACTGCTTGTCAGTGAATTGCAAGATATTTACCTTTCCGCCGGTGGGTAAGCTTTTTTCCACCTGCAAGATATAAGTATCTATTTGACTCTGACTACTGCAAAAACGCATATACACTGAAAATTGCGACATCTCAAAGCCCATGTCAAGCAATGTATTACGAAAATCCGTGGCAGCTTTTCGCTCAGCTTTTTCGACAACGGGTAAATCGAACATCACCGTAATCCACATAAGGCGATATCCGGAAAGCATGGCACGTTAATCGTCTTGTAACGATGCCGCAAGGCTGAGGGGCAAACCAGGCAACGGCAGGTCAAGTTTGTCTTTTTCACCCATGAAAACTTGCGCCAATGATGTAGCCAGTTTTTGTGCGCAGACCATCACAGGTGTTGTCCCCGAGCTGGTTTGCATATCGTCGTAGAGGGTTCTCACCAAGGCACGTTTGCTCTCCGGTGTAACCTCACCTTCGCTTTGCTTGTGCAATTGCCAGACTTTCAAGTCCATCATGGGGCGAAAGGGTTCCATCAAATCATCCACCAAACGCATAGCATTACCAGCATTGCTGTGATGCAGCCCGATGGTTGGATGTAGCCCTGCAGCCACCACAGCACGTGCAGTCGCGGCGCGCAGAACGGTATAACCATAGTTGAGCATGGCATTAAGACCGCCTGCTTGTTGGTCGCGGCGAAAATCATCCCCTAATAAAAGTCCCCAATAACGCCGTGCCCCTTGAGCTTCAAAGTTATCCGGGTCACCCGAGCGCACTTTGCGTACCAAGGCCGATAGTGGAACAAACGGTGCGCCAGTGGCTTCGAGTGCAGCTGCTTGTTGCTGAAGTTTGGATTTGACGATTTCCGCCCATAACCGTTTTATCAACGGCTGCTTGGCGGCGATTTGCGCATCGAAGCGCTTGGCTTGCTGAAAGTTGCCCTCTATCGACCACACCATGCCCACTGCGTTGTGGTTAGCCGCACATAATACAAAGGGCGCACAACGCTCGGCTAGCGCCACTAACAGGTTGTTCGTGTAACTTAAACCGTGGGCATTGGCGATTACGGCTGTAATGTCATCCAGCGGAACCTGCCCCAGTTCTTTGCGCTCGCCTTCGGTATCTTGCACCACCAAAAAGCCGCGTGATAGAAACAAGTGTCGCCGGTCATCCGCCACTTCGACGATGCGGCCTATCACTGTGATTACTCTTTGAAACCAGGGTCGCGGAGTTCGCCGATGGGTGAAATATTGATTCGGCGTGCATTAGCTTTCTGCAAAGAACCTGCCATTTTTGAAACATAGGCAAAAGTTTCTTCTTTGCTGCGATTTCTTGCATCAACGTTTGCTTCGCTTGTATCAGCCATAAATATCTGCCCGTTGCCACTTAATGTTGCAATACGCATCGTTCGGGTTTGCTCATCAATAATCAACCGAACTACATCATCAATCATCAATCGCATCACCAATAGCTTTCCGCTGACACTCAAAGTTGAATGTCGCAGCCTTGCAATGCCATGCTCTCGCACCAACTGATAAGCCTCAAATGTAGAAATGACTTCACCTTCCCACTTGCCTTTCTCATTGCGAACAATCTCGATGCAATAGTTGCTATCGCCTTTGTATCCTTTATATGGCCTTGGCTCGCCATTGGGTAGCAAGCCATGCCGATCTGTGGCTTTTGCGTTGCTGATTTCAATGACCTTGAGATTATCCTCACTGTGCGTCCGCACCCCTTCCACCATTTTGTGAAAGCTGACTTTGCCATCACCACGCAATCCATAAGCCGTATCGTTGTGCATTGCACCTTCATGACTGTGATCCGGCTTGTGGCTTATCCATATAGCGTTAATGGCGCGCTGAACATGCTCCCGATAACTGCCCCAAGGTAGCGGCATGTTTTCAACCAAGCGATTAAGCTGCTGCTCACGCGCACTGGCACTCGCTTTTGCGAAACGCTGTAACAAGCCCTGATCTGTCACGGCGATTACGCAGGCATCCACCGCATGATGGCGATGATCATTGCGATTTTTTTCGCCGTTCAAACCAAGTACATCGTTCAGACCGAATTTTGCGCGTAGCATAGCGGTCATGCGCCCGGGAATCACACGCGTGTTGGGGCAAATCAACTTGAGATATTCAAACGCGACCTTACTCATGTGGCGAGTATCGTTAAGCGCACGGGCCAGAAAACTTGCATCATCTTTTAGCCAGCGTTGATAACCATTTTCGGCAAAGCGGTAACGCTTGGCTTTTGGCATTCCTTCAGCTCGGACAAGAATGCTTTCATAATCAAACCCTGCCACGGCTTGCGCACCAAATGCATCCCACGGCGTGCGATTACCCTTGATGCGATTCGCCTGACGCAGTGCCACCGTTTTGTTGTTCAAGCTATCGTCCAGCGTTTGCGAGAAAGGCAGGATGTGTTCGACTTCCACCTCGTCGCTCAGCAGCATGGTTGCGCTGATTTGTGCGCCAGAATAGGGGCAACGACGGTCAGCAGGGTCAAAACTGAGCTCTTCCCATAGAATCATTTTCTGAATGTCATCTCGCCTGACACGCTCTTCACTGATTTTCAAAGTACCTGCAATGGCATCCCGCAACCGTTTGTTGCGCTTTTGATTTTCTGCCTGCCGCTTGCTTTCCTCGTCGCGCTGATCTTTGCTTTGCTTCAAGTCGCGTGCTAACTCAACAATCACCTCGCTGGGGTGCCCGTAGCGTTTGAGCAGGGCATTCACCACAAGGCGAATCTGGTTCAGTCCGATATGTACGGTGGGGTTGGCAATTTTTCCATAGCGTTTTTCGGCAGGGTCTTCGGGCTCGCCGCTACCAAAGCCAACGTGACGTTGCAGATATTCGCCGTAGTAAGGCAGCACCTTGTGTATGTGGAATTGTTTGACCTCACCTGAGTCCTGATCGATACTTTCGATCTTGAACGTGAGGCCAGGAATCTCGGTGTTTGACCCTAGCCGACTATGATGTTCGAAGCCTGCGGCTTGTACTGCTTTGTCGTATGTCATCACGTCACGGCGCAATTCCGGCAGGATTCTCGCTAGCGCCTTTGCGCACAGGCTGCCGTAGCCTTCAGGTAACCCAACATTGGCGATGGCTTCGGCGCGTTTTTCATCAATGCCTGTTTCGTCCTGCAGCCAGCGCACGAGCTTGGCTTCATTTTCTTCTTTGACCAATTGCAGCACGATGGCATCTTGTTTGGCCTCATCGAAAGTAAACCATGCTTTGCCAAAATGCTTATCGTTACTCAAAATGGCACTAGTCGTATTGCCTTTGAGTTCTTGACGTTTCAGATCCTCAAAATTGAACTGTACTGCGCCACCCACTCCAAGCAACGTCTTGATTTGCGTAAAACTGTGCTTACTGTTTTTTTCCAATGCTGCAATGAGGTCGTCGCGCTGCTTCAACGTTAATGGCTCTTCTTTCAAGCCATCTCGCAAGATGCGCAGGTTATTAACTTCCTGATACATGCGAAACCGCTGCGTACTAGGCAAAGCAAGCGGTGCGCGCTCTTCATCCGGCATAAATGTGCAGCGCCCAGATTTAACGGGTTTGAGCGGACGTTGATGCAACAAAACATCTTTCAGATCGGCACGTGCAGCTTCGGTAAATAGAGCGGGGTTTAGTTCGGCCTGCTTCTTCCATAATTCATCAAACTCCTGCTCAATCATGGCACGATCGATATACAGGTCGTAATACTTGTCGATTTTTGTTTTGCCATCTTCCTTGATGACTTTATCCTGATGGTAACGAGCACGGACGGTCAAACCTGCCACATCGCGCTTGTGCAGCCATTCACCTACGGTGCGGCAACCTTCGGCCTCAATGGTCGCTCGTACCTTGCCGATGGCAGTTTTCAGTGCACCGCTATCGTTATCTTTTTTATCTGTCTTGCGATTACTTTTAAAACCACGCCGCTGGTTGATGTGAAACAGTGCACGACCAAATTCAGCGGGAGTCAATGCCTCATCCAAGCCTTTTGCACGCAAAGCAAAAGGGTTAATGGTTTCCAGTGCCTTACGCTGCGCTGCTTCGGCGGGGAAAAAACCATATTCAATAAGCGTGCGCATCATGCGCGCTTTACGTTTGAGCAGACGGTCTCGGCGGCGGCGCATGGCGCGTGCTTCTCGACGCGTCACCGCGAGCGAAGACCCATCCTTGGGGTTTCGGCCATTCGAGAAAATGCGCACACCCGCCTTAATCACTGCACATGGTTGGTTATCGGCATCAAGCCGTATCATCGCCCATCCGAGAGATGTCGATCCCAAGTCGAGTGCCAACCGATAATGCATTTTATGTAGCATGACCTACCCCTTAACTATATTGTTTTATTCTATTGGAATTTACTTGACAGAATAGCGTTATCCAATGACAATCAGTTTCACCAGTAAATTGGGATTTGCGCTCTGAACGCTAACAAGCTGAAAGATGCACCAAATGAAAGGGCCGCTATATGCGGCCCTTTTTTATTGTTTTGATTTCACCCTCAAATAAATCGCCGCCAGTTTTATCACTCCACCAGCCGACCATCATCAAGATGCAATACCCGCGCCGCACGCGTGGCAAGGCTGGCGTCATGTGTCACCATGACCAGCGCGGCGCCGTGTTCGCGGCAGAGTTCCAGCAGCAGATCGAATACTGCATCGGCCGAGGCGCGGTCGAGGTTGCCCGTGGGCTCATCGACAAGCAGGCAGGCGGGCTGGGTCACCAGCGCACGCGCCACGGCAACGCGCTGGCGCTCACCCCCGGACAGTGCGCCGGGGCGATGGGTTAAGCGGTGACTCAAGCCGACGCGCTGTAATACGTTGGACGCCTGCGCCAGCGCTGCGCTGCGCGCCATGCGCCGGATGAACAACGGCATGGCAACATTTTCCAGTGCGGAAAACTCGGCCAGCAGATGATGAAACTGATAGACGAAACCCAGCGTTTGATTACGCAAGCGGCCGCGCTCGGCTTCACTGGCTTTACTCAAGTCTTTGCCTTGCAGCCACACCATGCCCGCGGTCGGCTGATCGAGCCCGCCGAGCAAATGCAGCAGCGTGCTCTTGCCTGAACCACTGGCGCCGACAATGGCCACCGTCTCGCCAGCACCGACTTTTAGATCGACGCCGGCGAGCACCGGCACATCCACCGCGCCCTGATGAAATGTCTTGGCCAAGCCCGCGCAGGAAATCACCTCATTCATAGCGCAAGGCCTCCGCCGGTTGCGTGCGCGAAGCACGCCAGCTGGGATACAGCGTCGCCAGGATGGTCAGCACGAACGACACCACGCTGATCGTGCCCACATCCGACCAGTGCATGTCCGAGGGTAGCTCGCTGATGTAATACACATCCTTGGCCAGAAATTGCATGCTGAACAGCCGCTCGATGAAGGGCACCACGACATCAATGTTGAGCGCAACAGTGACGCCGAGCGCCACGCCAGCCAGCAGCCCGATAACGCCTATCAGTGTGCCCTGCACGACAAAAATGCCCATGATGCTGGGCGGGCTGGCCCCCAGTGTGCGCAAAATGGCGATGTCGGCGCGCTTGTCCTGCACGGCCATGACCAACGTCGACACAATGTTGAAAGCAGCCACGGCGACGATCAGCAGCAGGATTAAAAACATCATGCGTTTTTCAATATCCACGGCGCGGAAAAAGTTGGCATGAGTGCGCGTCCAGTCGGTCACCCCAACATCCGCATCCAGAAAACGCAACAGCTCGCGGCTGATTTTTGGCGCGGCAAACAGATCGTCCACCTTGAGCCGTACACCGGAGACGCGGTCGCCCATGCGATACATTTTTTGCGCGTCGCTCAGTTCAATTAACGCCAAGCCGGAATCAAACTCATACATGCCCACATCAAAAATACCCACCACGCGAAACTGTTTTACGCGCGGCAAGATCGCGGCAGGCGTCACCAGACCTTGCGGTGCGAGCAGCGTTACCTTGTCGCCCAGGCGCGCCTGCAACGCATGCGCCAGTTCCGCGCCCAGCACGATGCCGAATTCGCCGGGCACAAGCTGTTCAAGCCTGCCTGCCTGCATGTGGCGGCTGAAATTCGCCACTGTGTCTTCGGCCTTGGGCACGATGCCGCGCACCATGACGCCGCGCACCTGGCCGTCGAAACTCAGCATGCCTTGCTGCTGTACATAGGGTGCGGCGGCCCGCACCTGGGGATGACGGGCAACGCCCTGCACCACGTGGCTCCAGTCGGTCAGCTCGCCCGATTCGGTGGTGACCTGAATATGCGAGACGACGCCCAGAATCCGCTCACGCAATTCTTTCTGAAAGCCGTTCATCACCGAGAGCACGATAATCAACGCGGCCACGCCAAGCGCCAAGCCGAGCATGGAAATCAGCGCGATGAAGGAAATGAAACGATTGCCACCGCCTTCGCGGGGCTGGGCGCGCGTGTAGCGCAAACCAATAAGGAATTCGTAACGCATGAAAGACAAACGGGGAGCCCATCAGGTAAGTTCGGGGAAGTGCTGCATGTTAACATGCAGCCATGCTTACGCTCATCGTGCCCGGCCTGATTTGGCCGTATCAGGCGCTTCTCGATCTCACTCGCGGCCTGACTCGTGACCTCACCCATCAACCGGCGCTGCCTGCTTTTTCCACCTTGCTGGGTCGTGGCAAACTTACCCGCTTGCCCCCTTGCACCACGCATCAAGCACTTGCACAGGCACTCGGCCTGGCTGCGCCCGGTTCAACTACACCCTTGCCTGCTGCGGCACTGCGCGGGTTAGCGCTCGGTGCAATCAATACCCATGCCGCAACCGATGTTGCAACCCCTGACACAACGGCCGCTGACGACTGGCTATGCCTGGACCCCGTACATCTGCGCGTTGAGCAAACGCGTTTGCGCGTCGACGACCCGCAGCTTCTCGCCTTAAGTGTGGCAGAAGCCGAAGCACTCGCCGTCTCACTAGCGCCGACTTTTGCAGCCTTGGGCACCTTGCAGGTGCTCACGCCTACCGCGTGGAATCTTCGCCTGCATAAAAGCACGCCCGCGCTCACCTTCGCGCTAGCGCCGCCCTTGCCCGACCACATTGCCCGCGCAGCAATGCCGCTGCCCGCAGGCGTGGCAGCGGCCCCCTGGCGGCACGCCATCAACGAAGCGAACATGCTGCTGCACACGCATCCGATCAATCTGGCACGAGAAGCCGCCGGGCAGCCGCCAGTAAACACCCTCTGGCCGTGGGGAAGCGGCCGCCTGCCAACCGTCGCCACAAATGCCATGCCTCCTCTCGCGGCTTTCTGGGGTAATGATGTGGTTGCCCAAGGCGCAGCATGCTGTCGAAATGTGCCCGCAAAAGCCGCGCCGCCACGCTATGAAAAACTGGCGATCAATAACGCGCTGATGCTGCTTGATAAGCTCGAACTCCCTGCCCGCAGCGGCGATACAGATGCCTGGCGAGCCGAGCTTTTAGAGCTTGAAACCGATTGGTTTGCCCCGCTGCTGGAGTCTCTTCGGCGTGGTCATATCAATCATCTACGCTTGATCGCCCCAGGGGATGCAGCAAGCTTTGCGCTCAACATTCGCCGTCATCATGCCTGGCAATTCTGGCGCTCTGCTGCACCCCTCACTGTACTCGCCGCGCCTTAAAACGCCTGCATTTAAAACGCACATGACACGGACAATCCAAACTAACCAAGCCATCCGCATCACCCAGCGTGACATCCCGCCGCGCGCCACCTGGGTGTTGCAAGAAGCAGGCGTGCACCCATTACTTGCGCGTCTTTACGCCGCACGCGGGGTGCGTGCGAGTGCTGAGCTCGACACCCGCAGCGCCGCCCTGCTGCCGCCTGATCAGCTCAAAGGCGCGACAGAAGCGGCGCACTTGCTGGCAGACGCCATTGCCGCCAAAAAACGCCTGCTGATTGTGGCCGACTACGACTGCGACGGCGCCACCGCCTGTGCCGTGGGTCTACGCGCGCTGCGCATGATGGGTGCCACGGTGAATTATCTGGTGCCCGACCGTTTCAAGCTCGGCTATGGGCTATCCCTCGAAGTGGCAAGGCTGGCGGCAGAACGCCAGCCCGATGTGGTCATCACGGTGGATAACGGCATTGCCAGCATTGAGGGCGTGGCGGAGCTCAAAGCCCGCGGTATCGCGACGCTGATTACCGACCACCATTTACCGGGTGCGGAACTGCCCGCAGCGGATGTCATCGTCAATCCCAACCAACCGGGCTGCACTTTCCCCAGCAAGGCGCTGGCCGGTGTCGGCGTGATGTTTTATGTGGCGCTGGCGCTGCGCGCCGAACTGCGCCAGCGCGGGGCCTTTGCGCAAAGTCAGGAGCCGAATCTTGCCAGCCTGCTGGATCTTGTCGCGCTGGGCACCGTGGCCGACGTGGTCGCGCTGGACCGCAATAACCGGATTCTGGTCACGCAAGGCCTCACCCGTATGCGCGCGGGCCACATGCAGGCCGGTGTGCGGGCCTTATTTACCATTGCCGGACGCGAGCCGGCGCGTGCGGCCACGTTCGACCTGGGCTTCATGCTGGGTCCACGGCTCAATGCGGCGGGTAGGCTGGCCGATATGTCACTGGGCATTGAAGCATTAAGTACGGACGACACGGCCCGCGCCATGAACATCGCGCAGGAATTGGATGCCATCAACCGCGAGCGGCGCGTGATCGAGACCGACATGAAAGAAGATGCCGAGCTGATTCTCGCTTCACTCGAGCCAGCTGACCACGCGAGTATCACCCTCTTTGACCCTGACTGGCATCAAGGCGTCATCGGTATTCTCGCTGGCCGTGTCAAGGAAAAGTTTCATCGCCCGACCTTTGCTTTCGCACGTGGCGTGGAAGGCGAGCTCAAAGCTTCCGGCCGCTCGATACCCGGCCTGCATCTGCGCGATGCGCTGGATCTGGTCAGCAAACGCGTGCCCGGCCTGTTGTTACGTTTCGGCGGCCATGCCGCTGCCGCCGGGCTCACGCTGGAAGAAGATCGCCTGACAGAATTTGAAGAGGCGTTCGAGACTGTCTGCCGCGAACTGATTTCACCCAGCGATCTCACCCGCACACTGGAAACCGATGGCCCGCTGGAAAGCGGCTATTTCTCGCTGGAAGCTGTCCGCCTGATGCAGCAAGAAGTCTGGGGGCAGGCCTTTCCAGCCCCCTTGTTTAACGACACCTTTGAAGTAATCCACCAAAAACTGCTCAAGGATAAACATCTGAAGCTGCGCCTGAAAAAAGGCCACACCCAGTTTGAAGCCATTCAGTTCAATTTTGCCGGCAGCGCACCCAATCTTATTCATGCGGCGTTTCGCCTGGACATCAATGAATGGAATGGCACTCAAACGGTGCAGTTGCTACTGGAACATTTCGAGGCCGCGTGAGCTGTCTTCCGGAGTTTATTTCCACTAGACACCGGAGCGCTATAAACCAGCGCTACAGCTGACCACCACTCGCGATGAGCAAGTCGGCAAATTCCTGTTCGGGCAAGGGTTTCGAAATCAGATAACCCTGAAACTCGTCGCACCCCTGATAGCGCAGAAAATCAAACTGCGCCTGATTTTCCAAGCCTTCGGCCACCACCGTCTTGCGCAAACTCTGGCATAGCGAGATGATGGCGCGGGCAATCATCGCACCATCATCTTCATACTCGATGCCAGTCACCAGAGATTTATCAATCTTGATGATATCGAGAGGGAAGCGCCGGATGTACGAGAGTGACGAATAGCCTGTGCCAAAATCATCCATGACCAAGGCCACACCGAGCTGCTTGAGGCCCTTCAGTATGCTTAATGTACGCCCGCTATCACCGAGAAAAATGCTTTCGGTAATTTCCAGTTCGACGTGCTCAGGCGGCAAACCCGCCTCGCTTATCAGCCTGGCCACATGCTCAACAATCTTGCCATCAAGAAACAGTCGGGGCGAGAGATTGACTGCCACAGTGATGGCATGGCCCGGCGTCTGGCTCCATTTACTCGCAGCGGCAAACGCCTTGCGCAGGATGATCTCGGTCAGCGGCACAATCAGACCAGTCTCTTCTGCAATCGGAATGAAACAATCAGGAGGTACCGTGCCAAAATCTTTGGTATGCCAGCGTGCCAACGCTTCAGCGCCGACGATGCGGCGGCGGTGATCCACCTTGGGCTGAAAGGCGATTGAAAATCCATCCTGCTCGAGCGCTACGCGCATGGCAGCTTCAAGCCGGAGCCGCTCATCCGAGATGCGATTCATCTCGTGGGTGAAAAACTGGAAATTGTTGCGTCCGCGAGCCTTGGCCGCATACATGGCCACGTCGGCATGTTTGAGCAGAGTTGGCGTATCTTCGCCGTCTGTCGGGTACAGCGCAACACCGAGGCTGGCACCAACTTGCCAATCGCGTCCCATCAGCGTGATCGACCGGCTAATCTCCTGCAATATCCGCTCAAGCAAGGAAATGATGGATGCCACCTGATAATGGTCGTTGAGCACCAGCACAAATTCGTCACCCCCCTGCCGTGCCACGGTATCTACAGTACGCAGGCAATTGCGCAAGCGGTGAGCAACTTCAACCAGCAACTCATCGCCCGCCACATGGCCCAGGCTATCGTTGATGAATTTAAAGTTATCCAGATCGATGAACACCAGCGCCAGAAAATAGCCGCGCCGCGCCGCCCGGGAAATGGCCTGCTCGAGACGATCATTAAGTAGATTGCGGTTGGGCAAACCTGTCAGCTGGTCAAAGTTGGCCTGACGCTCAAGCTGTTCCTGATAACTCCTGCGTTCGGTGATGTCCTGCACCGTGCCTTCGTAACAGATGAGTTCCCCCTGCAGACCACGCACACTATGGGCATTTTCCGAAATCCATATTTTCGAACCGTCACGGCGATAGACCTCGGATTCAAAGTTAACCACTTCGCCATGCGCATCCATCAAGCAACGAAATTTTTCGCGCTGTACGGGATCAACGTACAGGCGGCGCTCGATATCCGCAAGATCGGCGATCAGTTCCTCGGGCGACGTGTAGCCATACAAACGGGCCAGGGACATATTGGCCGACAGATAGTGTCCATCGGGCGTGGTCTGGAAAATGCCTTCAGATGCATGCTCGAAGATGTGGCGATAACGCAGTTCTGCGTTCGCCACGGCATCTAGCGCTTGACGACGTTCGCTGACGTCTTCGATAAAACCTTCCAGCACTTGTTCACCGCACTCATCCAGCACGGCCATGCCACGCTCAAGTACCCATTTTTCCTGCCCGGCGCAGGTCAGAATGCGGTACTCCACAGCAAAGTGCCGATTAGCGGCAACCGCCGCTGAGATTTCTTCGCGTACCCGCAACCGATCGTCCGCCAGCGTGATGTCTTCCCATGAAAGCCGTTTGTTATCGACCAGTGCTTCAGGTGCATAGCCAGTCAGATCAAGGCAACCCTGGCTGACAAACCGCATGGTCCATTGCGCATCCAGACGACAGCGATACGCCATCCCATTAAGATTGGCCATCAAGGTGTCGAGCACACGGCTGATATCCAGAGAAAGCGCGGTATTCATGTTGGCAAGATGTGCAGCGGAAGTTTTTTCGGATGATCGTTGGGACATAGCAAAGAAAACATGAAAGACAGTGAGAGCGCAGCAAGTTATGTACCATACTACTGCACCGCACCATGGCACGGTCTTGCGCCAGTCGGCATCAGGTTGGCATTCACCCATGCACCATAACAACACCTCTGCCCCACGATAGGGCGCTATTCTTAAAAGGAGGGATACACAACTACACGTCATGTTGTCCAGACACGGATTCTTGAGTCCTCTTTAGGACAAACCAGCGCCGACTTTTTCTTTCGTCATTAAACAAAGTGCGCTAACCTTGGCGCATATGAGTTACGAATAACTCTCATGGCGTGCATACACTCATCTTCTCTTAGGTGGTTCGCGACATTCGTTGTCGCGGTTGTGGTGCTGACATGCTGTGCCGCTGTTGTTCCGGCAGCGCTAGCTACCACGGCTGCACACGACTCGCCACTGCGCGTGGTGATGGACGACAACTACCCGCCCTATGTCATACGTGATGCCAATGGCGTGGTCGAAGGCTTGCTGATCGATGAGTGGCGGCTGTGGGAAAAAAAGACGGGTATCAAGGTCGACATCACCGCCACCGATTGGGCAAAGGCGCAGCAGATCATGCAAGCGGGCGGTGCCGACGTTATTGACACGATATTTCGCACACCGGCACGCGAGCGACTCTACGACTTCAGCGCTGCGTATGCTGATTTGCCGGTAGGAATTTACACGCATGCCAGTATCGGCGGCATACACAACCCTGCCAGCCTGCATGGCTTTCTGGTCGGTGTCAAAGCCGGTGACGCCTGCATCGACAGGCTAGCCCACTTTGGCATTACCACGCTGAAAACGTATCCCAGCTATCAGGCCGTCGTTGATGCAGCGATTGCCAGCCAGGTACGCGTCTTCTGCATCGACGAGCCGCCAGCCAATTACCTGCTTCATCGTGTGAATGCCGCCGGGAATTTTCGCCTGGCATTTACTCTTTACACCGGCCAGTTTCACCGCGCCGTCCACCAGGGTGATGCGGCCACCCTCGCCCGGATTGAACAGGGCTTTGCCGCAATCAGCTCGACCGAACGCGAAGCGCTCCGCGATAAATGGATGGGCAAGTCGCTGCCCTATGTCATGCAGCGCACCGTGTTCTATGGGCTGGCCATGGCCATTATCACCATACTCTTGCTTGCGCTGTTTATCCTCCTACTACGCCGCCTGGTGCGGCAGCGCACAGCACAACTGGCTGCCTCCCGGTCGCATCTGCAAGCCACCCTGGACGCCTTGCCCGACCTGCTTTTCGAATTGGATGGCGAGGGGCGTTTCCACGACTACCATTCGCCGCGCACGGATTTGCTGGCTGCGCCGCCCGAGCTCTTTCTCGGCAAAACCGTGGACCAGGTGCTGCCTGCCCCAGTCGCCCATCTTGTGCTGGAGGCCATTCAGGAAGCCGGTATTCACGGCTATTCGACAGGCAAGGAGTACGCCCTGAACCTGTCGCAGGGCGAGGTCTGGTTTGGGCTTTCGATGGCTAAAAAACCCATCGCCGGTAAAGCACCGCATTTCATTGCGCTCATCCGCGACATCACAGCACAAAAAACCGGCGAGCAGCAGCTGGCGCGCATGACACAGCTGTATGCTGTACTGAGCCAATGTAATCAGGCGATTGTCCGCTGCCAGAGTGAAGCAGAACTGTTCCCGATCATCTGCCGCGATGCCGTCAACTTCGGTGGCTTCAAAATGGCCTGGATCGGCCGGATAGATGCCGCACGCGAACGCATAGTGCCAGTAGCAAGCTACGGCGACGGGCAAGAATATCTGGCGGATATCGTCATTTCCACACGCGCCGATGATCCCGCTGGCCGGGGACCCACAGGTACAGCCCTACGCAGTGGCGAGCCTTTCTGGTGCCAGGAATTTCAGCATGACCCGATGACCGCTCCCTGGCACGAACGAGGCGCACGTTTCGGCTGGGGTGCTTCCGCCGCACTGCCGTTAACTTGCGATGGCAGCGTTGTCGGCGTGTTTACCCTTTATAGCGAAAAAATCCATGCATTCGATGAGGCAGCACAAAACCTGCTGCTCGAAATGGCGATGGACATCAGTTTTGCACTGCAACGCTTCGCGGATGAAAAGTCGCGGCAGCAGTCTGCTGCGACTATTGAACATCTGGCAAATTACGATCCCCTTACCGGATTGCCCAACCGAGCGCTGTTGCGCGACCGCGTACACCAAGCCATTGCCACTGCCAGCCGCGCCGGTCAGTCCCTGACGGTGATGTTCCTTGATCTCGATCATTTCAAGAACATCAACGATTCACTTGGCCACAGTATGGGTGACAATTTGCTACGTGGTGTGGCAGCACGTCTTCTCAACGAGGTGCGTGAACAGGACACCGTGTCACGCTGGGGCGGCGATGAATTCATCCTGATGTTGCCCGATTGCACGGCTGAAGGCGCCGCCCGCGTCGCCGAAAAACTACTGGTGGCATTTGCTACGCCCTATCAGGTTGCACAACATGAATTGAACACCACGCCTTCCATCGGCATTGCACTCTACCCAGCGGATGGCGACGATTTTGAATCTTTGGCCAAAGCCGCCGATGCGGCGATGTATCGTGCCAAACAAGAAGGACGCAACACGTTTCGTTTCTTTACCACCGCGATGCAAACTCGTTCGCGACGCTTTCTTGAGCTGGAAAACGCCTTGCGCACTGCGCTGAAACGCGACGGATTCTTTCTTCATTATCAACCGCAGTTTGCTGTTGAGGATGGCCGTATGATCGGCGCCGAAGCCCTGGTGCGCTGGCAGCATCCGACGCTGGGGCTGATTGCACCCGGTGAATTCATCGCTATCGCCGAACTGAGCGGGCAGATTCTTCAGCTCGGTGCATGGGTAATGCAGCAAGCGATTCGTCAGGCCAAGGCATGGCAGGATGAGGGCCTGCCAATGATGAGTATTGCCGTCAATCTCTCTGCAGCACAATTCCGCCAGAGCCATCTGGTGCAACAAATAAAGATAATGCTCGACGAGGCGGGGCTGGATGCACACTATCTGGAGCTCGAACTCACCGAAAGCCTGGCGATGGAAGACCCGCAAGCCGCCATTGAAGTGATCGACGCACTGCATGCCGCAGGCATTGTGCTATCCATTGATGATTTCGGCACCGGCTATTCATCACTCGCCTACCTCAAGCGCTTTCGCATCTCCAAACTCAAGATCGACCAGTCTTTTGTGCGCGACATTGCCAGCGACCCGAATGACCGCGCCATCGTCGACGCCATCATCACGATGGCGCACAGTTTGGGCTTCACCACCATCGCCGAAGGCGTCGAGACTGCCGAACAACTGGCGTTCTTGCGCGACCATGGCTGTCACGAAGTGCAGGGCTACTATTTCAGCAAGCCGTTACCAGCTGATGAATTCAAGGCTTTCGCGCGAGCGAAAAGTAGCGTATAAAAGCCTTCGTGCGCCGTCTGGTCAGCGCGCCCCGTGGGAAGTACCCCTGGGGTGCCGACTTTTAAACTTGTACGAACCTGTACGCCTAAACCACATCATCACTGAACCTCAACCAAAGGAAATAGCATGAATCAAGATCGCGCAGCCGGTGCCCTGATCGGGGCGCTCATCGGCGATGCTTTAGGGCTAGGCTGTCACTGGTACTACGACCTTGACGAACTGCGTCGCGATTATGGACATGTGACCGGCTACACCACGCCAAAAGAGAACCGCTATCACGCGGGCATGCAGGCAGGCCAGCTCTCGCAAGCCGGCTTGATCCAGGTCGTGCTGATGCAGTCTGTTGTCAACCAAGGCGGCTATGTCGAAAACGATTTCACCCGTCGTCTCGACGAAGACTTCTTTCCCCAGCTTGACGGCACACCGATGACCGGCCCGGGTGGCTACACCAACCAATCCATGCGTGAAGCCTGGCGCTGCCGCGTGGAACAAAAACTGCCCTGGTCGCAGACCGGCGGCACGGCGGACACTTCCGAATCCGCCGAGCGAGCGATTGTTCTGGCCGCGCTCTACGCCAATGCACCGGGCAAGCTGGCGCACAGCGTCGTAGCCAATTGCCGGCTCACACAAAATGATCCGGCCATCATGGCCATGTCGCTTGCCTATGCTGCCGTGCTCGGCCAGCTCATCAAGGGTGAGAAAATGACCCCCGGTATTTCAATGACGCTCATGAATCTTGTCAAAACGGGCGAGCTGCCTTTTCACTCGGTAACGCAAAAAAATTATGGCGCTCCCCTGCCTGGGCAAGCTGACATTCCACAGGCAGGCAATTTCTCTTCACCAGACGCGCTACTCACGCCGCATTACGCTGCCTTAGCTGCGCTCGACCCGGCTATTCGCATCGAACCCGCATCAAAAGTAGCCACCGTGTATGGCCTGCCGTGCGCGATTTATCATTTGCTGCCCGCCGCGTATTACCTCGCTACCCGCTTTGCTGATGATTTTGAAAGCGCGGTGCTGGCAGCCATCAATGGCGGCGGACAAAACATGTCGCGAGCGATGCTCACGGGTGCCCTGGTGGGTGCGCAGGTTGGGTTATCCGGCATTCCACAAAGGTTTATCGATGGGCTGGAAAACAGCCAAGAACTGGTGGCTCTGGCAAAATCACTGGGCACTCTGGTGCAATAATCCGTTTCGTTTACCGTATCACCAGCGCCGACTTTTAGCTCTGGCCGCGTGTCTTGCGACACGTTTAACTGGCTGGACGCCAGTTAGCCTACGCTGAAAGTCGGGGAAATCTCTGTGCTTTTTGCCATCTTGAGAACGCCGACTTTTAGCTCTGGCCGCGTGTCTTGCGACACGTTTAACTGGCTGGACGCCAGTTAGCCTACGCTGAAAGTCGGGGAAACCTCTGTGCTTTTTGCCATCTTGAGAACGCCGACTTTTCGTTATAGCGTGGGTTTTTGCGGGATAATCGCGTCCTTTGCTTATTTTCACTTTTCGCCGTGTCCCGCTCGATTCAAGAACTCAAAGAACAACTCGCCCGCCGCCGCACCTTCGCCATTATTTCCCACCCCGATGCCGGTAAAACCACGCTGACTGAAAAGCTGCTGTGGTTCGGCGGCGCCATTCAGGTGGCCGGTGAAGTCCGCGCCCGGAAAGCAGCACGCCATGCCACATCCGACTGGATGGAGCTGGAAAAGCAGCGCGGTATTTCGGTCACCAGCTCGGTGATGCAGTTCCCCTATCGCGAGTGCATGATCAATCTGCTGGATACCCCTGGCCACGAGGATTTTTCCGAAGATACGTACCGCACGCTGACTGCGGTAGATTCCGCCGTCATGGTGATCGATTCGGTCAATGGCGTCGAAGCCCAGACCATCAAGCTGCTGGGCGTATGCCGCCTGCGCGACACGCCCATCCTCACCTTTATCAACAAGCTCGACCGCGAAGGACGCCCGCCGATCGAACTGCTCGACGAAATTGAAGAGGTGCTCAAAATCCAATGCGCACCGATGACCTGGCCGATCAGCATGGGCAAACGCTTTCGCGGCGTGTATCACCTGTATGACGACACCATCGCGTTCTTCGATCCGCAGGCAGAAAAAGGCACGGCGGAGATCATTCAAGGCATTAACAACCCGCGCCTCGATGAACTCATCCCCGACCAAGTGGATGAGATGCGCAGTGAAGTCGAACTCGTGCGTGGCGCATCGCACACGTTTGATCGTGCAGCCTATCTTGCGGGCAAGCAGACACCCGTGTTCTTCGGCTCGGCGTCTAACAATTTTGGCGTGCAATCGCTGCTTGATGCCGTGGTTGACCTCTCGCCGCCACCGCAACCGCGTGATGCGATTGTTGGTAACTCGGTTGGCAACTCGGTTGACAAGCTCACCCGCACCGTGACGCCGGACGAAGAAAAGTTCTCCGGCTTCGTGTTCAAGATTCAAGCCAATATGGACCCCAAACACCGCGACCGCATCGCCTTTGTGCGTGTGTGTTCCGGCAAGTTTGAACGCGGCATCAAGTTAAAGCAGCGTTCCACCGGCAAGACGCTGGCAATCAATAACGCCATCACCTTCATGGCGCAAGACCGCAACACCACGGATGAAGCCTGGCCGGGCGATATTCTCGGCATTCCGAATCATGGTACGGTCGTGCTGGGCGATGCGTTTAGCGAAGACGAAGATATCCAGTTCACCGGCATCCCCTGCTTTGCGCCGGAACATTTTCGCCGCGCCCAGATTCGTAATCCGATGAAAATGAAACAACTGCAAAAAGGCTTGCAGCAGTTGGCCGAAGAGGGCGCAACTCAACTTTTCCGGCCGATTCACAGCAATGATCTGATTCTCGGCGCGGTCGGCACGCTGCAATTTGATGTCGTTGCTCACCGGCTGGAATTTGAATACGGCGTGGATTGCTTTTTTGAACCCTACAACGTCTCCACCGCGCGCTGGCTGCGAGGGGACGCCGCCATGATTCAGCAACTGGCCGAAAAATCCGGTGTCAATGTAGCGCTCGATGGGGCGGGTGATTATGTCTATCTCGCGCCGAACCGCGTGAACCTGAACATGACGAGGGAAAAGTATCCGGATATCGTTTTCCTCGAAACCCGTGAGATACATTAAAACCGCGCTGGCGGCTTATTGACTACGCTTATTCAGCAAACCAACTATCCAGCTCGGCGGTTTTGAGTTCTTCCACCGTGTACTCGGTAAATACACGATAAGCCGTCCAGTGCGAAATTTTGTCCTGTAGCGTCAGCCCTTCGTTACCCTTGGCAAGGGCTGCTTGCTGCTGATACGCCGCCAGCTTGTCATCCGCATAAGCAGCGCAACGCTGTAAAAATTCGCTGACGATCCGTTTTTTTTCTTCGGTAGAAACAGGCATGTTTGCTCCTTTGTTTAGTTTAGGGGAACGCCTTTCAAACGCTGCACTTTTTGATACGCGCCCAGCAATCGTTGGTGCATCTCACTGCCTTCCATATTGGCACCCAGCGTATTCAGGCCAAAGAACGGCTGCTCGCGACGGACTAGTGCAGTGGCTTGGCGCAATGTCGGCTCGCCAAACAGTAAGCTGAGGGTCTCGTTATACTGGCCAACATCGCGTTCTGCATCATCGAGTTGCAGCAGGTTTTCGATACAGCGATAGACCCGGCGACGTTGCTCGCTGAGTACGCCAAACTGACCGATCCATGCACAGCCTTCCAGCACCACCTCCTCGTCACCAACCGCCAGGCCGAGCAATGTCTTGAGTTCGCCCACACGCAAGTCGGCCCATGCCGTGTCGGCGTCCGCAGCCAACCCGATGAGCGTGGTAATCGGCAACTCTTCGGCCAGATCGAGTTGGGCAAAGGTGTCGAGCAAGGTTTGGCATTCAGTCTGAGTCAGCTCGTTCAGGCGCAAAATCGCAGGACGCACCAGATTGCCAACGGTGTTGTTTTCCCACTGCAACTCTTCAATCGGATAAATCTCCGACATGCCCGGCACAAACATGCGGCAAGCGTAAACGCCCAGATGCGTGAAATCGGCGACAAAGATGTCATGGCCGCTGGCATGAATGCGATCCACCGACCACTGGTAATCCTCCGCCGTGGTGTTGGAAAAATTCCAATCGACGAATTCAAAATCGGGTGTATCTCGCAGAAACTCCCAGCTGATGACGCCGCTGGAATCGACAAAGTGGATTTCCAGATTTTGCGCGTCCGCAATCTCATCCTGATCAAACCCGGGCGCAGGAAAGTCGCCCAGGGAATCCAGTGCCCGGCCCTGCAACAGTTCGGTCAGCGCACGTTCCAGCGCCACTTCAAAGCGCGGATGCGCCCCGAAGCTGGCAAACACGCCCTGATCTTGCGGATGCAGCAAGGTCACATTCATCACGGGATACTCGCCACCGAGCGACGCATCCTTGACCAGAATGCCAAAGCCCGCCGCACGCAAGCCGTGTATTCCGGCGGCAATGCGCGGGTAGCGATTGATCACCGCTTCCGGCACGTCCGGCAGGCAAAGGCCATCACGAATAATGCGAAACTTGATGTCGCGCTCAAAAATTTCTGACAACGCCTGTGTGCGTGCTTCCATCAGCGTGTTGCCCGCCGACATGCCGTTGCTCACATACAGGTTGCCGATCAGATTGACCGGATACAGTACCGTCTGACCATCGCGCAAACGCGTATAGGGAATCGTGCAAATGCCACGTTCCGCGTTGCCGGAATTAAGATCGATCAGTTGTTCGGCATGCACTGCCTTTTCGGGGTTGTAAAACGCCTGCAACTCGGGCGTAAGGATACCTTTCGGCCAGGCCTTACCCTTGACCGGAAACCATTGTTCATTCGGATAATGCACAAAGTCATTCTTGGCCACGGTGCCGCCCAGATAGAAGTGAGTCCAGAAATAATTGGTGCTGAGGCGCTCGAAAAACTCACCCAGCGCACTGGCGCGTGCCGCCAGCTCGGACCCCCCTTTGCCATTGCTGAACAAGCGCGTGCAATCGCGGTCGGTGACATGCACCGACCAGATGTTTTCAATCTCATTGAGCCACGAACGCTCGATGACGTGAAAGCCGATCGACTCGAGTTTGCCCAGGAGTGTAGAAATAGACGACTCCAGCGAAGCGTCCTTGCTGGGAATAAATGTTTCAGACATGTGCGGCGATCTTTTAGGTGAATTTTCTGTTGGTTTGATGAATTGATTCGGATTGAACAAGGTTAGACACGATTGTCGCCGCACCCCAAGGGTACTTTCCAGAGACGGCTCTGCATTTCCTGCGGTCAGATTCAAAGCTCCGCAGCGTGTCACCAGCGCCGACTTTTTTTTCAAAAGACGAAACCGTGGTCTCCCCCTTATTTTTTTCGCCCCATTTTTGTTTGTGATGTCCAACCGTGAAGTTAAGTGGCGCACCGCTTTTGGCGCGTCCCGCTTGAACGAGGGGGTAGGTTGGGCGATGGTTCCACAAGGCGCCCTGTAACGTACTTGTGGAGGACACTCGCCATTAACGTCTGATAAGGAATTGCTTCCTCTGCGGCCTTTGCTTGAATGTCGTCAAGGTCTCGGGAAGAGATGCGAATGTTGACCCGCTTGTTTTTGGCCAATGCCGCAGAGGCGATTGCTGCAAAGCGTGCAATTTCACTTTTGAGTTTCGGGACGGACTTCCACTCCCCTCTTTCAAAGGAGGCTAGAATTTCTTCCTCAAGTTTGCTTTCTTTGTCCATTTTAATTTTCCTCTGCTAAGTATTGGCGTGTCGCTTTCCGACTTGGGATAATCGTTTTGAGAAATACCTCATTTTCTGTCTCTACAAACGGTACCAGATAGGCATAGCCACGAATGCGAACCACAAACATACGTTGGTTCGGGTATTGGTCTGTGTTCGGATGGTCTAGCACAACAAGAAGACCACCATTCGACATAGCCGATAGCACCTTTATTGAATAAAGCTCAAGTACCGGATGATGCGCTCTTACATGAAGTAGCCATCTTATTTGACGCTTTATAAAGCATCAAACTTGATGGTATAGATCATAAAAAATGATTAAAGCCTTTTAAAATCATCATTCCCATGATTTTTAGTAGCTCCTGAAATCACCCTGTTAAATCGTCTTGCCGACTTCCCACGCTTATTGAATCAGGCACGTAAAGTCGTT
The DNA here is from genome assembly GCF_000934545.1 of Rugosibacter aromaticivorans. Classification (GTDB taxonomy): domain Bacteria; phylum Pseudomonadota; class Gammaproteobacteria; order Burkholderiales; family Rhodocyclaceae; genus Rugosibacter; species Rugosibacter aromaticivorans. The sequence goes on from NZ_CP010554.1 coordinate 1,618,741, forward strand.
TGCGACGTTACAGCACCCGAACCAGACAAGCGTAAAAGTCGGCGTTGGTGAGACGGCAGCAAACAAGGGAATGATACCAACTAAAGGTATCGGCATCGGAATAGTTCCGAACTAACCGCCATGCCGCGCGCGCACGAACGCGGCATGAGCAACGAGTGACCATTGCCCATGCCGCAGTTTCTCAGTTTCGCAGTTTCTATGTGTGCGAGTTACTTTTTATCGGGCGATGCACCATCAGGAGTAGTCATCGACTCATGCGATTCCATGCGCTGCTCGTGATGTTGCTTCATGCGCTCTTTCATTTTCTCCCGCATCTCTGCCTTTTTTGCTTCACAGGCTTTCGGATCAGCTGCGCATTGCTTCTGCATTGCTTCGTGGCGGGCCTTCATCTTCGCGCACTGCTCGGGATTCTCTGCGCATAGCTTCTCACGCATTTTTTCCCGATGTTCCTGCCGTATTTCCTTGCAGCGCGCAGGCTCTTTTTCGCAGGCGGCACGCACTTCCTCGTGTTCCTTTTTCATGCGCTCCTTCATTTCGGCGCATTTTTGCGGATTGGCTTCACAATGCTTTTTCATTTCCTCACGCATTTCGCCTCGGTGCATACCGGGCCCATGGGTAACGTTTGCAGCATCCTCGGCATGAGCAGCCGCCATGCCAAACGAGCCCAGTGACATGAATGCAGCCATCATCAAATAACGAACGTTCATTTGTATCTCCTTTGATTAAAAAACGAAACCCGGCAGACAAAGCATCTGCGAGGCACCTACAGACTTCGCATCATGCCGCAGAGTTGTAAGCAAAGAAACCAGAGAATCAACAAAAGTGTAAAGCCATGTTTCTTGCCCATCGCCGCACCCCAAGGTACTTGCTGCGCGCCATCTCACCAGCATCGACTTTTACGCCAGCGGACGTCATACAGGCGGGCATGTCTATCGTCGAGTAGCAATTTGCTTCATAATCCGCCCTCGTAACCGCATGGCTTCTCCCTTTGGAACATCGCAAAGAAATCAAAATGTCGATTTACCTGACGCGCTTCAATCGGGACAAGGCGCTAGAAACCAGCTTGCACATCGTCGGACATCTTCGCAATCCTTTCTGGACATGACCACAACACCTGATCAAATTGATATGTGGCGCAAGTCTCGTTCCGAGACCCAGCGTCTGGAATTCAAGGAAGCAAAGACCCAATTCGACAACCACAAGCTGTATGAATATTGCGTTGCCCTTGCCAATGAAGGTGGCGGATTGTTCTTGCTCGGCATTGCCAACAAGCCGCCGCGTCCCGTGGTAGGCACACAGGCATTTAATGACCCGGTTGCCATGGCCGAAAAATTGTTTCAGGCCGTTGGTTTCAGAGTGGACATCGAAGAAGTTGCGCATCCCGATGGCCGAGTGCTGGTTTTTCACATCCCCTCGCGCCTCCGCGGAACGGCATACCATCTCGATGGCAAGTATCTGATGCGCTCCGGCGAGGCATTGGTGCCAATGAGCGAAGACCAGTTACGTAAAATTTTTGCCGAAGGTGGGCCGGATTGGCTGGAAGAACATTCAAAGGTCGGGCTTGATGCGCAGCAAGTGGTTGAACTGCTCGACACGCAAACCTTTTTCGAATTGCTCAAGCTGCCCTACCCTACGGAACAGACAGGTGTTATCGACCGCCTGCTGAGCGAAAGGCTGATCGACGAATCCAACGGCACTTACGCTATCCGGCGTTTATGTGTCCTGTTGCTGGCCAAACGTCTGGATGACTTCCCCGACCTTGCCCGCAAAGCGCCGCGCGTCGTGGTGTATGTCGGCACATCCAAACTGGATACGCGACTCGATCAGCCAGGCACTAAAGGATATGCAGTCGGCTTTCAGGGGCTGGTTCGTTTCGTGATGAACCAATTACCGCAGAACGAGATTATCGAAGACGCGCTGCGCAAGGAAGTGAAACTGGTTCCGGAAATCGTCATCCGCGAGTTGGTAGCCAATGCCTTGATCCACCAAGACATGCGCATCACCGGGGCGTCCGTGATGGTGGAAATATATGACAACCGTGTCGAAATCTCCAACCCCGGCGAACCGGTAGTGCCAATAGAGCGGTTTATCGATGGTTATCAGTCCCGCAATGAACGCCTTGCCGATCTGATGCGGCGGATGGGTATCTGCGCAGAAAAGAGCAGTGGAATCGACCGAGTCGTGCAGGCTGCCGAGGTATATCAGTTGCCGGCACCCAATTTCCGGGTGAGTCACAAGCGTACGGTAGTTATTCTCTTCGGGCCAAGCCCCTTGGAGAATATGGATCGTGATGATCGCATCCGAGCCTGCTACCAGCACCGCGCCTTAAAGTGGGTCATGTCGGAACGAATGACCAACCAGTCGCTGCGCGAGCGATTTCATCTTTCGGAGTCCAAGAGCGCCATCATCTCGCAGATCATTTCTGCCACGATTGAGGCGGGGATGATCAAGCTGGATGAAAAGGTTGGCGGTTCGCGGAAGTACGCACGCTACCTGCCATTCTGGGCGTAATTCTTATTTAAGCGACAAACCACGAACAACCGAGTTGTGATGCTAACCAACGGAAAACAAAAAGAATTCTTATTTAAGCGCTTGCCCGTGCCACCACATGCAGGAGGGTTGCTGCCTCGAGAAGCCAGCTTTGGAAACGTTGACCCATGCCCACGCTAGACTGGCTTAACCGCACCGAGGCGCTGACCATTGCTGACAAAACGCCCTACCGCGTGCTCGAACCTGTCGCCGACTATGGCGACAACTCCGGTGAAAACCATGCCGACAACCTGCTGATCCAGGGCGACAACCTGGATGCCTTGAAAGCCCTGCTGCCGTTTTATCGCGGCCGCGTGAAGTGCATTTTCATCGACCCGCCGTACAACACGAAAAGCGCGTTCGAACATTACGACGACAACCTCGAACACAGCCAGTGGCTGTCCATGATGACCCCACGCCTCACGCTACTGCGCGAATTGCTGGCCGAGGACGGCTCGATCTGGGTGACCATCGACGACAACGAAGGGCACTACCTGAAGGTGTTGATGGACGAGGTGTTTGGGCGAAGGAATTTTGTAGCGAATGTGGTTTGGCAGAAAAAATACGCTGTAGCCAGTGATGCAAAAGGCTTCTCAGACTTTCATGACCACCTTTTCGTTTATACAAAAAACGGACTGTTTGAGCGAAATTTGTTACCACGTTCTGATAAGCAAGATTCGCTCTACAAGCACGACGACAACGACGGTAATGGACCTTGGCGAACCGACAACCTTTCGGTAAAAACTTACTCTGAAAACTACGACTACCCCCTCGTGAACCCAAAAACGGGCAAGGAATACTGGCCACCCAAGGGGCGATGTTGGTACACATCACGTGACAAGATGGCACTGCTACTCGCAAATAACGGAATCTATTTTGGAAAAGACGGCTTGGGCGCACCCCAACTCAAGCGTTACCTTGCGCGAGTGCAAAGTGGGGTTGTGCCTTCTACATGGTGGACACATGAGGATGCCGGGCACAACGACGAGTCAAGAAAAGAAAGTAAGGTTCTTTTTACAACAGAAGACCCTTTTTCGACACCAAAACCTGAACGCTTGTTGCAACGCATCCTCTACATTGCCACCAACCCCAACGACCTCATTCTCGACAGTTTTCTCGGTTCTGGCACCACGGCGGCCGTGGCGCACAAGATGGGGCGGCGCTGGATCGGCATCGAGATGGGCGAGCATGCGGTGACGCATTGCATCCCGCGTTTGCAAAAAGTTGTCACCGGGGAACAAGGCGGCATCTCGCCGGCGGTGAATTGGCAGGGCGGCGGCGGCTTTCGCTTCATGCGCCTGGGCGAGCCAATGTTCACGGCCGAGGGCAGCATCCATCCGGCGGTGCGCTTTAATACCCTGGCGAGTTTTGTCTGGATGCAGGAAACCGGCCGCGCCAGCAGCGGGCCGTGGACGGTGCCCTTGCTCGGCATGCATGAGGGCTGCGCGATTTATCTGCTGTTCAATGGCATCCTCGGCGATAAACGTCCAGCATCGGGCAATGTACTGACCAATGAGGTGCTGGCGGCCATTGATCGCCTCTGCCCGCATGAGGGGCCAAAGCTCATTTACGGCGAAGCCTGCCGCCTGGGTGCGGCGCGACTGGCAGCGGCGGGCGTGACGTTCAAACACATTCCTTACGATGTGAAGGCGCGATAACCATGGCCGACCTGCTGCTCAAGAGTTACCAGTCCACCGCGCTGTCGGCGCTGTCCGGCTTTTTGCGTGAGGCGACTCAGGTTGGCGCGGCCAGTGCCTTTCTCCAACAGGCGGGCAGCCCGTATCAGACGGCGGCCTTTGGCGAGATTCCCTGCGTGTGTTTGCGCATCCCCACCGGCGGCGGCAAGACGCTGCTGGCGGCGCACGCCATCGTGCGCATGGCGCGCGAATGGCAGGCGAACGATGCACCCGTGGCGGTGTGGCTGGTGCCCTCCGACGCGATTCGTGCGCAGACACTCACCGCCTTGCAAACGCCGGGGCATCCCTACCGCACGGCGCTGGAAGCAGCCTACGGCCAGCGTTTGCAGGTGTGCGACCTTGACCGCGTGAGCACACTCTCGCCCACCGATTGGGGACGGCACACGATCGTGGTGGTGGCGACGATCCAGAGCTTCCGCGTGGAGCAGACCGACACGCGCAACGTGTATGCGTTCTCGGAATCGTTCGAGCGGCACTTCAAATCGCTACCGGCCGAAAAACTGGCGCAACTCGCCACCGTGCCGGATGCGTTTGTGCGGGCGGAGGATGTGACCGAAGCTAATGCCATGCTGCAAGCCTACGTCGGGCAGCCGCGCTATTCGCTGGCCAACTGGCTGGCGCTGAATCATCCGTTGATCGTGGTGGATGAAGCACACAACACGCGAACGGAGAAAAGCTTTGTCGCGTTAAAGCGCCTGAACCCTTCCGCGATTCTGGAACTGACCGCCACGCCCTTGCCGCACCAGAGCAATGTGCTGTATCACGTCTCGGCGCAGGAGTTGCAGGCAGAAGACATGATCAAGCTGCCGATCACGTTGCGCGAGCACCCGGAAGGCTGGCAAGCGGCAGTGTTTGGTGCAGTGCAGACGCGCCAGTGGCTGGAGACCGAGGCGCAACAAGCACAGGCGGCGGGTGACACTTATGTGCGGCCGATTGTGCTGTTCCAGGCGCAGAACGTGAATGATGCCGTGCCGCCGGACGTGTTGCGGCAACATCTGATCAACGAGCTGCACATACCCGAAGAGCAGATTGCCATCGCCACCGGCAGCCAGCGCGATCTGGCGGGCGTGGATGTGTCCTCGCCTGCTTCGCCACTGCGCTACATCATCACGGTGCAGGCGTTGCGCGAAGGCTGGGATTGCCCGTTTGCCTACGTGTTATGTTCGCTGCAACCGCTCTCCTCCGCCACGGCGGTAGAGCAGTTGCTGGGGCGGGTGTTGCGCATGCCGTATGCGCAGCGGCGCAGGCGTGAGCCGCTCAACCACGCTTATGCGCATGTATGCGAGGCCACCTTTGCCCATGCCGCAACCGCGCTGGTGGACAGGCTGGTCTCCAACATGGGCTTCGAGGCGCTGGATGTGGCGTCAATGATTGCACCACAAATGCCATTGTTCAACGCCGTGTCACCAGCGCCAGCGCTGTGCGTCCCTTCGGGAACTTTTTTGCCACCGGTGACAACGGTATTGGAAGTCTCCAATGCTGCCGGGTTGCAACATGCGGCGGGTGTGACCGTCGCGCCCGCGCCAAATGGCAAAGGTTCGCTGGTGACCATCACCGGCCACGTGGACGAGACGGTTGAAAAATTATTGCTGGCGACTGAGCGCAGCGAAAAGAAACAAGACCTGATTCGTCAGAAAGTAACGCAACACAACGCCGTGGTGGCCGCAGAGACCGCGCCTTCGATGCGCGGCGTGCCTTTTGCTCCGGTGCCGCCGCTGGGCTACCGCGCCGATGCGCAAGCGCCGCTGTTCCCGCTGGAGCGGGAAGCGGTGCTGGAAAGTGTGGATTTGAACCTGCTGGCGCAGCCGGTTTCGCTGCCGGGGTTTCAGGTGGTGGAATCGGACAACGCGTTTGAGATTTATGTCGATGAGGCTCGGCGAGTCAAAATGCGTGCGGCGGATGTCGGGCAACTTGCGCTGGATGCGGTCAATGTCCATATCACCGCGGATGATCTGGTGCGCTGGCTGAATCGCGAGGTGCGCCAGTCGGATATCGTGCAAGCGCATCTGCTGGCCTATCTGACGGCCGTGGTGAATTACCTGCTCTTTGACCAGCGCGCTTCGCTCAATACGCTGGCGCGCATGCGCTTTGTGCTGGCGCGGCGCATCGAGGCGCAAATTGCCGACCTGCGCGAAGCCGCCGCCAAGGTGCAGTTTCAGCAACGGGTGCTGGATGGTGCCTGGCAGGTCGAGCCGGACTGGTCGCAACCCTTCCGTTTCGAGCCGGGCAGCTACCCCGCCCCCGCAAGTAGCCGTTATGCCGGGCGTTGGGAATTCAAGAAGCACTATTACCCCGTCATTGCCGATTTGAAAGACAAGGGCGAGGAGTTCGAATGCGCGCGCCTGATTGATCGGCATCCGCAGGTCAAGCAGTGGGTACGCAATCTGGATCAGGCGCCGTTCGGCTTCTGGTTGCCGACAGCGCGTGGCCGCTTCTTTCCCGACTTCATTATCGAGCTGATGGATGGACGGATTGCGGTGATCGAGTACAAGGGTGCGCATTTGCGCAACGACCCTTACGAGATAGAAAAACGGAAAGTCGGCGAGCTGTGGGCGGCAAACAGCCAGAGCCGGTGCATCTTTCAATGTGTGTTTCTCGAAGACAACGGACGGACGATGGAGCAGCAGGTAGACCAGGCACTGCAGCCGCGTACGTAACGCCTTCCGCACACATTACCCTTCTAAAAACAGGGGAATGACAGATTCTTTCCCTTGCCTCCAGCTATCCACCCGCTTATAGTTTGCGTCTTATGAACGCCATTGATCGCATCATTCCCATCGCCGTATCATCAGCGCCGTCCCCTGACGGACTTTTGAATCTGACCGCAGAAAATGCAGAGCCGTCTCTGGACAAGACTTTTTCGTCAGCCGACTCGGGCACGCATGACAGGTCGCTGATCGACACGCGCAAACGTCCCCTGCGCGACTTGCGTATTTCAGTGACCGACCGTTGCAATTTCCGCTGCGTGTATTGCATGCCGAAAACCGTCTTCGGACGCGATTATCCCTTTTTATCGCGTAACGACTTGCTGTCGTTCGAGGAGATCGAGCGCATCGCGCGTGTCTTCGTGGCACAAGGTGTGGAGAAAATCCGCCTCACCGGCGGCGAGCCGCTGCTGCGTCGAGGTCTCGAAAAGCTGATTGAACAGCTCGCCAGGTTACCCGTGGAAATTACGCTGACCACGAATGGCGCGCTGCTGGCGAAAAAGGCGCAGACGCTCAAGGAGGCCGGGCTGCATCGCATTACCGTGAGTCTCGATGCCTTGGACGATGTTATTTTCAAGCGCATGAACGATGTCGATTTCGCCGTGAGCGATGTGCTGCATGGCATTGAAGCAGCGGCGGCAGCCGGTTTGCCCATCAAGATCAATTGCGTTGTCAAACGCGGCACGAATGATAGTCAGATTCTGCCGCTGGCACGCCATTTTCGCCACAGCGATCATGTGTTGCGCTTTATCGAATATATGGATGTCGGCAATTCCAATGGCTGGCGCATGGCTGAGGTATTGCCATCTACCGAGGTGATTGCGCTGATCCAGGCAGAGTTTCCGCTGGAGGCCATTGATGCCCGTTATGCAGGCGAAGTCGCCGCGCGTTGGCGTTATCTGGATGGCGCGGGCGAAATCGGGGTGATCTCATCGGTCACGCAGGCGTTTTGCAGCAGTTGCACCCGCGCCCGGTTGTCGACTGAAGGCAAGCTATACACCTGCCTGTTTGCACAGCAGGGACACGATGTGCGCAGCCTGCTGCGAGGTGACAAAAATGATGATGACTTATCCCGCGCAATTGCTGGCGTTTGGCGCGCACGCAGCGACAACTATTCTGAAATGCGTTCCGAAATACGCACAGAAAAAACAGGCGAAATTGCAAAAATTCAAAAAATTGAAATGTCGTATATTGGCGGATGAGCCGATTCCTATTCTGAAATTTGGTGACGCTTGGTAATTTTTATCAACTAAAAAGGAGATTTTTCATGCATAAACTTTCCCGACTATTCACTGCCTTAATCGCCTCATCTGCCCTCTCAAGCGCTGCGCTGCTACCGATGAGCCCTGCCTATGCCGCTGCGCCCATGGTGCATACACAAGTGCCAGGCTATTACCGTTTGATGGTTGGCTCAATTGAAGTCACTGCCTTGTTTGACGGTGCCATGCAATTGGATAAAGGCCTTTTGCAACATGCCGACGAAAAAACGCTTAACCGTTCGCTGGATCGCCTGTTTGTCGGCAACCCTAAAATGAATACCGCCGTGAATGCCTATCTCATCAATACGGGCAAGCACTTGGTGCTGGTTGATGCAGGTGCTGCGGGCTTATTTGGCCCCACACTGGGCAATCTGCTGCAGAACATGAAAGCGGCGGGTTATCAGCCAGAGCAAGTCGATCGCATCATCATTACGCATTTACACGCGGATCATGTGGGTGGCATCAATGATGCCCAAGGCAAGCCAGTTTTCCCGCAAGCGGATGTGTATGTGTCCAAAGCAGAAAATGACTTCTGGCTGTCAAAGGAAATTGCAGCCGGCGCACCTAAAGAAACGCAGCCTTTTTTCAAAATGGCACAAGATAGCGCCGCACCCTATCAGGCCAGTGGGCACTGGAAAACGCTGGCTGGCGATGGCACGGGTGAAATCGTCCCCGGTATCCAGGCCGTCAATGCTTCTGGTCACACGCCAGGCCATAGGGTTTACGTCGTCGAATCTCAAGGACAGAAACTTTTCATCACAGGCGACTTGCTCCACGCACACGCCATTCAGTTTGCCCATCCTGAGGTCGCCATTCAATTCGATACCGACCAGAAAAAAGCCATTGCCACACGTCGTGAAATCCTCAAGCGTGTAGCCAGCGAAAAGTCTCTCATGGCAGGCGCCCACTTGCCTTTCCCTGGCATTGGCCACGTCACCCCTGAAGGCAAAGACAGCTATCGCTGGGTGCCTGTTGAGTTCACGCCATTGCCGTCAGCAACGCCCGCGGCTCAATGATGGATTGATCAAAAAAGCTAACCACCCATCAAAAGCCAGACTGATTGCCTGGCTTTTTCACGTCACCAATCAATCGTTTAGCTCGCCAATGGGAAAGTTAACTTCAATCTCGATGCCATCCGGATCAGCGATGAGCAGTTGAACCACCCCGTAATCCGCCAAGGTTCTTTGGACATAGTGCGCCTTAGCTGCTTTCACGCGTGCAAGAAACTCCTTGAATCCTGTGGCATTGAACGCCACGTGCTCCATATTGCCTGTGCCACGTTCAGCACCTTTTTCATAAGAGGGTGCATGGCGACCTAAAAACGCGTCCAACTCGGCACCCGCGCCTAAAAGATGCACTACGGCCTGATCACCCAGGAACAAAAGGCGAAACGGGAAGGCAAAACTATCCAGCGTCTCGACACGAAACCCCATCACATCCTGGTAAAAGCGAGCAGAAACCTCGATATCGCGGGCGCGTAGGGTGTAGTGGTCAAATTGGGTGATAGGCATTTCATTCTCCTTGTAGCTAGGTGGGTTGAACAGGTTTTAATCAGCGGTATAGGCTGTCTTGGTGCGGGTAAAAAATTCTATGGCCTGCGCACCTTGTTCTCTCGGGCCATAGCTTGATGCTTTCGTGCCGCCAAAGGGCACATGGTAATCCACACCAGCAGTGGGAAGATTCACCATGACCATGCCGGCCTGGGCGTTGCGCTTGAAGTGCATGGCAGTTTTCAAGGTGGTGGTACATATCCCCGCGGACAAGCCAAAATCGCTGTCATTCGCGATTTCCAGTGCGTGTTCGTAATTATCCGCCGGAATGATGCAGGCAACGGGCCCGAAAATTTCTTCCCGTGCAATACGCATGGTATTGTCTGCGTCAATGAAGAGTGCCGGGTTCAGGTAATAGCCATCCGTTTCTCGTTTCAGCCTGTCGCCACCGAAAACCAGGCGTGCCCCTTCTTTTTGACCCAGGGCGATATAGCGTAAATCCTTGTCCAGTTGCTGTTGATCGACCACCGGGCCTATGTCGCTACCGGAGGCCCGTGCATCGCCTATGCTAAGTTCGCGCAGGCGATTTATCAGCGCTTCGACAAATGCCTTATAGATATTTTTAGTCACGATCAAGCGGGATGATGCCGTGCAACGCTGACCTGCCGAGAAGTAGGCTCCATTTACCGCGCAATTGACGGCGGTTTCCAGATGCGCATCATCCAACACGACCAACGGGTTTTTACCGCCCATTTCCAGTTGCACTTTAGTCAGACGTTGCATCGCGGCTTGCGCAATCCTTTTTCCTGTCGCGACAGAGCCGGTAAAGCTGATGGCATTGATTTGATCTGATTCAATCAAGGCTTGCCCGACGTCTGCCCCCGCGCCCATCACTAAATTAAACACCCCGGCAGGCAGGCCGGCTCTGCTGATGATTTCTGTCAACGCCCAGGCACACCCAGGCGCCAGCTCGGAAGGTTTAAACACCACACAATTGCCATAGGCCAGCGCCGGAGCAATTTTCCATGCAGGAATGGCGATAGGAAAATTCCACGGTGATATCAACCCGATCACGCCCATCGGTTCACGCAACACCTCTACTTCGCATCCTGGCCGCACCGAAGCGATAAGCTGCCCCCCCATGCGCAGTGCTTCTCCGGCAAAAAACTTGAATATCTGTCCAGCCCGCAGCACTTCCGCGCTGGCTTCTGCAAGCACTTTACCTTCCTCTCGGGCCAAGAGGTCTGCCAATTCGGCGCGTCGTTGAATAAGCTCTGAACCAATCTGATCCAACGCATCTGCACGGGTTTGAATACTTACCTTTCCCCATGCCGGAAAGGCATTGTTCGCGGCAGCAACTGCTTGATCTACGGCATCTCTATTTGCCCATCCATAGTCATCAATGCGATCGTTGATGTCTGACGGGTTAATGTTCGGGCAAGAGGCTGCGCTCTCGACCCATTGGTGATTGATGTAATGGGGTTTCATATTATTTTGCAGAGTTATTTTCAGGTTTCAACAACGGGTAGCCACGGCCTGCATAATCGAAGCCGCCAATACGATGCTCTGTAACACCTGCGTGCGTCGGAGCGGCGTAATACGCCCGAATTTCAATAATCAAGCCATCTTCGGTAAAACGATACCATTCATCACCACGCAATAACTGCCCGATCTTTTTTTTGAAGTGACTCCACTCAATCACTGCCTGGCGGCTTTCCATGTCACCCGCAAAATTATCCACGGTCCAGTAGGAGCCGATGTCATTAACGCAGTTAACCCAGCATTCAGCAATGGCCTGGGCGCCCCTTAAAACACCGAAAGGGCTCCCCTCGGGAAAATAATGCGTACCTTCAGGAATAAAAAATGACATGATTTTTTCTTTATCTGCTTGATTGCAGGCAGCAAAATAATTGCGGATCCTGGTTTCCATCTGCGCTCTGGAAATAGCCATGAGTTCATTACTCCTTTAAGGTAAGTGGGCATCCTATCGATATGGCGTTTAAGTGGTGAGGTTATTTTTCGCTACGTGTTTTTTCCCATCGATCTGCAGCGAAATCATCCGCATCACGCGCCTCTACCCATTGTCCATGGTGAGCCGTTTCTTCCTTTTTCCAGAAGGGAGCACGGGTTTTCAAAAAATCCATGATGAATTCGCAGGCGGCAAAAGCTGACCCGCGATGCGATGCAGCAACCACCACCAGCACAATCTGCTCACCCGGCACCAGTCGTCCAATACGATGTATCACTCGAACAGCTTGCAGCTCCCAGCGCGATTTTGCCTGCACCACGATCTCGGCAAGGGCCTTTTCTGTCATGCCGGGATAATGTTCCAGCTGCATCGCGTCGATCCTTTCCTCACTCAGCGTGTCTGCCCGCACCAAGCCGATAAAGCTGGCTAACGCGCCAATATCCTCGCGTCCGGTACAGATTGCGGCAATTTCCTGACCACAATCAAAATCAGCCTCCTGTATGGTCACCGACATGGCCTGCTACCCTCCAGTTACCGGTGGAAAAAACGCGACTTCATCCCCGGCTTGAATGTGCGTGTCTTGCCCTGCCATTTGCTGATTCACAGCAGCGCGAAGGTTTTTTATGGTGACGAGTGCTGTCCATGGCGCACCGCGAGCAGCCAGAAATTCACGTAATGTAGCAACCGTATCCACCCCGGTGGGTAACACGAGCGTTTCTGTCGTGACGCCTAGCGCCTCGCGCAGCCCGGCAAAATAAAGCAGATGGATGTGCATGGTGTTTATCCCAACGCGTTGAAATCGATAAAGCGCACGATATCACCCGGTTGAATCGAGTGCCCTGGCAGATTATCAATCAATCCATCAGCCCATGCGCAAGAGGTGAGCACCGCTGAACCTTGATGCGGATATAAGCTGAGCCCACCTTCGTCGTTGATGCGCGCACGTAAAAATTCACGTCGTGCATCCCCCTCCCAAGCAAAATCGGCACGCAAATGCAGCACGCGAGGTGTCACACAGCTTGTGCCCTGCATGGCCAAAATGAAGGGGCGCACCAGCATGAGAAAGGTCACAAAACTTGCGACCGGATTGCCGGGCAGACCGATAAACGGTGTAATGGGGCTCGCAGAAGATTCAGTTGCCGTCTCACCAGCACCGATTTTTCGTATCGAACCAAAAGCAAATGGCTTGCCGGGCTTGATCGCAATCTTCCATAAATCCAGCGCGCCTTCCGCACTCACTGCGGCTTTCACATGATCTTCTTCGCCCACCGAAACACCGCCGCTGGTCAAGATAAGATCATGCGCTTGCGCGGCCTCGCGCAATGCCGCTTGCGTTGCTTCACGTTGATCCGGCACGATGCCCCTATCGGTCACCAGGCAGCCCAGGCCTTCCAGCAGCGCATGCAGCATGGTGCGGTTCGAGTTGTAAATGCCACCGGGCTTGAGCGGCTCGCCAGGCATGGTGAGCTCATCACCCGTTGAAAACAAAGCCACATGCAACTGGCGGAATACACACAATTCCGCTGCGCCTATGGATGCCGCCAAACCCAGATGCGCTGCGATCAGCCGCGTGTTAGCAGCAATGACTTCTACGCCTGCGGCAATATCCTCTCCACATCGGCGGATGGCTTGGCCTGGTCTCGGTACCGTATTCACGATCACGGTGTCACCCTTTTGTGTGCAGAGTTCCTGCATCACCACCGCATCCGCCCCCACCGGGATCGGCGCGCCGGTAAAAATGCGTGCGGCCGTTTGCGACACCAACGCAGGACCCATGTGGCCCGCTGCGATGCGCTGCATTACCGGCAGGCGTGTACCGGCCTTAGGGACATCGGCACACCGCACCGCATAACCATCCATCGCACTGTTATCCAGCGGCGGCACATTGAGCGACGATACGAGGCTTTTTGCCAATACACGCCCGCGTGCCATGTGAGTGGGCACGAAGTCGGTATCGGTCACTGCCTGTGCATGCGTCAGCAGGCGGCCTAATGCATCATCAAAACTCAAAATCGTCATACGAATCCTTGATGCTGAAGAATGAATTCGGCAATCGCTGCCGGGTTATTTAATGGCAACACCGGGCGCCGGGTTAACTTGACAACAACCTCGGGTTCATCGGTGGCGACAGCCACAATATGTTCGTTTTCATCCGTGGCAATAAGTGGCTTACCTACCGAAGGCCGGTGCACTTCGAGCTTAGGCACAGGCATGTGCTTGAAGCCTTCAACTAACACCAGATCGCAATCTGAAAAACGGGCAATCTGTTCTTCAAAAGTGGGCTCCGGCGCGTCACGCAGTTCATGCATCAGCGCCCAGCGCTGGCCGGAGACAAGTAATACCTCGCCGCATCCCGCCTCACGCAGACGATACGAGTCCTTGCCCGGTCGGTCAATATCAAAATGATGGTGAGCATGCTTGAGCAGCGAGACGCGTAAGCCTGCCGCGACAAAGCGCGGAATCAGCGCTTCGAGCAAAGTTGTTTTGCCTGCGCCAGAATAACCGGCAAAACCAAACACCTTCATGCGACATCCTGCCTGATATGCTCATCGCCCATAAAGGTAACGGAACTGGAAAACAGATGCGGCCGCTGCCCCATGACCATGTTGTTAAAACCATGGCCGAAGCGTTCCAGTTCGCTATCCAGCCGCTCACGATCCAGTGATTCATAATGACATCCGGCATTCGGCCGATCTGCCAGGGCAATGCAGACATGTTCGTTCATGGGGCTGATTTTACCGGCTGCGCGAAAAATGCCTCGACATCAATAATGTCGCGCGTGCGGCGCATCGGTGGCAACGAGCGCCAGATGGCTTTGCCATACGGTTTGCCGGTCAGGCGCGGGTCGCAAATCATCAGTACGCCGCGGTCCGCTTCATCGCGAATCAGCCGACCCGCGCCCTGCTTCATGCTGATGACTGCCTGCGGTAGTTGATAAGTCATAAAGGCATTTTCACCCGCAACGCGCAAACTCTCAATGCGTGCTGCGAGCACCGGATCATCGGGCGGCGCAAATGGCAGCTTGTCAATCACCACCAGCGAGAGCGCTTCACCACGCACATCCACGCCTTCCCAAAAGCTTTGGCTGGCGACAAGAATCGCGTTACCGAGAAAGCGAAAACGTTCCAGCAGCTCTGTTTTTGAACCCTCACCCTGCATGAGCAAGGGCAAATCGAGTGCTTCTTTTTGCAATTTCTCTTGCAATAGTTCGCGAATTCGCCGCATCGCGCGTAACGAGGTGCACAGCACAAATGTTCTCCCGCCTGCTGCCCGTATGGCTGGCCAAGCGGCTTCGGCAACGGCCTCCTGATAAAAGGCGCTATTCGGGTCCGGCATGCCAAGCGGCGCGTACAGCAACCCATTATTGGCGTAATCGAAAGGGCTGCCCCACACCACCGTTTCAGCTTCATGTAAGCCGAGTGCATCGCAATAATGCGAAAAATTCTGTCCCACCGCCAGTGTGGCAGATGCAAAAATCCATGCACGCGGATGACCTTCCATCTGGCGGCGGAAAATCGGCGCAATATCCAGTGGTGTTACATTGAGCGATAAGGCGTGTGAATACACTTCGAGCCACTTAACCACTGGCCCCACCAACCCATCCGCCTCGGCTGCCTCGCCTTTTTGCCAACGCGTCAGTCGATGCACTAGCTGCTGCGTGCGCTCCAGGCAATTGGCCAAGCCCTCCCCACGGTCAGACTGGGCTTCCAGGTGCTTGCCCAACTCACGTAAAGCGGTTGTCACCGTCTGTAAAGCAGAAGAAAAATCGCGCTCGTTTTCTACCTGGCTTGCCGGCAAGCGCACATTTTCGCCTTTCACGGACAAACGCAAATCACGTGCGGCTTTATCCAGATACTGTGCAGCTTCTTGTAACGGTAGGTAATCTTTTGCCGAGGTGATGCCTTCGTTACGCGCATCGCGCGACAAATCAATCAACTGCGATGTGGAAATACTCTCACCAAAAAACAGTCCGGCAATTTCAGGCAACTGGTGTGCCTCATCGAAAATTACCGTATTACACGCAGGCAACAGCTCGCCCATGCCTTCATCTTTCAGCATTACATCGGCAAAAAACAGATGGTGATTGACCACTACTACATCGGCCATTTGTGCATTTTGGCGGGCTGTCAAAACAAAGCACTGCTTGACGTTTGGACATTCCTGCCCCAAACAATTTTCGCGCGTCGATGTGGCTACCTGCCAAGCCGCTGAATCTTCAGGAACATCAACACATTCGGCCTTGTCGCCCGTTTTGGTGCGCTCGGCAAAGCGGACGATTTTGCGCAGATGACCGGCTTCTTCACGCGATGCCAGGCGCCCGGCGCTCAATGCGCGTTCAAGATGATATGGGCAGACATAGTTCGAGCGGCCCTTGAGCAGCGCTATTGATGCGCCCACTTTCAATGCTGCCCGCACCACCGGTAAGTCGCGATTGAACAATTGATCTTGTAAAGTTTTTGTCCCCGTTGAAATGATGACTTTGCCACCTGACAGCAACGCCGGAACAAGATACGCAAAGGTTTTGCCCGTGCCTGTACCAGCTTCAGCCACCAGCACGGCGTTGCCCGCAATGGCCAAAGCAA
The DNA here is from genome assembly GCF_000934545.1 of Rugosibacter aromaticivorans. Taxonomy (GTDB): domain Bacteria; phylum Pseudomonadota; class Gammaproteobacteria; order Burkholderiales; family Rhodocyclaceae; genus Rugosibacter; species Rugosibacter aromaticivorans. The sequence goes on from NZ_CP010554.1 coordinate 1,634,973, forward strand.
TGCGCTGCGCCATTTCCAGCTGCTGCGGGCGCACGCGAAACCCTTCAACCGCTTGTGCAAGCGGCCCTTCGATGGCAAAAATAGGATCAAGAACTGACATAGCGGGCGCGGCATGGTAGCACGCTGGACAATCGAACACTCCCCTCAGAAAACAGATGCACTATCGCCGTCGCCTCAAAATAGCCATTTGCTATCACGTAGAGAGTAAAAATCAATTTGATTAATAAAAAGGCTGCCCCTAACATGATCTTGCAGTTCAATAAAAGGAGCAAAACATGACATCACATACCAGCAAACCCTCGTCGACATTGGGATGGCTAATTGCTCTCTATGCCGATGCCGCATTCGCCTATTAACCCTAACCACTCAAAAGGAGAAACAGCATGACTAGCAAAAAATCACTTACCACCACCGGTGGCGCACCTGTCGTCGACAATCAGAACATCATGACTGCCGGCCCGCGTGGCCCGGTGCTGATGCAAGACTATCAGTAGATGGAAAAGATGGCGCACTTCAACCGGAAACGCATACCCGGGTGTGTCATCCACGCCATAGGCGCGGACGCATACGAAACGTTTATGGTGAACCGCGCGTAATAATATAGATCGGTACTCGGACGCCAAATCGGACCGAGTCGTTGGATTCAAACTGTCAAAGGAGAAACACATGTCAAGCGAAACGAAATGCCCATTCCATCACACCGCCGACGCTGGAAAGTCGAACCGTGAGTGGTGGCCGAACCAACTCGACCTGAAGATACTGCACCAGCACTCGTCCCTGTCTGATCCCATGGACAAGGGCTTCAACTACGCCGAGACGTTCAAGAGCCTCGACCTGGCGGCCGTGAAGCAGGATCTGCTGGCGCTGATGACCGACTCGCAGGACTGGTGGCCGGCGGACTTCGGTCACTATGGACCTTTGTTCATTCGCATGGCGTGGCACAGCGCCGGCACGTACCGCACCGGCGACGGTCGCGGCGGCGCAGGGCGCGGCAACCAGCGCTTTGCGCCCCTGAACAGTTGGCCCGACAACGTCAACCTCGACAAGGCACGCAGGCTGCTGTGGCCGATCAAGCAGAAGTATGGCCGGAAAATTTCCTGGGCCGACCTCATGATCCTCACCGGCAACGTCGCGCTGGAATCGATGGGATTCAAGACCTTCGGTTTCGGCGGCGGGCGTAAGGACATCTGGGAGCCGGAAGAAGACACCTACTGGGGCGCCGAGACCACCTGGCTGGGCGGTGACAAACGCTACTCCGGCGACCGGGATCTCGAAAATCCGCTCGCTGCCGTGCAGATGGGCTTGATTTACGTGAACCCAGAAGGCCCGAACGGCAACCCAGATCCGCTCGCCGCGGCCAAGGATATCCGCGAGACCTTCGCGCGCATGGCGATGAACGACGAGGAGACGGTGGCGCTGATTGCGGGCGGTCACACCTTCGGCAAAACCCACGGTGCCGGCGATGCCTCACTGGTGGGCCCTGCGCCTGAAGCCGCCGGCATCGAGGAACAAGGCCTGGGCTGGAAGAGCCGCTTCGGCACAGGCAAGGGCGCCGACCAGATCGGCAGCGGCCTGGAAGTCACCTGGACCAGCACGCCGACGAAATGGAGCAACAACTTCTTCTGGAACCTGTTCGGTTACGAATGGGAGCTGACGAAAAGCCCGGCCGGTGCGCACCAGTGGGTTGCGAAGGGTGGAGCCGGCGCCGGCACCATTCCGGACGCCCACGACCCGGCCAAGCGTCACGCGCCGACCATGCTGACCACGGATCTCTCCCTGCGCTTCGACCCCGTTTACGAAAAGATTTCGAGGCGTTTCTACGAGAACCCGGACCAGTTCGCCGACGCCTTCGCCCGTGCCTGGTTCAAGCTGACCCACCGCGACATGGGCCCGCGCGCCCGCTATCTCGGCCCGGAAGTCCCTGCCGAAGCGCTCATCTGGCAAGACCCTATCCCCACGGTCAATCACAAGTTGATCGATGCACAGGACATTGCCTCCCTCAAGGGCAAGATCCTGGCGTCGGGCCTGTCTGTCTCGCAACTGGTGTCGACCGCCTGGGCGTCGGCATCCACCTTCCGTGGTTCCGACAAGCGCGGTGGCGCGAACGGTGCCCGCATCCGTCTCGCGCCGCAGAAGGATTGGGCGGTCAACCAGCCCGAGCAGCTGGCGAACGTGCTCAAGACGCTGGAGCACATCCAGGGCGAGTTCAACGGCGCACAGTCTGGCGGCAAGAAGGTATCGCTTGCCGATCTGATCGTGTTAGCTGGGTGCGCAGGCGTCGAGCAGGCGGTGAAGCATGCCGGTCACGCCGTGACGGTTCCTTTCGCGCCGGGACGCATGGACGCTTCGCAGGCGCAAACCGATGTGGACTCCTTCGCCGTGCTCGAACCGATCGCCGATGGCTTCCGCAACTACCTCAAGGGAAGCCACAGCGTATCGGCCGAGGCGATGCTGGTCAACAAGTCGCAATTGCTGACCCTGACCGCGCCCGAAATGACGGTGCTCGTCGGCGGCATGCGCGTCTTGAATACCAATGTCGGACAGACCCAGCACGGCGTCTTTACGCAGCGGCCAGAGGCGCTGACCAACGACTTCTTCCTGAACCTGCTCGACATGGGTACGGAGTGGAAGGCAGTCTCGGACGCCAAGGACGTGTTCGAAGGGCGCGATCGCAAAACCGGCGAACTCAAGTGGACCGGCACCCGTGTCGATCTCGTCTTCGGTTCGAACTCCCAGCTCCGTGCCCTGGCTGAGGTCTATGGAAGCTCGGACGCTCAGGAAAAATTTGTCCATGACTTTGTAGCGGCCTGGATCAAGGTGATGAACCTCGATCGCTTCGACCTCGCGTGATCTCGGAGGAGAGGCCTTAAAGGTCTTATGTCGAGCAACCTTGACCTGGCATCGGCTTATCCCGAACCAGGTCGAGGTTGAGCAAACCATGCAACTTCCATTTCGCTTTACTCATAAGGGCACTTCACTTCTATAAATCCCCCAACCCAGCTACGCTTCTGCCATGTAAACCAGCCTGTTTGAGCTTGAGAAGCGCTACGCCAGTTTGAGCAAAACGGGCGACACACTGGAACGGCTGAATGCCGTCATTGACGGGGAAATCTTCCGTTCCTTGCTGGAGCGAATTAATGCCAAAGACCGCAAGACCGCTGCCGGGCGCCGTCCCACCTGCCGCGTGCTCATGTTCAAGCTGCTCATTTTGCTGCGTCTGCACAACCTGTCTGATGAACGGCTGCAATACAAGGTCAGCGACCGGCTCTCCTTCATGCGCTTCCTCGGGCTTGAGTTGTCGGGCAACGTACCCGATGCGCACACCGCGTGGGCATTCCGCGAAGCCATCAAGGAACACCGCTTGGTTGAACCCCTGTTCGAGTATCTCAATCAGGCGCTGGCCGACCTCGGTGTCGAACTCAAAAGCGGACAGATCATCGACGCCACCTTTGTCCCCGTATCGATTCAGCGCAACGGATGCGAGAACAACGTGATCATCAAAGCGGATGACCGCGAAAGCCACCAGCGTGATTTGTTCGAAGCCATCGAGAAAAAAACTTTCCGCGCTGGACGCTGTATGTGCAAATCATGCCGGAAAAAGATGCCGCCAAGGTGCCTTACCATCCCTTCGACCTCACCAAAATCTGGCCGAAAAAGGATTACCTGTCACCAGCGGATGTAAATTGACACAGGTCGGCGATTGAAAGTTGATACACTGAGTTGAGAGAAGATCGGCGGATTATTTGAGGTTCCGGTCGATGATCACAAATGAGGTGCATATGGAAATCGAGGTATTAAGGAAACATGGTTTCAGCCTGCGTCGCATCGCGGCAGAGGTTGGCTGTGCGGTAAACACGGTGCGTAGCCACTTGGCAACGGGCACGAAGCCGAAATACGAATGGCAGAAACGGCGGGCTTCCAAGCTGTCACCCTATGAAATTTACCTAAGGGAGAGACAAGTGGCCGTCCATCCGATCTGGATACCAGCCAGCGTATTGCACCGGGAGATTGCTGACCAAGGCTACCAGGTGGCCTGAGCCAACTGCGAAGCTACCTACGCGGTATCAGGCCAACGCTGCCTGCCGATCCGGTAGTGCTGTTTGAAAATACCGCCCGTTCGGTAGGTGGCGCTTCACGCGAAATCCAGTTGCGTCATATCGGCAACTGCATGAAGGCCGATCCGGCCTATGGCATGGGCGTGGCCAAGGCGCTAGGCATACCGGAAGCGGAAATTTCCGCAGCCTTAGGTTGTTGAAAAACAAAAAATCAGCACAGCCATGGCTGTACTGATTTTTTACACCTCAAATCATAAAAAGTCGGCGCTGGTAGTACGGCAAATAGGGCTCAAGCCTAAGGCATTTCGACAAAAACAGCGCCCTCTTCCTCGCTCGCCTTGAAGGTGGGAACCGGCGCCGGTTTCTTGCCCATGCCGATCATGCCGTGCATGAACTTGGGCATCGGGATACCGAGAAAGGAGTTCGCCCAGTTGAGATTCTTGCCCGTGCAAATATCGAAACGCGAGCCGTGCCAAGGGCATTGAATCACGCCATCAACCACCTTGCCGCCTTTCATGGACAGCCCCAGATGCGTACATTTACTGGAGATCGCGCAAACCTTGCCCTGTACGCGGGTCAATAACACGGATTGCCCATTTGCCTGCACCGCATGCAGTTGCGTTTCCTTAACGTCATTTGAACCGGCCACTTTGATTCGTTTCATGAAATTCTCCTGAGTGTTGATGAACAACGGCGCACCCAACCATTGGGATGGCAATTACTAAAAGTGTAGATCAAAACAAGTCAATCACGGCGAAACAGGCACCACAGCCATGGTACAACGCGAAACACACACCGGCTTACTGTCTTCATCAACAATCCGTATATCCCAAACCTGGGTACGGCGGCCAATATGTATCGGCGTGGCTGTCGCTGTTACCACACCATCCCGCTTGCCGCGCAAATGATTCGCGTTGATCTCCAACCCTACTGCGGTTTCCTTGCCTGGATCAAGATTCAAGCATGCAGCCACCGAGGCAACTGTTTCAGCCAGCACGACTGATGCGCCGCCATGCAGCAACCCAAACGTCTGATGTACTTTGGGCCCAACCGGCATAGTTGCCACCACACGATTTTTCGTCTGTTCTACAAGTTCAATGTCAAGCGTTGAAAGTAAAGTCTGTTGGGTCGTGGAAAATTCGTTCATCAATAGCTCCTGAAAATTGCGTACTACTTATAACTGCTCATAAACGTTTATAACTTATTTCCGTCGCTTAACCAAGACAGACTGCACGGCCTGAACTATCTTACCTGTGGCGACCCCTCTAATTCTTTAATGTCAGTCAGGCAGGCGCCAGCAGAAAATCACGCACCACGGCGATTTGCTCTTCGCTCATCAGCCAGGGCGCATGGCCCACGCCGGGGAATTCCACCACCTGTACTTGAGGCCCGCTTTTTTGCATGCGCTCCACCGTGTCAGGCGTTAGTAAATCAGAATCCCCGCCGCGCAACACTAATACCGGACAACGCACCTTATCCCAAATCGGCCACATATCAATGCCCGAGAGAAAATTCATGCTGAGCGTCACCCCCTCCAAACCCTGCGCAGGAATGGCACCAATAATGGCCGGATCCCACCCCAGACGAAACCCGCCCGCCGACTGCAACACCACACTATGGCGCGTCACATCACGCCACTGCTCATCCGTTAGCGGCCCGAAATTGACACAGGTCTCACGCAAATACTGCTCGGCTTCCTCAAGATCAGCAAAGTGCGGATTCTCGTTGCCATGCTCACGATGCAAGCGATGCAACGCACGCCAGGGAACCAGCGGCCCCACATCATTTAACACCAAACGACGAATCGGCGAACCAGTACGAGCGGCGAGCATCATGCCGATCAAGCCACCCATCGATGTACCCACCCAATCCACCTGTGGCAATGGGTTTTCTCGCACTCGGTCTTCTTTCGCAGAGCGCTCCAAAAGTGACGATAAAAAACCGCCAGATGATGGCGGCGGTGCCGTCAGCCGCGCAATCAGCGCTGCCGCGTCTGACTGGTAAAGCGCAAAACCGTAGTCATTTTTATGCTCCAACCAATCGCTGGCCCCGCGCCCCACCACATCTGGGCAAGCAACGCGACAAGTGCGCGACAACTCTGCCGCCAGCGCATCGAAGTCATGGCTGTTGCGCGTCAAACCATGCACGCAGATAATGGTTTGCGCCGCATCCGCAGCCCCCCATTCGGTATAAGCCACCGTGTGAAAACCATGCGGATCAAGAGCGGGAAAGTGGCACAGGCGTGGTTGAGTATCCATGCCCGTAGAGTGCCATCTTTTGTCGCAAGAGGGAAGGCCAAAAACACGAAGGCCACAAACAAAAAACCCGCGAAAATTGCTTTTTGCGGGTTGTGATATTGCATTTTTGGCGGAGCGGACGAGACTCGAACTCGCGACCCCCGGCGTGACAGGCCGGTATTCTAACCAACTGAACTACCGCTCCGCAGCGGAAGGCGTGCATTATTTCACAACACATAAACAAGTGCAAGAAAAAGCGCGCAAGTCAGACAAGATGTTCTGCCTTTAACCCAAGGGATGACCCTTTAAACCGTATTGTGTGCGGCCATAAAACATCATGTGGTCTTCGTAAATCTGCGTCACGTGAATGGATAGCATAAACAGGTCACGCACAAACACTTCGACCAGATCTCCCTTGTATATGGCAACTCCGTCGAGTAACTCCAGTGTTCTGAAACCCACTTGCGACGCTGTCCGGGCAATGGATGAACGTCATGCACCCAGGCGGTTGCTGTCGATTTCAGGCACGAGCGGAATACCCTGCCGACTCCAGGATTCTATTTGCCCGGCATAACGTGCATGCAGGGCTTCGATTTGTTCGACCCAAGTCGTCACTTCGCCCACATTACATTGCGCGACGAGGGACTCCCATTCTTTCCTGCCCAACACCACGCGTTGGCGTGTACGAATTCTTTCATGCAACTCTTTATGCAAGCGCTGGACAGTCCCGACCGCAATGGCGCTAAAAGAGGCCATCGCCCCTGCAGGCATATAGGGCACGCGATACACCGGCTCTTCGGGATCATAGTCACCGCCCATGGGTTGGGCATCATTCTTCACCGCGCCTGCAGGGAAAATCCGGTGCCAGGGAACAAACACATTCTCCACCTGAAGGCCATTGCTGACGGTACCCCGTAGTCTGAGGGTATCCCAGTTGCGAATGATCTTGCCCTCGGCAACCTTGATCGTTATCAGACAGGGTTGCGGACCGGTAGTGGTGCCGGGCAAATCAATAATGGCCCCCCAGGCCGATCCAGCCACAAAAGTCGATACCGCTGCCCTGGTTCCATTGCCTGCTTAACCGAACTCCGCCGGGCACAATCTCGGCTTTGCCGATAGGGAAAAAAATGTCGGCAACAAACTCGTCGGTCGCAAAAATCTCTTCCCGTCCGGCGGGCGGTAACAAGGCAACCCAGCCTTCATGCAAAGACATGAATGACGTCACCCAGGCACCCGGCATATGCTGGGCAACCGTTCTGGCCACCTCGGCGAGGGTGCCATACCCCAAGCCAAACCCGCCATGGCGTTTGGGCCGTAGCAGGCGATGTAACCGGGTTTCAAAAATGGCCTCTTTCAGTTTGATGGAATACCCGCCATTGCGGTCTGCATCAAACAACCCCGCCTCGGCAACCTGGCCTACATATTCCGCCCGCTTGATGGCTTCGTCAGGGTTAAAACAGTCATGCGCCCTCTGTCATGATTTTTTCGAAACCGTTGCGTCTAAAATCGACCGACCAGGTATTTTTTCCTCATCAAGAGTTATCCCAATTGTCATGAATTTGCTCGATTATTCCCACGGCATTTATGCGTTTGACTCAGGTTATCTGCGCCCCAATCTTGTTGCCGTACACCTGATAGAAAGCGCTGGCCGCGTGGCGTTTGTTGATACGGGTACATTTGAAACCCTGCCACATGCGCTGGCCGCATTAGAGCGCCTTGGCCTCACGCCCGAGGCCGTGGATTACGTCATGCTCACGCACATCCATCTCGATCACGCCGGTGGCGCGGGCGTGATGATGGCAGTCTTCCCTAACGCCCGACTGGTGGTGCATCCGCGCGGCGCGCGACACATGGCCGAGCCGTCGAAACTGATGGTTGGGGTCGAGGCCGTGTATGGCAAAGAACGCACACGGGAACTCTATGGCGAGCTCAAACCGATTGCCGCCGAGCGCATCATCGAAGCGCACGACGGCACGCGCCTGCGCTTGGGCGAGCGCGAGCTGCTGTGCATCGACACGCCCGGCCATGCCCGCCACCACATCGCCATTTTCGATACGCAGTCGAGAGGCATCTTTACCGGGGATACCTTAGGCATCAGCTATCGCGAACTCGTGGTCGATGGCCGCCCATTTCTCTTTCCCACCACCTCGCCTTCGCAGTTCGATCCCCTCGCCATGTGCGCTTCGGTCGAACGCATGATGGTGCTGCAACCGGAAGCTGCCTACCTCACACATTTCGGACGCTTGTCCGAGCCGCATCGGCATGCGCCGGAGCTGTTGCATCGCATGGATGATTTCGTTCGCATTGCTAAAGATGCAGCACGTGATGCCGCACAAAAAGTCGGTGCTGGTGGCACGGCGGCAAATACCTTGCACGAGATCATTAACGCCGCCCTTAGCACCAACCTGCGCGACTATCTGCTCACCGCAGCTCGCACTCACGGCTCACGCTTGAGCGACGACGAACTCATGTCCATTCTGCACATTGACATTGATCTCAACGCGCAAGGGTTGGCGCTCTGGGCCGCAATGGCAGTTTGAAAACGCGCTAACGACCTGCCACACTGGGCTCTCAGCCAAGTCGAATATCCCCTGCTATACTGCGCACCGTTCGTGGTGTCCGCGCATGAGTCTTCATGCCGGATGAAACGGGAAGCCGGTGCGTGTTTTGCCTATTCGCAACAACACAATTCCGGCGCTGCCCCCGCAACGGTAAGGAAGTGCGGCTGCCTCACAACGCCACTGGAAAGATCTCAAAATATTCCGGGAAGGCGAGGTAGCAAGACTTCCAAGCCCGGAGACCGGCCATGGACATCCGTATCAGATGCTGCGGGGTAGCCGCGTCGGACGTGCGATGTTCGTTGCGCCTTGGAAATTTTGGCACCTTCAAACATCACCCCTCCCTTCGGTTCCTCCCTCGCCTCTGATTTTTTGAGCTACCGGCTTGCGGGGACGCACGCCGGAAACAGGGAGTCCATTCATGCATCATTCATTCCGTGTCACCGCCCTTACCGCAGCTGTCTTTGCTGCATTCTCCGCCCACGCCACAGAAGAAACCGATCCCGCAGCTGTGGTGGTCATCGCCACCCGCCAGCCGAGCCGTATCAGTTCCTTAACCACAGACGTCACACTGATTGACCGTACTGCGATTGAAGAAGCCGGACCGAATGCCACCCTCGGCGACCTGCTGACGCGCGTACCCGGCATCGAGCTTTCTCGCCAGGGAAGTCGCGGCTCACCTGAAGGCGTATTCATACGCGGGGCCAATACCGGCCACACCCTGGTGCTGATCGACGGCTTCCGTGCCAGCTCCGCCACGCTGGGCCAGACGGCTATCGAGTCGCTCCCTTTGTCGCAAATCGAACGCATTGAAGTCCTGCGCGGCGCAGCCTCCGCACTATATGGCTCTGAGGCCATCGGCGGCGTTATTCGCATTACCACCCGGCCCTCCGCCGATAGCCCACGTCTCGATGTCAGCCTGGGCGCAGGCAGCCGTGGCGCACAGGAAGCCTCTCTGGCCCATGCCGGACACTTCGGGCAGTTCGATTATGCGTTACGGCTAAGCGACTCGCACAGCCGTGGGGTTTCTGCCATCACCAACCAATCCAGTTCTGCTTTCAACGCCGACAAAGATGGTTTTTGGCGCCGCACGATGGCACTGCACGTCAACTGGCGACCAAGTGAAAAAACCGAAATCGGCGCCCAATGGTTCGAGACCGATGGCATGAACCGCTTTGATGCCGACGGCTTCCCTCCCTTTGGACCACCCGCTAGCTCTGATTGGCAAACCCGCCACAAGATCACCAATTATGCAGCTCACGCCAAGACGCAACTCGTCGACAACTGGAGCAGTGAACTCCGCGTTGGCCGTAGCGAAGATAACAGTGTGTCAACGCCCTCCTTTACCCTTGGGCAAGCAAATGACAGCTTCAAGACACGGCAGGATCAGTTTGTCTGGCAGAACGACATTAACCTGCCGCTTGGCAAAGCACTGGTTGCCATAGAAACCTTGCGCGAAGAAATCGCCTCGACCAACATTTACACAGGCACGCAGCGCACGACCGATTCGCTCGTTCTCGGCTGGAATGGCAGCGCCGGTGCACACTCCTGGCAAGTCGCTGCACGTCATGATGACAACTCCCAGTTTGGCGGCAAGACGACGCAAACATTGGGTTACGGTTTCCGCTTTGCTCCCGCCTGGCGCATTTCCGCAAATACAGGAACGTCGTTCAAGGCCCCCACCTTCAACGATCTGTATTTTCCGAACACGCCCTTCGTTGGCGTCGGCAATCCCGCTCTGCAACCCGAAACAGGCCGCAGTCAGGAACTCGCCTTGCACTATGAAGAAGGCAGCACCCAGGCATCGCTCACCGCCTTTCGCAACACCATTCGCAACCTGATTCAATGGGAAGAGTCTCCTCCCGGTTCGTTCTTCTACACACCGCGCAATGTTGGCCAGGCGCGGATTACTGGCTGGACTGCCGCCACATCGACGCGCCTCGCCGGCTGGACACTGGGTGGTCATCTCACCGTGCAGGACCCGAAAGATACGGATACCGGCGAATATCTGATACGGCGAGCGAAAAAATTTGCCACACTGTCACTCGGCCAGGATACCGGCCGTTGGTCGTGGGGCGGCGAAATTCAGGGTTCGGGGCCACGCTACGATGCGCCTGATTTTTTCACCAAGAAAAATACGAAGAAAATGGGCGGCTACGGTGTGGTCAATCTTCATGGCGAATATCAGTTCGATCACGGCTGGTCGGTCTTTTCCCGCGTAGACAATCTTTTCGACAAGCGCTATGAGTTGGCAACCAGCTCGACAACCAACTATGCCTCGCTCGGCACGACCGTGTTCGCCGGGGTACGCTTCGTGCTGAAATAACCCATGCCCTCCCGCCGCCGCGCCCTCACCGTTCTTGCCCTGCTCCTCGCGTTGGTGGGGGTGAGTTTCGTTGTGGCGCTGGCGGCGGGGAGCATTCCGGTCACAACACATGATTTGCTTGCTGCACTGTTCGGTGGAACGTTTGATGGGAATTTTAATAGTGCGGGCGAGACTTCCTTGGCCGTGGAAGTCATTCGCGGTTTGCGTCTGCCGCGTGCGCTGGGGGCCTTCGCCTGCGGTGGCCTGCTGGCGCTGGCGGGCGCGCTGATGCAAGTGCTGTTGCGTAATCCGCTGGCTGACCCGTATGTACTGGGCATTTCCGGCGGCGCGGCGGTCGGCGCGCTGTTGGCGATGCTCGCCGGGCTGGCACTCTGGTTCGTTGACCTGGCTGCGTTTGCCGGTGCCTTTGCAGCAATGCTCATCGTGTTCGGCTTGGCGCATGGCGACAGCAGCTGGACGCGCACGCGGCTGCTCCTCACCGGTGTCATCGTCGCCGCCGGTTGTGGCGCGGCGGTTGCCTTGATGCTATCGATTGCACCGGAAGCCCAGTTGCGTGGCATGCTCTTCTGGCTAATGGGCGATGCCGGACAAATCAGCGAGCCGCGTCCGGCGCTCGTGGTGCTGGCCACGGGGCTTGCCCTGGCGCTGCCCTTTGCCCGCGAGCTCAACCTTCTGGCGCGTGGCGATGTGCTGGCGCAAACGCTGGGCGTCTCGGTTAATCACGTCAAACGCGGGGTGTATTTTCTTGCCGCGCTGACCACTGCCACCGCCGTCACCACGGCGGGCAGCATTGGTTTCATTGGCCTCATCGTGCCGCATCTGACGCGCTTGGGGCTAATGAAGCTGGGCTGGGGAAATGATCAGCGCCTGCTGTTGCCCGCTGCCGCGCTCGTGGGTGGCAGCCTCTTGCTCTTGGCCGACACGCTGGCGCGCACGGTGGTTGCGCCGCAACAGTTGCCTGTTGGCGTGCTCACCGCGCTGATCGGCGTGCCGGTGTTTCTGTTTCTGCTTGGCCACGACAAACACGCATGACATCACACGCATGGCGCCATTAATTTTCACCCGCAATTTATCTGTGCGCATTGGCGGCCACTCCATTTGCCGCGCGCTGAACTGGCAGGTTAACCCTGGCGAGCGCTGGGCGGTTCTCGGCAAAAATGGCGTCGGCAAATCCACCCTGCTGGCCACTCTCGCCGGTTTGCGGGCGCCAGATGCTGGCGAATTGACCATAGGCGGCGTCTCGCTGGCGCCGACTTTCCATAGCGCAGCACATCGTCATCTGGCAAAAATACGCGGCTATCTCACCCAGCACCAAACGGATCCCTTTCCCTCGACCGTGATGGAAACCGCGCTGATCGGCCGCCATCCGCATCTGGGGCGCTGGGATTGGGAGTCCGCGGCCGACCGCGAGATCGCCCGCGCAGCACTTGCCGAAGTCGATCTCGCCGATTTTTCTGAACGCGAAGTGCAAACGCTGTCTGGCGGCGAGCGGCAGCGGCTGGCGGTGGCGCAACTCCTGACACAACAACCGCCGCTCTTCCTGCTCGACGAACCGCTCACTCACCTCGATCTGTCGCATCAGGTCGCGGTCATGGAACTCTTCACACGCCAGGCGGCCGCAGGCGCAACGGTAGTTGCCGTACTGCACGACCCCGGCTTTGCCGTACGTTACTGCGAGCACGCCCTGCTTCTGTTTGGCAACGGCGAATGGCTTGCGGGGCCTGCCACTGACATCGTCACAACAGAGAACTTAAGTCGGCTCTATGGCCACCCCCTACGCGAATTGCGTGCCGAGGAGTTGCGCTGGTTTGTTCCCCTCTGAGGCATCGGTCGCGGTTCCATCGCCTGCAACCCGATATTTTTTAGCCGCGCCCGGTTTAATAAATCTTCTTCTTGCCTGCCACGTGTGTTTTCGGATATGATCCAGGCTCGATCCGGGTTCTCCTGCGTGCAGTCTGTGCGCCGGAGTGAAACGGGAAGTCCGGTGCCTTTGGATAGCTGATCTTAAAATCATTGTCCAGACAGTCCGGCGCAGCCCCCGCTGCTGTAAACCTGACAAATCTGTCCCAATGCCACTGTGCGATGCACGGGAAGGCGGACAGAGGCGAGTGAAGGTAAGCCAGAAGACCGGCCTTGATCGAGTGAATGGTATGTACCCCGGGGTGAGGGTGTTGGCCGGTTTTGTTTGGCTTGCAGTTCGATGCGCAGTTTTGTTTGACTAGCTTTGTCTAATTTGTTTTATTGTGCCTGAGCGGCGATTTGTTATCGCTCGTCACAACCAGGCAATACCGACGTCAAACGTGATTGCAATGCTCCCCCCTCGCCATACCGATATTGATCGTTCATCGCAGAGGAGAAGCACAATGCACATCGAACCAGGTTACGTTTCCGCCACCAAAATCGCCTTGGCCAATACCGCCGCCATCGGCGTGCTGGGCAGCCAGTCATTGCAGCTGGTTCGTCAGCCGCAACTGATTGTCCGCACGCTGCTGGCCGCTGTTTTCTTCACCTTTTTCATGCAGCTGTATCACCTGCCCGTGGGGCCGTCCGAGCTGCATTTCGTCGGCGCCATGCCGATCTACCTCACCCTGGGTTTCGTTCCCACGCTGATCGGCTTCGGTCTCGGCCTGCTGCTGCAGGGACTGCTCTTTACTCCCACTGACCTGGTGCATCTGGGGATCAATACCCTCTCCCTGGCCGTTCCCCTCTGCCTGCTGCATGCAACCCTGGGCAAGCGGCTGCAGAAGCTCGATGTCAAGACCATCCTCACGCTGGACGCCACTTACTACAGCGGCGTCACCCTGATGGTGGGTTTTTGGCTGGCTATCGGCGAAGTCGCCACACCGTTTGCCGCCTGGGCTGGCTTCGCAGCCTCCTACATCAGTCTGGTTCTGATCGAGCCCGTGTTCACCTGGGTGATCGTCAAGGGCCTGGCCCGCTACAAGGACAGCACCATCCTCCGCTACTGCTTTGAGCTGCGCGCGGCTTAAAACGTGAGTGGCGTGATTGGCATGATGGGAAAAGTCTGGTTTGTCGGCGCCGGTCCCGGCGACCCCGAACTGATTACGGTCAAGGGCCGTCATCTGCTCGCGCGCGCCGGGGCCGTGCTGTTTGCCGGATCGCTGGTCGATCAGGCGGCGACGCTTTATGCACCCGACGGCTGCACCATCCGCGACTCGAAAGACATGACGCTCGAGCAAATCACCGCCTGGCTGATCGAGCAGGCGGCATGTCATGAAACGGTAGTCCGCCTGCAGACTGGCGACCCCGGTCTCTACGGTGCGCTGATCGAGATGGTTCGCCCGCTCGATGCCGCGGGCATCAAGTGGGCGGTTGTTCCCGGCGTTTCTTCGGCGATGGCTGCCGCCGCGGCAGCCGGCGAAACGCTGACCCTGCCGGAAGTCACCCAGACCGTGATCTTTACCCGCGTTGCCGGCCGCACGCCGATGCCGCCGGGCGAGGATCTGGAAGCGCTGGCGGCGCATCGCACGACGCTCTGCATTTTTCTCTCCATCACCCTGCTGCACGAGGTGCAGCGTGCCTTGCGCGCCGCCGGCTGGCCGGAAGACGCGCCGCTGCTGGTCGTGCAAAAAGCCAGCTGGCCAGGGCGGGAGAAAATCGTGCGCGGCACACTGGCCGACATCAAGCGCCGTTGCCAGGACGAAAAAATCGCCACACAGGCCATGATCATTGCCAGCCCCACACTCGGCGCACGGCACTGGCAGGACATCGTCCGCTCCAAACTCTACGACCCGGCTTTCGGCCACCGCTTTCGCCGGGCATCGATCACTGAAATCACTGAGGGCGCCTCATCATGAACGACACCAGCTTCCTCCTCGTCGGCCACGGCTCGCGCAACCGCGAAGGCAACCAGGAAATTCTGCATTTTGCCGCACAGTGGCGCGAGCGCCACCCTGAATGGCGGATCGAGGTTTGCTTCATCGAACACGCCGAGGTGCTGCTTAACGAAGGGCTCGACCGCGCCGCACGAAACGCGCGCCGGGTCATCGCCCTGCCCTTCATTCTCAATGCCGCAGGGCACGTCAAGATGGAATTGCCGGCCGCCCTCAACGCCGCCCGCCTGCGTCATCCCGGCGTGCACTTTGACTGCATGCGCCACCTCGGCATGGGCCGCGAGATATTTGCCGTGCTCAAGGGCCAGCTCGACGGCCTGATGAAACAACTCGATATGCCCGACCCGCGCACCACCGGCGTCATCCTGCTCGGCCGCGGCTCATCGGATACCGGCGCCAATGGCGAACTGGCGAAAATGGCGCGGTGGCTACTCGAAGATGGCGACCACGACCTGGTCGATCTGGCCTTCACCAGCATCACCTGGCCGCGCCTGGAAACCGTCGTGCAACGCCAGGTCCGCCTCGGGATGAAGCAGATTTGCATCATTCCGGTGTATCTCTTCACCGGCGTGCTGATCGAGCGCATCAAGGCACAGCTTGCCCGCCTGCAAAGCCAGTATCCGGAGATGGCCTTTGCGCTAGGCACGCACTTTGGTTTCGATGCGGGCATCTTCGACCTGCTCGACGCCAGGGCCGCCGGATACGAGCTCGCTGAAGGCGGCCTGCTCGAATGCGACGGCTGCAAGTACCGGCTGGCAGCGGAAGAAACGCACCTGCACGACCACAGCCACACACAGGATCGCAGCGAGGGCCATGCGCACACTCACCTCCATCCGACCCATGCGTAAGCCATGACCATCAACACCGCCAATGTCGTCACCGAGCAGCTCACTGCCGCCGGACGCGCCATCGAGCATGACTCCTTCGCCATCATCGACGCCGAAGCCGGACCTCACGCCGCCTACAGCGACGAGCAGTGGTTCATCGTGCGGCGGATGATCCACGCCAATGCCGATTTCGAATTCAACGGCCTGACCGAGTTTCACCCGGATGCGATCAGCGCGGGTCTCGCTGCCATTCTCCGGGGCGGCACCGCCATCGTCGCGGATGTCGAGATGATCTGCGTCGGTCTCTCGGCCACGCGCCTGGCGCACTTCGGCCTCTTCACGCACCAGTTCATTTCCGATGCCGACGTAATCGTGCAGGCCAAAGCCGAAGCAACTACCCGCGCCGTGCAGGCCATGCGCAAGGCCCATCGTCTCGGCCTGCTTGACAATGCCATCATCGGCATCGGCAACGCACCCACGGCGCTGATCGAAATCGTTCGCCTGATCCGCGAAGAAGACCTGCGCCCGGCACTGGTCATCGGCATGCCGGTCGGCTTCGTTTCCGCCGCCGAATCCAAGGCCCTGCTGGCACAGATCGATGACGTGCCGTGGATCGGGATTCGCGGCCGCAAGGGAGGCTCCACCCTGGTAGTGGCAGCGATCCACGCCCTTCTCGGCATTGCCGAAAGCCGGCAGAGGAATGCAGCTTGAGCATGTCCGCCGCCAATGACACACACCCGGACATAACCCCGGACAGGCCACCGGACACACCCCCGCCGGAAAAAGTCCGCAAGGGTACTGCCAGGCGCCAGCGCGGCAACCGCACGGGGTTCACTACCGGCGCAAATTCCGCCGCCGCCGCGATTGCCGCCACCCAGGGACTGGTGCAGGGCTGCGTGCCGGAACAGGTGGTCTGCCGCCTGCCCAACGGCCAGGAAGTTAACTTCACCATCGTCGATGGCCGGGTGGATGACCACTGCGCTCATGCGGTCAGCATCAAGGATGCCGGCGACGATCCGGACGCCACCGACGGCGCCCACCTGACGGCGGATGTACGCCGCATCCCCCGCGGCGGTGGGCTCGTCATCCTCAAAGGCGGCGCCGGTGTCGGCATCGTCACCAAACCGGGGCTGGGCCTGGAGGTCGGCGGCCCGGCAATCAACCCGGTACCGCGCCGTAATATCACTGAAAATGTCGAGCGCACCGGCGCCGCCCTGCTGGCGGCGGGCGACAGTCTGGAGGTCACCATTTCCGTCCCCGGCGGCGAGGAAATGGCCAAGAAAACGCTCAACTCGCGGCTCGGTATTCTCGGCGGCATCTCCATCCTCGGCACCACCGGCATCGTCCGCCCGTATTCCACCGCCGCCTTCCGCGCCAGCGTGGTGCAGGCCGTGGATGTCGCCGCCAATCAGGGACAAACCCACGTCGTGTTCACCACCGGCGGCCGTACCGAGAAGTTCGCCATGCGCCAGTTGCCCGAACTCGACGAATCCTGTTTCGTGCAGATGGGCGACTTCGTCAAGGCCGCCTTCCAGGCCGCCAACCGGCAGCGCATGCAGCACATCACCGTCGGCGCGATGGTCGGCAAGCTGAGCAAGATGGGTCAGGGCCTCGCTGTCACCCACGCCTGGAAGGAAGAGGTCAACCGTAATCTGCTGGCCGACTCCGCCGCCGAGGTGGGCGCACCGCCCGATCTGGTCGAGGAAATCCGCAATGCCGAAACCGCCCGTTTCGCCGCGGAGCGCCTGCAAGTCCTTGGCCTCACGGTGCCGTTTCACCGCGCCCTGGCCATCCGCGCCATCAAGAGCTTGCGCAGCTGCTACCCCGGCCCCTACCAGCTCACCGTGCTGGTCTGCGATTTTGAAGGTCAACCGATTGTCCGCGTCGAGGAGAGCGAGCTTGTCTGAACCCCAACCACCCTGCACCCTGCTGGGCATTCTCGATGACGGCTGGGCCGGGCTGAGCGATGCCGCACGCGATCGCCTCGGCACAGCCGATGTCGTCATCGGCGCCGGCCGCACGCTGGCGCTGGTGCGCCCTCATCTGCGCGACGGTGTCGCCGTGCATGACATGGGCGGCGCCCTGGGCAAAGTACCAGGCTGGATCGAAGCCGCACGCGCCCAGGGACTATCCACCGCAGTGCTCGCCACGGGCGACCCGTTATGCCATGGCATCGCCGCCTTCCTCATGGGCAAGCTGGGCAGGGAGGCCGTGGATATTGTTCCGGCCCCGACAACCCTGCAACTCGCCTTCGCGCGTTTCAAGCGTCCCTGGCAGGACTACCGGATCACCTCCTGCCACGGCGTCGATGCGGGCGAGTGGCATGCCTGGGCGCCGGGCGTCACGCCGGAACACGGCCTCTACAAGCTGGTGCGCGCGGTTGCCGAACACCCGCGCGTCGCCGCTTTCACCAGTCCCGAAAACGGCCCTGACCGCATCGCCCGCGCCCTGCTGGCCGCCGGCTATGGCGACGACGTTCGTCTCTCGATCGCGGCGCATCTGGCGCAAGCCGATGAAGCCCTGTTCGCCGATCTCCCGTTGGCGTCAGCTGCAGCGCAACGCTTCCCCGATCCGAACGTCGTGCTCATCGAACGCAGCGGGACGGAACGCCGCGCCATTTTCGGTTTCGAGGATGCCGACTTCGTTCAGAGGCAACCTGAAAAGGGCCTGATTACCAAACTCGAAGCCCGCGCCGTTTCGCTGGCAAAACTCGGCTTGCGCGCCGACAGCATGGTCTGGGACATCGGCGCTGGCTCCGGCTCGGTCGGCCTGGAAGCTTCGCGGCTGGCCTGCGCCGGCCATGTCTGGGCCATAGAAAAAAACCCGCATGACGCCGCCAACGCGCGCGCGAACGCCCGCCACCTCAAGGTCACCAACTACACCTTGCTGGAAGGCAAAGCGCCGACAGGGCTCGACGCCTGGCCCGATCCGGATGCCGTATTCATCGGTGGTTCCGGCGGCGAGCTGGCCCAGCTCATCACGCTCATCCTCGCGCGCTTGAAACCCGATGGCCGTCTGGTGATGAATTTCGTCACCTTTGAAAACCTCGCCACCGCCACCGCCACGCTGGCCGCCGCCGACGCGCCGTGGGAGGTGGTGCAGTTGCAGGCTTCGCGCAGCCAGCCCATTCTCGACATGCACCGGCTGGCGGCGCAAAACCCGATCTGGATCGTCACTGCCCGAAAGAACACGGAAAATGTCTGACAAAAACCATGACCGCCACTATGGCCCCTGCTATGGCCGACTGATTGGCGCCTCCCTTGGCCCCGGCGACCCGGAACTAATCACCCGGCGCGGCTGGGCTGCCCTGCAATCCGGCGCGCGCTGGCTCTACCCGATAAAAAAAGCCGAAGAACGCTCCTATGCACTGGACATCGTACAGCGCGGCGGACTGGTGGTTCCCGCCGACGCCGAAGCCCTGGTGTTTCCGATGACACGCAACCCGGAGATTCTCGCCAAGGCCTGGGTCCGCGCCGCCACCCGCACCGTCGAACTGCTCACCGAAGGCCGTGATCTGGTCTTTCTGGTCGAGGGCGATGCTTCCACCTTCGCCACCTTCGGCCATCTCGCCCGCGTGGTGCGCGAGCTGGCGCCGGACGTCGAGGTGGAAACCATTCCCGGCGTCAGCTCCTTTGCCGCCGCCGCCGCTCGCATCAACGCCACGCTGGCGGAAGAAGACGATACCCTCGCCGTCATCCCCGCCGCCTACGGCGTCGAACTCATCGACCACCTGCTTGGTGAGTTCGACACGCTGATTCTGCTCAAGGTCAAACCGCTGCTCGATGAAGTGCTCGACCTCCTTGAGCAACGCAGCCTGCTCGCCACCAGTTGCTTCATCGAAAAAGTCGGGTCGCCCGACGAACGCGTGGTATCCGATGTACTTAGTCTGAAAGGCGAAAAAGTGAACTATCTCTCACTGATGCTGGTGAAAAATCCCAAACGGGCGCGCGGCGAACTGCGGCGTGGTTGCCGCAAACGCGCAGGGCTGCCGGCATGACACAGCACCTCCCCTTCCCCGGCAGCCGCATCGCGGTCGTCGCTATCACCCGCCACGGTATCGCACTGGCCGGAAAAGTGGTGGCGGCATTGCCCGGCGCCCGGCTTTTTGCACCGGAAAAATTCCGCACCGAAGCCGAAGCCGCCGCGCCGGATGCCGCCTGCTATACCGGAAAAACCGGCGACCAGATTCCGGCGCTCTTTGCGGCCTTCGACGGCATCGTCTGCATTGTCTCGCTCGGCGCCGTGGTGCGCCTGATCGCGCCGTATCTGAAAAACAAGGAAGCGGACCCGGGCATTGTCGTGATCGACGAAGCTGGCCATTTCGTCATTCCCATGCTGTCCGGCCATCTCGGCGGCGCCAATGCGCTGGCCGGTCGCCTCGCTACGGCGCTGGACGCAACGCCAGTGCTGACCACGGCCTCCGACTCACGCCAGACACTGGCAGTTGATCTGCTCGGCCGCGAACTGGGTTGGACTTTTGATGCCAGCCACGACGAGATCGTGCGCGCCAGCGCCGCCATGGTCAATGACGAGCCGGTCGCCCTGGTGCAGGAAACCGGCAGCACCGACTGGTGGGCAAAGCATGCCAACGGGCGCAGCGGCCCGTTGCCGGCCAATCTCAAACAGTTTGCGCGGCTGGAAGAAATCGATCCCGCGGCTTTTGGCGCCATCCTGTGGGTGAGCCAGCGCGAGCTGCCCCCCGGCTGGGTGGCAAAACTGGCAGGCAAGCGCGTGATCTATCGCCCGCCGCAGGACTCCGCACAGTGAAAACCGCCCCATTCAAGGTCGCGCTTGGACTGGGCTGTGACCGGGGCACTCCGGCCGAGACCATCGCCCGCGCAGTAGCCGAAGCCCTCTCCGCCGCCGGACTCGAAGCGACACAGGTGCAGGCCGTCGCCAGCATCACGCTGAAAGCGGACGAAGCCGGTCTGCTGGCTTTTGCCGCCGCGCAAGGCTGGGCGCTGAGCTTTTATTCGCCGGAACAACTGGCCGCCGTCTCTGTGCCCAACCCGTCGGAAACCGTGCGCAAGTACACCGGCACGCCTTCCGTCGCGGAAGCCGCGGCCCTCTTGGCCGCCGGCGCGGACAAGCGCCACCTGATCATCAAAAAACACAAGCTGCGTGGCCCCGACGGGCGCAGCGCCACCATTTCCATCGCAAGGATATCCAAATGAACAACGCAATGAACAACGAAATCAAAAAATCCGGAAAAATCATGCTGGTCGGCATTGGCCCCGGCAGCAACGACCATCTGACGGCCCGCGCCCGTGCAGCGATTGCCGAAGCCGATACGATCATCGGCTACGTCACTTATATCCGCCTCGTCACCGATCTGATCGAGGGCAAGGAGATCATCAAGAAATCGATGACCGAAGAACTGGACCGTGCCATCGAAGCTTATGCACGGGCCAAACAGGGCAAGAAAGTAGCCCTCATTTCCTCCGGCGATGCGGGCGTCTACGGCATGGCCGGCCCGACATTCGAAGTCCTGTTTCAGGCTGGCTGGACGCCGGATTCGGATATTGAGGTCGAAATCGTCCCCGGCGCTTCGGCGCTCAACACCTGCGCCGCGCTGGTTGGCGCACCGCTGACCCACGATTTCTGCGCCATTTCCCTGTCTGATTTGCTGACGCCCTGGCCGGTCATCGCCAGGCGGCTGAATGCCGCCGCCGATGCCGATTTCGTCGTCGCCCTCTACAACCCCAAGAGCGGTCGCCGCACGCGGCAGATTCAGGAAGCGCGACGTCTCTTCCTTGCTCACCGCCGGCCGGATACACCAGTTGCCATCGTGAAGTCGGCCTACCGGCCGAAACAGCGCATCGAATTCACCACGCTCGACAAAATGACCGAATGCGACATCGGCATGCTGTCCACCGTCCTCATCGGCAACTCCAGCACGTTTGTGCGCGATGGCCTGATGGTCACCCCGCGCGGCTACGCCAGCAAATACGACGTGGAAAGCGGCGGCACCCATGCTGGCGAGCAGGCCGGACGCTCGCTCTCTACCGGCCTCAACGGCTGGCTGGAAACCATCCGCAGCAGCGGCAAGACACCGGATGAACTGGCGGCCCAGTATGGCCTGCCCGCCAGCTACATCGCCGCCACCCTGGCCGAAATCCCGGAGACAGATCAGGAAAACGATAGCGAAAGCGCTGAGGATGTTGTCGCATGAGCACCGTCGAACAACCTAAAATCGCCGACTACCATCGCCATCTGCTGGTATGCACCGGCCCTCGCTGTACCGCCGACGGCGAATCACAGGCGCTCTTCGACAGTCTTGGCGCGGCTTTCAAGGTTGCCGGGCTGGATCAGGGCGAACTGCGCGTCAAACGCAGCCGGGTCTCCTGCTTCGCCGCCTGCCGGGGCGGGCCGATCTTTTGCGTGCAACCGGATGGCATCTGGTACTACAACGTCACACCAGCGAATCTGCAGCGTATCATCAACGAACACCTCGTCGGCGGTCGACCGGTCGACGAGCTAATTTTCCACCGCGGTCCGGCAACGCAGCCCTGACGAGAGCAACAAGGAAACGAAAAATCCCCATGGCAGAAAACGAATATCCCCAACGCATGCAGCGCAAAAAACAGGTGATCGACAAAAAAATCGCCAGCGCCTCTGCCGAACGCGGCTTACTACTGGTCAACACCGGCATCGGCAAGGGCAAGTCCTCCGCCGCTTTTGGCGTGCTTGCCCGCACCTTGGGGCATGGCTTTCGTGCAGGCGTGGTGCAGTTCGTCAAGAGCCGCACCGACACGGGCGAGGAAGGCTTCTTTCGCCGACAGCCTGCTGTCGATTGGCATGTAATGGGCGAAGGCTTCACCTGGGAGACGCAAGACAAGGAAAAGGATGCACAGGCCGCCCAAGCGGCGTGGCGCCAGAGCCGACTTTTTCTCGCCGATCCGACCGTTCACTTGGTGATATTGGACGAGCTCACCTACGCCTTCAAATACGGCTGGCTTGATCTGGATGCCGTGCTGGCTGATCTCGCCGCGCGTCCGCCCATGCAGCACGTCATCATCACGGGCCGCGCCGCACCTGAAAAACTCATCGCCGCTGCCGATACAGCGACCGACATGGGCCTCGTCAAGCATGCCTTCAAAGCGGGCGTCAAAGCCATGCCGGGGATAGAATTCTGAGTATGGCCACCGCACTGCTCATCGCCGCCCCGGCTTCCGGTCAGGGCAAAACCAGCATCGCCGCCGGGCTGGCGCGGCTCTATTCGCGCCAGGGCAAACGCGTCCGCGTCTTCAAGTGCGGACCGGACTTTCTCGACCCGATGATTCATGCGGTGGCATCGGCGGCGCCATGCGAAAACCTCGATCTGTGGATGTGCGGCGAGTTTGACGCCGCTACGCGTCTGGCGCGTGCCGCAGAAAATGCGGATGTCATTCTGGTTGAAGGCGTCATGGGACTTTTTGATGGCGCACCCTCAGCGGCTGACATCGCGCGCCGTTTCAATCTGCCGGTGCTGGCGGTGATCGACGCCGCGGCGATGGCGCAAACCTTTGGCGCGGTTGCGCATGGCCTTGCCCACTATCAGCCCGATCTGCCGTTTTATGGCGTGCTGGCCAATCGTGTCGCCAGTCCGGGGCACGCGGAGATGCTGGAAGAGAGTCTGTCGCCCGGCATTCGCTGGTGCGGCACGGTGCCGCGCGATGACGCAGCCAGCTTGCCCGAACGGCATCTGGGATTGCATCAGGCAGCGGAAATCGAGGACTTGATGGCACGCCTTGATCGCATGGCCAATCAGTTGGAAAAAACACCGCTGGCGGCGCTTGATACAGGCGACTTTTCTGCCAACCTCGCCGTATCATCAGCGCCAGCGCGATGCGTCCTTTCGGGAACTTTTTCGGGCCTGGCCACACCCGCGCCACCCTTACTAAAAAACAAAACCATCGCCATCGCCCGCGATGCGTCGTTCTGCTTTCTCTACCCGGCCAACCTTGAACTGCTCGCTGCAATGGGCGCACAGCTCGCCTTCTTTTCACCCCTGGCAGGCGAGCCATTGCCTATGTGCGATGCGGTCTGGCTGCCCGGCGGCTATCCCGAGCTACATGCCGCAGTGCTTGCCCAACGCCGTGAATTCTTTGCTCAACTCGCCACCCATGTCGCCGCCAGCAAACCACTGATCGCCGAATGCGGCGGCATGATGACGCTGTTCGACACGCTCACCGACACGCAAGGCGCAACGCACCCAATGGCCGCCCTCCTCCCCGGCCGCATCGTCATGCAGCCACGCCTTGCCGCACTTGGCGGACAGGAGGCAGAACTTCCCGAAGGCACACTGCGCGGCCACACGTTTCATTATTCAAAAGCCGAAACACCGCTCGAACCACTTACCCACGCCCGCCGCCAGCGGTCCTTGGGCAACAAAACACAAGGCGAAGCGATTTACCGCCGCGCACGGCTTACTGCCTCCTACGTGCACTTTTATTTCCCCTCCAACCCCGCGGTTGCTGCCGCGCTGTTTTTGCCATGACGCGGCCGGAAAACCCCAACGCCTTCGATGCGACTGCCATCGACGCGATCTATCGCACTATCCACAGCCGCCGCGACATTCGTGAATTCATCCCCGGCCCCTTGCCGGATGGTTTGCTTAGCCGCCTCTACGCCGCTGCCCACGCCGCGCCCTCGGTCGGCTTCATGCAGCCTTGGCGCTTGATTCATGTTGTTGACGCCGCATTGCGCGATGAAATGATCACGCTCGTTGAAACCGAGCGCCAGGCAACCGCCACCGTCCTGCCCTCACGCACAACAGAATTTCTCAAGCTCAAAGTGGAAGGCATGAAAACCTGCGCCGAAGTTCTTGTGGTCGCGCTGATGGACGGCTGCGAAAACCATATTTTCGGCAAACGCACGCTGCCTGAAATGGCCCTCGCCTCCGCCGCCTGCGCCATTCAGAACATGTGGCTGGCCGCGCGTGCCGAAGGCATCGGCTTGGGCTGGGTCTCCTTTTTCGAACCAGAGGCCCTGGCCCGCCTGTTTGCCATGCCGCCGGGCGCAAAACCTATTGCCATCCTCTGCATTGGTCACGTTGCCGAATTTCCTGCCCAACCAATGCTCGAAGCCCTCGGCTGGGGCCAGCGTCTGCCGCTCGAATCGGTCGTGTTTGAAAACCAGTGGCTTAAGGATGCGCAACCAACACCAACGGCGTATTGAATCATACTGAACTGCCCTGCCTGTACCCGCAAGTTGTATAAGAATTCAACGGTCACTCACTTCCGAAACAATCCCATGAAAAATCCAGGCCGTATCATATCCCTTTCAAAGGCCTGCCTACTTGGCCTTTTCATGGCAGCACCGTTTATAGCCAGCCCAGCGCATGCCGACAAACCCGCTTGGGCCGGTAATGACGGCCACTCGGCGCAGAAAGACCAGCAAGATTACCGGAACGATGACCAAAAACTTCATCATGGAAAAAAAGACAAACGTCACCGGCGCGATAGGGATTATGACCCTAGAGATTACGACAGAGCATCCCGCGATGCGCCACGAATCTCAATCAATGCGTATTTCGATGATCGCGAGCGTGAATATGCGCGTGGCTACTACCGTGATGAATTCCACCATGGCCATTGCCCCCCGGGACTCGCCAAAAAGCACAACGGTTGCCTGCCACCCGGACAGGCAAAAAAATGGCGCAGGGGAGCGCCTTTACCAAGCACTGTGGTGTCCTACCCTGTGCCAAACGAGGTTGTGGTTCATTTGCGTCCGCCCCCATCCGGTTATCGGTATGTACGGGTTGCCTCGGATATTCTGCTGATTGCAGTCGGCACCAACATGGTTGTTGATGCCATTGAAGACCTGGGTCGATAGTAAAAGTCGGCACACCGGTTTCAGTTTGACCTCAGTTTGATATGTGCAGGGTGCATCGCCGACAATCCGGCAATGCACCCACCTGCCGAATCCAGCTTATTTGGGTTCATCACGCACATTAGCCCCGTTTGAGAAATTATTTCGGTTAGCATAGGCGCCCCTTTGAGCGGCATTCGAGATTTCCTGTGCATCTAATTAATCGTTATCCAAAAGTTTCGTTGAGCATTTTGATCCTGATCTGGGGTCTGGGCTACCCCGTCATGAAGTTTGGTATGCAGTTTTCTCCACCGCTGATCTATACCGGTTTGCGCACCATCATCAGCGGCATGTTTCTGATGGCCTTGGCGTTCTATAGCGGTGAGCCGTTGAATCTGCGCGACACCTGGAAGGCCTTGCTGATTTCCACTGTATTTAACGTGCTGCTGTTTTTTGGTGCCTCGGCCTTCGCCGTGCAATTGCTGCCCTCTGGCATCGCGTCCATTTTGCTGTATGCGCAGCCGATCATGGTGGGGCTGTTGGCGCATTTTCTGTTGCATGAACTCCTGACCCTGCGCAAAATCACCGGCCTGCTGTTTGGCTTTCTGGGTGTCGCCATCATCAGCTATAAAGGGCTGACGGGCGACTTATCCCTGCAAGGCGTGATCATGGGCTTACTCTCCGCGCTGGGCTGGACCTTCGGCACGCTCCTGGTCAAGCGCCACAATCCTCGCTCGATCTATTGGTTTATCGCCATCCCCTTTATTGGCGGCGGCGTGCTGCTGTTTTGCATGGGGCTGGCCGTGGGCGAACAGCCCACGGCCATTGTCTGGAACCTGCCTTTCATCAGCGCCTTACTCTGGGGCGCGATCATTGGCTTGGGCGCCTCCTGGGTGATCTGGTTTCATCTGGTGCGCACCGTTGAGGCCAGCACGCTCTCGGCCAATACCTTCCTGGTACCCGTGGTTTCCGTCATCGGTGGCGCGCTGTTTCTCGGCGAAAAAGTGCCACCCAGCCTTTACCTCGGCGGCGCACTCGTCGTGCTGGGGATTTACCAGGTCAACCGGCCGACATCCAAGACGTCTACCGGCGTTATGGGCAACCAATAACCACTTTAAAGTGGTTTAAAACCAGTGGCGCGAGAGTGAGCAGCTTGCTCTTGCGCCATGCACCTAGCCTGTCACAGGCTAATTCTGCTCAGCGATATTTGCGCTTGCACAGCTCGGCCCAGGCTTTGCCGCTGGACTCGGTGGCGAACCGCCAATCGTCGGGAATATCCTGATACGGTGCGCGACACGGACCCGCGTTGATATAACCCGCGGCATTACAGCGCAGTTTTTCAACCTGCACGTTGTACTTGGCCAAATCCTTGAAGTCCGGAATGGCATTGGGCAGGCTATGCAGGTCGTGCATGATCTCGCCCATGCGTGCCTTGTCGCCCGCATCGATGGCCTTTTGCAATTCAACAATGGGCTCCGGCCCCATCACGCAACTGGTCGACCACACGCCCTTGAGTCGGTCACCCACCAGGTTGTAGGCCATGGGCGCAGCGAAATCGATGGGCAGGAACTGCACCTGCGGCGCGGCATCCATGCTGGCGGGAAGATCCTTGAGCATGTTCTGCGGATCAAACAGATTGCCGACGTATTTGCAAGTGATCACCGTCGGACAATGCTTGCCAACGCCCGCCCAGAACTCCACCGGAAAGGTGGATTTAAAGAACAGCGGATTGGCATACACCATCAGGCCCATATCCGGCACGGCCTCGGCCAGATCGGCGTAGAACTGGACGGAATTGGTAATGGTCGGCGTCTGCCACAGCGGCAAACCGACAAAACCACCCTGCACGCCCAGTTCGCGGAATTTCTTCATCTGGCGCACTGTTTCCTTGGTGCCGAGCGTCGTGATGCCAGCAAACACGGGCACCCGGCCGCGGGCGACCTCGACGATGGTGCGCGTGAAGGCGAGCTTTTCTTCCAGCGTCAGCGCGGCACATTCGCCGGTAGTGCCATTGGCCGCAATCGAGCCAACGCCCGCAGAGATCAACAACTCGGTCATGCGCGCGGTTTCACCCAGATCTACCGAATCCTCATACTGCCAGCCGCCCTGTCCTTCTTTGCACGGTGTCGGAATCATGGCAGAAATGCCGCGGATATCGTCTTTGGTCAACATGTGTAAATCCCTTTGTATGCGTTAAAAGGCCATTGTAGAAGACAAATCAGCGCTCGTTCTACTTCGCTTTGGAGGCGAGGTGCCACCGCAAAGCTGCGGATGCAAAACTGCCATTTATGCAGCCGATGTCGCCCAGCGTTGAATCAGACGCGCCAACTGGGGCAGGCCTGCTTCTATGGCAGCAGGGCCTGGCGAGAGGATATGGGCGGATTTGATTTCGTGGATTTCGCCAGTCGCCAGCGCCGGAAATTCCTCTCCCGCAAAGCGGGCGGCAAAGCGCGCCGGCTGAAATTTTTTGCCGCACCACGAGGCGAAAACGATGTCTGGCTGCCGTCTCGCCAGCGCCGACTTTTCCGCGATGATGCGCTCCCTCGCACTGCGTTTTTGCGCGAGATCGGCAAAGATGTCATCGCCACCGGCGATCGTGATCAGCTCGGACACCCACTGAATGCCGCTGATCATCGGCTCATCCCATTCCTCGAAATACACGCGTGGGCGGCGCGGCAAGGTGGCGGCGGTCGCGCGCACGGCGGCGATCTGCGCTTCGAGCTTGACCACCAGTTGCGCTGCGCGATCCACTGCGCCCACCAGGCGCCCGACGGTTGCGATCATGGCCAAAATCTCGGCCACGCTGCGTTGATTAAAGTGATGCACGGCAATGCCCGCCTTCACCAGATCGCGGCAGATATCGCCTTGTAAGTCAGAAAACGCCAGCACCAGATCGGGTTTCACGGCCAGAATCTTGTCGATCCGCGCCGTTGAAAAACCGCTGATCTTGGGTTTCTCTTTACGCGCCCGCGCGGGCCGCGTGGTGAAGCCGGAGATGCCGACAACGCGTGCTTCCTCACCCAAGGCATAAAGCACCTCGACCGATTCGGTGGATAAACAGGCGATGCGCTGGGGCAAATATTGGGACATCGAAGCCCTGTTTATTTTGTGCGCGGATGGTTTGCCGGATGTGGATTCACTGGGCGTTTTTCACGCGCGGCATCTAACGCCTGACAGAGCTTTTCCGCGCCATCCAAAAGACGCGGCGTATGCCGCTGGATTTCCTGTGGCGGAATGAAATACAGGTTATCGCGCTTGACCGCGGTCATCGTTTTCCAGCGCCGCCAATCGTTAAGCCACTCCGGGCGTTCATCGCCCATGCCGCTGGCAACAATCACTTCGGGGTTTGCGGCGATCACCGCTTCTACTGTCACCGTCGGCGCCAAAATGGGCAGAGAACCAAACACGTTGCGCCCGCCGCATAAGCGAATGGCATCGCCGATGATCTGTTTGTCATTCACGGTCATCAAGGGCTGCTTCCAGATTTGATAAAACACATCAACCACCGGGCGCTGGCTGTAACGCGCTGCCAATGCCGCATGGCGCGCGCGAAACGCAGCGGCCGCCGGGTTAGCCACCGCCTCAGTGCCAGCCAGCGCGCCGAACTGCTCAATCTCGCGGGCCACATCCTCGATGCGGTTGGGTTGTGAGACATAGACAGGAACACCCATCGCCTTTAATTTTTCCAGCGCCGCTGGCGGGTTGCCACTCTCCCAGGCAATGACCAGATCAGGCTTTAAGGCAAGGATAGCCTCCAGATCGAGTTGTGCATAGCCGCCCACCCGGGGCAAGGCTTTAGCGGCTGGCGGATAGTCGCCATACGCCACATTGCCGACGAGTTTACTGCCCGCACCCGCAGCAAAGAGCAACTCTGTAATGTGCGGCGCAAGGCTGACAATGCGTTTGGCCGGGGCGGCTGAGGGCAAGCCTACTTCAGTGCGTTGGCCGGCGTGTCGGTCGGCGTACGGGTCGGCACGTTGCCCAGATGTTTGGCTCCATGCCAGGTTGTGACTAACAACGCATAGCAGTGCCAAAAAATAGTGTTTCATTCTTTCGTCCCGTTAGTCGTTGTTTGTGGCGGTTGTAACTGTTGCATCAGAAAGTGCGCTTTTGGCTTCCTGATTCTTCCTCCAATCGCTGACGGTGGCAAAAATCAGCCCGCCAAGAATCAAGGCAAAGCCGAGGCTGTTACTCAAGGTAACCGCCTCACCCAGCGCCAGGGATGCCGCCACATAGCCCACCAGCGGCACACACAGCGTGCTTAAACTCGTTGTAATCGCAGGCAGCGCACGCGTCACACTGATCATGGCCCAAAAGCAAAAAGCGGTGGCAATCGGGCCGTTATAGAGCAGCACCCAGCCCAGCGGCTCACCCCACTGTATCGTGCGGACATCTTCAAAAAAGAAGACAAAGGGCGCAATCGCACACGCTGCCACTATCAGTTGCCAGGGCATTAACGAGAGCGGCGAGCCTTTCCACCGATGCCCCCGCACTTTCACAATCAAAATCGCCCACAACAATGCCGCAAACAGCAACATGCCATTACCCAACACGGTTTTGGGATCATGCCAATCAAAGGCAAACGGATTAAATAACACCGCCACGCCCGCCATCCCCAGCACCAACCCCACAATGCGCAATGTTGTCAGCGCTTCGCCTAGCCACAGCACGGCCAAGGGCACAACCCACAGTGGCGTCGTGTAAGCCAAGATGGCAGATCGCCCAGCGGGCACATATTGCAAACCCACATTGACCAACCCCATAAATGCGGCCATCTGCAACAGCCCCACACCCAGCACCAAGGGCCAGTCTTCCCGATGCGGAAAGCGTAGCTCATGCCGCCAAGCGGCGACAGCAGCCAGCACAATTGCGCCCATGATCATGCGCAGCGCAGCAAAGGTGAGTGGTGGCACATAGTGCAGCCCGTACTTCATCACCGGCCAATTCACGCCCCAGAAAAACACCACCGCCGCCAGCAATACCCATGCAGTTCGTTGGCCCACTGCGCCTTTTGCGCCTTGATTTATCATGATCAATTCCCTGTGCAATTAAAAGATTTTTATTGTTTTCATTCTACAGGTCAGCCATCAACATGCCATGCGACAGCCAATCCACGGGCTAATCCATTATCATCGCCGTCTTGCCAGCGCCGACTTTTTTAAATACCCCCGCCATGACCCGTCTTCCGAAGCTTTCCATCCTTGATCAAACCCCCGTGATTTCCGGTCAGCGTGTCGCTGACGCCATTGCCGCAACGGTTGACTTCGCCCAGGCAGCGGAAGCACTGGGTTATTACCGCTACTGGTGCGCCGAACATCATGGCGCCCGTAGTGTGGCCAACCCGTGCCCTGAGGTAATGATTGCCCGGCTGGCCAGCGCCACCCAGCGCATGCGTATTGGCTCGGGCGGCATCATGCTGCCGTATTACTCGTCATGGAAAGTAGCCGAGCAGTTTCTGATGCTCGAAGCGTTATTTCCGGGTCGCATTGATCTGGGCATTGGTCGCGCGCCGGGAACGGATCAACGCACCGCACGCGCTGTCTCGCCTGGCGGTTTAAGAAGCGACTTGTTCCCCCAACAAGTGCAAGAGCTGATCTGGTTATTTACCAACACCGTGCCTGAAGGCCACGCCTACCATGGGTTGGTGATGCAGCCGGAAATTGATACGCGGCCGGAACTCTGGATGCTGGGCTCGTCCGACTTTGGTGGCGCACTGGCCGCGCATGTGGGCATCCCCTTCTGCTTTGCCCAATTTATCAACGCGCAGCATGGCGACGCGGTGGCAAAAATGTATCGCGATAATTTTCAACCGGGTTATGAGTCCGCACCACGCAGCGCCGTGGCGATTTTTGCCATCGTGGCAGACACAGAGGCCGAAGTGGCAGACCTCACCGCCGCCGTCGACTTGCGCCGTCTGTTCATGGCTTATGGGCAAAACCTGCCGGTGCCCACCATCGCCGAAGCCAAATCCGTGCAGTATGAAGAGCGTGATCGCCAGGTGATCGCCAACGAGCGGCCACGCAGCATTATCGGCACGCCGGATCAAGTCGCTGAACGTATGCTTGCCCTGCAAGAAAAATTTGCCACCGATGAGCTGATTATTCTCACCGTTGCCCCCAGCGTCAAAGCGCGCTTGCGCACCGCTGAACTGCTGGCTCAGGCTTTCGCGTTACCCCAAACATGAAAGCTTCATCTTCCCCCCTGCCGACCGGCCCACGCGCATTGATTGATGCCTCATCGCTCAGCAAATTTCAGTGGCAAACCTTTGTGCTGTGTTTTTTCGTCACGCTGTTCGATGGCTTTGACACGCAGGCCATTGCCTACACAGGCCCGGCCATTGCCAGCGCCTTTCATCTTGGCCCCAGCGAGCTCACCCCGCTTATTGTCGCGGGTACCGTTGGCATGGCGTTAGGGGCCATAAGTCTCGGCTCACTGGGCGACCGCATCGGTCGTCGCCTGACCATTCTGCTCGCCGTTTTGGTGTTCGGTATTTTTTCAGTGGCGACAGGCTTTGCCCACTCCCCCGCTGAAATTTTTCTCGCCCGCTTTTTTACCGGGCTAGGCATGGGCGGTGCGGTGCCCGCCGTGCTCTCGCTGGTGAGCGAGTTTGCCCCGGCGCGACACCGCGGACTGGTGATCACCGGGGTGTTGCTGGGCTTACCTACCGGCGCCATTGGCGGCGGCCTCTTGGGTGCGCGGCTCCTGTCGCACATCGGCTGGCAGGGAATTTTTATGGTCGGCGGCATCTTGCCGCTGGTTTATCTGCTCATTCTCTATGCGCACTTGCCTGAGTCACCCTCCTTTCTGGCCGTGCAAGACCTGCCGCGGCATCGGCAAAAAATTGCTGTTCTACTGGGCAAAATAATGCCTGCCCTTGATAAAGCCACCCTACGAGCAGCTTCGTTCATCGCCCCCGAAAAAACTGTACGTGCCTCGTTTAGAACGCTGATCAATTCTCGGTTTTTGCGCAATACACTCGCCGTCTGGATGACCTATTTCTGCAACTGGGCCGCCTGGTTCATGCTGTTGCTGTGGCTGCCCACCGTGCTCAAAACCGCCGGGCTGCCGCCCGAACAGGCGGCCCTCGGGACGGTTATCGTCAATAGCCCGGCCATATTCTTTTGCTTGTTCATGGCGTATTACCTGCCGAAAAAACCTGTGCGTCTGCTCTTGACCACCACACTCGCCTTTGGTATTGCCGTTGCCTTCGGGCTGGGGTTGGCAGGTAACCTCGCGGAAAACATCCACTGGGCGCTGGTATTTTTCCTCATCGGTGCAGCCGGCGTGGGCATTGGTTTGCCACAAATCGCACTCAATTATGTGGTGATCGAAGCCTACCCCACTGAGCTGCGCGCAACCGGCGCTGGCTGGGCCATCGGCATGGGACGCACGGGCTCGATCGTCGGTGCGGCGCTGGGTGGCTGGTGCCTTAAAGTGGGCGGTGTCGCTGGTTTTTATTACGCGCTTACTGTGCCGTTGCTATTGGCCCTCTTGGGCGTGCTGATGATACGCACCCAAAAAATCGCTGCAACATAAAGCGTGCAACTGGAACACTTGATCAAATTATTCCTTGCACACCGCGTCGATATCGCATCACCGTATCACCAGCGCCGACTTTTTTAAGCGCATAATGTTTTTTATTTTTAGCAGGAAAAGGCGGCCAGACCTATGGAATCACTAGATCCCATTGTATTAGCGCGCATCCAGTTTGCGGCCAATATGTCCTTTCATATCCTCTTTCCGACGATCAGCATTGGCATGGGTTGGTTTTTGCTGTTCTTTAAAATCCGCTTTGTCGCCACAAAACAATCCCACTGGATGGATGCCTATCAATTTTGGGTCAAGATATTTGCGCTGACTTTTGCACTGGGTGTGGTCAGCGGCATCACCATGAGTTTTCAGTTTGGCACTAACTGGCCGGGTTTCATGAACACCGTCGGGAATGTGGCAGGCCCTCTGCTCGCTTATGAAGTTTTAACGGCATTCTTTTTAGAAGCCACCATGCTGGGCATCATGCTATTTGGTCGAGGGCGTGTGAGCGAAAGCGTCCATACGGCAGCCACCTTCCTGGTTGCTGCCGGTACCACAACCTCTGCATTTTGGATTTTGGCACTCAACTCGTGGATGCATACGCCCGCAGGCTACGAGATGATCAACGGACAAGCCCATGTCACCAGTTGGCTGGAGGTTATTTTTAACCCTTCGTTCATCTATCGCCTGACCCACATGCTCATTGCCTCAGGGTTAACAGTCGCATTTTTGCTCACAGGCATTAGCGCGTACCGCTGGCTGAAAAATGACAAAGCCAGGGACGTCATGGCAACGTTACGGACGGGCGTGTTTGTGGCCGCTATCCTGATCCCCCTGCAAATTATCGTAGGCGACCTGCATGGCCTCAATACGCTTGAGCATGAGCCCGCAAAAATTGCGGCGATGGAAGGCCTCTGGGACACGCAAACAGGTGCACCTGCCGTGCTTATCGCTATTCCCGACGCTGCAACGCAGTCCAATCATTATGAGTTAGCCATTCCCAAACTCGCCTCTTTTTACCTGACCCATGATTGGAATGGCGAGATCAAGGGCATCAAGGCATTCGGTGATCAACACCCACCCGTCGCCCCTATTTTCTTTGCCTTCAGGATGATGGTGGGGGTTGGCCTGCTGATGCTTGCGGTCAGTTGGTTCGTGGTGTGGCAAATCCGCACCAGGAAAGATATCAATGTGCTGTCGGCAAAAATGCTGGTGGCGATGACCTTTGCTGGGTGGGTTGCACTGGAGTCGGGTTGGTATGTGACCGAAATTGGCAGGCAGCCTTGGCTGGTTTATGGCGTGCTGACCACGGCACAGGCTGCTTCTGCCGTGCCCGCTAAAAACATTGCCCTTACCTTGGCAATCTACCTCTCGCTCTATGTCGCTTTATTAACCTCTTATATTTCCGTGATTTTTCATTTAGCCAATAAAGCCACCCACAAAAACGATCTTACCGAACAGCATCTGCAAGGAGCATAACATGTCTGAATTTGGGGTAAATCTGCTCATACAAGCCGGCTGGCTACCGTTGGTGTTTGCCCTGGTGATGGCGCTCTCAATCCTGGCGTATGTGATTTTGGATGGATACGATCTCGGCGTTGGCATGCTGCTCAGAAAAGCCGATGACATCAATCAAAAAAACACCATGATTTCCAGCATCAGTCCCTTTTGGGACGCCAATGAAACGTGGTTAGTGCTGGGCATTGGCATCTTGTTGGTCGCCTTTCCATTGGCGCACGGTGTGATCCTGGGTGCTCTGTATTTACCCGTTGCATTAATGCTCGTCGCCTTAACCCTGCGTGGCGTGGCCTTTGATTTTCGTGTGAAAGCAAAAGCACACCATCAACCGCTTTGGGATCACGTTTTTTATGCCGGTTCGCTGCTCGCATCCTGGTCGCAAGGTTTCATGCTGGGCCAATTCATCACGGGATTTCGAGAAGAATTAAGCAGCTATCTATTCAGCGCGCTCATTGGCTTTTGCTTGATCGCCGGATACCGCTTGTTAGGGGCTGGTTGGTTGATCATGAAAACCGAAGGTCCTTTGCAATATAAGGCAGTGAAATGGGCCAAGGGAAGCCTGTGGCTGACAGCGGCAGGCGTGTTGGCCATATCAGCCGCAACACCCTGGGTCAGCTCCCGAATTTTTGACAAATGGTTCAGTTTCCCGAATGTGTTGATGCTGCTCCCCATCCCCGCCATGACGCTGGTTTTATTCGGTGTTATCGCGCGGAGCCTGGCGCGTCTGCCCGTCAGATTTGCGCAAAACAATCAGTATGGCGCATCTGTTCCCTTTGCCTGCACGGTTGGCATTTTCCTGCTCTCCTTTTATGGTTTGGCCTATAGCATTTTTCCCTGGCTGGTCATTGATCGCATGACGATTTGGCAGGCTGCAAGTGCACCCGAATCCCTATTATTCATTTTCTATGGCGTCGTCGTCGTGTTTCCTGTGATCATTGGATACACCGTTTATGCTTATCGCGTTTTCTGGGGCAAAGCCACTACGCTCAGCTATTAGCGGGGCAACCGCACTGTCCCAGGGCATTTTCCAGGCGCGCCCAGGCTGCTTCACTTTCCGGCAGACCGAAGCGCAGCGCGGAAGGTTCTGCAAAATAGCGCACGAGGATGCCGCGCTGCGCGAGGCGTTCATACAGCGCTACGGCATCGTTGTATTGCACATACTGAAATAACGCTGTGTCGCCGTTGGGCGGCAAACCATTTGTCGTGAGCAGTGTGGCAAGGCGCCCGCTCGCAGCGCGCAATTTCTCTTTCTGCGCGGCCTGCCACGCCGTATCACCAAAGCCGGCTTTTGCAATCAAGCGCGCAGGATGCGCCAGCGGCCACGGGCCGAGCGCTTCTTGCAAACGCGCCAACAACGCAGGAGCGGCGATGCAAAAACCGACGCGTGCCCCCGCCAGACCAAAGAATTTTCCAAGAGAGCGTAAAACGATCAGATTTTCAGCACCTGCCATTCCGGCCATGTTCGCCAGCGAATTCTCGTCATCGACATCGGCAAAGGCTTCATCGACAATCAGCCAGCCGTGATGTTCTGACAGCCGC
This sequence comes from Rugosibacter aromaticivorans, assembly GCF_000934545.1. Classification (GTDB taxonomy): domain Bacteria; phylum Pseudomonadota; class Gammaproteobacteria; order Burkholderiales; family Rhodocyclaceae; genus Rugosibacter; species Rugosibacter aromaticivorans. Next base: position 1,671,209 of record NZ_CP010554.1, read on the forward strand.
CGGGCCAGGGCAAGCAGCACCGCGCGAGAAAAGCAGCGGCCGTCAGGATTATTCGGATTGGCCAGCATAATCACGTCTACCGCGTCACCGTCTTGTTTCAGTAAATCTTCCGCCGCGCATTCAATCACCCGGTGCCCCGCTGCCCGCCAAGCCGGGACATATTCGCCATAACTCGGGGCGAGCACGGCCACTGTGCCTGCCGAACGCAAGCGCGGCAAGGCAAGAATCGCCGCTTGCGAGCCATTCAGCGGCAAAATGTTTGCTGCGCCATAATAGTTCTGCGCGGCGTCAACCAGGCCATCGTCATCCTCGGGCAAACGTTGCCAGGCCGATAAGGGAATCTCCGGCACCGGGTAAGGCCATGGGGCGATACCGGTGGATAGATCAACCCAATCAGCCAGCGCGATACCGTAATGCTGACTCGCCACACGCAAGCGGCCGCCATGTTCAAGCATGATTAATCACCGCAACTATCGTAATAAATATCGTAACCACAGCCACCCAAACCCACTGTCCACGAACAACCAGCGCCAGCGCACGCTGGATATGAACCGCATTCGCCGTCTCACCATCCGCTACGGCGAGGAGAGCGTTTCTTGCTCGACCGCCTTCTAGCGCAGTTGCTTTACCAGCGCCGACCTTTGGCCGCATCTCGTACTCGCCGTGATACATCGCCGCACCGCCGAGCTGCACGCCAATCGCCCCCGCGCCCGCAGCAATCACCGGCCCGGCATTCGGGCTGGCCCAGGCGCCCGCCTGCGTGCGCCAACACACCAGCGCCGTGCGTGTGTCGCCAAGCACAGCATAGGTCAGCGCTGTCAGCCGCGCCGGAATCAAATTCAGCATATCGTCGATGCGCGCTGCCGCCCAGCCGAAATAAATCCGCCGCGTGTCTTTATAACCCCACATCGCATCCAATGTATTAGCCAAGCGAAACAGCAGCGCACCCGCACCGCCGGCAATACAAAACCAGAACAGCGCACCAAACACGGCATCGTTGCCATTTTCCAAAATCGATTCGACGGCGGCGCGGGCAACGCCTTCATCATCAAGCGATGATGTATCGCGCGACACCATCCAGCCGACATGTGCGCGCGCCGCGGCGAGATCATTCGCGGCCAGATCGCGGGCAACCTGCTCGCCGTGCTGAACAAGGCTACGCGCACCCAGCGCGAAATAAAGCAGCGCAATATCCACCGCACCACCCCACGTTTGCCGCCCGCAAAAAATCGCCAGCGCCGCTATCAACGCAACAACGGGCACCACCAGCAACAACCAGCCCAGCAAGCCGCGTACGCGGTTGAACAACGGATGCCCCGGCGCACCTTGCCGCAGAAGACTTTCGACTCGATTAGCCACCGCGCCAAACCCGACCAGCGGATGAAAACGACGCGGCTCACCAAGCAGGCGATCAAGCAAAACACCAGCCGCCATCGCCACAGGCAAGGCGGGAAAAATATCCAGCATGGGATAATCGGAATATGAAGAAAACAGCCACGAATTGTAACGACCTCGCGACACATCCCATCCATTCCGACCTTCAGACAGAACAAATTAGTCACCTCCCCCTCCCGGAGGGGGAGGTCGGGAGGGGGAGCACATTGTTTCCCCAAAGGGATGCGCATGCGCATCCCCTCCCGGAGGGGGAGGTCGGGAGGGGGAGCACATCGAGCCGCAATGAGGGAAGTAGCTTGGCTACTTCCCTCATGATTCAAGGTTGTACGTCGGACGCAGGCAAGACCACCCTCGTTGCTGCCCTGTGCCGCGTTCTCCATCGCCGTGGTGTGAAGGTCGCGCCGTTCAAGCCGCAAAACATGGCCTTGAATTCCGCCGTCACCAGTGATGGCGGCGAGATTGGCCGCGCGCAGGCCTTGCAAGCGCAGGCTGCTGGCATCGCGCCACGCATTGACTTCAATCCCGTGTTACTCAAACCCACGACAGACCGCCGCGCCCAGGTGATCATTCACGGCCATGCGATAGATACGCTAGATGCACGTGCTTATCACGACTACAAACGCGTGGCCATGACTGCCGTGATGCAAAGCTGGCAACGGCTGGTGGAAGAATTCGACTGTGTGATTGTTGAAGGCGCCGGGAGCCCTGCAGAAATCAATTTGCGTGATCGCGATATCGCCAACATGGGCTTTGCCGAGGCCGCCGACGTGCCGGTGATTTTGATTGCCGATATCGATCGCGGGGGCGTTTTCGCCCATCTGGTCGGCACGCTGGAACTGCTCTCACCCAGCGAGCAAGCACGCGTGAAAGGCTTTGTCATCAACCGTTTTCGCGGCGACATCCGTCTGCTCGAATCGGGCCTTGAGTGGTTGGAGGCGCGCACCGGCAAGCCCGTATTCGGTGTGCTGCCGTATCTGCATGGCCTGATGCTGGATGCGGAAGATGCCATCGCTACGGAAAGCCATGCCAAAACCAACACGCGTCTGAAAGCTGTTGCCATCGCTTATCCGCGTTGCTCGAACCACAATGATCTTGACCCGCTGCGCCTGCATCCGGAAGTTGACTTCACCTGGCTTGCCCCCGAACAAGCGTTGCCGCCATGCGATTTGATTGTGCTCCCCGGCTCAAAAGCAGTGCAAGCAGATTTAAACTGGTTGCGCGAACAAGGCCATGACATTGCCATAGAGCGTCATTTACGCTACGGCGGCAAACTCATCGGTCTTTGCGGCGGTTTTCAAATGCTGGGGCAAATGTTGCATGACCCACAGGGGCTGGAAGGCTTGCCCAACAGCCAGCCGGGCCTGGGCCTGCTGGCGATGGAGACCACGCTGAAAGCAGAAAAGCAGTTGCGTAATGTCACTGGCTGCTTGCAACTCTCTGGCAACCCTGTCATGGTGGGCTATGAAATTCATATGGGTGTAACACAAGGACAAGGCGAAGCGTTGCAAAACCCCGCCGTGCGCTTTAGCGATGGCCGCCAGGATGGCGTCATTTCAACTGACAAGAAAATCTTCGCCACCTACTGTCACGGCCTGTTCGATCAACCAGAAGCGCTGACTGCACTCCTTGCCTGGGCTGGCATGAAGGATGCCGACCCGGTTGACTTCATTGCACGCCGCGAAGCGGATATTGACCGACTGGCCGATGCTGTAGAAACCGCGCTCGACTGGGAAAAACTCGGCGCTAGCATGACGCTGCCCAAAATCACGCTGCCGGGCTTTTAAGCTCCAGCGGCAAACCCGCCGCAACAAACGTCACGCGATCCGCCAACGTCGCCACCCGCTGGTTCAGGCGCCCGGCTTCATCAACAAAACGACGCGTAATTTCACCCAGCGGAATAATGCCCAACCCCACTTCGTTACTCACCAGAATCACGCGACCGGGAAGCTGTGGCAAGACAGTAAACAGCGCTACGGTTTCCTGTGTCAGCCACTCGTCGCGCTGTTTATCAGCGTTACCAGCATGCGCAAATAAAAGATTGGATAGCCACAAGGTCAGGCAATCCACTAACAAGCAACGGTCAGGGGCGGCATGCTTTTTGAGCACAGTGACCAACTGCAACGGCTCTTCCACCAGAAGCCAGTCGGCTGGCCGCCGTGCCTGATGATGAGCAATGCGCTCGACCATTTCTGCATCCTTCGCCTGGGCTGTAGCAATATAAATCACTGCACGCTGTGATGCTTCTGCACGCTGTGATGCTTCTGCACGCTGTTCTGCCAGCGCGCTCTTGCCCGAACGGGCACCACCGATGATGAGTTCTACCATCCATATATTATCGCCTATTGGTATAGTGCACGATAATTCAAGAATCATACGGAGAAAATAATGGATAGCAAGCAGGACCAAATACGCACCGGCAGTTTTAACACCTCCTTTCACGAAAGCGGGGCACCGGATGCCGCACCCATCTTATTGCTCCATGGCTCGGGACCGGGTGCGAACGCGATGTCCAACTGGCAGTTCGCTCTGCCTTTTCTGGGTGAAACTTATCACTGCTTTGCGCCCGACCTTGCGGGGTTTGGACTCAGCACCTACCCGAATCCGCCACAAGGCGCCGCTGCCTGGATAGAAATCTGGGTTGCGCAGATGGTTGCTTTTCTTGATGCACTGAATCTGGAAAAAGTGCACCTGGTGGGAAATTCCATGGGCGGTGGCGTGGCCATGCATTTGGTGAATCGTTACCCAAACCGCTTTGATCATGTCGTGTTAATGGGAGCGGTGGGCGCGCCCTTTACCGCGACCGAAGGCTTAAAGCGCGGCTGGGGTTATTACACCAAGGGCACCAAGGAAGAACTGGCTTTTCTGGTGCGCAAGTTTTTGCATAATCCGGATATCCTCGGCGGCGATGTGGATGCCATCGCGGAAAATCGCTATCAGTTCGTGATGCAGGACAGCGTACGCCTTCAGTTCGAGGCGATGTTCCCGGGTGACACGCAAACGCATATTGACGCCTTTGTTCTGCCGCCCGAAAAATTACAAAAAATTACCAACCCCATACTGGCCACTCATGCGCGGGAGGATTTCTTCATCCCGCTCACAACATCCGAATACATGGTCAAGCACCTGCCTCGCGCACAACTGCACGTGTTCAGCCAGTGCGGCCATTGGATACAAATCGAACAGCGCAAGGCCTTTAACAATCTGGTAAAATTATTTTTTGATGGCGGCTTGGATCAAGCGTGACGCTACCGAACTCTCTCTTTCATCCTTATTAAAAAAATCATGACTACTGCAAAAAACATCAATTTATTTTCACCCATTCAACTCGGCCCTTATGCGCTGAAAAGCCGCATGGCGATGGCACCCATGACGCGCAACCGTGCAGGAGAAAAAAATGAGCCGCACGCCCTGAATGTCGAGTACTACCGCCAACGCGTCAGCGCCGGGCTCATCATTACCGAAGGCGCCATTGTTTCTCCTGAAGCAGTTGGTTATCCGGGTACGCCTGGCATTTACAGCCCAGAGCAAGTGGCAGGTTGGCGCCAAGTGACGGATGCTGTGCATGCCGCAGGCGGGCGTATTTTTCTGCAACTATGGCATTGCGGACGCGCCTCGCATAAATCCTTGTTGCCCAATAGCATGTTGCCGGTCGCGCCTTCAGCCATCAAGCCGGTAGGCGAAACACTCACTTATACTGGCATGCAAGCATTTGAAACACCCCATGCACTCACGCTGGAAGAGATTCCCGGCATTATCGAGATGTTCCGTCACGGGGCACAATGTGCGTTAGAAGCCGGGTTTGACGGTGTGGAAATTCACGGCGCCAATGGCTACCTGGTAGATCAATTTTTGCGTGATGGCACTAACCAGCGCACCGATGCTTATGGTGGATCGATCGCCAATCGCGCACGCTTCATGCTGGAAGTAACAGATGCGGTGTGTAGCGTATGGAACGCTAACCGCGTCGGCATTCGTCTCTCGCCCTTGGGTCCCTTTAACGACATACGTGATACCAACCCCGAGGCCACCTTTAGTTACGCCGTTGAAGCGCTCAACCGTTTTGGCCTGGCTTATTTGCACATTGCCGAAATGGGCATTGACAAACCCGGTGCGGCCGGCCCCGCGTTTGATTTATTCAAACTGCGTGGCATCTGGAAAGGACTTTACATGGCCAACTACGGGTACGATTTAACCCGTGGCAATGCCGTCCTGGCCGATGGCCGCGCTGACATGGTCGCTTTTGGCGTGCCTTTTCTGGCCAACCCTGACTTGCCCCGCCGCTTTGCTACAGGCGCTGCGCTTAACACGCCTGATGTCGCAACTTTTTACGGTGGAGATGAAAAAGGCTATACCGATTACCCTTTTCTTGCGGAGTAAACACTAATGGAAAGCAGCTTTTGGCACGAACGCTGGGAAAAGAATGAAATTGGATTTCACCAAAGCCGGTTTCATCCTTTTTTGCCAAAATATTGGCCCAGCTTGGACATCAAGCAAGGCAGCCGGGTGTTTGTCCCTCTGTGCGGCAAAAGTCGTGATTTGCTCTGGCTACGCGATCAAGACCTTGATGTCATTGGCGTTGAGTTAAGCAAGCTTGCCGTTGAAGATTTTTTCAAGGAGAACCAGCTCACGGCCATCATCACGCAACATGGTGAACTCACGCTATATGAATGTTCGGGTATCCGTATTTTTTGCGGCGATTTTTTCAAGCTCACCGCGGCAGATCTGGCAGGCGTTGCGGGCGTATTTGACCGTGCCTCACTCGTGGCACTGCCCCCCGCCATGCGCCGCGATTACGCCCGCCACATGCAAAAAATTCTGCCGTCCGGCACGCAAACGCTGTTGGTGTGCTTTGCCTACCCGCAAGAACAAATGGACGGGCCCCCCTTCAGTGTGGAAGAAGCCGAAGTCCACGCCCTTTTCGGCACCGCCAGCGAAGTCACATTTTTAGCCGAAGCCGATGTGCTCGACAACGAACCCCGCTTTAAACAACGCGGCCTCACCCGTCTGCACGAAAAAGCCTTTCGCCTGCGCTACCCGTCCTAGGCAAAAAGTCGGCGCTGGTGGAACGCCGCGCAGTAAAGAAAAAACAGGGTTCGCCCGAAAATAAAGGAAAAATCATGCAAAAGAGAAATTTAGGACATTCCAATATCAAAGTCGCCCCACTCATGTTTGGCGGCAATGTCTTTGGTTGGACCCTGGATGAGGCCAAGTCTTTCGAAATACTCGATGCATTTATGGCGGCCGGTTTTGATTTCATTGATACCGCCGACGTTTACTCACGCTTCATTCCCGGCAACCAGGGTGGCGAATCGGAAACCATCCTCGGTAAATGGATGAAGGCGCGCGGCAACCGCAGCCAGGTGATTCTTGCCACCAAGGTCGGCATGGACATGGGAGAAAGCCAGCAGGGCTTATCGAAAGCCTATATTTTCAAAGCGGTGGAAGCTTCGCTACGCCGCTTGCAGACCGACTATATCGACCTGTATCAGGCACACATCGATGATACACAAACGCCGCTGACAGAAACGCTGGAAGCCTTTGATCAGCTCATCAAACAAGGCAAAGTGCGCGTGATCGGCGCTTCCAACTACACGCCAGAGCGGCTGGAAGAGGCGCTGCAAGTCAGCAAAAACACTGGCCTGCCCGCCTACCAGAGTTTGCAACCACTCTATAACCTGTATGACCGTGCAGCATACGAAGCAGGTTTAGAAGCTGTTTGCCAGAAACACGGCTTGGGTGTGATCCCTTATTTCGCGCTTGCCAGTGGCTTTCTCACCGGCAAATATCGCAGCGAAGCCGATTGCACATCCGCACGCGGCGGCCTGGTCAAACGCTATCTCGATACCCGCGGTCTGCGTATTCTTTCTGCACTCGACACAGTGGCAAAAGAGAAAGAAACAACCCCCGCCGTCATTGCGCTGGCCTGGCTAATGGCACGCCCTACGATCACCGCCCCCATCGCCAGCGCCACTTCGCTGACGCAGTTGCAGGGGCTGATTCGTGCAACGGAAATTAGTTTGGATCAGGTGTCTATTGACATGCTCAATCAGGCTAGTGATGCCTGATCTGGCCGGGAGATGGACTTTACCGTTTCATGCTCAAATCGCCATCGCATGATCCATGCGTACAACATTCGTCAACCATGTTGAAGTTTCGAGCACATTACGTTGTCAACGTTGTCAAGAAAGATAGTTAATTTGGCAACCCATACGATCTACACAAAAGTCTTAGCATCGTCTTTTTCACTGCCAGAATTATTTTCTCGCCGTCTCACTAGCGCCGACTTTTTGGCGCATATCCGCTATCCTGTTAAACCATCTAGTGATGTTGCGTTGTACTTGTGCTGCCGTTTGAATGTAACTCTGACCACTGCTCAATCACCCACCTGCTTGATGCGCAATCAAGGCCGTGGCATAGTCAATAACTACATGGTGATGGTGAATCTGGCCGCGAGCTAACTCGGCCTGTTTGATCATGAGGAGACCTCGATGAAACAACGTATCTTAGGCCAAGCCGCCGTACCGATTTCCGAAGTAGGCTTGGGGTGCATGGGCATGAGCGAATTTTATGGCCCCAGCGATGATCAACAATCGCTCGCCACGCTCAACCGCGCGCTGGAGCTTGGTGTCAATTTCTTTGATTCGGCTGACACCTATGGTCTGGGCCATAACGAAACCTTGCTGGGACAGTTTCTCAAGCAAGGTGGTGCAGCGCGTCGACGGCGGGTGGTTGTCGCTACCAAATTTGGCATCGTGCGCGAAGCAGGCAAGTACGAGCGGCGCATCGACAACAGCCCGGCCTATGTGCGCGCCGCTTGCGAGGCTTCTTTACAGCGCCTGGGGGTGGATGAGATCGATCTTTATTATTGCCACCGGCGTAACCCGGATGTGCCGATTGAAGACACGGTGGGTGCAATGGCCGATCTGGTGCATGCAGGCAAAGTTAAGCAGATTGGATTGTCGGAAGTCTCCATTGCCACCTTACGTCGAGCCTGCACTGTGCACCCGGTGGCGGCGGTACAGAGTGAATATTCCTTGTGGTCACGCGAACCTGAAAACGGCCTGCTAGAAGCGTGTGCTGAACTAGGCGCCACGTTTGTGGCTTACAGCCCGTTGGGCCGCGCTTTTCTCACCGGCACGGTGCGCAGCGACACCTTGGCAGAGAATGATTTTCGTAAGTTCAACCCGCGCTTTCAAGGCGATGCCGAAGTGGCTAACCGTGCGCTGGTGGAAAGTCTGCATCAGTTGGCAGAAGTGCGCGGGGTGACCAACGCGCAGCTGGCGCTTGCCTGGTTATTGAATAAACATCCGCACGTGGTGCCTATTCCCGGCACCCGCCAGGTGCGCTATCTGGAGCAAAACGTGGCGGCTTCGGCCATCACGCTCACTAGCGATGAGCTTGCTACGCTGGATGAACTGTTCTTGCCGGAACGCGTGATCGGCACCCGTTATCCTGAGGCTGGCATGGTGGGGGTGGAGCGCGGTTGATGCAGTCGCAAATAACGTTGCCCTCACGCATCTCTGCCGCACAATCATTGCACATCGAGGGCGCATGAATCGAGGATAATCAGCGCTTAATTTCTCGCTGACTGCTCATGCCCTCCTCTCACTTATCTGACTTAGCTGAATTACCGCACGATTTATCCCATGTTGCCCCGCTCAACCGCGCGCTGGCCGCAGCCTTAAAAGCAAAAATCGATGGCAAAACCAAACCGCTGGGGGCGCTCGGACGGCTGGAAAACCTGGCCTTGCAAATCGGCTTGATTCAGCACACGCTCGCGCCATGCATCGTGCAGCCTCATATTCTTGTCGCAGCAGGAGATCACGGCGCAGCCAAAGCCGGGGTGTCAGCGTATCCGCAAGAAGTCACCTGGCAAATGGTAGAAAATTTTTTAGCGGGAGGCGCCGCAATCAATGTGCTGGCGCGGCAAGTCAATGCACAGTTACTGATTGCCGATGCCGGCGTGGCGCATGACTTTGGCCCACGTGCTGGATTGATCGACGCAAAAATCGGCGCTGGTGGTACGGCGAATTATCTTGCAGGCCCGGCCATGAGTCTCGCGCAATGCATGGATGCCATGCAACGCGGTGCCGCGATCGTGCGTGATCTGGCGGCTACAGGATGTAACACGCTGGGCTTTGGCGAAATGGGTATTGGCAATACGGCCTCCGCTTCGCTGCTCACGCATTGCCTGACCGGCCTGCCTTTGGCTGAGGTGATTGGTCGTGGCACCGGGCTGGACGATGCGGGGCTCACGCACAAGCGCGCGTTGCTGGCTCAAGCCATCGCTATCTGGCCGCAGCGGCCAGCGCTGGGTTCGCTGGCAGAGCGCAGCAACCATGAAGATGGCGAAGCTGATCCCGGAGTCGCGGCATTACATATCCTTGCGCGTTTTGGCGGTTTTGAAATCACTTTACTCAGTGGTGCCATGCTGGCGGCGGCCAAAGCGGGCATGGTACTAGTGATTGATGGTTTTATCGTCACGAGTGCCCTGCTGGTGGCAGCAAAAATTGCACCAGAAATTCTCGACTATTGCGTGTTCTCACATTGCTCGAATGAAGCCGGACACCGGCTGCAACTCGCCTGGCTAAATGGCGAGCCCCTGCTTGATCTGGGCATGCGTTTGGGCGAAGGCACGGGAGCCGCCTTGGCTTTGCCATTACTTAACGCGGCCTGCGCTTTTTTAAATGAGATGGCAAGCTTTGATTCAGCGGGCGTGAGCCGAGCCTGATGTTTATAAAAATCCGCGCACAACTGGTTTATTTTTTCGCGGCGTTGCGCTTTTTTACCCGCTTGCCGACTCCCGCCTGGGTGGATCATAGTCAGGATCAACTCAACCACGCCGCACGTTATTTTCCGCTGGTAGGTACACTGGTTGGTCTGATAGCGGCCACCGTGACACTTGTCGCCGCGATGATTCTGCCGGTATCTGTCGCTGTTATGTTCGGCATGGCCGCGAGTGTGTTAGTCACCGGCGCCTTTCATGAAGATGGCTTTACCGATGCCTGCGATGGCTTCGGTGGTGGCTGGGATAAGGAACACGTGCTCACCATCATGAAAGATTCACGGGTCGGCAGCTATGCGACCGTAGGCGTGGCGCTGCTGCTGCTGGCGAAATGGAATGCACTTGTTGAGATTGATGCCACGTTTGATACGTTAACGCTTGGCCTGACTTTGGTTGCCGCGCACGCCATATCGCGGCTGGCAGCCACCAGCCTGATTTTCACGCTGGATTATGTGCGCGAGGATGCTACAGCAAAAGCCAAGCCGCTGGCAGTGCGCATGGCGCCCCATGAGCTATTGATTGCCGCACTCACTGGCTTGGCGCCCTGTGTGCTGCTGCCTGCAAGCAATCTACTGGTTGCGCTTCTCGCCGTGGCTTTATGCACCTGGCTTGCCGCACGCTATTTTGTTCGTCGCATCGGCGGCTACACGGGCGATTGCCTCGGTGCAACACAACAGATTGCCGAGCTGGCTTTTTACCTGGGCCTCTTATGCAGCTTTACCTGATCCGGCACCCGCCGCCACAGGTGAATGAGGGCATTTGCTACGGCGTAACGGATTTACCCTTGCGCGACGACCCCAAGGCAATCGCCATTACGATCCAGACGCAACTGCCGCCCGGCTTGACGCTTTTTACCAGCCCATTGACGCGGTGTCGTCTGCTGGCTGAAGCATTACATCCGGCGCCCCTGTGCGATCCACGCCTGCAAGAATTAAATTTTGGCGACTGGGAAATGCACGCGTGGGAAACACTTGACCGAGCCGCACTTACCGCCTGGGCTGCAAACCCCACAGGCTATACGCCACCACAAGGCGAGTCTGTCAATGAATTACAAATGCGGGTGCATGATTTTCTGGCAGAACAATGTGCTCAAAAAACCACTCATGCGGCGCTGGTGACGCATGCAGGCGTGATGAAAGTGATTGTCGGGCTAGCCCACGGGCTGGCGCCTGCAGAATGGATGGCGCTTAAATTCGGTTTTGGCAGCGTGGTGCGTGTTAGGTTAGACAGCACTGAACCACGGAAAACAAGCGCGCGTTAACAAAAATCTATTCAGGCGCTGACCAACATCCGCTGGTGATTTTGTCTGCCCACATCAGGGCAGTGATGGTTTTAGCATCGGTAATTTCACCATCACGCACAGCCAGCAAAGCATCTGCGATGCGCATCTCGATCACTTCCAGAAACTCGCCCTGATCGCGCTCATGGCCGACATACACCAGGCCTTCGGCCCAAAATATTTCAATTTTCTCGTCTGAATAACCAATGCAGGGATGCATCACACCCAGGTGGTGCCACACCCTGGCCTGATAGCCGGTTTCTTCGCGCAGCTCGCGCCGGGCGGTATCCAGCGGATGTTCATTGGGGTCAATTTTGCCAGCAGGCAGCTCAAGAAATATGCGGTGCAGTGCATAACGATATTGCCGTTCAAATAACAGCCGCCCGTTATCCAGCAAGGCAACAATCACCACGGCACCCGGATGGGCTACCCATTCGCGCACCGCTGCATTGCCATCGGGCAAACGCACTTCATCGCGCCGCACATGCAACAGCTTGCCGTCAAAAACAGGCTCGCTCGAGAGCGTGTGTTCAATGAGCTGGGCATCATCCATAGGGGTCGGGGATGCAGCGATGAGTCTTAAGAAAATTCGGTGAAGTAACTGTGCCCGTCACGCCTATCAAACTATAGCGAGTGCAATAAGACAGCCGTGCAAACGGCCATGACAGCATCAGGAAATAACCCAAACGCCGCGACCGCAATGCCGTTCAACGATAGCAATACCCGAAAGGCCGGTGTTGCGATCAGTGGTGCAGTGTCCACAGGGGCATCAAAATACATGAGCTTAATGACGCGCAGATAATAAAAAGCCCCCACCAGTGAAAACATCACAGCGCCAATGGCAATGGCTATATGGCCGGCCTTGATAGCCGCCGTCAACACGGCAAATTTGGCAAAAAATCCGATAAAGAAAGGAATCCCCGCCATCGACAACATAAAGATCAGCATCATTGCGGCAAACCAGGGGCTACGCTGGTTGAGCCCTTTGAAGTCATCAAGCTGTTCTGCTTCATGACCCGCACGCGAGAGCAACAGCACCATGGCGAATGAACCCAGCGACATGAGCACATAGGCCACGGTGTAATACAACGCCGAGCTATAGGCGTTAATCGCCGTGAAAGGATCAATCTCCTTGCCGATAACACCGGAGGTTAAGCCCAGTAGCATGAACCCCATATGCGAGATGGCTGAATACGCCAGCATGCGCTTGATATTTTTCTGTGCAATGGCCGCCAGATTGCCCAGCCCGATAGAGAGTACGGCCATGATCAGCAGCATTTGCTGCCACTCGGCGACAAGAGAGAATAACGCATAAACCAATAACCGCAGCGCCATGGCAAAGGCCGCCAGCTTAGGTGCCGAGCCGATCAGCATGGTAATCACGGTGGGCGCACCATGGTAAACATCCGGGATCCACATGTGAAATGGCACCACACCCAGCTTGAAGGCCACACCCGTAACGATAAATACCAGACCAAACACCAGCACTGTTTTATCGGCTTGCCCTTGATATAAAACCTGGGATATGTTGGCGATATCAAGATTACCCGTTGCACCGTAAATCATTGACATGCCATATAGCAGCAAACCAGAAGCCAAGGCGCCCAATACAAAATACTTCATTGCTGCCTCGGTTGCTCGCGCGGAGTCACGGTCAATGGCGACCAGCGCGTAAAGGGCGAGTGACATGAGTTCCAGCCCAAGGTAAAGCGTCAAAAGACTGGCTGCAGAAATCATCACCATCATGCCCAGCGTGGCATATAGCACCAAGAGGTAAAACTCGCCTTTATCCAAGCCCCGCTCGACCAGATATTGCCTGCCATACACCAGCACCATGATGACAGATAGATAGGTCATCAGCTTGAGAAAATCACCTAGCAGGTCATCCACGAACAGATTGCTTAAAGTTAATGAGGTCTGCCCGTCGGCTGTTATCACGGTGAGCACAGCGCAGCCAAGCAAGGTGATGATCGTCAGCGCGGAGGCAACCCAACGCTGGGTTGCGCTAAAAAGCAGGTCGGCAAACAAAATGACGAACGACATCGTCAAGAGAAATATCTCAGGCGCGACCGGGTACAAATCGGGTATCACGAAATTATTCAGCATCAGATGTCTCAGTTTCTCGTGCGATGGTTTTGTGGCATGTTGCTCGGATGACTCCCATGACTCCCGTCTGTCAATTACAGTTTGCTTGCTGCAACATGCTTCAACAGGTTATCTACAGAGGCATGCATTACCTCAGTGAACGGATACGGATAAAGACCCATCGCCAATACACAAATTGCCAGCAGCGCAAGAATTAAAAACTCACGAAACCCGATATCAGACAAGGCCGCCACGTGCGAGTTGGTAATAGCCCCAAACACCACCCGCTTATACATCCACAGTGTGTATGCCGCACCCAGAATAAGCGTTACTGCAGCAGCCATACCGACCCAAAAATTGAACTTCACCGCACCTAAAATCACCATGAACTCACCCACAAAGCCCGAAGTGGCCGGCAAGCCGGCGTTCGCCATGGAGAACAGCATGAAGAAGGCGGCGAACTTGGGCATGGTATTGACGACGCCGCCGTAATCCGCAATCTGTCGCGAATGCATGCGGTCATACATGACGCCAATGCACAAGAACATGGCTGCAGAAATAAAGCCATGCGAAATCATTTGCACCAGCGAACCCTCAACGCCTAGCGGATTGAAGATAAAAAAGCCGAGGGTGACAAACCCCATGTGCGAGATTGAAGAGTAAGCCACCAGCTTTTTCATGTCAGCCTGAACGAGTGCAACAAAGCCAATGTAAATCACCGCCGTGAGCGACAAAGCGATCATGAGGGGCGCGAGGTAATGGCTCGCATCCGGTGCAATAGGCAGTGAAAACCGCACAAAACCATAAGCGCCGAGTTTCAAGGCAATCGCCGCCAGAACCACCGAGCCGCCGGTGGGCGCTTCAACGTGGGCGTCCGGTAGCCAGGTATGCACCGGCCACATCGGCACCTTGACGGCGAAGGACACCAAAAATGCAATGAACAGCAGAATCTGCGGCGTCATTCCCAACTGCAACTGGTGCCAGTCAAGAATGTTTGCACTCCCACCTGAGGTCAAAAATAGCCAGATCAAAGCCACCAGCATGAGTAAAGAGCCGAGCAGCGTATAGAGGAAAAATTTAATCGCGGCGTAAACTCGCTTGGGACCACCCCACACGCCAATGATGAGGTACATCGGGATGAGTGATGCCTCAAAAAACACATAAAACAATATCCCATCCAACGCACTGAAAATGCCATTCATCAGCCCCGACATGATCAAAAAGGCACCCATATACTGAGCCTGTTTTTTTTCGATCACGTCCCACCCGGCCAGAACCACCATGATCGTGATGAAACTGTTAAGCAAAATAAAGGGCATGGAAATTCCATCAACACCCAGCAGGTATTGCAGATTGAAGCGTGGCATCCAAGGGGCCTGCTCAACAAACTGCATGCTCGCCTGAGTTGAGTCAAACCCTGTATAAAGTGGCAAGGTCACGGCAAACCCGGCAAGCGCCACGGCAAGCGTCAGCCAGCGCACCAGGAAACGGCGCTCTGACCCGAGCAAAAGCACGGGAATCGCGCCAAGAATGGGAACCCAGATTGCAAGACTTAAGAAATGCGCATTCATGTTGCTTTTGTCAGACCCGGTTAAACCAATAGGTTAAAAATGCGGCGACGCCGAAAATCATGCCAAAGGCGTATTGATAAATATGCCCTGTCTGCAGCTTGCGCACGAGGCCAGCAAACCAGCCTACGAGATGTGCGGAGCCATTCACCATGAAGCCGTCGATCAGTGCTTGATCGCCCCCCTTCCACAGGCCACGCCCTAATAGGCGAGCACCACCAGCAAAAAACACCTCATTGAATTTGTCAAAATAGTATTTGTTGTCCAGCAGCGTGTAGAGCGGCATGACGGCTTTTTGTATTGCCGCAGGAATATCCGGACGCTTGAGATAAAAGAACCAGGACAGCGCCACACCGCTTATGGCGAGGAAGAATGGCAGACTGGCCAGCCCATGCATTGCCATGGTGAGCGCGCCATGAAATTCTTCGGTCAGATGCGCCATGGGTGGATGCTTTACCACATCAATCATGATGGCAGAGCCAAACCAGTCACCAAACAGCATCGGCTGAATGGTGAAGAAGCCGATAACTACGGATGGAATCGCCAGCAGCACCAGCGGCAGCGTGATTACCCAAGGCGACTCGTGCGGTTTGCTGGACCCATGATGATCACCATGGGTGGCGTGATGCTCGTCGTGCGGCGCCTGATCGTAGCGTTCTGCGCCGTGGAAGACCAGAAAATACATGCGGAAAGAATAAAACGCGGTAACAAATACGCCAGCCACGACGGCGAAATATGCAAAGCCGGAACCCCATAAGTGCGATGCCTGTACGGCTTCGATAATCGAGTCTTTCGAGTAGAAACCGGACAGAAACGGAAAGCCGATCAAGGCCAGCGAGCCGAGAAGTGAAGTAATCCAGGTAATTGGCATGTATTTGCGCAAGCCACCCATGTAACGCATGTCCTGATTATGGTGACAACCGATAATCACCGAGCCCGCGCCAAGGAATAGCAAGGCCTTGAAGAAGGCGTGTGTCATCAGGTGAAATACGGCAATCGGGTATGCAGAAACACCCAGCGCGACCGTCATGTACCCCAACTGGGAGAGGGTCGAATACGCCACCACACGTTTGATGTCGTTCTGGATGATCCCCAAAAAACCCATGAACAGGGCAGTGATCGCGCCAATCACCAAAACAAAGGACAGCGCGGTATCTGACAATTCAAACAGTGGTGACATGCGGGTCACCATGAAAATGCCTGCTGTCACCATCGTCGCTGCGTGAATCAGGGCCGAAATCGGCGTCGGGCCCTCCATTGAGTCGGGCAGCCAAACATGCAGCGGCACTTGTGCCGACTTGCCCATGGCGCCAATGAAAAGACAGATGCAGATGGCCGTCATCAAGGGCCAGCCAGTAACGGTTTCGACCATGGCGGCCAGTTCATTGCGCTTGGCAAACACTTCGGCGTAATCCAAGCTGCCAGCATAGGCCGCGATCAGGGCGATACCGAGCAGAAATCCGAAGTCACCGACGCGGTTCACCAAAAATGCCTTGAGGTTGGCATAAATCGCGGTTGGCCGTGTGTACCAAAAACCAATCAGTAGATAGGAAACCAGCCCTACAGCCTCCCAACCGAAAAAGAGCTGTACGAAGTTGTTGCTCATCACCAGCATCAGCATCGAAAACGTAAACAGCGAGATATAGCTGAAGAAGCGCTGATAACCGGGGTCATCTGCCATGTAGCCGATGGTGTAGATATGCACCATCAGCGAGACAAAGGTAACGACCAGCATCATCATCACGGTGAGCGGGTCAATCAGAAATCCGATGTGCAGCTTGAGGCCACCAGATTCAAGCCAAGTGTATAGCACGCCATTGAAATGGTGGCCCGCCTGAACATCCTGATAAACCAGTATCGAGGCTGCCAGTGAAACAGCCACCCCCACGATGGTGACAACATGCGCACCCGTGCGGCCGATGAGCTTGCCAAAAAGGCCGGCCAAGAGGGCACCCGCCAGAGGCGCAAGAGGAACGAGCAGATAGAGCGTTTTTATATCCATCGCTCAACCCTTTAGCTGATCAAGATCATCGACATGAATCGAGGACAGATTACGGAAAAGTACTACGAGAATCGCTAGGCCAATGGCTGATTCAGCCGCAGCGACCACCAGGATGAAAAACACAAACAACTGCCCGGAGAGATCGTTCAGGTAATGTGAGAAAGCGACAAAATTGAGATTAACGGCAAGCAGCATCAGCTCAATGGCCATGAGCAGAACAATCAAGTTTTTGCGATTGAGAAATATGCCAACGATGCTGATCGCAAAGAGAATAGCGGCAAGCGTCAGGTAGTGAGAAAGCGAAATCATAGGGGGGCACCGCCTTTGGATTCTGTCACCGGTGTTTCGCTTTCAGATGCCATAGCAACAATCCGCAGACGATCACTGCGTTTGACCGCCACTTGATCTGACGGGCGCAGCCCCTTGGTATCCTTGCGTTGCCGCAGCGTCAGCATGACAGCCGCAATAATGGCAACCAGCAAAATAACGGAGGCCAGTTCAAAGGGATAAACGTAATCAGTAAACAGAATTCTGGCAAGCGCTTTGGTATTGCTTTCACCCGCTGGAACAACGTGTGCTGGAAAGTTACCCAGGCTAAAGTAGCGGCCGGTAAGCACCGTCGTCATTTCAACCACCATGATTACACCAATGGTTGCTCCTAATGGCAAATGGCTCCAGAAACCGTGGCGCAGTCTTTCAATGTTGATATCCAGCATCATGACGACAAACAAAAACAGCACCATCACGGCCCCGACATACACCATGATCAAGGCAATCGCGAGAAACTCTGCCTGCAACAGCAGCCATAAGCCAGCCGCATTAAAAAAAGCGAGCACAAGAAAAAGCACCGCATGCACTGGGTTTCGCGCGGTAATAACCCGTAACGCGGAGAACAGCATCACTGCTGCAAACAGGTAAAAAAGAAAAGTGGTGAATTCCATGGGGCTAATCAATTAACGGAAACGGGCATCAATTTCGCGATCAGCGGCGATCTGCTCTTCGTACCGATCGCCAACAGCCAATAGCATCTGCTTGGTGTAGTAAAGATCGCCACGTGTTTCGCCGTGATACTCGAAAATACGCGTTTCCACGATGGCATCCACAGGACAAGCTTCTTCACAAAAACCACAGAAAATGCACTTGACAAGATCAATATCGTAACGGGTCGTGCGGCGCGAGGTTTGCCCATTTCCATCGTCGCGCTGAGCCGATTCAATGGTAATCGCCAGTGCAGGGCAAACCGCTTCGCATAATTTGCAGGCGATGCATCGCTCCTCGCCATTCGGGTAGCGACGCAGCGCATGCAACCCACGAAAGCGCGAGCTTTGCGGTGTTTTTTCTTCAGGAAACTGCACGGTAATCTTGCGTGCAAACATATAGCGGCCAGTAACAGCCATACCTTTGAACAACTCTTTTAAAAACAAACTGCCTATAAAATCTTTAGCACCCATAGAAAACTCCCGATCCTATTTCCAGATAGTCAGTGGCGACATCATCCAGACGCCTATGACAAGAATCCATACCAGCGTCAGCGGGACAAAAACCTTCCAGCCCAAGCGCATGATCTGGTCATAGCGATAGCGCGGAAAAGTAGCGCGAATCCAGAGGAAGAAAAAAAGAACGGCAGATATTTTCACCGCCAACCAGAAAAAACCGTCCGGCAGAAAACCAACCGGCGATAGCCAGCCACCGAAGAAAAATACCGCCACCATGGCCGACACGAGAATCATGTTGGCATATTCAGCAAGGAAAAACATCGCGAATGACATGCCGGAATATTCCACCATGTGACCAGCAACAATTTCGGACTCACCCTCGACGACATCAAACGGCGCACGATTCAGTTCGGCCACGCCCGAAATCAAATACACCGCAAACACAGGCAGCAAGGGGAGCCAATTCCAGGAAAGAAAACCAATGCCCTGCGCGGCAAAGTAACCCTGCGCTTGGCCATGCACAATCTCGGTGAGATTCAGACTGCTGGAAACCATGAGTACGCTGATTAACGCCAGCCCCATGGCCACCTCATAAGAAATCATCTGTGCTGAAGATCGCATGGCACCCAGAAATGCATATTTCGAATTTGAAGCCCATCCAGCGATGATGATGCCGTACACACCGATAGAACCAATGGCAAGAAGATACAGCACACCAGCATCGATATTCGCCAAGACCCAGCCGCTAGAAAAAGGGATCACCGCCCACATCGCCAGGGCCGGCGCTATGGCCATGACAGGCCCCACCAAAAATAGTTTTTTATCAGCCGCAGAAGGAAAGACGACTTCCTTGAAAAAGAGCTTTAACCCGTCGGCAATCGGTTGTAACAAGCCCCAAGGGCCGACACGATTGGGGCCAATACGCACATGCATCCAACCAATGACCTTGCGCTCCCAAAAAGTCAGGTAGGCCACTGAGAGCAGTAATGGCACAAGAATTAGCGCAACTTTAAACAAAGTCCACACCAGAGGAAAAAGCGGACCAAGCCACTGTTGAATGGGTGCAAGAAGCGCATTCATCATGCTTTTTCCACACGTAACGTTGTGAACATTGGACCGACAGCAACCGTGGTGGCATGTCCGGTGGCGATACGTATTACATTATCGGGCAAATTCGCATCGAGTTCAGCGTGCATCATCGCTGCTATGTCATGACTTGCAGAATTTTTTGTCGTATCTACCGTATCACCAGCGCCGTCCGAGTGGATACCGCTTCGCATAACTTTTACCCGACCACCGCTTGCAATACCCAAGCGAGCAAGCGTCACGCTATTCATACGTGCCACAGGGATAGCAGCATCTTTGGTTTTTTGTAACGCGGGAGCGTAACGCACGAGCATATCGGCAAAATGGATAGGCACATCGGCGACGCGTTCAGTCAATGGCACAGCTTGGGTAGTTGCCGGGTTTGCCAGCGGCAGATGAAACGAAATACCTGAAACACCGTTATCAAGGCCAGAGACAAATTCCAGTGATTCGCCCTGCGCAAGATTCAGCGCTTCAGCTTTTATTTCTTCGCTGCTGCTGTAATCGAACCCGGGAAGATCAAGCAAATTCGCCAATACCCGGAGTACCTTCCAGGCAGGACGGGTTTCAGCCAAGGGTTTAATGGCGGCATAGAAGCTTTGCACACGACCTTCACAATTAATGAAAGTCCCTGCGGTTTCCGCAAAGGGAGACACTGGCAAAAGCACATCCGCATAACCTAGCGCAGCTTTTGACTTGAACGGCGATAACACAATTACACTCGCTGCCTGGCTGAGTGCAGCCAAGGCTTGCATACCATGCGCGCAATCCAGCTCCGGCTCGACACCTAACAACACATACGCCCGCCGTGGCTGGGCCAACATCGCTTCGGCGGAAAGACCACCGGCTTGTGGCACTGCTTTGGCGACATAGGCACCAAGGCTATTCGCGGCTTCACCAAGAAAACCCAATCTTCCACCCAAAAGGCTGGCAAGCTGATTGGCCAACGCATGAAGCGCTGCTGCCTGCGGATGTTGTTGCGCGAAATTCCCCAGCAGAATTCCCGTGTTACGACCGCTAACAAGGCTCTGCGCAATCTGCTCGGCCTCGGCTGACACGGTCAATTCAGCAAACGCCCCATCCGTATCACTCGTTTCAATGGCCACACCCTTCTTCGCGCACACGGCCTTAACAACTTGAGCCAGCATCGAAGGTAAGCGTGAAGGCGGCACAATCGCTTGCCCGGCCAATTTAATGAACTGATCATCCCCTGCACTATGCAATAAAGTGATTTGCGCACCACGTTTGGCCGATTGACGCAAACGTTGCGCGATGAGTGGATGATCCTTACGCAGGAAGGAACCAACCACCAGCACACGATCAAGCTGGGATAGCTCGGCGATCTTCATACCCAGCCATGGCATGCCGAGACGCTTGCCATCGGCAGAAAAATCGCTGTGGCGCAAGCGCGTATCGATATTTTCGCACCCCAGTCCACGCAGCAGCTTTTGCCCAAGATACAGCTCTTCAAGTGTTGCATGAGGGCTTAGCAAGCCACCAATGGCTGTGCCGCCCGCTGCCTTGACAACATCACGTAGCGTATGCACGACATAATCGAGTGCCACAGACCAGTCGACTTCATGCCATATGCCATCTTGCTTGAGCATCGGACGTGACAGCCGCTCTGGGGAATTCAATCCCTCGTAGGAATAGCGATCTTTATCCGAGAGCCAGCACTCGTTGATGTCTTCGTTTTCACGCGGCAAAACACGCATGACACGATCGTTTTTAGTTTGCACGATCAAGTGACTGCCGAGACTATCGTGCGGGCTGATCGATTTACGCCGAGAAAGCTCCCAGGTGCGCGCCGAAAAGCGGAACGGTTTAGAAGTTAAGGCACCGACTGGACACAGATCAATAATATTGCCGGAGAGTTCCGAATCTACGGTCTTTTCAACAAACGGCATAACTTCCGCATGCTCACCCCGGAAGGCCTGGCCCAATTCCATGACGCCCGCAATTTCCTGCGTGAAGCGGATGCAGCGCGTGCAATTGATGCACCGGGTCATGTCCGTCGTCACTAGCGGGCCGAGATCTTTATCAGCCACAACGCGCTTCTCTTCTTGATAGTGAGAAGCAGAATCGCCATAGCCAACCGCCAGATCCTGCAGCTGGCATTCGCCACCCTGGTCGCAAATAGGGCAATCCAGCGGATGATTGATCAACAAGAATTCCATCACGCCCTTCTGCGCCGAGACTGCCAGCTCAGAATGGGTAAACACTTTCATGCCGGGTGTAATCGGCGTTGCGCACGCGGGTAAAGGTTTTGGTGCTTTTTCTACCTGCACCAAGCACATACGGCAGTTAGCTGCAATGGAGAGCTTCTTGTGATAACAAAAATGGGGAATATAGGTTCCCGCTTGATGCGCGGCATCCATGATGGTACTGCCGGGTTCTACCTGCAATGCTTTGCCATTGATTTCAATATCAATCACAGCCCACCCTCCGTACGGAAAAAACCGCTTCCAGCAGACTGCACAGCAGGATCGACCAGACACTTGCCATGTTCGATGTGATACTCAAATTCACTTTTAAAATGTTTAATAAAGCTGCGCACCGGCAAGGATGCCGCATCGCCTAGCGCGCAAATGGTGCGGCCCATGATGTTATCCGTCACCCGGTTCAACAAATCAAGATCCTCTGCCCGTCCTTGCCCATGCTCAATACGATGCACCACACGATACAGCCAGCCGGTACCTTCACGGCAAGGCGTGCACTGACCGCAGGATTCTTCAAAATAAAAATAGGACAACCGCTCCAGGGCTTTGACCATGCAGACGGTTTCATCCATCACGATCACCGCGCCTGAACCCAGCATGGAACCGGCCTTGGCGATACCATCGTAGTCCATGGTGGTATCCATCATCACGTCGGCCGGCAGCACGGGGGCAGACGAACCGCCGGGAATGACCGCTTTGAGCTTGCGTCCGCCGCGCATGCCACCTGCCATTTCGAGCAGCTTGGCAAATGGCGTGCCCAGCGGAACTTCGTAATTACCGGGACGATTTACATGACCAGAAACGGAAAACAGCTTGGTACCGCCATTATTCGGCTTGCCCATCGCCAGAAAGGCATCGCCACCCATGCCGAGAATGAACGGAATCGCCGCAAAGGTTTCGGTGTTGTTGATGGTAGTAGGCTTGCCATACAAACCATAGCTCGCGGGAAACGGCGGCTTGAAACGCGGCTGTCCCTTCTTGCCTTCGAGCGATTCGAGCAAGCCCGTTTCCTCGCCGCAGATATAGGCACCATAACCGTGATGCGCGAAAAGCTCAAAGCTGAACTCCGAGCCACAGATACTTTGCCCAAGATAACCAGCGGCACGCGCTTCGTCCAGGGCTTCCTCAAATCGTTCGTAGATCGAGAAAATCTCGCCGTGGATATAGTTGTAACCCCGGCTGGCACCCATCGCATAGCCGGCAATGATCATGCCTTCAATGACCGCGTGCGGGTCAAACCGTAGCAGGTCCCGATCCTTGAATGTTCCCGGCTCACCTTCGTCGGAATTGCATACAACATATTTATCGCCGGGGAAGGAGCGCGGCATAAAGCTCCACTTGAGCCCGGTCGGGAAACCCGCCCCGCCGCGTCCGCGCAGCAGGGATTTCTTGATTTCAGCGATCAGATCATCTTGCGAAACCTTCCCCACCAGAATGCGTTTTAGCTGGGCATAGCCGCCGCGTGCTTCGTAGTCTTTAAGACGCCAGCCGGCGTCACCCTTGGACCAGCCAGTAGACAGCAGCGGATTGATTGCGTCGATCAGAGCCATTTCATTTGCACTCCGCCAGCAGTAAATCGATTTGTTCCGGGAGCATGAAACTACACATGCGCTTGTTATTTACCAGCATGACCGGCGCATCACCGCAAGCGCCCATGCACTCGCCTTCTTTCAACGTAAAGCGGCCATCGGGGGTGGTTTGATTAAAGTCGATACCCAGCTTTTCTTTCAGGTAATCAGCCGCATGAGCCCCGCCCGACAAAGCACAGGGCAAATTGGTGCATACCGTCAGCTTGTATTGACCCACCGGCTCCAGGTTATACATCGTGTAGAAACTCGCCACTTCGTAAGCGGCAATCGATGGCATGCCCAGATAGCTCGCCACAAACTCGATGGTTTCACGCGCCAGCCATGATTTTTCATCCTGCGCAATAGCCAGCGCCGCCATCACCGCAGATTGCTTTTTATCGGCGGGATATTTCGCAATTTCGCGATCAATCTTTTGCAGGGATTCAGGACTCAGCATACCCATTCCATTCGTCATTTATTGCGCTTATCGATCCGTATCGCCAAGCACCAGATCAATGGTGCCGATAATCGCGGTCACATCAGCAATCATGTGGCCCGAAGCCATTTCATTCACTGCCGCAAGGTGCGGGAATCCCGGCGAACGCAGCTTTAAGCGATAAGGTTTATTGGCACCATCGGACACCGCCCAGACGCCAAATTCGCCTTTGGGATGCTCAATGGCGGCATAAACCTCGCCTGGCGGAACGTGCATACCTTCTGTGAACAGCTTGAAATGATGAATCAACTCTTCCATGTTGGCCTTCATGCGTTCACGCGAAGGCGGTGCAACTTTATGGTTATCGACAATCACGGGGCCAGGGTTCGCTCGTAGCCATGCAATGCACTGTTGCACGATACGATTGGACTGGCGCATTTCTTCCATACGCACCAGATAGCGGTCGTAGCAATCGCCATTAACGCCAACAGGAATATCAAATGTCATGCGATCATAGACTTCATAGGGCTGCTTTTTGCGCAAATCCCACTCAACTCCTGAACCACGCAGCATCGGCCCGGTGCAACCAAGCTGCAAAGCACGCTCAGGGCTGAGCACGCCGACACCGACAGTCCGCTGCTTCCAGATACGATTATCCGTAAGCAGCGATTCATATTCATCAAGATAGCCAGGAAAACGGTGTGTGAAATCGTCAAGAAAATCCAACAGCGAGCCCTGCCGGGCTTCATTGAGTTGCCGCACATCCTCAGCAGATTTGAACCGGTTGACTTCATACTGCGGCATGCGATCGGGTAAATCGCGGTACACGCCACCCGGACGATAATAGG
This sequence comes from Rugosibacter aromaticivorans, assembly GCF_000934545.1. Lineage (GTDB taxonomy): Bacteria > Pseudomonadota > Gammaproteobacteria > Burkholderiales > Rhodocyclaceae > Rugosibacter > Rugosibacter aromaticivorans. The sequence goes on from NZ_CP010554.1 coordinate 1,695,916, forward strand.
CCGCATGCATCCGCGCACCTGAAATTGCTTCATACACATCCAACAGATCTTCCCGCTCGCGGAAGGTGTACAGCACCATGGCCATCGCGCCAATATCCAGTGCATGCGTGCCTATGTTGAGCAGATGATTCAGAATGCGCGTCACCTCATCCATCATGACGCGAATATATTGCGCACGCAAAGGCACTTCCAGGCCGACTAGCCGCTCAATCGCCATGCAATAGGCATGCTCGTTGCACATCATCGAAACGTAATCAAGCCTATCCATATAAGGCACAGATTGAATCCACGTTCGCGTTTCAGCCAATTTTTCTGTAGCGCGATGCAACAAACCAATATGCGGGTCAGCCCGCACCACCACTTCACCATCCAGTTCAAGCACCAGTCGTAACACGCCATGCGCTGCAGGGTGCTGCGGGCCAAAATTGATGGTGTAATTTTTGATTTCAGCCACGGTCACCGCCTCTTGCGTAAAGATCTTCGCGCACAATACGTGGCGTTACTTCGCGTGGTTCAATCGTGACAGGTTGATAAATCACGCGCTTTTGCTCTGCGTCATAGCGCATTTCAACATGGCCGGACACCGGAAAATCTTTACGGAACGGATGCCCGACAAAGCCATAGTCGGTCAGAATGCGACGTAAATCCGTGTGACCCTCAAAAAGTATTCCATACAGATCAAATGCCTCGCGCTCGTACCAGTTGGCGCAATTCCACACGTCAGTAATTGAATCCACTAGCGGAAAGTTTTCATCGGGTGCGAATACTCTGACACGCAAGCGCCAGTTGTGCGTCAATGAGGTCAAGTGGCACGTTACGGCAAACCTGCGCTCTTCACGCCCGGCAAATTCAGAATAATCGATCCCGCTCAAATCAACCAGCTGCTCAAAACGAAGCGCAGGGTTATCGTGCAATTGCATCATGACTGCGTGATAGTTTTCAGCAGAAACCTCGATGGTTAACTCATTAAATGCACACTCCGGCCCGGTGATACGATCACCCAGCAGATCTTTGAGCAGCAGCTGAAGACGTTCCAGTTTCTGATTCATGGCGCAGTTATTTCCGCAGTTATTCGTGCAGTTGTTCGGCCTCAGCGCGCAATCGTATTGGTGCGCTTGATTTTGTTATGTAACTGAATGATGCCGTACAGCAAGGCTTCTGCCGTGGGAGGGCACCCCGGTACATAAATATCGACCGGCACAATGCGATCGCAGCCACGCACGACTGAATACGAATAATGGTAATAGCCGCCGCCATTGGCACAGGAGCCCATGGAAATCACCCAACGTGGCTCGGCCATTTGGTCATACACCTTGCGCAGAGCAGGTGCCATTTTGTTGGTGAGCGTTCCCGCCACGATCATGACATCCGACTGGCGCGGACTGGGGCGAAACACAATGCCAAAGCGATCCAGGTCGTAACGCGAGCACCCTGCGTGAATCATTTCAACTGCACAGCAGGCCAGGCCAAAACTCATCGGCCACATCGAACCAGTACGCGCCCAGTTGATCAGTTTGTCTAGCGAGGTGGTAACAAACCCCTCTTGGAGAACGCCTTCAATGCTCATGGCTGCGACTTACTCCCAATCCAGTGCGCCTTTGGCCCATGCATAGACGTAGCCAATGACGAGAATGCCAATAAAGACGAACATTTCAATAAACCCGAACAACCTGATGGCCTCGGCATGCACAATCTCCTTGAAAATGGATGCCCACGGAAACAGAAAGGCAATTTCCAGATCAAACAGAATGAAGAGAATCGCGATTAGGTAATAACGGACATCAAACTTCATCCGTGCATCTTCAAACGGCTCAAAACCACACTCAAAGGGGGAGAGTTTTTCGCTATCGGGATGATTTGGCGCCACCAACCAACCAAGAAAAATCGGCGCACACCCGAAAGCAAGACCCACTAAAATGAAGACTAGAACCGGAAAATAGTTTTCAAGCATATCAGGAGGAGACGATGACTCTCAGTTTCACTCAGTTTCTCATTAACCAACCCAAAAAAATAACCAGAAACGGGCTATTTCATTACCTAAAAATTCATGGTGCCGACGGCGAGACTCGAACTCGCACAGCTTTCGCCACTACCCCCTCAAGATAGCGTGTCTACCAATTTCACCACGTCGGCGTTGTGCTTCAAAAACTGATTGAAATTATATCGCAACCCGTTTGCTGCCTCATGCATTGCAGCAAAAAATGTTGTGCGTTAAAACGGACCGCGTTACTGCGGAATATTTTTTACTTTTGAATCAGGTGCGGCCGGTGCTTGTGCTGGCGCGGCAGATGGCACCGGGACGACAGACACCGGGGCAGCAGGCGCTGTTTTTGGTACAGCGGCATCCATCACACTACGGGAAGCCTGGGGGCGAGAGGTCGCAAGGTAAGCCAAACCAAGACTCGTGCAAAAGAAAATCGTCGCAAGGATGCCAGTGGCACGGGACATGAAATTGGCCGAGCCCGTTGCACCAAAAAGACTCCCCGATGCCCCACCGCCAAAAGCGGCACCCATATCAGCGCCTTTACCGTGCTGAAGCAGGACTAATCCAATGATGCCCAGACCCGCTAGAACATGTGTGGTTAAAATGATCGTATGCATTAAATTCATATCAACTCCAAAAAGACATCAGGCTGCGGCGCAAATCGCCAAAAAGTCTGCAGCAACAAGTGAAGCACCACCAATCAGCCCACCATCAATATCCGGCTGGGAAAAAATTTCTGCCGCATTACCAGGTTTGACACTGCCGCCATACAGAATCTGAAGATGATCACCCAAGCCCGCGCTTTCACGCGCCAAGCGGCCACGAATAGCAGCATGCACTTCCTGAGCTTGGTCTGGCGTGGCTGTTTGCCCTGTGCCAATGGCCCACACGGGCTCGTACGCCACCACAGCTTGCGCAAAAGCCGCACTGCCATTGCTGGCTAACACAGCGTCCAACTGCCGGGTGATGACATCATGCGTGACCCCCGCTTCACGCTCAGCGAGCGTTTCACCAACACACAGGATGGGAATCAATCCCGCCCGTTGTGCCGCAGCAAACTTGGCGGCAATGATGGCATCGGTTTCCGCAAAGAAAGCACGTCTTTCCGAATGACCCACCAGCACATAGCGACAGCCAAAATCAGCCAACATGCTGCCACTCACCTCGCCCGTCCATGCACCTTGGTCATGCTCCGAAATATTTTGCGCGCCCCACGCCACCGAGCTGTCTTCTAACGATTGACGCGTCTGAGCTAGATAAGGGTACGGGACACAAAGTACCACTCTGGACGCCACACCTCGCGCCGCCCCGGTTTGAGCGGAAACGCCAGAACGGATGGCGTCGAGCAGACCAGAATTGGTGGCCAAACGACCGTGCATTTTCCAGTTAGCGACAACCAGTTTGTTACACATGAAAGAAGAAAAGTCAAAAAAAAGACGCTTAGCGTTAAGCACGCGATTATAAAGCCAGCGTCACGATAATGCCAGCCAAGGGGGGTGATAAGCCAAAAACTCGGCGCTGGTGAGACGGCGCGCCTATTGAATAGTCAGAGCAGTACGCTGACATCATGCAAATGACATATTAGCTGGTTTTCGGATGCTACCCAAACCGCCCAGTAATGTAGTCCTCAGTCTGTTTCTTCTGCGGTTTGATGAATATCTGATCAGTCACGCCAAACTCGATCAGTTCGCCCAGGTACATGTAGGCCGTATAGTCGGACATGCGCGCGGCCTGTTGCATGTTGTGGGTGACGATGACAATAGTGAACTCTTCCTTAAGCTCGGTCACCAGTTCCTCGATACGCATCGTCGAAATCGGATCGAGCGCCGAGGTTGGCTCATCGAGCAACAGCACCTCTGGCTTCACAGCGATGCCGCGCGCGATGCACAAGCGTTGCTGCTGACCGCCAGAGAGACTCATGCCGCTCTTATTGAGGACGTCTTTTACCTCGTCCCACAACGCTGCCTTCTTCAGTGCCCATTCGACACGTTCGTCCATCTCTGAACGTGATAACCGTTCCTGCAGATTAACGCCGAAGGCGATATTTTCGTAGATCGACATTGGAAACGGCGTCGGCTTCTGGAACACCATGCCGACCCGTGCGCGCAGGTGGTTGATATCGACACTCTTGTCGAGAATGTCCATGCCGTCCAAGCGCAATTCGCCCTCGGCACGCTGATCAGGATAGAGATCGTACATGCGGTTCATGGTGCGTAGCAGCGTCGATTTGCCGCAGCCCGATGGCCCGATGAAGGCCGTAACCTGGGTACGGTAGATATCGAGATTAATATTCTTCAGGGCGTGATACTTGCCGTAATAAAAGTTGAAGTTCCTTAACGTGATCTGCGTTGTCAAGGTAGCAGTCGGAATGTCATTCATCATGGGTTCGTTCTATTAAATTAACCAGATATTAGTTTTTGTGTTTCTGGCGAAAAAAGACACGTGCCAAAATATTGAGGCTCAGTACGCCGAGCGTGATCAGAAAAACGCCAGCCCACGCCATCCGCTGCCAGTCCGCGAACGGACTCATGGCGAATTTGAAGATGGTCACCGGCAGAGTTGCCATCGGCTTATTGAGATCAAGTGTCCAGAACTGGTTTGACAGTGCAGTGAATAAAAGCGGTGCCGTCTCGCCTGCAATCCTTGCCACCGCGAGCAGAACGCCCGTCACGATACCTGCAACGGAGGCGCGCAGCGTGACCTTGGTGACCACCTTCCACTTCGGGGTACCCAGTGCGAACACCGCTTCGCGCAAGCTGTCGGGTACCAGCACCAGCATATTCTCTGTGGTACGAATAACCACCGGGATGACCAGAAGCGCCAGCGCAAAGACACCCGCTAACGCCGAAAAATGGCCAACCTGAGTCACATACACGGAATATACGAATAGCCCCATGACAATAGATGGTGCCGATAACAGAATGTCGTTGATGAACAGTGTGCTGCGGCCAAGCCAAGTATGCCCGCCGTATTCCGCCAGATAAATGCCGGCGAGCACGCCGAACGGGGTACCAATCAGGGTCGCCAGTCCGACCTGGATCATGCTACCGGTGATGGCGTTCAATAGCCCGCCTTCGCTGCCCGGCGGCGGTGTCATCCTGGTAAAGAGATCCACTCCCATAGCACTCACACCCAAGTCAAAGACACTGAACAATATCCAGAATAGCCAGAACAGGCCAAAAACGACTGCCATCATCGACATAGAGAGCGCGAAAAAGTTAACCAGTTTGCGTCGACGTCTTATATCCATCATCGCTCCTAGGTCCTTTGCCCCTGCTGCTTGTTGAGTCTCATCAGCAGCAGTTTGGAAAACACCAGTACGACAAAGGTAATCAAGAACAGGATCAGACCCAGTTCGATCAACGAGGCAGAATGAATCGGCGATACGGCCTCAGTGAACTCGTTGGCCAAGGCCGATGCAATCGAATTGCCCGCAGCGTAAAGCGATGAGGTATCGAGCTGATCGGAATTACCAATCACGAAAGTCACTGCCATGGTCTCGCCCAAAGCGCGACCCAGGCCGAGCATGATGCCGCCGATGACCCCCACCCTGGTATAGGGCAGCACGATATTCCAGACGACCTCCCAAGTGGTGGCGCCAACCGCATAGGCGGACTCTTTGAGGATTCCCGGCGTCACCTCGAACACATCGCGCATCACCGAGGCGATGAAGGGGATGATCATGATCGAGAGGATTACACCCGCGCTCAGGAGGCCGATACCGATCGGTGCACCCTGGAACAGACGTCCAATAAGAGGAATATGGCCGACCGTGTTGGTGAGAAATGGCTGAATGTAGTTACCAAAAATGGGAGCGAAAACCAGGAGCCCCCACATGCCATAGACGATGCTGGGGATACCGGCCAGCAATTCAATAGCTACGCCGAGCGGGCGGCGTAGCCATACCGGCGACAACTCGGTGAGAAACAGGGCGATGCCGAAACTCACCGGCACCGCGATGATCAGGGCGATCAGCGAGGTCACCAGGGTGCCATAGATATGCACCAGGGCACCAAACTCGTTCATCGGCGGATTCCACTCGCTACGCCAGAGGAAAGGCAGGCCAAACTTGTCGATCGAGGGCATGGCGCCGTAGACCAGTGAGACAAGAATGCCAATCAGTATCAAGAGCGTGAGCATCGCGAACAGACGCGTCACGTTGAAGAAAATCAGTTCACCCAGACTCGAACTCCGCTTAGACTTTGTGTTATCGGCCATGATCCGTGATAAATGACTGGCAAACTCAAAAAACAAACCCGTGCCGGTTGCCTTCAACCGACACGGACATTGACAGCTTACTTGTAAACAGGCTTGCCAGAAGCATCCTTGATTGTATTTTTCCAGGCGGAGCGAATCAGATTGACCAGGCTCTCGGGCAAGGGAACATAGTCAAGATCGTGGGCCATTTTGCCGCCGTTCTTATACGACCAATCGAAGAACTTCAGCACTTCGGCGGCCTGCACCGGCTTGTCCTGCACCTTGTGCATCAGGATGAAGGTCGCACCAGTGATCGGCCAAGCGTCCTTGCCCGGCTCATTGGTGAGGATCTCGTAGAACGCAGACTTGGTCCAGTCAGCATTGGCAGCAGCAGCCTTGAAGGTTGTATCGTCAGGTATCGGATAGTTGCCCTCGGCATTTTGCAGCAGCGTATAGGTCATGTTGTTCTGCTTGGAATAAGCATACTCGACGTAACCGATTGCACCGGGGATACGCTGGACGAAAGCCGCAACTCCTTCGTTGCCCTTGCCGCCCAAGCCCAGCGGCCATTGCACCGCAGTACCCTCGCCGACTTTTTGTTTCCACTCGGGGCTAACCTTGGATAAGTAATTGGTGAAAATGAAGGTCGTGCCTGAACCATCGGCGCGACGCACCACAGCGATCGCCTGATCAGGCAGGGAGAGCTTCGGATTCAGGGCGACTATCGCCTTGTCGTTCCACTTGGTAATATTACCCAAGTAGATATCAGCCAACACAGCGGGCGTCAGGCGCATCTCACCCGGTTTGACGCCGACGATATTGACCACCAGCACTTCGCCACCGATCACCGCCGGGAACTGCATCAGGCCATCCTTGTCCAGCACATCCGGCTTGAGCGGCATGTCGGAAGCGCCAAAATCCACGGTCTTGGCGTTGATCTGCTTGATGCCGCCACCGGAGCCGATCGACTGGTAGTTGATCTTGTTGCCAGTAGCCTTATGGTAAGCCTCGGCCCATTTGCCATAAATCGGTGCCGGAAAGGTAGCACCGGCGCCGGTGATCTCGGCAGCCTGCACTTGAGTGAAGTTGATGGCGCAGGCAACTGCCGCAACCGGTATCACGAAACGCTTAATTTGCTTGGGTATCATAGTGACCTCAACAGGTAGGGTTTAAGGAGCAGCCAGTCTAAGCAGCCAATGTGACAGCAGCATGACATAAAACCCGCCTTGAAAATACCTGACTATTGTATCGCGCAATGACTTTGATGATGACTGCGTTGTGTCATTAACGAAGCATTGGCAGGGCTTGGTAAAGTAATCAGGCGCATCTGAACCCGCACGCATCTGAACCTGCATTAGGACCACACAATTTTACCAACTGATCGGGTCAAGGTCACTGATCTGATTCCACTTGGCCACGACAAAACCCCTCGAAGCCACCGCCCGCGCCGGAAATTCCCCCCGCCATTTTGACGGTATTTTTCCATCTGAAACTCTTGACATTTAATCGTCCCGCAACACAAAAGCAATCAGCCGGTAACACGGGTTTTTCAGAATGCATCTGCATTCAAACCCATGGAGAAACCGATGAGCACAGAAACCCGATCCATCCAATCCGCCGATGTGCGGCATGAGGGCCGCACACGTCCCAGCCTGCGCATCAGCCTGGCACAAAACGAAAATGAAGTCCGCGAAGCGCAGCGCCTGCGTTACAAAATCTTTGGCGAAGAAATGGGTGCCCGCCTCTCCACACGCGTTCCAGATCACGATACAGATTTATTTGATCCCTACTGCGACCATCTGCTGGTGCGCGACGAGAATACGGGAAAAGTCGTCGGCACTTATCGAATTCTCTCGCCCGAAGCGGCCAAGCGTGTTGGCAGTTATTATTCGGAAGACGAGTTCTCTTTCACCCGCTTGCAGCATTTGCGCCCACGCATGGTGGAAATTGGCCGTTCCTGCATTCATGCCGATTACCGCAGCGGCGCCGTGATTGCCCTGCTCTGGTCGGGTTTAGGCGAATACATGGTCACCCGTGGCTATGCTTACCTGATTGGTTGCGCCTCGATCAGCATGACCGATGGCGGCCACAATGCCGCCAATCTTTACCAGCAATTGACTGAAGAACAGCAAGCGCCGCTCGAATACCGCGTTTTCCCACGCCACCCACTGCCCTTCGAACATCTGGCCAACGGCCAGCCCGCACTGATACCTCCCTTGCTGAAGGGTTACCTGCGCGCCGGCGGCCGCGTGTGCGGCGAACCGGCCTGGGACCCTGACTTCAACACCGCCGATTTGCTGTTGATGCTGCCCATGGAACGCCTGAGCGAGCGTTACCAGCGTCACTTCATTGCCACATAACCTGCGTCATCAATTCCATGCATGTCCTGATGCTCAGCGATGTCTATTTCCCCCGTATTAACGGTGTCTCGACTTCCATGCAGACGTTTCGCCATGCGCTGGGCGCTCATGGTATCCGACTCACCATCGCTGCACCGGAGTATCCCGGCCACATCGAAACGGATGGTGTCGTACGCATCGCCTCGCGCCAGGTGCCGCTCGACCCCGAAGACCGTTTGATGACACGTGCCGGTCTCAAGGCTTTTTCCCGCCGTGTCGCCAGCGCCGACTTTTCACTGATTCACGTGCAAACACCATTCGCCGCGCACTACGCGGGTATCAAGCTGGCACGGCGACAGGGCGTGCCGGTAATCGCGACTTACCACACGCATTTTGAGGAATACCTGTTCCATTACCTGCCCATCGTGCCGCGCCGTGCGTTACGCGGACTGGCTCGCCACACGGCGCGCGGCCAGTGCAATGCACTGGACGGCCTCGTCGTCCCCTCGCAACCAATGGCTCAAACCTTGCGCGATTACGGCATCATCACACCGCTGCATGTCATTCCCACCGGCCTGCCGACCAGCCAGTTCATCCGCGGCGATGGCCAACGCTTTCGCGCTGCCCATGGTATCGGCGCAGAGCGAAAAATCGCCCTCTTTGTCGGTCGCGCCGCGTTTGAAAAAAACATCGGTTTTTTGCTCGAAGTCGCCGCCCATGCCCGTCAGCAACAGCCCAACCTGCTGCTTGTCATCGCAGGCGAAGGCCCAGCGCTGGAAAGTCTGCAACGTAAAACCAGTCAATTAGGCATCAACGATCACGTCCGCTTCGTCGGCTATCTGCCACGCGAATCCGGCTTGCGTGACTGCTACGCTGCCGCTGATGTATTCACCTTTGCATCGCGTACCGAAACGCAGGGTCTGGTGCTGCTCGAAGCCATGGCCGTCGGCCTGCCGGTGTTGGCGCTCCCTGCGCTTGGCGCTGCCGAAATCATCGCGCCGCAACGTGGCGCGGTAGTCGCCGTCGATGCGCCCGGAGCCTTTGCCGACCAGTTGGTTGCACTGCTTGACCAACCCGCACGCCTCGCCACGCTGAGCCGTGAAGGCATCACCTTTGCACGCGAATGGGACGCCGCAACGCAAGGCAAGCGGCTGGCCAGCCTGTATCGCGATATCGTCGTCCGCTTTCGCAGCAACACCGCACCACTCCCTGTGACCACTGCCTAATGAAATCCGAACATCCCATTCCGGAAGAAAGTCCCTTCAAGGGTCGTACCGGTTTGCTGCGCATATGGAATGCATTCCACTATTCGCTCGCAGGACTCGCTGCGGCCTATCGCCATGAAGACGCATTTCGTCAGGAAGTACGTCTGGCCATTGTGCTTATCCCGCTTGCCTTGCTATTGCCGGCGACAGGCATCGGCCATGCACTGATGACAGGCAGCGTGCTGCTGGTTCTGGTTGTCGAGCTGCTCAATTCCGCCGTCGAAGCGGCAGTTGATCGCATTTCGCTGGAAAACCATCGCCTCGCCAAACGTGCCAAAGATATTGGCAGCGCAGCGGTGCTGGTCTCGCTGATTAACGTTGCGGCTATCTGGCTGCTGGTGCTCATCGGGTAACAAAAACGTCACCTGGGCGTCATCTGTACGCCACAGCCGGTTGGCAAACTAGGCAACATGCCGACCTCACTCCATATTGCGTTAGTCACTGAAACCTGGCGGCCGGAAATCAACGGCGTCGCCATGACCCTTGGCCGTCTGACTGACGGGCTGCGGCATCTTGGGCACCGTTTCACGCTGGTCCGCCCGCGTCAGCATGCCGCAGACATCCCCGCCGCAGAGGCCAATCTGCGCGAAGTGCTGGTGGCCGGTTGTCCTATCCCCGGCTATCGTGGCCTGCACTTTGGCCTTCCCGCCAAAGCGCGCCTGCTCAACGCCTGGCGGGAAGATCGCCCCGATGTCATTCAGGTCGCCACCGAAGGGCCGCTGGGTGGATCCGCCATTGCCGCCGCGCGGCAGCTCAATATCCCGGTCGTCTCCGAATTTCACACCAACTTCCACGCTTACAGCCGTCACTACGGTTGCGGCTGGCTGGAAGGCCTGGTCACCATGCATTTGCGCCGTTTGCATAACAAAAGCGCCGTCACGCTAGCGCCGACTTTTGCCGTGGCGCGCGAACTCACTGCCGCAGGCTACCGCGCCGTGCGTGTCGTATCGCGCGGCGTAGATACCGCGCTGTTCAATCCGCAACGACGCAGCATGGCATTGCGCGCACGCTGGGAGGTCAGCGAAGAGCAACTCGTCGTTACCTATATTGGTCGTCTGGCGGCAGAAAAAAACCTGCCGCTGGTGACACAAGCCTTTGCCGCCATTCGTCAGCGCCAACCCGATGCGCGACTGCTTTTCGTCGGCGATGGCCCCATGCGCCCGCACCTTGAGCGCAGCGATGCCAGTTATATTTTCGCAGGCATGCGGCGTGGCGACGATCTGGCCGCGCATTACGCCTCCGCCGACTTGTTCCTGTTTCCCAGCCTGACCGAAACCTTCGGCAATGTCACCCTCGAAGCGCTGGCCAGCGGCCTGGGCGTTCTCGCCTACGACTGCGCTGCGGCTAACGAATTGATACGCGACGGCGACAATGGCCGCGTCGTGCCCGGCAACCACGACGACGCCTTCATCGCCGCCGCGCTTGAACTGGCGCGCAACCCGGCGATGCTCACCACCTTGCGTGAGCGCGCCCAAGCCAGCGTGCGCCATCTCGACTGGGGACATATCAGCAAGCAGTTGGCCGACATCCTGCATGCCACTGTCAGATCACATCACTGGCAACAACACCCCGACTTGATGTTTCGTTTTTCACTCGACTGACATGATGAAAGTCCGCACTATTTTTCTTTCCGACATCCACCTGGGCACGCGCGGCTGCCAGGCCGAACGGCTACTTGAATTTCTGCGCACCCACGAAGCGGAACAACTGTTCCTCGTCGGCGACATCATCGACTTCTGGGCCATGAAGCGCAGCATCCACTGGACGCCAGCACAAAATACCGTGGTCCAGAAAATTCTGCGCCGCGCACGGCATGGCGAGCAGGTGATGCTGATTCCCGGCAATCACGACGAAGCTCTGCGCGAATACCACAACGTCGCATTCGGCGATATTCTGGTCGCCAACGAGCATGTCCATATCGCCGCCGATGGCCGCCGTTATCTGGTGATTCATGGCGACGAATTCGATCAGGTCACCCGTCACCACCGCTGGCTGGCCGTACTCGGCGATGTCGGCTACAACCTGCTGGTGCGTGCGAATGTGTGGGTTGCCTGGCTGCGGCGCACTTTCGGCATTGCCGACTACTGGTCGCTCGCCGGCTACGCCAAGCGCCGCGTCAAGCGTGCGGTTTCCTTCATTTTCGATTTTGAAGATGCCGTTATGCACGCCGTGCGCGAACGCGGCCTGGATGGCGTGATCTGCGGTCACATCCATAGCGCCGCCATCAAGGATGTCGAGGGCATGACCTACATCAACTGCGGCGACTGGGTCGATAGCTGCACCGCCATCGTCGAACATATGGATGGCCGCATGGAGCTGCTGCATAGCTGGCAACCCGTCGCCATGCAAGCGGCCAATGACGAAGGTGAACAAGATTTCGCCACGCTCGCATCCAAATAAACCTCAAGAAATTACTTCGCCCTTTCACCCTTACCATGTCAAATCTCTTTATGCCTCTGGAATTTCCTGATGCCACTTGCTGCACTGTCCCAGGTAATGCGCAAATCCTCACCGAATTTGTCGAACTCATCTCTGCGCGACGCTTGCATGGTGTTTTCCAACCCATTCTCGACATGCATTCTGGCAAATACTTCGCATTCGAAGGGCTGATTCGCGGCCCGCTGGGTTCGTCCCTGCATTCTCCACAAGCGCTGTTTGATTGCGCAAGGCAACTCAACATGACTTGCCAGTTTGAACACCTGTGCCGCGAAATCGTGATGGCAGACTACGCCCAGCTCAAACTGCCGGGCAAGCTGTTCATCAATGCCAGCATTCCCTGCCTGACTGACATCAATTTTCGCCAGGATGGTGACCTGCCCCATCTGCAAGCGCTGGGCATGACACCCGGGCAAGTCGTTATCGAAATCACCGAAAACCATCTGGTCAGTGATTTTTCAGCACTGCATGACGTGCTGGCCGATTACCGCAGCTTCGGTTTTGACCTGGCGATGGACGACCTTGGCGAAGGATTTTCCAACCTGCGCATGTGGTCTGAAGTCCGTCCGGCCTTCGTCAAGATTGACCGCCACTTCATCACCGGCATCGCCGATGACCCGTTGAAATTCCAGTTGGTGCGCGCGATGCACCAGATTGCCGAGACCTGTGGTTCGGAGCTGATTGCCGAAGGCATCGAAACCGAAGCGGAATTCACCACCATCCGCGACCTGGGCATCCGCTTTGCCCAGGGCTACCTGATCGCACGTCCATCTGCCGAACCGCTTGCCCAGCCGATTGACTGCATCAATCAATTGCGCACCAGCGCACGCATCATTATTTTTCCCCAGCAGGAAACAAATAATGCAGGCTATGTACCGATCCGGCAGCTTTTGCGCGCCATGGATACCATATCGCCAGATATCGAAAATGATGAGGTCTATGCACGTTTCGAGCGGGAGCCCAAACTCTTGTCACTGCCTGTCGTCAAAGAGGGCAAACCGCTGGGCATGATCAACCGCTATACCGTCATCGACCATTTTGCCCGTCCCTACCGCCGCGAGTTGTATGGCAAGAAGCCATGCCATACATTGATGAACGACGCGATACTGGCCGTTGAGCACACGGACAGCATCCAGGAAGTGGCGCGTCGCTTGAGCAGCGACGAGCGGGACCATTTCCTGGATTACTTCATCATCGTCCGCGATGGCCGCTATCTTGGCGTGGGTTCCAGCCGCGAACTGATGAACATGATCACCAACATGCAGATGAAGGCCGCGCGCTATGCCAACCCGCTGACCCAGCTGCCCGGCAATGTGCCCATCAATGAACACATCGAACGCCTGCTGGCGAGCAAGACGCCGTTCGTTGCCTGCTATGCCGACCTGGACGCCTTCAAGCCATACAACGATATCTATGGTTTCCGCCGCGGCGATGACGTGATCCTGATGTTGGCGAAAACCCTAGGTGAAGTGGCTGATGCCCGTGATGATTTTCTCGGCCATATCGGTGGCGATGACTTCATGCTGCTGTTCCAGAGCGCTGACTGGGAGGCGCGCTGCCGGCAGGCGCTGGCGCTATTCGACAGCCGCATCGGCCACCTGATTGAACACGAGCATCAGGCCGCCGGGGGCTTCACTGCGGAAAACCGGCGCGGCGAAAAAGTGTTCACCCCGCTGACATCGCTCTCTCTAGGCTGCCTGGTGGCCAGCCCCGGAACCTACCATTCACACCACGAAATCGCAGCGGGTGTCACCGAAGCCAAACGCCAGGCGAAAAAAACATCCGGCTCAAGCTTGTTTGTCGAGCGCCGGACTCTCCATGGCCTGGCGGATGACAGCAGCAATCGCCTCGGCTTGCTGGGTAACGACAGCAGCATCACGGCCTTCGACCATCACGCGCAATAGCGGCTCGGTGCCCGAGGGCCGCAGCAAGACGCGCCCCGTGCCGGCCAGGCTTGCTTCGGCCGACTCGACTGCTGCCTGGATGCCCGCATCGTGTGCCCAGTCAAAGCCCGCCGACAGGCGGATATTGATGAGCTTTTGCGGATAGAGCACGAGATCGGCACAGGCTTCTTTCAAAGACTCTTTGCGCGCGCGCAGGGCCGAGAGCACTTGCAACGCGGCGACAATACCGTCGCCGGTGGTGTGCCGGTCAAGACAGATGATGTGGCCCGAATTTTCGCCGCCGAGCATCCAGCCGTGCTCCTGCATCATCTCCAGCACATAACGGTCACCCACCTTGGCGCGGCCGAGCGGGATGTTAAAGCGCGCGAGTGCGTGCTCAAAGCCCAGGTTGCTCATCAAGGTTCCGCCAACGCCGCTTACCGGCGCAGAATGCATACGGTGCCGCGCGATGAGATACAGCAGACGGTCACCATCGTAAATTTCACCCGCCGCATCCACCATCACCAGACGGTCGCCGTCGCCATCCAACGCAATACCGCAATCGGCTTTTGATGACAACACCGCATCGCGCATGGCTTGTGGAGTGGTGGCGCCGACGTTGTCGTTGATATTCAGCCCATTCGGCGTGTCACCAACGCCGACTATTTCCGCACCAAGTTCGTGAAACACCTTGGAGGCAACGTGATACGCCGCGCCATGCGCGCTATCGACCACAATCTTCATGCCGCGCAAATCGAGATCGTTGGGAAAGGTGCTCTTGCAAAATTCAATATAGCGCCCCGCCGCATCATCCACGCGACGCGCCTTGCCCAGCCGCGCCGATTCCATGCAGCGCATGGGCTGCTCAAGCTGGGCTTCAATCGCCAGTTCTACGGCGTCCGGCAATTTGGTGCCTTGCGCGGAAAAAAACTTGATGCCGTTATCGTCATACGGATTATGCGAGGCGGAAATAACCACTCCCGCCTGCAAGCGCAGTGCGCGCGTGAGATAAGCTACCGCCGGGGTCGGCATCGGGCCGCACAGCATGACATCCACTCCTGCGGCAGCGAAACCCGCTTCCAGCGCCGCTTCCAGCATATAGCCGGAAATACGTGTGTCTTTGCCGATCAATACCGCCGGATGTTCAACCGCATGGGCATCATCCGCGGCTAAAACGATCCCTGCGGCATAACCTAAGCGCATGACAAAATCAGGCGTAATCGGTGCTTTACCTACCCGTCCGCGAACACCATCGGTTCCAAAATACTTTCGACTCATTGTGCATTCTCCACAGCTTCAAATACCGCCAACGCGTCCCGGGTAGCGGCAACATCATGCACCCGCAAAATACGCGCTCCTCGTACTATAGCCAACATATGCGCAGCAATGCCAGCGGATACACGCTCTGCCGGCACACGGCCAGTTAAAGCCCCCAGCACTGACTTGCGCGACAACCCCACCAGAACAGGCAATCCCAAGGTGGTGAGAGCTTCCAGATGGTGTAGCAATTGCAAATTGTGTTCAATCGTTTTACCAAAACCAAAACCAGGATCAATACATAGCCGGTTAACAGCAATGCCAGCGTGCTGTGCCGCAGCGACACGAGCCACGAGAAAATCAGCCACATCGTGTACCACGTGGTCGTAATGAGGGTTTTGTTGCATGCTTTGCGGCATGCCTTGCATGTGCATCAGGCAGACACCGGCATTACCCGTCGCCAGCAATTCAAGAGCACCCGGCGCACGTAAGGCGTAAATATCATTAATCATGTCCGCACCCGCAGCCAGGGCTGTGCGCATGACATCGGGTTTAACGGTATCGACAGAAAGTGGCACGCCACACTCAACCAAACCCTGCAACACGGGCAATAGACGATCAACTTCTTGTTGCACTGACACCGGCTGCGCGCCTGGGCGGGAGGATTCAGCACCAAGATCAAGGATATGCGCGCCCTCGGCTACCAGCTGCAAGCCATGCGCAATGGCGGCATCGGCGCGACCGCGCCACCCATCGCCGGAAAAAGAATCATCGGTCAGGTTAACAATCCCCATGATCCGCGGGCGCTGCATGTCCAGCAAATAACGGCCGCAGTGTAGCGTGCTACTGGTAATCATATGCGCATGCGCCCAGGCACTCAGCTGATAACCCGCCTCACCGAGGGGGTACACAATCGGCAAGGAGGCTATAACGCCTAAAACAATCAGGCCGGTGCTGTCGCTGTCGAAGCTCCATCTGCGGCGCCTCCGCCATCCACTTTGGGCGCACGAGGAGGTTTGCCGGCCATGATGTCTTTGACCTGCTCGGCGTCAATGGTTTCCCATTCCAATAATGCAGCGGTCATGGCCTCGACTTTGTCGCGGTTTTCATCCAGCAAGCGGCGCGCCAAAGCGTATTGTTCATCCAGAATGCGACGAATTTCTTTATCTACTGTCTGCATGGTGGCTTCGGACATGTTTTTGTGCGTAGTGACTGACCGGCCCAAGAACACTTCGCCTTCTTCTTCGCCATAAACCATGGGGCCAAGAACATCTGACATACCCCATTGCGTCACCATCCGGCGAGCCAAATCCGTAGCACGCTGAAAATCGTTGGAAGCGCCTGTGGTCATTTGATGCATGAACAGTTCTTCAGCAATACGGCCGCCAAACAGGACTGTCACCGTGCAGAGCAAGCGCTCTTTATCCTGGCTAAACCGATCTTCTTCCGGCAGCTGCATGGTAATACCCAAGGCGCGCCCGCGCGGCATGATGCTGACTTTATGCACCGGGTCTGTTTTCGGCAGCAGCATGGCCACAACCGCATGGCCTGATTCATGGTACGCCGTATTCCTGCGCTCTTCTTCCTGCATGATCATGGATCGGCGCTCCGCACCCATCATGATCTTATCCTTGGCGCGCTCAAAATCTTCCATATCCACTAGCCGCTTGTTGCTGCGGGCGGCAAACAGCGCGGCTTCATTAACCAGATTCGCCAAATCAGCGCCCGAAAATCCGGGGCAGCCTCGCGCCAGCACCGAGGCATCGACATCGGGTGCCACCGGCACCTTACGCATATGCACTTTGATAATCTGCTCACGTCCGCGAATATCTGGCAAAGGCACGACCACCTGCCGATCAAAACGGCCAGGGCGCAGCAATGCGGGATCCAATACATCAGGCCGATTGGTTGCCGCAATCACAATCACTCCAGCAGAACCCTCAAAGCCATCCATCTCGACCAACAACTGGTTCAAGGTTTGCTCGCGTTCATCATTACCACCACCCAAGCCTGCTCCGCGCTGACGCCCCACGGCATCAATTTCATCGATAAACACAATGCATGGCGCAGTTTTTTTGGCTTGCTCGAACATGTCGCGCACACGCGATGCACCCACACCAACAAACATTTCCACGAAGTCCGAACCAGAGATAGAAAAGAACGGGACTTTAGCTTCTCCTGCAATAGCTTTTGCCAGCAGGGTCTTCCCTGTCCCAGGACTGCCCACTAGCAGAACACCGCGCGGAATACGCCCGCCAAGCTTCTGGAATTTTGTCGGGTCACGTAAAAAATCAACGAGCTCGGAGACTTCTTCTTTCGCCTCATCGCACCCCGCCACATCGGCAAACGTAATCACGTTGGTGGATTCATCCATCAACCGCGCTTTGCTCTTGCCAAATGACAGTGCACCGCCTTTACCTCCGCCTTGCATCTGCCGCATGAAATACACCCAAACGCCAATCAGCAACAGCATCGGGAACCATGAGACCAGAATACTCATCAAGAAAGACTGCTCTTCCTCGGGTTTGGCAACAACAGCCACGTTGTTTTTCAGCAGATCAGACACCATCCACAAATCCTGTGGAGCGTACGAAATGATACGTTTGCCATCCGTCGTAGTGGCTTCTAACGTACGCCCCTGAATAACGACCTTGGTAATGCGCCCCTGCTTTACCTCATTGAGAAATTGCGAGTACTCCAGCGTATTCTGGGCCGCCTGGTGCGAATTGAACTGGTTAAACACCGTCATCAGCACGACGCCAACGACCAACCAGATCAATAAATTTTTGACCATATTATTCACGATAACTCTTCTTTCTACGGGCTATGCAGTCAGCCCATTCTATTGCCGCTGATAACAATCTGCAAACCAAACAGGCGGCCATTAGCGCTTGCCTTGCGCCAACAAAAAATTCTCCGCACTACGACCACGCGAAGCGGCTGGCTTTCTGACCTGAACCGTTTGGAACATTTTCAATATTGCGGCACGCAACTCCATAGACCCTACCCCTTGAAACACTTTTACCAGCATCTGGCCGCCAGGTTTCAAATTTTTCCCACAAAAATCCAGTGTCAGCTCTGCTAGCAGCATGACGCGCGATTGATCAACCAACTCAATGCCTGACATATTGGGGGCCATATCTGAAAGTACAAGGTCTACCTTGCGGCCTTCCAGCTTTTCTTCTAACGCGTGCAGCACGTCACCTTCACGAAAATCCCCCTGAATAAAGTCAACACCATGCAAACTATCCATGGGCAAAATATCCAGCGCAATGAGCCGCCCGCCAGGCAGGATACGTCTGGAAGCCACTTGTGACCAGCTACCCGGCGCCGAACCAAGATCAACCACCGTCATCCCTGGCCGTAACAGCTTGTCGTGCTCATCAATTTCAATAAGCTTGAATGCCGCGCGCGAACGCCATCCCTCAGACCTTGCGCGTTGCACATAAGTGTCTGTGACGTGCTCCATCATCCAGGCTTTATTCTTTTTATTACGTTTGATTTTCTCACTCACGTTACAATTCGCCTATGACTGAATTAAACCCTACCCAGCGACGCGCACTTCGCGCTGCCGCACACCACTTAAATCCTGTTGTTTCGATCAGCCAAAAGGGACTTGCGCCTACTGTTTTAGCAGAAATTGATCGCTGCCTGAAGGTCCATGAACTCATTAAAGTACGGCTTTACGGGATCGAACGCGGTAATCGCCCTGCACTGTTCGACGAAATCTGTAACTCGCTGGACTGTGCCCAAGTGCAACACATTGGCAATCTGTTCGTGCTCTGGCGCGAAAGGCCAGTCGATGAGGATACTGAAAAGTCGGCGCTACCAACACGGCGCACAGGAAAAATGGGCACAAAAAAACAGGAAGCGGCACGTAACGAATCGAGCAGAAAGCGAAAAGGCTAAAGCCTTCTGCCACGATTTTGCACAATGACCAGCACCAAGCCAAAAATCGTCTGGAGCAGATATAGGCCGCTAGAAACTCCATGCCACATCGCAAAGCGATCATGAAAAGCGCTTTCCATCACCGGCAGGGGGTGCGCATCATGTTTTAACTGCGCCATCACCGGCTGAATTCCAAAGTGGCTAATGATCGTAATGCCCAGCATCACTGTCACCAACCAGAACACACTCGAGCGAAAAGCACGCGCACCCTGTGTTGTCATTAAATACAGCAAAAGATAGGCGCCAAAGGCCAGACTTAACCAGGCCATCACAGAAAACATGGCACCGGCTAACTCCCCAGCCAGCGTACGGTCAGTGAGTCGTGAAAACAAAACAGGTGCAGCGATATAGCCAACAGCCATCTGACTGCCCAGCCAGATGGCGATGACGATGGTGTATATCGCGGTTGCTATGCGCATCAAGCAATTAAGCGGGGCTGGGTAAATAATTTCAAGCGTCGGTCAAGCATCGCGCCAGAGTATCATCATCGTGCGATCAAATGTATTTGACATCGAGAATTTCATATTCACGCACGCCACCCGGTGTTTGAACTTCCACCGCATCGCCGCTGAACTTGCCGATTAGTGCCCGAGCCACAGGCGAGCTAAACGAAATTTTTCCCGATTTGATATCGGATTCATCATCGCCGACAATTTGGTAAATCACAGTTTGTCCGCTGTTCACGTCTTCTAGCTCAACCGTCGCACCAAAAACGACGCGGCCGTCGGCATCAAGTGAGGCAGGATCAATAATCTGCGCGTTACCCAGCTTGCCTTCAACTTCACCAATACGCCCCTCAATAAAGCCTTGCCGTTCTTTGGCTGCGTCATACTCGGCGTTTTCAGATAAATCACCATGCGACCGCGCCTCGGCAATCGCCGCAATGACCGATGGCCGCTCAACCGTTTTCAGGCGATGCAGCTCAATTCTTAACAACTCAGCCCCATGAAGGGTAATCGGGAATTTACCGCTCATGCCAAAAGCTCAGTGTGTAGCTGTTGCAAAGAGTATGTTTCCAGGCCGGCATGCCGCATGCCGGCACATGCTGCGAGTGCGCCTTCAATGGTGGTAAACAAAGTCACCCTGGCACCCAGGGCGGAAGTACGAATCGAGCGTGAATCAGAAATCGCACTACGACTCTCTTCTACGGTATTAATAATCAATGCCATGTCACCATTTTTGATCATATCAACAATATGCGGCCGGCCTTCGGTCGCCTTATTGACCACTGAAACTGGCAAACCAGCGGCAACGATCATGGTCGCCGTCCCTTTGGTAGCTGTCAAGATGAATCCCAGTGCATGCAACTGGGTTGCCACATCCACGGCTTTGATTTTATCCGCTGCTTTGACGCTGATAAATACCTTACCCGATTTAGGCAAGCGTGTTCCCGCGGCCAACTGAGATTTAACAAAAGCCTCGCCAAAAGTGCGGCCCACGCCCATCACTTCGCCCGTCGATTTCATTTCCGGGCCCAAAATACTATCCACGCCGGGGAACTTAATGAAAGGAAACACCGCCTCTTTTACAGAGAAATAAGGCGGAATAATTTCGCGTGTCACACCCTGATCAGCCAAGCTACGCCCCGCCATACACCGCGCGGCAATTTTGGCGAGCGGCAAGCTCGTGGCTTTGGACACAAAAGGCACGGTGCGTGAAGCGCGTGGATTGACTTCCAGCACATACACCACGGCATCACTTCCCTGTCCTTGAATGGCAAATTGCACATTCATCAATCCGACCACATTGAGGCCGTATGCCATTATTTCGGTTTGCCGACGCAACTCATCCTGAATACTTTTCGACAGTGAAAAAGGCGGCAAGGAGCAAGCCGAATCGCCCGAGTGCACACCGGCTTGTTCGATATGCTCCATGATGCCGCCAATAATGACTTGCTTACCATCACACAAGGCATCGACATCCACCTCGGTCGCGTCATTAAGAAAGCGATCGAGCAGCACCGGCGAATCGTTGGAAACCTTGATTGCATCGCGCATATAGCGCTCAAGATCTTTTTTCTCATGGACAATTTCCATGGCCCGACCGCCGAGCACATACGAAGGGCGAACCACTAATGGATAGCCAATTTCCTCAGCCAACCGTAGGGCATCCGCTTCGGTACGCGCTGTGCGATTCGGTGGCTGTTTCAGTCCCAAGTCATGCAATAATTTTTGAAAACGCTCGCGATCTTCAGCGGCATCAATCATGTCCGGGCTGGTGCCGATAATCGGCACACCGTTGGTTTCCAGATCACGCGCACGCTTTAACGGCGTCTGGCCGCCAAACTGCACAATGACACCTTCGGGTTGCTCAATGTGCACGATTTCGAGAATATCTTCCAGCGTCAGCGACTCGAAATACAACCGATCGGAGGTGTCATAGTCTGTCGACACGGTTTCCGGATTGCAATTGATCATGATGGTTTCATACCCATCTTCCCGCATGGCCAACACGGCATGGACACAGCAGTAATCAAACTCGATCCCTTGGCCGATGCGATTCGGCCCGCCACCCAACACCATGATTTTGCGCCGTGATGTGGGCTGCGCTTCACATTCCTCTTCATAGGTGGAATACATGTAGGCTGTTGCCGTTGAAAACTCGGCGGCACAGGTGTCTACCCGTTTATAGACGGGACGAATGCCCAGCGCATGCCGACGCTCACGAATCGCCGTCTCGCCAGCGCCGACTTTTAAGCCAATACGACGATCAGAAAACCCCTGGCGTTTAAGACCACGTAAAGCATCCGCATCCAGATCGCTTAACCGCTGTGCACTGAGCCAATGCTCGGTGTTAACGATATCTTCAATTTGCGCCAAAAACCATGGGTCAATTTTACTTAACGCAAAAACTTCATCTTGCGAATAGCCTTCGCGGAAAGCCTGCGCAACGTACCAGATACGCTGCGGTCCCGGATTGGCCAGCTCATGATTGATTTCTTCGCGCTCGGCCTCGATTTCATCAAAACCATAGACGCCCACTTCCAGCCCGCGCAGCGCTTTTTGCATGGATTCCTGGAAAGTGCGACCAATAGCCATCACCTCACCTACCGACTTCATCTGTGTGGTCAGTCGATCATTCGCCTGCGGAAATTTCTCAAACGCAAAGCGTGGAATTTTGGTCACAACATAATCAATAGCGGGCTCAAATGAAGCCGGCGTTGCCCCACCGGTGATGTCATTTTTCAATTCGTCCAGCGTGTAACCCACAGCCAGCTTGGCCGCAATCTTGGCAATCGGAAATCCGGTGGCTTTTGACGCCAGCGCTGAAGAACGAGACACACGGGGGTTCATCTCAATCACTACCATCTGACCGTTTTGCGGATTTACCGCAAACTGAACATTCGAGCCGCCCGTATCCACACCAATCTCGCGCAGCACGGCAATACTGGCGTTGCGCATGATTTGATATTCACGGTCAGTCAGCGTCTGTGCCGGTGCAACGGTAATGGAATCACCCGTATGCACGCCCATTGGGTCAAGATTTTCAATCGAGCAGATGATGATGCAATTGTCTTTGCAGTCACGCACCACTTCCATCTCGTACTCTTTCCAGCCGAGCAGTGACTCTTCAATCAGCAGCTCTTTGGTGGGCGACGCTTCTAAACCGCGCTTGCATATCTCGACAAATTCTTCCTGGTTATAGGCGATGCCTCCACCTGACCCGCCCATCGTGAAAGAGGGCCGAATAATCGCCGGAAAGCCAATCGCACCTTGCACTTGCTGCGCTTCTTCCATGCTGTGCGCGATGCCAGAACGCGCCGAGCCAAGACCAATTTTTGTCATCGCCCGCTTGAATTTTTCGCGGTCCTCCGCCTTATCGATGGCCTCGCGTGAGGCACCAATCATCTCGACGCCATATTTTTCAAGTACGCCGTGCTTGGCAAGATCAAGCGCACAATTCAAGGCAGTCTGTCCGCCCATGGTGGGCAGCACGGCATCTGGCCGCTCTTTTTCGATAATATTTTCCAGCACCCGCCAGCTAATCGGCTCGATATAGGTCACATCAGCCATACCGGGATCAGTCATAATCGTAGCCGGGTTGGAATTCGCCAGAATGACCCGATAACCCTCTTCGCGCAACGCTTTGCACGCTTGCGCCCCCGAATAGTCGAACTCGCAAGCCTGACCAATGATGATCGGGCCGGCGCCAATGATAAGAATGCTTTTAATGTCCGTGCGCTTAGGCATCGTGCGCCTTGTCCGTCGTGTGCATTTTGTTAGATTCAGCCATCAAAGAGATGAAACGATCAAAGAGATACCCCACATCATGCGGCCCGGGGCTGGCTTCTGGATGCCCCTGAAAACATAAAGCGGGCCGGTCTGTCCATGTCATGCCTTGCAGGCTGCCATCGAATAATGAGACGTGCGTCACCTTAACCAGTCCGGGCAAAGTGGATGGATCCACCATAAAACCATGATTCTGGCTGGTAATCAGCACCCTGCCAGACTCAAGATCTTTAACGGGGTGATTGGCACCATGATGCCCAAACTTCATTTTTTGTGTTTTAGCCCCTGCTGCCAGCGCCATCAGTTGATGCCCCAGACAGATGCCGAACGTCGGCAAACGTTTGTCAAGAAATTCACGAATCGCGGCAACCGCGTAATCACAGGGCTCCGGGTCGCCAGGGCCATTGGATAAAAATACGCCATCCGGATTCATCGCCAAAACGTCGGCAGCAGAAGTCTGCGCTGGCACCACGGTGAGCCGACAACCACGCGCAGCCAGCATGCGCAGGATGTTCCGCTTGATGCCAAAATCATAGGCTACCACATGAAAACGGGGCGTAGCCTGAGGTACAAACCCCGTACCCAATGACCATTCACCCTCGCTCCAGGTGTAGGACTTTGTCGTCGTCACAACTTTTGCCAGATCCATACCCGCAAGGCCATGGAAAGCACGCGCCTGTTTTATCGCATCGTCTTCATTCAATGCCTCACCTGCCATCAGGCAACCCGCCTGAGCCCCTTTTTCGCGCAACAGCCGCGTGAGCTTGCGGGTATCGATATCAGCAATTCCCACCACATTTTCGGTGCGCAGATAGGCGTCCAGCGTTTGCTCACTACGAAAATTCGAAGCCAGCAACGGCAAATCACGAATCACCAGGCCCGCAGCACAAATACGGCCTGATTCACCATCCTCGCGATTCACGCCGTAACTACCGATGTGAGGATAGGTCAGCGTCACAATCTGATGGGCATAGGAGGGATCAGTCAGAATTTCCTGATAGCCAGTCAGCGCTGTATTGAACACCACTTCGCCAACACTTTTGCCACTGGCGCCAATGGCCTTACCTCTAAATATTGTTCCGTCGGCCAAAGCGAGAAGGGCGGGCGGAAAATGAGGCACGGTAGGCTCCTGAATCAAGGCTTGCGGTAGATGGAACCAAATATCTTATTGTTTCACATGATATTCGGCAAACCCGCAGATTATAGCGCTCAACGTTGGCCAGGGCAAACTCAGTTAGACAAAACTGATCAATTAAGCGTTGGATTTTATGAGAGAGGAATAGAAATAAAAGCGACAAGCGAAAACGCTTGTGCGATTTATGCGAAAAGTATTTTTTATGCGCGAACCTTGGGTGGTTCGGAGAACTCGGGGAACTCAGAAAATGTCGAGAATTCCCAGGCTACTGGTGCGGGAGTATTTTCCTAACGAAAGCACTTTTTCCGTACCCCCAAAACGGTATTTAAGTCGCCATAACCTGCCACCTGTAGGGGGTCACCATTAAGTAAATTCCGCCGCTATCAGCCAGCTTGAACGGCTTGGCGGCAGGCTTGGCCTTCGTGCGGAATGTTCGCGTGAGTCGCCGTTTATTAACCGTGACAATCGCCCGCCAGCCCGACTTGTGGGCAAAAATTGAAGCTATTGCTCTCCCGTGTGCACCACCGTGTGCAGATTATGTGCACCGAAGTGTAATTTGAGCTGACTTGAAGCTCAACTTTATTACAGACTAGGTTAAAAGAGGCTGTCTAACCTGTTGTTTTGTAATAATTGACCGCTAGAACAAATCAATTATTACATTATCATGGTGCCGGGAGGGGGACTCGAACCCCCACAGTGTCACCACCGGCGGATTTTGAGTCCGCTGCGTCTACCAATTCCGCCATCCCGGCTAGGGTTTCGCCCGTTGCGACAAGTTGGGCTTGCAGAGGCCGACATTATCCTTGAAAATACCTTTGCCATCAATGGGAGAATGCGAGAGTTTTCACAAAATTTAGCAGTTCAGCCGCTCCAGAAGCCTGATTTGACGATCCATGCGCCAAGACGCCGTATCCACAGCGCCGACTTTTTATTCTTTTGGGCAATGCTCAGGGCGCGACTTATCGAATACGCGCACGTCGTGCTTCTAGACAATCCATTAACTGCCCACTGACACCACGCAATCGCTGATTAAGCAGAATCAGTAACTCCATAAGCAGCTTAATGCCCAAGCCTGGCTCTTCAGCAATGAGGCGTGACAGGCTTTGCCGATCAAGCACGGCGAAGTCTAACGGTGTGAGCGACATGCAGCTGGCAAAACGCGGCTCGCCATCAATCAGTGACATTTCACCTAAAGTTTTACCGGGATCGGCAATACTGATCACTTGCGGTTGCCCTCGCACATCTTTTTTTACAATTTCGACGTTACCTTCAAGAATTAGCAACATAAAGTCTCCTGCCTCTCCTTCGCGGATAATTTCACTCCCTTGCGGGGCGTGGTAACAGTGCAGGTAGCGGGCAAACTCGGCGATTTCCGCGCCATTAAAGTCATCGAACATCTGAATAGACGCGATGATTTCATGGATACGGCCAATAAATGGCGTCGCATCACCGAGATAATCGAGGTTCGAAATAGAGTCGATCGTGCTCATGGTTTGTCAGTAGAAAGAAGGAAAACAGGCAGCCCGCAGACTGCCTGTTTTCTGATCATCACAAAAAATCATGCCACCAGTGGCACGATCAGCAATGCCACGATATTGATGATCTTGATCAGCGGATTAACCGCCGGACCCGCCGTATCCTTGTAAGGATCACCGACAGTATCACCTGTCACGGCTGCTTTGTGGGCTTCTGACCCTTTGCCGCCAAAGTGGCCATCTTCGATATATTTTTTGGCATTATCCCAAGCCCCGCCACCGGTGGTCATGGAGATCGCAACGAAAATACCCGTCACGATGGTGCCCATAAGCACGCCGCCTAACGCCCGCACCCCTGCACCCGGCCCCATCAGCACATTCATGCCAAATGCTGTTGCCACGGGAACTAAAACAGGTAGCAACGAGGGGATCATCATTTCCTTGATCGCCGCTTTAGTCAGCATATCGACGCACGTGCCATATTCTGGCTTGGCAGCACCTTCCATGATGCCTTTAATATCGCGAAACTGGCGACGTACTTCAACGACTACGGCACCCGCTGAACGACCAACAGCTTCCATTGCCATGGCACCAAAGAGATAAGGAATCAGACCACCGATAAAGAGGCCGATGATGACCGCAGGATCTGACAGATCGAAAGCGAAACTCTTACCCATGGCCTGCAGGCCATGGGTAAAGTCGGCAAACAACACGAGTGCAGCCAGCCCTGCCGAACCAATGGCATAGCCCTTGGTAACCGCTTTCGTTGTATTGCCGACGGCATCCAATGGATCAGTAATACCGCGCACTGAAGCTGGCAAATCGGCCATTTCGGCAATGCCACCCGCATTATCGGTGATCGGTCCATACGCATCGAGCGCAACGATGATACCCGCCATTGAGAGCATAGACACTGCCGCAATAGCAATCCCGTAAAGCCCGCCCAGGGTATAAGAAGCCCAGATCGCAGCGCAGACTGACAACACCGGCCAAGCGGTGGATTTCATGGACACCCCAAGGCCGGCAATGATGTTGGTGCCATGCCCGGTGGTGGAGGCTTCAGCGATATGCCGCACTGGCTTGAATTCAGTACCGGTGTAGTACTCGGTGATATAGACCATCAACCCTGTCAACACCAAGCCAACTATGGATGCGCCATACAGCCGCATTTGTGATCCACCACTGATCCCCAGCACAGCATCAAGCAAGTGGTCATCAATTAACCATGTCGTCAGCGGGTAAAATGCGATCAAAGCCATAACGCCAGCGACCATCAAGCCCTTGTAAAGCGCATTCATGATTTTTCCGCCGGGTGACGTTTTGACAAACATCGCCCCAACAATGGAAGCAATGATGGAAAAGCCTCCCAGCACGAGCGGATACGATATCGCGGCTTCAGCCATTAAATCAGATGATTTAAACAACAAAGCTCCTAACAACATCGTCGCCACAATCGTGACCGCATAAGTTTCAAAGAGATCGGCGGCCATACCTGCGCAATCACCGACGTTATCGCCAACGTTGTCAGCAATCACCGCGGGATTACGTGGATCATCTTCCGGGATACCCGCTTCGACTTTGCCGACCAAATCAGCACCCACATCAGCGCCCTTGGTAAAAATGCCACCACCAAGACGCGCAAAAATGGAAATCAGCGAAGAGCCAAACCCAAGGCCTACCAGCGGGTGCACAACACTTTCGAGCGTTGCGGTAGTGCCCCCCAAGGTTTTAAGCAGAACGTAATAACCAGCCACCCCGAGTAAACCCAGCCCAACGACCAGCATACCGGTGATCGCCCCGCCACGAAACGCAACATTCAGCGCCTCATTAAGGCCGACGCGGGCAGCTTCTGCCGTGCGCACGTTCGCCCGCACGGAAACATTCATGCCAATGTAGCCGGCCGCACCCGACAACACTGCGCCAATAATGAATCCTACGGACGTCTGCCAACCGAGGGCAAACCAAATGACAACAGCGAGAATGACACCCACAGCACCGATGGTTGTGTATTGTCGATTCAGATAGGCTTGCGCACCCTCCTGAATGGCGGCTGCAATTTCACGCATTCGATCGTTACCAGCGGATTGCGCCAATATCCATCGACTTGAAATAGCACCATAAGCAATAGCTAATACAGCGCAGATCAATGCAAACATCAGTCCTGACGACATACTCTCTCTCCTGTTGTTATTAAATTAAATCAAATCGAAAAGCTCTCCAGTTTTCTTGCCACACTTACATTCTGCAGACTCACATAATCTGGCAAACCATCGCGAAAAGGAGGTGTGTCTTCTCCAGCAATGAGTGGCGCAAGATAACGACGAGCTGCTTCTGTAATACCAAAGCCATCGGCAGTAATAAACTCCGCCGGCATCTTATGTTCAACATTAGCGACTTGATCAAGCGGCGCTTCGACGATATCCCAACGATAGGGATAATCTGCCAGACGGCGGATCGCCGGCATAACAGCATTTTTCCCGGCAAGTGCCATGTCAACAGCTGCCTTGCCAACGGCGTACGCCTGCTCAACGTCAGTTTTCGAGGCAATATGCCGTGCAGCGCGCTGCAAGTAGTCGGCGACTGCCCAGTGAAATTTATAACCAAGCCGGTCTTTGACAAGCTGCGCTATCTGCGGTCCAATGCCACCCAGCTGCGCATGCCCAAAGGCATCGGTAGTACCAGCTCCGGCCATGAGCTCGCCCTCCGGGCCGCGTAACCCTTCCGACACGGCAATTGCGCAGTAACCATAACGATCAACGCATTCTTTAACGCACGCCAAGAACCGAGCCTCGTCAAACAAAACTTCAGGCAGCAACAGCAGATGCGGTGCTTCACCTTCATTTCTAGCTGCCAAGGCGCACGCAGCGGTAATCCATCCGGCATGACGACCCATGACCTCAAACACGAATACTTTGGTCGATGTCCTTGCCATGGAGGCAACATCAAGCCCTGCCTCGCGCATTGAGGTGGCGACATATTTCGCCACCGAACCAAAGCCAGGGCAAGTGTCAGTCAGTGGTAAATCGTTATCGACTGTTTTGGGGATATGAATGGCTTGCAAAGGAAAACCAAGGGCAGCTGAAAGCTGAGATACTTTGAGACAGGTATCCGCTGAGTCGCCGCCGCCGTTGTAGAAAAAATACCCAATATGGTGTGCACGAAATACCTCAATCAACCGCTCAAATTCACGCCGACTCTGCTCCAGGCTTTTGAGCTTATAGCGACACGAACCAAACGCACCGCCGGGCGTATGACGCAAACGTGCTATGTCGGCCGCGGATTCAAGTGATGTATCGATCAAGTCTTCAGTAAGTGCGCCAATGATGCCATCGCGCCCCGCCAACACATTACCGATACGGTCAGGATGCGCGCGCGCTGTCTCAATGACTGCACAAGCTGAGGCGTTAATGACGGCGGTGACACCGCCTGACTGTGCATAAAAAGCGTTTTTGATAACCATGGTAGAAAACTCAGGTTAATGCATTTAACAGTGTGTTGGTGATGCTATCCACAGACCCCAGCCCGTTGATGCGCACATATTTCGGGCCAGCGATGTCGCTTTGTTCAGACCAGGCTTGGTAGTAATTAACCAAGGGCAAGGTTTGTGCGCGATAGACCTCAAGGCGTTTTTTAACGGTCTCCTCGCGATCATCATCTCGTTGAATAAGTGACTCGCCGGTGAGATCATCTTTACCTTCGACCTTGGGCGGATTAAATGCCACATGGTAAGTACGCCCTGAACCCGGATGCACGCGTCGCCCGCTCATACGAACGACAATTTCACTATCGGGCACGTCAATTTCAACCACAAAATCGATGGATACCCCCTCCACTTTCATCGCTTCTGCCTGCGGAATAGTGCGTGGAAAACCATCCAATAGATAACCGTTTGCACAGTCAGCCTGTTTCAGACGCTCTTTTACCAAGCCTATGATGATGTCGTCAGAAACCAGCCCGCCGACATCCATTATTTTCTTGGCCTCCTGGCCCAACGGCGTGCCCGCTTTGACGGCGGCCCGCAGCATATCACCTGTAGAAATCTGTGCAATTTTAAATTTTTCGCTGATGGCTCCAGCTTGTGTACCCTTTCCCGCACCAGGTGGACCAAGAAGAATCAGACGCATAAGTATTCAAACTCCGAACAATTAAATTGGAAAATCTTTTTTTAAGTATTTTTTCTATCCTCACGAAGATACCGTCAATTCGCAGGATGGTCAAACGCATGTCTGACACGATCCAAGTCTTCAGGCGTATCGACGCCTGGTGCTGGCGCATTAGGACAATCAACGACACGAATAACAAACCCATTGACCAGTGCGCGCAATTGCTCAAGCGATTCCCACTGCTCGAGCACAGCTGGCGACAGCTGGCTGTATTGCCGCAAAAAACCCGTGCGATACGCATATAAACCGATATGGCGCCGGACGGGCAGCCCGGAGGGTAAGTCACGCTGATTTACGGCAAAGGCATCTCGTGGCCAAGGAATAGGCGCGCGCGAAAAGTACAGCGCATGCCCTTTTTCATCAACGACCACTTTAACGACATTCGGATTTAAAAATTCGGCCATATCGCTCAGCGGATGTGCAACCGTGGCAATAGATGCTTCTGGATCGTTAGCTAATTCCATCGCAACGCTGGCAATCAATGCGGGATCAATCAACGGTTCATCGCCTTGCACATTGATGACAATCGCATCATCTTCCCAGTTTCTCAGCTTGGCGACTTCAGCCAACCGATCTGTGCCTGAAACGTGCTCAGTGCGGGTCATGATGGCATCAAAGCCATGCGCTAAAACGGCTTGCATCACTCGCTGATCATCCGTTGCAATGCATATTTCGGCGGCGCCACTTTTTGCAGCCGCTTCAGCCACACGCACCACCATGGGTTTGCCGGCGATATCCGCTAATGGCTTGCCGGGCAAGCGGGTCGACGCCCAGCGTGCCGGAATCACCACGCGAAAGCGCATCAGAGTTCTTCAGCCGTGAGTTTGCGCGCCGCTTCTTCTAGCATTACGGGAATATCGTCTCTAACCGGAAAAGCTAACTTACACCCTTTACACACCAGCTCGGATGCCGCTTTACGATAATCCAATGGTCCCTTACAACTAGGACAAACAAGTATTTCAAGTAGACGGGCATCCATTGAGTTTCTCCAGAATAAAAGCCACGAGATCAGGGCTCACGTTTGCTGTCACGGGGAGTACCCAAACAGGCAAAGTCAAATTAAGCCGAGTAAATTTTACAGCATCCTTCTCTGTGGTCAGAATCGCATCCCCAGACAAATTCAGTTCTTCGCGTTGATAGTCATGATGGTCAGCAAATGGATGGGGCTCAAATACCAGTCCCATTGCCTGCAAATGATCAAAAAAACGCTGGGGGGAGCCAATGCCTGCAACGGCGTGCACCTGCTTACCTAAAAAATTTTCAGCGCGGCAGGTTATTTGCTTCTGGCCCAGAAGATAAAAGCTTAGTCCTTCAAGACGCATGGCAAAAACAGGACGCCCAAAAGTCGGCGCCGGCAATACGCCGCGAAGCGCGGAATCCGTCTCTGGAAAGTCTCCCTGGGGAGCGGCGACACTATTGAAAACGACGGCATCCACCCGCCGCAACCGACTGATTGGCTCACGCAAGGGCCCCGCGGGAAGCTGCCAGCCATTCATGGTACCCCGTTGATCAAAAACCGCGATTTCAACATCACGCGCAAGACGATAATGCTGCAAGCCATCGTCAGAAAGAATCACATTGCAGGCTGGATAACGAGATAACAAAGCTTGCGCTGCACGCACACGATCACGCCCAACAAATACCGGGCTCTGGCTGCGCCGTGCCAGCAATAACGGCTCATCTCCCACAACCATCGGGGAGCTATCGGCCGTCACTTCCAGCACTCTTTTTGCCGACCCGCGATAGCCACGACTCACGATACCCGGATGCATGCCTCGCTCACGCAACATGGTCACCAAATGCAGAATGAGCGGTGTTTTTCCAGTACCACCGACGGTCAGATTACCAATCACAATGACAGGTACCGGCACGTGTTGTGCCGACAAAAAGCCCAAACGATAAAGCAGTAAGCGTAGCTCGGTCAGGGCTGCAAAAAAAAGCGACACAGGATACAGCAAACAGGCAAGTAGACCGCGATGCTGCCAGAAAGCAGGGCTGCCTACCGATTCAACGCTGGGCTTGCTGGGTAGCAAAGGAAATATGCGAAAGCCCGGCAGATTGGGCAGCTTGCATCACATCAATGACCGCTTGATGCATCGCTTTGGCATCTGCATTGATAATCACCACGGGTTCCTTGCCAGGCGCAGCCAATCGCTGCAGAGTCTGCTGAATAGCAGCCACATCATGGCCAACAACAGGGATCTTGTTAATCATCGTTTCACCTGCTGCCGTGATAGTGACGTTAATTTCCTCAGGTTGCTCTTTGTTCTGTTGTGCATCGGCCGTTGGGAGATTTATTTCCAGGCCGGAAAATTTCGAGTAGGTGGTAGTGATCATGACAAAAATCAAAATCACCAGTAATACATCGATCATTGGAATGAGATTAATCTCCGGCATCTCACGTTGGCGATTGCGCTGAAAGTTCATCGCAACCTCCTAGCTGCGATCGCCATGAATCATTTCAACCAGCTTTACCGCTTCTTGTTCCATTTCAACCAGAAAGCCATCTACCAATGCACGAAAATGGCGATACGCAATCATGCTCGGAATCGCAATAACAAGACCAAACCCCGTGTTGTAGAGGGCAACAGAGATACCATGTGCCAGCGCCTGCGGGTTATTACCTGATGCCGTAGGTGAGCCAAAAATTTCGATCATACCGACGACCGTACCAAAAAGGCCCATAAGAGGAGCAATCGTAGCAATCGTACCCAGCGTCGTCAGATAACGCTCAAGATCGTGCGCCACGCCACGGCCTGATTCTTCAATGGCCTCTTTCATCACTTCGCGTGAGCTTTTAGCGTTGCGCACACCTGAAGCAAGTACCCGACCTAAAGGAGAATGATTTTCTACTTTCGTGATTAATGCTTCGCTCACACCATTCTGCCGATATTCTGCAATAACGCCTTGCAGAACGCCCGGAGGTACAATTTTTGCGCGTCGCAAAACCGTTGCGCGTTCAATAATCAACGCAACCGCAATAACGGATGCAAATAACAACGGCCATATAGGCCAGCCAGCCGCTTGAATAATTGCAAACACGTGGACAAACTCCCGGTGAACAACGAAAGCCGCACTTTAGCCGGAACTGGTTACTTCGGCAATACAGTCAGGATGATGAACTGCGGAGCATTGCCTAAGAACTTATCCGTAAATAGGGGATAATGACTTTCCCTACGCGATCATCGCGTGGGGAAAGGCGATGACAAAAGCGAAGTCGCGGGAAGTAACGGATGATTTCCGGAAACGGGTAGAGCCACTGATTCCTGTCCGGTAGCACTTGACAGATCAGACGTACGCCCGCAAGGCAGGTGGGAGACGCAAGCCCAAGGATCCTCGACTGGTTTTTGAAGGTATAACGTACGCGCTGAGAACGGGCAGGCAGTGGAAAGCACGGCCTGCAGAACGTTATGACGGCGCCAGCGCGATCCATGCCCGATTTCTGCACGGAGGGGAGAAGGCGGACTTTTTTGCGGCTTTGTGGAAGACCGGACTTGCAGAGTACGACGATGTTGAAGGTATCACCTGGCGTTGGCAAAGTATCGACGGGGCGATGATGAAAACGCCGCCGGCTCAAGCAAGCGTTGGCACCAACCCAACAGATCCGGGGGAAAAAATGGCAGCAAACGTCATTTGCTGGTGGACGGTTGTGGCGCCCCGTCGTTGCTCATCGTGATCAGGGCCCATCGGCGTGACGTTTCGCAACTGGGAGGCGTACCGGATGCAGGCTACACCGGAAAACCAGCACTGGAGATCATTGAGTGCCATGGCTACCTTCCTCATATCAAAGGATGGGGCAAGAGGCCAGGCGCTGGATCGTTGAAGTGACTCATGGTTGGTTCAATCGCTTGCGCAAGCTACTGCGAAACGAAAAACTTGATCGCAGCTTTATCACGCTTAACCACTTGACTGCATCCATCATCGCGTTCAGAAAGGTAGACCTGACTGTGAACATTATTTACGGATGAGCTCTAAGTTATCCCCAAAATCTGTGGATAATTACGTGAAAAACGGCGGAAAGATAAATCTAACGTGCTTTTAATAAAGGCGATTTTTTTGGTCGCATAAAATTCAAACAGTTTCGTTGATGCTCGCTGATCGTTTAGTATTCACGCTTTTGAAAGACCTCGTCTGAGCATGACTGCGCCAACCTCCGTGATCAGCATTAGTGAATTGAACCGCCTAACCCGCCAAACGTTAGAGCAAGTATTCCCCCTGCTCTGGGTAACAGGTGAAATTTCAAACCTGATACGTGCGACGTCTGGGCATGTCTATTTCACACTCAAGGACAATGCGGCTCAAGCACGTTGCGTTATGTTTCGCACGCGTGCACAGATCATTCCCTGGCGACTGGAAAATGGGCAACAAGTTGAAGCCCGGGCGCTAGTATCACTCTATGAGCCACGCGGTGATTTTCAATTAAACATTGAGACTATGCGTCGCGCAGGATTGGGGCGACTGTTTGAAGAATTTTCACGCCTGAAACAACAGCTTGAAATGGAAGGTTTGTTCGCTGCAGAGAGAAAAAAATCTTTACCTCGTCTGCCAAATCGAATCGGCATTATCAGCTCGCCTCAGGCCGCCGCTTTACAGGATGTTTTATCCACGCTCAATCGTCGCGCACCACATCTTGCAATTGTGCTCTACCCAACGCTGGTACAAGGTGAAATGGCAGCCAAAGGCATTGCCCAGGCGATTATCTCCGCAGGGCACCGTAATGAGTGCGATCTTTTACTGCTTGTACGTGGCGGCGGAAGCATTGAAGATTTATGGGCATTCAATGAAGAAATTGTGGCCTACGCAATTGCCCGTAGCACCTTACCTATAATAAGCGGTGTCGGCCACGAGACAGATACCACGATTGCTGATTTTGTTGCCGACTTGCGCGCACCAACACCCACTGCGGCCGCTGAACTCGCAACACAAAACTGGCATGGCATGCCACAGAAAATCATTGATCTGAGTCAGAAACTCAATAGCGCAATGCAGTATCGCATCTCACGTGACCAACAGCGACTTGACCATATTGCACTTCGCCTGACGCACCCTGCCAATAATCTAAAGCGTCGGCAGGATCAGATGCATTTGCTCGGCTCCCAAATAAACACCGCACTGACAAGCTATTTGCGCATACGTCACGAACATATCAGCCGTCTTGCAATGCGCTTTAATCGCCTCGCACCGCGCGTAGAAAGCCGTCAAGGAGAACTGGCTTTGCTAGAACAACGTTTAGCAGCCACAAAAAATAGGTTTTTTTTGCAAGCGCGTAGCGCACTTGACACTCTTTCCAAAGCCCTAGAGCATCTTAACCCGCACGATACCTTGGCACGTGGATTCGCCATTGTTCGTAACGAGCAAGGTGAGGTAGTAAGCCATGCCAGCGGATTGCAAACCGGAAATCAAATCGCGGTCGAGCTGGCAACAGGCCATGTAACCGCCAAAGTTCTGACCACAAGTTCATCCGAAGAGCGACTGAAAAAACACTAATTCCTGTTACATACCTTGCTTTTTTAACCCGAGTTAACCTTGCACCTCCTAAAAGAATCTTTTATAATGGAGTCTCTTCCATGCTTCTACCTTTTATTAGATAATCATTCATTATGGCCAATACAGCACAAGCTCGTAAACGCGCGCGCCAATCCGCCAATCAGCGTATCCACAACATGGATCAGCGGTCATCACTACGTACGGCCATCAAAAAAGTACGTAAAGCCATTGCTA
Organism: Rugosibacter aromaticivorans; assembly: GCF_000934545.1. Lineage (GTDB taxonomy): Bacteria > Pseudomonadota > Gammaproteobacteria > Burkholderiales > Rhodocyclaceae > Rugosibacter > Rugosibacter aromaticivorans. The sequence continues at coordinate 1,731,948 of NZ_CP010554.1, forward strand.
CTGGCGATAAAGCTGGCGCGCAGGCTGTTTTTGTTAAATCGCAAAAAATCATTGACTCTATTGCTGACAAAAAGATTGTTCATAAAAATCTTGTGGCTCGTCAAAAGAGCCGTTTGTCTGCTGCAATTAAAGCACTCTGAACTACGTTATACGGAAGCTGCCAAACAAAAAAAGCTGCCTTGGGGCAGCTTTTTTTGACTAGTTTTTATTATTTTTTCCAGCCTAAGTACGGCTGGCCGCAAGGCTCCGCCTGTATCTTGTCTAACAATCTATCAATGGCTAGAAGTTAGCTTACTAACCCCAACTATCTTGAAGCCAGCGTCCAGACCCCGGCTCTTAAACCAGCCAGCATTCATTTCCAAGGCATAGCGCACTGGCTTCAAAGCGCAATGATTGTTCTCAGTTTGGGGTTCCATTTCCTCAATATTGATAATCGTGCCCTGCTCATCTAAAAAAGCGACTGAAAGTGGAAGGTAAGTATTCCTCATCCACATACAGTGTTTCGCAACTACTGGAAATACGAACAACATTCCATGCTGCGCAGGCATAGACCTGCGGTACATCAGACCAGAAGCTCGGTTATCAAGTGTTGCAGCAACCTCAGCTTCAATATGATGCATCCCCGCAAATAAATTAACAGGCTGCGGTATATACGATTCTGCCTTCACAGAAATCGTAAAAAATACTGTTGCCAATGCAACATTCAGTAAAGTTAATGTACGACTCCTCATTCCACCCCTAAAAAACATTTCAATGTATCTATCGGAAGAGACACAAATATTAAAAACGGCGGGTTACCCCGCCGTTTTTAATGTTACAACCAGAATTACTTGGCTTCAGCAGGAGCGGCGGCAGCAGCAGCCTTCTTAGCTTTACGGTGGTGATGTTTTTTGGCTTTCATGACAGGTGCTTTTTCAGCGGCAGCAGGAGCAGCGGCGGCGGCAGCAGGAGCAGCAGCAGGAGCAGCCTTTTCTTCAGCAGCAAAAACGGAAGTGGCGGAAGTGGCAATCAGGCCAGCAACCAGAGTAGCGATCAGTTTGTTCATAGTAAACCCTTTCAGTTATTTAAGTTAAGTCTGACAACTGCCGATTTCTTGGAGTGTCTTAACACTTAACGCGCGGATTAACACCAGGTTGACCCGTAATTAAAATTTCTCGCCAATGCCCAGGTAATAGTTTTTCTAGAGTCCACTCGCCTACTGCCCAGCGAATAAGCCTGAGTGTTGGGAATCCAATTTTTGCAGTCATGCGACGTACCTGACGATTTTTCCCTTCACCTATTACAATCTGCAGCCATGAAGTTGGAATACTTGCCCGATAGCGAATTGGTGGATGCCGTTCCCATAAATTCGACGGTTCATCGATGAGTCTTACTTCGGAAGGTCGGGTAATAAAGTCGCCCAGATCCACCTCCTGTCTTAAATGCTCTAAAGCAGAATCAGGCGGAATACCTTCCACTTGAACCCAATAGGTCTTAAGCAATTTATGGCGGGGATGAGTAATTCTTGCCTGCAATCTACCGTCATCAGTGAGCAAGACGAGCCCTTCCGAATCCGAATCCAAGCGCCCCGCTGCATAAACATTAGGCATTTGTATAAAGTTAGCAAGCGTCGAACGCCCGCTCGCATCCGTAAACTGCGTTAATACGCCATAAGGTTTATTAAACAGAATAAGGCGACTCATACATCATGGGTAAAATCGCAGGTCACGAAAAGCTATTACAAAATCGTAACGATTCTGAATAAGGAAAAAAGTCTTTCACTACGCCTTGACGGATATCCGCTTGCGTAGCCTGCCAAAAACCGGCACTGAGAATGTCTTTATGGTGACGCATAAAAGCTGCACGAATTTTTTCTGACGTCAGCAAAAAAGTGGTAAATTCTTCGGGAAAAACATCGTTCCTTGATGCTGAGTACCAACTCTTTCCCGCCATTTCAGCATCAAAGTCCGGGGGCGGCGGAATACGACGAAACCTACAGTCTGTCATATATTCGATCTCATCGTAATCGTAGAAAACAACTCGACCATATCGGGTAATTCCAAAATTTTTCCACAGCATATCGCCAGGGAAAATGTTGGCTATGGCCAACTCACGAATCGCATTTCCGTATTCGACCACAGCATGCTCTATTTGGTCATCTTGACCTGCCTTCATCATTTCCTCAAGAAATAAATTAAGCGGTTGCATGCGTCGTTCAATATAGACGTGCTTAATCACCAAGCTTTCCCCATCCTCTTCAATTAAAGATGGGGCAGATTCATACAGTGCATTAATCAGCTCTTGCGAAAACCTTTTCCGTGGCAAAGCGACATGGGAAAATTCAAGCGTATCAGCCATACGCCCCACACGATCGACCTGTTTAACCAGTTGGTATTTTCTGCGGACAGTTTCATGATCAACCTCTTTAGAACTACCAAAGACGTCTCTGATAATTTTAAAAACATAAGGGTAGGATGGCAAGGTAAATACCATCATGACCAAACCTCGAATGCCTGGCGCAACAATGAACTGATCTGCGGAATGATGTAGATGATAGACAAGGTCACGGTAAAACGTCGTTTTGCCCTGTTTCCCAAGTCCAAGCATGGTGTAAAGTTCAGAATGGGGTTTATTCGTCATAATCGTGCGTAAAAACTGGACATAAGCGGAAGGTACTTCCATATCCACCATGAAATATGCACGCGAAAGAGAAAATAACAAACTGATTCGCCAAGCGTCCAGAATAATCGTATCTATATAAATCTTACCGCTTGGTACATGCAATATGGGTACAGCAAATGGATGTTCTGTGCCACCATTGATTACTTTTCCAATAACGTAAGCTGCCTTATTTCGATAAAAAGCAGAACCCAATACCTGAATTTGAAAATTGGCTTCTTGTTTAGGCAATCTACCCAAATGTTGCATAAATGTGCGCAAAATGAAATCTACATCTCGATCAATATCTTCAAATTCAAGGGCCCACGAAAAATCGAGAAATATCTGCTGGATAAAATCACTGACATTGTGTTGCGTTGGGTAATAGCAGCGATAAGCTGGTGGCTTTGACTCGATATATTCTGTAGCGACAGCGGGGCGAACGAAAATATAATCGTTATGAAAATATGTCCGATGCAAAATCCGACAACAAACCGAGTTGAAAAAGGTTTCAGCCAACTCAGGCTGCCGATGATCAGATAAAAATCCGATGTAACTTAGTTTGGTTTGTTGCCAGATGTCCTCCGCCAAACCGTCTGCATTAAACTCATCACACAACTGCGCTGTCGTTTCATTGACGCGATCAGCGTAGAACTGGATACGATCCTTAATCGCTTGCTGTCCGTCAATCCAGCGCATTTCTTCAAATCGCTGTTTCGCACCTGATGAGCATTCGCGAAACAAGCTGTAGTGCTTGTTAAATCCAGCAACGATAACGCTCGCTATCCGCTCGGACGTTGGGTCGATAGTCATCAGCTAAGACGGTGTTGTTAGTATAGTAAATGCACCGTTCCTGAAATTAGCGTTTCTCCAGCGCCGACTTTTTGACGTCTACTGGAAATTTTTCTCTTAGAGCACTCATCCACGCACTCACCTCCTCTTCGGTCACTGACTGATCATAGTGCTCCAAGAGCTTGCGACTCTCCGAATTTTCCTTGTTTAGACTCGCTGCTTTCAAAGCATTAATGCGATAAATAACATAGCCATTATCGGGTGAAGCAAGACCGGCATAAGCTGGCAATTTAGTAGCTTTTGTTTTGAAAACTGCTTGCAAAGCCTCAGGAGAAGTATCATGTGTTGCGGCTTGGCTCAAAATTTTCGGCGCTGACCATTTCAGATCAACTACCTCACCTTTCATCAACCGGGACAATTTATCTTCGCCATCTTTTATTGCCAATTTGACTGCAGCCTCATGAACCAACTTATTCTCAATCTTTTCTTTCACAGCGGCAAAGTCTTGCAAAGCAGCAGGCTTATATTCCAGCACCCGTGCGGCAACAAGTGTGCCGGGAGAAACTTCCACGGCTTCAGTGTTGTGCTTTTTCTTAATTGCATCCTCACTAAATAAGGCATCAGCTAACTTTTTATTATTTAGTGGAAAAGGCAACTTATCCGACTTTGAGAACCAACCCGTTTGCTGAATCGGCAGCTTCCACTTTTCTGCTGCGGGAGCCAAGCTATCCGGCTGTTCATAGACCAAATTGCCAAATGGTTCTGCTGCTTCAGCATATCGCTTAGCACCTAACTCGCGCTTGAGTTCATCGGCAATAGTAAGTTTTACTTCGTCGAAAGACTTGATACGTTCGGGCCTTACACCAGTAACACGAATAATATGAAATCCAAATTCTGTACGAATCATGTTGGATGTCACACCCTCTTTCAATCCAAACACAGCATCTTCAAATGGTTTTGTCATCAGGCCACGACCAAACCATCCCAAATCGCCCCCTTTATCTGCTGATTGAGTATCTTGAGAATATTGTTTAGCTAACTGTGAAAAACTGTCAGGGTTGTGATTAAGCTTAGCAAGCACTTCTTCTGCTTTAGCCTGCGCGAGCTTTATTTCCTCTGCAGGCGCATTTTTAGCCACGGGGATCAAAATATGGCTGGCACGACGTGATTCAGCTTCTTTGTAACGGTTAATGTCAGCCGCATAACGAGCTTTGACTTCCTCATCACTGACGGGTAGTGACGTCAACAGCGCATTGGTATTCAGTACCAAAAACTCAGCGCGAACTTGCTCTGGCAACTCAAATTCTTTTCTATGTTCCGCATAATATTTTTTTGCAGCCTCAGGGGGTAATTTCACTTGCGTGCTGTAGTTCGCGTATGGCGCCTGAGCTTCAACAACTTCACGCTGTTCTAACTTTATCGACAACCAACGCCCTATCGACGTAATACCAGGAATGCTTGCCGCTGCAATAGGTAAAACAAGTTGTTGCATCGCCAGGTCATGCCGCATGCGGGCCTCGAACAACTCTTTATTTAGTCCCTGCGATGAGAGAGCCGTTTCATAGCGGCTGTTGGAAAATTGATTATTTTCTTGAAACTCAGGAATGCTCGCGATAGCGTTAACTAATTCACTATCACCCACAGTGAGCTGGGCTTTCCTTGCTTGCTGCGCCAATAGCTTCTTTGTGATGAGTGATTCTAGCAGTTGCCGACGCGCCTGTGGCGTATCAAATAATGCGAGATCAATACTACCGCCTGATTGAACACGCAGTCGCTCTTGCTGTTGATTTAATGCTGCAACAAATTCTTGCTGGGAAATTTTAACTTCGCCCACGGTGGCAACTTCATCCTCACCTACACTATTCTGAATATAAGACTCGACTCCCCACAGCGCAAAAGGGAGTGTGATTAGAACAAGGAAGCCCTGAACAATTTTTTTGTTGTTGCGGACACTATCTAACATATGTAGAAACCTCGAATGAAAAAAAGGCGAACAAACGTTCGCCTTTATTCTATGGTGCTGACGGGTTCGAACTCTTCTCCGCAACACCCTTCAATGCTAGAAAGAACGAATTTTTACTTTCCAGTTACCGTCAAATTTACCAACAAGGAAGGCAAACATATCGTTTCCTATTCTACATCATCTCGGGCTTGATTCTGCCCCAGCAGCGCGTTGAATCAAGCTACGAATATCTTCAGCCCGCCACGCCGTAATGCGCACTCTTGGCGTTCACACCGGCTGAGGATAACGTCCTGACTTGCCCCCACCAGGTCAATTTGCTGACAGGAATCAGCGCCGGGATCGGCGGATTGACTTTCGGGTTGCCGATGATCAGTGGCAGGCGAAGGTAGCCCGTTTCAGGGAGTGGGTACATTGGGATTACCCCCCAAGAGCAGACCCGGCCTGCCATGACATGGGTATCAACCCCAACGAAGCCGACCTTTCCAACCCGCCCATGCAATCGAGTCAGCACATACGTGGAAACTTCCCCGCGCAAGTGCTTGGGTTTCTGCACATCAATGTTGCCTTCGCCGAGAACATGCCGCCAGCACCTGCGCAAAAGGTCTGCGTCCTGCCGTCCGACCAAAGCCAGAGGCCACTTGGCATGCAAAACCCCATAAGGCCGCCACCACCTTGGCCAGAGAGTGGCCATCGGCAGTGACCTGTGGATTTTTGCTGGTGAGATCTGATGTTGCCAATCGAATTATTCAAGTGTAGGCTGACCGACAGTTTTATATCGGTTGCCTCCCGTGTTACTTGAATGTGGGAGTTCTGAAGCGAACGACTGAATTTGGCCAAAACCTGTCGGCCCGCCCCTATTGAAACAGCTTGTCAACTTTGAGCAGGGTTAGCAAACCCATCAACGCAAAAATTCCCGCTGCGATGGAGTGAACCAGTTTCGTTGGGATTTTTGCAGCAAACTTGTTGCCCAGAAGAACGGCAGGCACATCAGCCAGTAACATGCCCAGTGTCGTGCCGGCGATGACCATGACTGGAGCACCATAGTGCGCCGCCAGGGCAACCGTTGCGAGTTGGGTCTTATCGCCCATCTCGGCGAGAAAAAATGTGACAAGGGTTGCTCCAAAGACACCAAAGCGTCTCGCAGACTGCGTTTCTTCCTCCTCAATCTTGTCGGGAATCATCGTCCAAATCGCCATCCCGCTGAACGACAGCCCCAAAACCCAGCGCATGAATTCGGGATTCACGACCGAGGTGATCCACGCGCCTAGGGCACCAGCCAATCCGTGATTGACTAGAGTAGCGCACAAAATACCTCCAATGATCGGAAGAGGTTTCTTGAAACGCGCCGCGAGGATGAATGCAAGCAATTGGGTTTTGTCGCCGATTTCCGCTAGAGCGACAACGCCAGTTGAGATAATCAGGGCTTCCATGATGAATTTCCTAGGCCGGACAAGAACAATGACTACACATCTCCCCGACCAATCCGAAGGCTGTGTAGTCAAAGGTCTTGCCAGGTTAGAAACCGCTTGCACCATGATCGAAGGATCAAGTGTGTTGATGCAAGCCCTTTTGCCGAAGCAAAAGGCGACTACTCCCCAATGACCGGAGAATTATAGCAGAGACATAGTGTGTTTCCAGTATGGGCTGTGCGGATAATCTACTTTTGGCAAACACTCATGGCCGAAACGAGGCGACCCCCGCCAGTCAGATCACCGCAATGTGCGCAATCCAATGCCCACTTTTGTCTGATTTGGCGAGCCAGTGCGAACAAGAATAATACGGTCAAACGATGCTGTCATACAGCTTGTCAGCGGAACGGTATCACCTCGGCTCCGACCTTGATCTTGTCGAGATAGTCAATCCACTGCTGCATCTTCTTGCGTTCAGACAGATACTCAGCGCGGTTGCAGGCAGCCCGCACTACATTTTTTTCCGCATAGGCCAATGGGCGCTCAACCACGTCATGACGGTAGGCCTTGTTCATTCAGCAGCGTGGATGCCACAGAGCAGAAGCCATACCCAGTCATGCGACCTTTGTAGCCCATTCGCGCCAAAGCATGAACGATAGTATTTTTGCTCATGGGACACTCGCGGCTTGTCGATGGGGGAAACACTAGACGCCCCGCTCCAGTCAGCGACTGGAAGCGTTTGAGAATTTCTATCGCTTGCTGTGACAGCGGCACGATATGCGCTTCGCGCCTCTTCATAATCTCGGCAGGAATACGCCGCCATAGCGCCGCGTCAAAATCAAACTACGACCATTCCGCGAAGCGAACCTCCTTTGTTCGCTGAAAGCTTAGCGCCAGCATTTGCATGGCGCTTCGTGGTTGCTTCACCCTGGTAGTCGTCAATGTCGCGCAACAGTTGAGCATATTCGGTAGGATCGATCAGCGGGCATAGTGCGCCTGCTTGACAGTAAATAGCGCATCTTTCAGGCTTGGCACTGAATCGTTTATTGCTCGTCCGGTTGATAGAACATAACGAAAAATAGCGCCACAGCGCTGCTAAGTGCGATGCGCCATAATCGACGATTCCGCGACTTTCGATTGCCCGCCGCAAGGCCAGCAGGTCGGGCACCGTGACTTCGGTAATCGGTCTGGCACCGACGGCAGGGAAAGTATGGCCTTCCCCAAGGGCAGACTTTGTTTTGCTGGCGTCTCTGTCCATCCCTTACCCCGCATTGCCATCCATTTCAAGTGGCGCGTCAGGATAAACACCCATCGAGAGCGTCTTGCACTTTCCGTTAAAACGGTAATCCAGCCACCACCATTTTGAGCCATTCGGGTTGATCAGCAGATGGAGACCATCGACATCCGTCAGCTGTATGGGTTTGGCTTGCGGTTTTGCATTCCTGATCGCGGTATCGGTAAGAGCCATGAAGGTAGCGCCTACCGTCGGATTGCAACAGCCTTACTTCGGACTACCTTGGATTTAAAAAAGCCAGGAATCCTGATATTACTAAGAATTCTGGCCTTTCTTGGACTTCTTTGGACTACATAAAACAAGTAACTGGTGGGTGCTGACGGGCTCGAACCGCCGACATTCGCCTTGTAAGGGCGACGCTCTACCAACTGAGCTAAGCACCCGCTAAAACAACAAATACTCGCTGCGAATCAGGCAGGATTCTATCATCTTGTAGAAAAAATCAGTGCGTCAAAACACCATTCGATCCAACCTCTACCAGAGGAACAGTTTCTACGGGTACCAAGGTTGATTCTGGCAATGGTTCAGGCATTCGTTCCAGAGCTAACTCAAGAACTTTGTCAATCCACCTTACTGGCTGAATCTCAATACGATTTTTGATCGTATCTGGAATTTCAGCAAGATCCTTGACATTTTCCTCAGGAATTAAAGCCGAACGAATTCCGCCGCGTACCGCAGCAAGCAATTTTTCCTTCAACCCACCAATAGGCAAAACTTCGCCGCGCAGCGTAATCTCGCCGGTCATTGCAATATCGGCACGAACAGGAATGCCCGTAAGCGCTGAAACCAAGGCAGTACAAATTGCCGCACCAGCACTTGGCCCATCTTTCGGAGTAGCACCTTCAGGCATATGAATATGGAGATCACTCTTCTGATAAAAATCTTCCGCTATACCCAACTGTTTGCTACGTTTCCTAACGACAGAGAGTGCTGCTTGGATCGACTCCTGCATCACATCACCCAGTGTGCCGGTTGTCATGGTTTTACCTTTGCCCGGCAAAACAATGGCTTCTATAGTGAGCAATTCGCCACCCACTTCTGTCCAGGCCAGTCCAGTAACCTGCCCAACCTGATTTTCTTTCTCAGCCATACCAAAACTGTACCGACGCACTCCAAGAAATTTATCGAGATTTTTACCATTCACCACGATTTTATTTTTACGTGGCTTTATTACTAACGACTTCACAACTTTTCGACAAATTTTGGATATTTCACGCTCTAAAGAACGCACCCCTGCTTCGCGTGTGTAGTAACGGACAATATCGCGCACAGCATCCTCTGTAACCACCAACTCTGAAGGCTTGATGCCATTGTTTTTCGTCTGCTTTGACAATAGGTAGCGCATGGCAATGCTTACTTTCTCGTCTTCGGTATAACCCGAAAGCCGGATCACCTCCATACGATCAAGCAAGGCATGCGGAATATTGAGCGTATTTGCTGTTGCGACAAACATCACATCCGACAGATCAAAGTCAACTTCGATGTAGTGATCTTCAAATGTGTGGTTCTGTTCTGGATCGAGTACTTCAAGCAGAGCAGAAGAGGGATCTCCGCGAAAATCCTGTCCCATTTTGTCGACCTCGTCGAGCAAAAATAATGGATTCTTAACACCCACTTTAGCCATATTCTGCAAAATCTTGCCCGGCATCGAACCGATGTAGGTACGCCGATGACCTCGAATTTCGGCCTCGTCACGCACACCGCCCAGAGCCATACGAACAAATTTTCGATTAGTTGCCTTGGCAATCGATTGGCCCAGCGATGTTTTACCGACCCCAGGCGGCCCAACGAGGCACAAAATGGGGGCTTTAACTTTATCTACCCGTTGCTGAACAGCCAAATACTCAACGATACGTTCTTTGACCTTTTCAAGACCATAATGATCCCTATCCAGCAATTTCTCTGCCGAAGAAAGATCTTTGCTTATCCGTGATTTCTTACGCCAAGGTAGTCCGACTAAGGTTTCGATATAATTTCGGACAACCGAAGCTTCAGCTGACATCGGCGACATCAGCTTGAGTTTTTTCAATTCGGTTGTGGCTTTGAGCAAACCCTCCTTACTCATGCCAGTTGCCTTGACTTTCTTTTCCAGCTCCTCTATGTCAGCACCTTCTTCGCCTTCACCGAGCTCTTTCTGAATCGCCTTGGCCTGTTCATTTAAATAATATTCGCGCTGACTCTTCTCCATCTGCCGCTTGACGCGACCACGAATCCGCTTTTCCACTTGCAAAATATCCAGCTCGGCTTCCAGTTGGCCAAGAAGCTTCTCTAATCGATCGGCAACTCCAATGGCCTCGAGAACCTCCTGCTTTTGCTCGAGCTTCAAAGGCAAATGGGCCGCAATGGTATCTGCCAGGCGACCACCTTCGTCAATCCCTGCTAACGAGGTCAGCACCTCGGGAGGGATTTTTTTATTAAGTTTAACGTATTGATCGAACTGGGCAAGCACAGTCCGACGCATAGCTTCAATTTCGTGGCTGGCAGCATCTGCGCTTGTAATTGATGTGATTTCAGCAGCAAATAACTCGCCTTTATCTTCCACATTTAAAACTCGCGCCCGCTCTACACCCTCGACCAGCACTTTAACGGTCCCATCGGGGAGCTTAAGCATCTGCAGAATGTTGGCAATACACCCGATTTCGTACATATCTTCAGGCGCAGGCTCATCCTTGGCTGCATGCTTTTGTGCCACGAGAAGAATACTCTTCCCTCCTTCCATGGCGGTTTCAAGCGCTGTTATAGACTTTGGCCGCCCGACAAACAGCGGTATAACCATATGCGGGAAAACCACCACATCACGCAAAGGTAAAAGCGGAATAGTTTGCTTTTCCATAGTAGTAGAAGAAGCAGTCAGATCAGACATCATCGTGTCCTTTAAGTTATGAACCACATCGTCCTATCTGGGGCGATGTGAAAGAAATTCAAGATGCGGAAGTAACCTTTTAATTCACCCAACAGATCAGTTAGAACCTGATACTTTTGGTTGGTCCGCGTAGATTATTAACGGCTGGGTACCGCTTTCTACCGTTGTTTCATCAACAACTACTTTAGTTGCATTCTCCATTGTGGGTAGCTCATACATGGTATCGAGTAGTACATTTTCCAGAATGGAACGCAAACCACGGGCGCCAGTTTTACGCTTTAGCGCTTTTCTTGCAATCGCCTGCAATGCTGAAGGACGTATTTCAAGCTCGACACCCTCCATCGAAAAAAGCTTTTGATATTGTTTGACCAGGGCGTTTTTTGGCTCAATCAGAATCTCAACCAATGCGACTTCATCCAGCTCCCGCAATGTTGCTAATACTGGCAAACGCCCAATTAACTCGGGGATCAATCCAAATTTGATCAAGTCCTCCGGTTCAACCTGCTTTAGAACATCGGAAACATTGCTTGCATCACGGCTTTTCACTTCCGCACCAAACCCTATGCCACCTTTTTCGGAGCGACTGCGGATGACTTTGTCCAGACCGTCAAATGCCCCACCGCAAAAAAACAAGATGTTTGTTGTGTCAATCTGAACAAAATCCTGATTGGGATGTTTACGTCCTCCTTGCGGGGGAATGCTGGCAACCGTGCCTTCAATCAATTTCAGCAAAGCCTGTTGAACACCCTCACCAGACACATCGCGAGTAATTGAAGGGTTGTCAGCCTTGCGCGAGATTTTGTCAATTTCATCAATGTAGATAATGCCCTGCTGCGCCTTTTCTACATCATGATCACAGTTTTGCAACAATTTCTGGATGATATTTTCGACATCTTCACCGACATAACCCGCTTCGGTCAGCGTCGTCGCATCTGCCATGACAAACGGCACATTCAGCATACGAGCAAGCGTCTGTGCCAGCAAGGTTTTGCCAGAGCCCGTGGGGCCGATAAGCAGAATGTTACTTTTCGCCAGCTCCACACCGTCACTTCCGGCTTCTTTATGGCGAATGCGTTTGTAATGGTTATAGACAGCAACGGCAAGAATTTTCTTCGCGGCATCCTGCCCGATGACATATTGATCGAGCATGTTGCGTATTTCTTTCGGCGTCGGCAATCCACTGCCTTCTTTTTCTGAGGCCATGCCCGCGATCTCGTCGCGAACGATATCGTTGCACAGATCGATACATTCATCACAGATAAAAACAGATGGGCCAGCGATCAGCTTTTTTACCTCATGCTGACTCTTGCCGCAGAAGGAGCAATACAAAAGCTTTTCACCGCCAGCCGTCTTCTTTTCCACAATCGTCGTCTCCGTCAATATAATATCAGCCAGCAACAACCTCGGCACGGCTCGTCAGCACTTTATCAACCAAGCCGTACTCAACAGCCGCATCGGCAGAAAGAAAGTTATCACGATCTGTATCACGTTCGATGCGCTCTATGGACTGGCTTGTGTGCATGGCCAGCATATTATTAAGCTTTTGCTTGAGGAACAAAATTTCTTTAGCGTGAATCTCGATATCCGATGCCTGGCCCTGAAATCCACCCAGAGGCTGATGAATCATCACACGAGAATTTGGCAGACAGTACCGCTTCCCTTTTTCACCCGCCGTTAACAAAAAAGCCCCCATACTTGCCGCTTGGCCGATACACAGCGTCGATACATTCGGCTTGATAAATTGCATCGTGTCATAAATCGCCATGCCCGCAGACACAGAGCCGCCAGGGGAGTTGATATAGAAAAAGATGTCTTTATCAGGGTTTTCAGACTCAAGAAAAAGCAGCTGAGCAACAATCAAGTTCGCCGTTGCATCATTCACCGGGCCAACCAGAAAGATCACTCGCTCGCGCAGCAAACGCGAGTAAATATCATACGCGCGTTCACCGCGGCCACTGGTCTCGATCACCATGGGCACAAGGCCCAGAGCCTGGGGATCATTCATGGAAGCATCGACACCACATGTGTATTTTGCGCCGTACATAGAACCTCCAGAGACGATCATGCTGCATTACCCATTAATTCATCAAAAGCCACTGATTTATCACTGACCTTCACCTGACCTAGAACCCATTGCACCACATTACTCTCAACTGCCAAAGCTTCTGCCTCGGCCAAACGCTGTGGTTGGGAATAGTACCAACGCACAACCTCTTGCGGATCTTCAAATGAGGCAGCAAACTCATCAATCACCGCGCGCACATGTTCCGGCTTGGCATACAGGTCGTTTGTTTTAACCACTTCGGACAGCAACAAGCCCAACTTGACGCGACGTATTGCCTTGTCGGCAAACCAGGCCGGCTCGATCGGAAATCCTTTAACAGCCATGCCGCGCGACTCCATGTCGCGTAATGCCGCATCCGCCATTTGTTTGGACTCTGCCTCAACTAATGCTTTGGGCACATCAAGCGGATTCACCGCCAACAAAGCATCCATAACCTGCTGCTTGACTTTGGCTTCCAGTCGCTTCTTAACTTCGCGCTCAAGATTAGCGCGTACTTCGGCACGCATAGTCTCCACGTTACCGTCAGCCGAACCCAAGGCCTTAGCAAATTCGGCATCCAATTCAGGTAAATGGGGCGCTTCAACTTTCTTTACTAGAATATCAAACTGTACGGTGCTACCGGCCAGATCTTTGGCTTGGTAGTCATCGGGAAATTTAACGTCAAACGTTTTTTTATCGCCCGACGTGACGCCCTCAATTGCTTGTTCAAAGTCAGGCAGCATAGCGCCAGCGCCAACAATCATCGCATGGTCATCCGCCCGGCCACCAGCAAACTCAACGCCTTCTTTGCGACCGACAAAATCAATCACCACACGATCATCTTTCTGTGCCGGACGATCAGTTTCGCTATAGCGCACACGCTGCTTGCGTAGCACATCCAATGTTTGATCAACTTCAGCATCCGTCACAGCAAGTACTGGTCGCTCAATGCTCTGCCCGGAAACATTCCCCAGGGTTATTTCTGGATACACCTCAAAGGTTGCCGTAAAGCCAAGCCTTCCTTCACCTGCATCCGGCGTGGACTGAATGTGCGGATAACCGGCCATGCGCAGGTTCTGCTCCTTGAGCTTCGCCTCCAGAATTGATTCAACAGCCCTGCCAATGGCCTCACTGCGCGCTTGACTGCCATAGTTTTTTGCAACCAGACTCATGGGCACCTTACCTGGGCGAAAACCCGGCATCTTGAGCGTTCGAGCGATATTTTTAAGACGTGCACCGATCTCGCCCTCAATCTCAGCCAGCGATACCGAAATATCAATCCGCCGCTCAAGCGGGCTGACCACAGGACTTACTGCGGGACTTGCTGTGCCCGTTGCACCTGACTGCGCACCTGCTGTTGCCATTTCCATTGCCATATCCGTCATTTTTTTACCCGTCAAATTTGAAAAGCTAATCGAATCTTTGCACCTGTCGCATCAAGCAAGCCATATGAGCTTGCGCTCTATATCACATGCCTGCATGGTGCCCAGGAAGGGACTCGAACCCCCACGCCTCGCGGCGCCAGAACCTAAATCTGGTGCGTCTACCAATTCCGCCACCTGGGCATTACGTGCTGTATCACGTGCTATGTTATCTGCATCGAGCATTACACACCAAAACAAATTCAGACAATACGTAATGACCGTTGATTTTACCTGCTTTAATCAATTCTTTCCTACCTCCAGCCTATACTTCGTCACATTATGGCGGCTGAACACTACGAAAATTTCCCCGTTGCCTCGCTTTTGCTACCCAGGCACCTGCGTCACCCGATTGCCGCCATCTATGCCTTTGCCCGTAGCGCAGACGATTTCGCCGATGAAGGCAATCTCACTGCCGATGAACGGCTAAACCTGCTGCGCAGCTACCAGCGCGAGCTGGTAGCGATTGCAGAAGACCAACCAACGACCCATCCGGTGTTCCTGCGGCTACGCCCTGTGATTGCCCGTTACGGCCTGCCGCTGCCCCTGTTTCACGACCTGCTGGAGGCCTTCATGCAGGATGTAACGTGCAATCGCTATGCCAGCTATGCCGAACTCATCGACTATTGCCGCCGCTCGGCCAATCCAGTGGGACGATTATTGCTGCATCTTTTCGCTGCGGCTACTGAAGAAAACATCTTGCACGCCGACGCCATTTGCTCGGCCTTGCAACTCATCAACCATTGGCAGGATGTCGGTATCGATAGCCGCAAAGGGAAAGAAGGCCGGATTTACCTGCCTGCCGAGGACATGGTGCGATTCAATGTCAGCGCCAACGACATCCTGCGCCGTATCACCAGCGCCGGCTTTTACGCGCTGATGCGCTTTCAGGTCGACCGTGCCCGCGCCTTGATGCAACAAGGCGCACCGCTCGGACGCAGGCTACCCGGCCGCATCGGGCTGGAAATTCGTACCATCATCGCCAGCGGGCTGCGCATTCTGGAAAAAATCGAAGCAGCTAACTATGATGTGTTCAACCATCGCCCTCAACTGCAAGCGCTTGACTGGCCGCTGATCGGCTGGCGCGCACTCTTTCACTGCCATGACGCCTGACGACTACTGCCAGCAGCGCGCCGCCGCCAGCGGCTCTTCTTTTTATTACAGCTTTGTTTTTCTGGAACCCACGCGGCGTCAGGCGATTACCGCTTTGTATGCGTTTTGTCGCGAAGTCGACGATAGTGTCGATGAATGCCCCGATCCGCATCTGGCGCGCACCAAGCTCGCCTGGTGGCGCACCGAAATTGCGCACCTCTACGCCGGCCAACCCAGCCATCCGGTAACGCAGGCGCTGGCGACCGCGCTCACGCGATTTTCTCTGCCGCAAGAACAATTGCTGGAAATCATTGATGGCATGGAAATGGATATTGATGCCGTGCGTTACCCGGATTTTCGTGCGCTGCATCTGTATTGCTACCGCGTTGCCAGCATTGTCGGCCTGCTTGCTGCGGAGATTTTTGGCTACACCGACCGCCGCACGCTGAAATACGCACACGATCTGGGCCTCGCTTTTCAACTCACCAACATTATCCGCGATGTCGGGGAAGATGCGCGGCGTGGCCGCATTTATCTGCCGCAGGAAGACCTCGCGCGCTTTGGCGTGACGGAAAGTGACATTCTTCAAGCGCGTTACTCCGCCAACTTTCAGCGCCTCATGGCATTCCAGATCGAACGCGCGCAGGCCACTTACAATCAAGCCCTCGCCCAACTGCCCGCCGCCGACCGCAAAGCGCAACGCGCCGGGCTGGTCATGGCGGCCATTTACCGCACCCTACTTGCGGAAATCGCGCGCGACGGCTGCCATGTGCTGCATCAGCGCATCTCGCTCACACCGCTGCGCAAGCTGTGGCTGGCCGGCAAAACCTGGATCACCGCGTGACCATCGCCGTCATTGGCGCGGGTTATGCCGGTCTGGCAGCGGCTGTCGAGCTTGCCCGCAACGGGCAACAGGTAGAAGTCTTTGAAGCCTCGCGCAGCCTGGGCGGCCGCGCCCGCGCCGTCGAGATGGATGGACTCACTGTCGACAACGGCCAGCACATCCTGATCGGCGCTTACAGCGAAACCCTGCGTCTGATGCGCCTCGTCGGCGCCGACCCGCAGCGCCTGCTCAAACGTCTGTCGCTACACCTTGAATTCCCCGGCGAGATGCGTCTTGTCGCACCTCATCTGCCGGCGCCGCTGCACAGCCTCGCCGCGATCCTGCTCGCCACCGGCCTCAACTGGCGCGAAAAATGGGCGGCCATACGTCTCATGCGCCGCTTGCAATACGCGCAGTTCCGCATTACGCCTGATGTTTCCGTCACTACATGGTTGGAACAAAATAAAACGCCGTCTCGCCAGCGCCGACTTTTATGGCAGCCGCTGTGTATCGCTGCGCTGAATACACCGGCTGAGTATGCATCAGCCCAGGTGCTGGCGCATGTGCTCAGAGACAGCCTCGCCGCCTCACGCGCGGCGAGCGATTTGCTGCTGCCGCAAGTCAATCTCTCGGCGCTATTTCCCGAACCCGCCGCGCAATTCATCACCCAACATGCTGGCGTCATTCATCGTGGCCAGCGCGTCACCGATTTACAGCGGGCTGAACATGGCTGGCGCATAGACGGCCAAGGGCCGTTCGCCCAAGTCGTGCTGGCTGTTGCCGCCTATCATCTCGGTGCGCTGGTGCCGGAATTACAGCTCGAGGTTGAACATTTTGCATGGGAACCCATTGTCACCAGCTACCTCGCCTACCCGGCCAGCGTATGCCTGCCGCAACCCATGCTGGGTGTCGCCGATGGCACGGCGCAATGGTTGTTCGATCGCGGCCAACTGTGCGGACAAGCCGGGCTGATCGCCGCGGTCATCAGCGCACGCGGCCGGCATCTGGATTTGCCGGTCGCAGAACTTGAACAGCGCATTCACGACGAAGTTGCCCACATCGTGCCCCACCTGCCGGCGCCGCTACGCACCCGGACCATTACCGAAAAACGCGCCACGTTCGCCTGCACACCTAATTTACGCCGCCCCGTCACACAAACCACGTTGCCCGGCCTGTGGCTGGCCGGTGACTATGTGGCCAGCGGCTATCCGGCAACTATCGAAGGCGCAGTGCGCAGCGGCGTCAACGCCGCGCGATCAATACTCGGCTTGCGTGGCCACTAGGCATCCACTGGCAAGCCGCAACGTACGGTTGCAACGCCGCGCCAGTTGAGCATCGTGAGTGACCAAAATCAACGTAGTACCCGCTTCGGCATTCATGGCAAACATCAGATCAATAATCTGCGCACCGGTGGCGGCGTCAAGATTGCCCGTCGGTTCATCGGCCAGCAGCAATTGCGGCCGCATGGCAAAGGCCCGCGCCAGCGCGACCCGCTGCTGCTCGCCGCCTGACAAATGTTTCGGATAGTGCGCCAGACGCGCACCCAAACCGACGCGCGCAAGCATTGCTTGCGCCACCGCGCGGGCATCGGACTGTCCGGCCAGTTCCAGCGGTAGCATCACGTTCTCCAGCGCAGTCAGCGCAGGCAGCAATTGAAACGACTGGAACACAAAACCCAGCACCCGCCCACGCAAAGCGGCGCGCGCATCTTCATCCAGCAACCCAATATCTTCACCCAACAAGCGTACGCTGCCTGTCGTCGGCACATCGAGACCCGCCATCAAACCCAGCAGGGTAGACTTGCCCGAACCCGATGCGCCCACAATAGCCACCGCGTCGCCTGCAGTCACGATGAATGAAATATCATGCAGAATGGACAACATGCCCGCGCCCGTGCCAACTCCGTTGGGTACTGTTTTATCCACCGCCAGCAACTCAATCACCTGTCTTGTTTTTATCATGCGCAAATGTCTTTCTTTCATTTTTCTGCTGCTCATCAGCTTCTGTGTGCATGCTACACAACTTGATGCAGCGACTCCACGTCCTGTGCTTGTTTTTGGTGACAGCCTATCCGCCGGCTACGGCATAGCCGTCAGCGAAAGCTGGCCCGCCTTGCTGGATGCCCGCCTGAAGGCTGAACGCTCTACCTACACGGTGGTCAATGCCAGCATCAGCGGAGAAACCACTGCAGGCGGCCGGGCACGGTTTGCCGCTGTCTTAAAGCAAACACAACCTGCCGTTGTCATACTTGCCCTCGGCGCCAATGATGGTTTGCGTGGCCTGCCGGTTTCAGCGATGCAAGACAATCTCGCCACGATGATAACGACCGCCAAGCAGCACCGAGCGAGCGTGCTGCTTGTTGGCATGCGGCTCCCATCTAACTACGGCAGCGACTACACGCAGCATTTTGCAGCGGCCTTTCGCACCTTGGCCAAACGCGAAAAAGTAAGCTTGTTACCATTTTTGCTAGAACCCGTTGCGCTCGATGCCCTGGCCTTTCAAGCCGATGGCTTGCACCCTACGGCCAAGGCGCAACCGAAACTGCTGGATCACATCTGGAAGTCCCTGACACCCTTGCTCACGTCAGCACCCACCAACCAAACACTCATGCACCAATGACGACTCCGCCGCGCCCACATCACTCGCATTCTTCCGCACACGTGACACCCGAACAGCTGAGCGAAACCGAATCCGCCTATAGCCGCTTTGTGCCACGGCAATTCCTCCAATTACTCGGTGTGGACGACATCCGCACCGTGCAATTAGGACAGCAGGTGGAACGGTCCATGACCGTCTTGTTTTCTGATATTCGCGATTTCACCTCATTATCTGAAAGCATGAGCCCGCAGGAAAATTTTAATTTCCTCAATTCCTACCTGATCCAGATGGAACCTGTCATTGCCGCGCATGGCGGGATTATCGACAAATACATTGGCGATGCCATCATGGCGCTTTTTCCCAACTCGCCGGATGACGCGCTACGCTGTAGCCTCGCGATGCTGGCCAAACTCGACGAATACAACGCCGGCCGTGAACGTGCCGGTTACCAACCCATCAAGATTGGCATCGGCATCAATACGGGCATTGTCATCCTTGGCACCGTTGGCGGCGAGGGGCGCATGGATGGCACCGTGATTGGCGACGCGGTAAATCTTGCCTCGCGGCTGGAACGCCTGACCAAAGAATACGAAGTACCGATTTTGATCAGCGAATACACCCTGAGCAGCCTTGAAAATATCAAACCCTGGTCGCTGCGTTTTCTCGACCGAACACACGTACGTGGCAAGCATGACAACCAATCTGTTTATGAAGTCGTTGATGCCGACCCGCCCGCACTACGCGTTGCCAAGAAAAACTCGCTGGGCACATTTCAGCAGGCGCTGGCGCACTATCATCTAGGCAATTTTTCTGCAGCCCACGCACATTTTTCTCGCTGTCTTGCTGAGGTTCCAGACGACAGCGCAGCTCGCGCTTACCTGCTTCGCTGCGAAGCTTCCGCACAATTGTCTGACCACACCAGTAATGCTATCGATAATTTCACCAATACACCTGCCAGAAAAACAGACTTTAATTGGCATGACGAGTACGCCTTGGGCATCGCTACGCTGGATGCCGCGCATCAACGCTTGCTCACCGACATTACTGTACTCACCCGCGCCATTCAGGCAGGCACATCAGCGCTCATCTCCCCGCTCTTGACGCAAATACATGCGGCCGCCACACAGGCTTTTTTACTGCAAGAGCAGATGATGCAAGACAAAGGCTACCCTTTTGTCGAACTACATACACGGCAGCACCTGCGGTTCTTTGATTACCTCAGGGAACTACAAGAGGAAATAGAACGCGACGGCACAGATCACGCCTATCTGGGCTTTCGTGTCAAAAATATGCTGACAGACTGGCTGATCAATCATATTCTCAATACCGATCGTCACTTTTCTCATCATCTGAACGGGCGCACCGTCGGACACACCCTCTGACACACAATCAGGGGAAACTGTACAGTGAGTGATTCCCCCGCCGACCCTTTGAAATCAACCTTCCAAAGCCAGAGCGGCGTATGGATCACCTCACGACCTATCCTGCCGGAAGACATAGATCGCGAGCAGGCGTTTATCAAAAATCTGTCGCCTGAAACGCGCTATCGACGCTTCATGAGCACACTGTGCGAGCTCTCCCCGTCACAACTGCACCATTTCACGCATATCGATTATCACCACACGATGGCCTTCATCGCCCTGTTAAAAGAAACGAGAGAAGAAATCGGTGTTTGCCGCTACGCCGCCAGCCCAACAGACAAAATACCTGATTCCTGTGAATTTGCCATCGTGGTGGCCGATGAATGGCAAGGCCAGGGGATCGGCCACCACCTGATGACGCGACTCATTGCTGCGGCAAAGGAGCAAGGCTTCTTGCGCATGACGGGCGACTTTCTTGCTGACAACACCCGCATGCTGAACTTTGTTTCCCGCCTGGGGTTTAAGCTATCAACCCATCCCGAAGATCATTGCTTAAAACGTGGTGTACTCTCGCTGAATAGCGGCTAAACTTGGTTTTAGTGAATTCCTGGCATGCTTTACTTTCTCATTTACCGTTGCATTTACCGTATCGCCAGCGCCGACTTTTTAAAGATATTTTATGAAAACTCCTAAGCGCCGATTACCATAACCAACGATATTTTTCACGAAAGACGCCTCATGTCTCCCACGGTTCCCACCGCACTTCCCACCTTATTTCTTTCTCACGGCTCGCCCATGATGGCCATCGAGCCCGGTAACACCGGCCCCGCCTGGGCGCGACTCGCTGCGCGGCTGCCCCGCCCGCGCGCGATACTTGCCGTCTCGGCCCACTGGATGACTCACGCCCCCGCAGTGAGCGCCGCTAAGCACCCGGAAACCATACACGACTTTTATGGTTTTCCCGCCCCGCTGTATGAGGTTCAATACACTCCGCCCGGCGCGCCGGAACTGGCAGAAAAAGTCTGTAGGCTGATTCCCGGCATCGCTGTTGATGCCAACCGCGGGTTGGATCACGGTGCCTGGGTACCCTTGCGCTACATGTATCCGCAGGCAGATATTCCCGTCGTGCAATTCGCGATTCAGCCCAATGACACGCCCGAGGCCCACTTTAATCTCGGTCGCCAACTCACCTCGCTACGCAAAGACGGCGTGCTGATTTTGGCCTCAGGCGCCATCACCCATAATCTACGCGACATGGTGCGCGACGCGCCTGATGGCATGGCTTTGCCTCATATCAGCGAATTTTGCAATTGGTTTGCAGACGCTCTAAAACGTCGCGATCTCCCCGCGCTGTTTGATTACCGGCGGCAAGCCCCGCATGCTGTGCGTGTGCAACCCGCCGACGACCACCTGCTACCGGTCTATGTTGCGTTGGGTGCAGCAGACGAGAGTGCGTCATTTGACGTCGTGCATCGCGGTACAACTTTGGGTGCGCTGGCCATGGATGCCTATATGTTCAGCTTCAGCGGCCCCTACACAGGGTAATTTAGGACTATTTTGTCGAAAGAGTAGCGAGGTAGGCCGCTACGTTCTCCATGCTGTCGGGTGTGAGATCGTGGACGATCACCTTCATAATGGCTCCCTCAGGACGCTCGCCCGTCCTCTGGAACATGTTCAGCTGCTTGACGGTATAGTCGGCATGCTGGCCAGCGAGGCGTGGGAAAGTGCTGTTGCCAGCGGCTTCCATACCGTGGCAAGTCGAGCAGGCCGGGATGCTCTGGGCGGCTACACCGTGTTCAAAAATGTCTCGTCCATTCCCTTCCCGCTTCGCATCGTCAGGCTTGTCGGCGAGACTTTTCTGTCGAGAAAAATAGGTCGCTAATTCTTCGATCTGCTTATCTGTCAAGCTCCTGGAGAGACCCCACATGTACTCGAAGCCGGGTGGGTCGAAGCGGTTATGGCTCTTGAATTGCTTCAGTTGGGCGATCATATATTCTTTCTGCTGCCCGGCCAGCTTGGGAAAGTTTGGGTTGACGGAATTACCATCAATGCCATGACAATTCGAGCAGACCTGCTGAGCCAAGGTCTTGCCGGAGACGCTGGGATCGGCCAGGTTGCGGGAACGTTCTGCTGTCGTCGAGCAACCCATACCGACTATGGTAAGAATCAGGGTTAAAGCGATGGAAGCTGTTTTCATTCCTGATCTCCTGATGTGTTCATGCAGAAGGTATCGGCCACGTCGTTCGCGTTCAATACGCACCCCAGACATAGAAGAACAGCGTGTTGTCATCCTTCGCGCTCCTGCCTGCACCGTCAGTATTGCTGGATAGCCCGTTGACCTTGTCGAATAGCGTGTATTGCAGGCCCACACGCACATATTGCAGCGGCATCCAGAATATCTCTGGCGTCCAGCCGCGCGTATCAGTATTCGGATTATTGTTGGTGCTGCCATGAACATCGAAATAGGACAGGGTGGCACCATATTTCGCCTGATAGACGTAAGACATCTTGGCCCGCAAGGCATCCATCGTGTCTGATGGGTTCACTGCGGCAAAATTTGCGACGAGGTTCTGTTTCTCGTGGATGTAGCTGGCTTGTGCGGTGACCGTGTGTGGATCGAGCAGATACTGATATTGCGCATCGAAGCTGAGATCGCGATAGCGGTCGGTCGGGCCGGTCGGATCGGTCGAATCCGGATAGATCTTCACGTTCATGCCCGACACACCCAGCATGCCATTATGTGGTCCCCATGCATGCGTCAGCGCCAGCCGCCAGTAGGGATTCGTTCCCTTGAGATAGGTCTGTGGCCCATGGTCTCTGTTAACGCCTTGGGTCATGAAGGAAAAGATGCCATCACCCGTCTTGTAGCCGGTGAGCTCCGCATACACCGTCTGATTCCAGTAGACATACGCACCGAGTCCTGCCACTTGCTGGCCAAGGCCATCAGCCAGTTTGGGCAGGGCACCTCCACCGGCTCCGGTGCTGCCGGGTGCCGTCGCAGGCCCCCAGGCAGGAGCACTCATCCAGACATCCTGCACCGTCGGGTTATTGTTCAGGCTCAGTCCGAAGATCATATCCTGTTTGTCGTCGATGTAGCGGTCGGCATAACGAAAATCCATGTTGTCCGCGCCGGAATGCCCCGTCCAACGTGAAGTGGCAGGGTTAAGCGTGTCGTAGTTGTTGTAAGTGATTTGCGCAAAGCCACCGATGTTGTCAGTCACTTTCCCCGCAATGAACACGCTGGCGGTATTGAAAGTGAGATTGCCATCCTGCGTGTGCCCCTGAGTAGAATCATTGACTTTTACCTTGTTGGCCGTTAGCACGCCCATCATTGACAGCGGTAGCGTGCGCTCTCCTATCGTGTAGCCAGTCAGCTTGAAAATCCGGCCATACGGAGTGAGATCGGGAAACTGGCCACCGGCATGACAGGCAACGCAGTTTTGTCCGGTCTGTCGCGCAAATGCAGGCACGGCGGAAGCCGTCCCCGGCAAAAGCGAGGCAGATGCAATCACCAGTGTGCAGGCCCAGCCAGTCCAATAAGTGGAATATCTGCTCATTTGAAACGCATTCGGGCCA
Source organism: Rugosibacter aromaticivorans (assembly GCF_000934545.1). Lineage (GTDB taxonomy): Bacteria > Pseudomonadota > Gammaproteobacteria > Burkholderiales > Rhodocyclaceae > Rugosibacter > Rugosibacter aromaticivorans. The sequence continues at coordinate 1,755,821 of NZ_CP010554.1, forward strand.
TAGCTTAATAGTCCGGAGGTATCAAATAGTCGCCCCATCCATCTACAATGGCAACGGCATAGCGCGGCGATCAAGCAGCGCCAACCAACCGCGAATCACGCGATAGAGCACCCACACGCCCGTGCCGATGATGGCCAGTAGGGCTGTCGGAATCCCAATCAAAGTGATAAACAGCAACCCGGCAATCATCAGCCACAGTGCAGCAAACCAAAAGCTGCGCCACTGCCACCGCCAGTGTGTCGCAAGCCAAGTGCCACGCACCTGGTCTTTGGTCGCAACATTGATGATGATCGCAATAATCGATGGCCAGCCGAACACAAAAGCACCCACCACCGTGGCCGAGGTCAAAATGCCTGACAATGCCGACAGCGCATGCAGACCATACATCACATGCGCCCAGGCGCGTGGGCCTGCCAGCATGTCGTTCGAATTGTTCGAATTGTCCGAATTGTCCGCGGTAATTGCTTCCATTTCGTTACTCATAGTCCGAGCTCTCCCCAAAGTAAATCGACCCGCTGCTTGACTGCTGCATCCATAACGATGGGCCGTCCCCATTCGCGCACCGTCTCTCCCGGCCATTTGTTGGTAGCGTCAATCCCCATCTTGCTGCCCAGCCCGGCGACCGGTGAGGCAAAATCAAGATAGTCAATGGGCGTATTCTCAGCGATCAGCGTATCACGTGCGGCATCCACGCGCGTGGTCACCGCCCAGATGACTTCTTTCCAATCTCGCACATTCACATCATCATCGGTCACGATAATGAATTTGGTGTACATGAACTGACGCAAAAAACTCCAGATGCCGAACATCACCCGTTTGGCATGCCCCGGATATTGCTTCTTGATCGACACCACCGCCAGCCGATATGAGCAGCCCTCTGGCGGCAGATAGAAGTCCGCTATCTCCGGATACTGCTTTTGCAGCAGCGGCACGAACACTTCGTTGAGCGCCACGCCCAGCATGGCCGGTTCATCCGGCGGCTTGCCGGTGTAGGTTGAATGGTAAATCGGATCCCGCCGTAGGGTGATGCGCTCAATGGTGAACACCGGGAACTCGGCCTGTTCGTTGTAATAACCGGTGTGGTCGCCAAATGGACCTTCTGCCGCTGTCTCGCCCGGATGAATCACGCCTTCCAACACAATCTCGGCACGCGCAGGCACTTGCAAATCTGAACCGATACATTTCACCAGTTCCGTTTTACTACCCCGCAACAAGCCCGCGAATTGATATTCAGACAAGGTATCCGGCACCGGCGTCACCGCACCCAGAATCGTTGCCGGATCACAGCCCAGCACCACGGCTACCGGAAATGGCTCGCCTGGGCGCGCCGCGCAATGATCCTGATAATCCAGCGCACCCCCGCGATGCGCCAGCCAGCGCATGATTACCTTGTCCGGCGCAATCACTTGTTGCCGATAAATGCCCAGATTCTGTCGCGTTTTCGAATGCGGCAAACCCTGGGGCCCTCGCGTGACGGTCAATCCCCAGGTGATCAAAGGCGCAGCATCTTCCGGCCAGCAGGTTTGTATCGGCAAACGGGACAGGTCAACGTCCCGCCCTTCCCGGACAATCTCCTGGCAAGGCGCAGAAGTAACCACCTTCGGCCGCATGTTGAATACTTGTTTTAACAGCGGCAGTTTGTCCCAGGCATCCTTGAGCCCGTGCGGCGGCTCAGGCTCTTTTAGCATCGCCAATAACTGGCCTACTTCGCGCAGGGATTTTTTCCAGTCGCCCTCTTCGTCCATGCCCGCTTTACTCATACCCAAGGCAACACGGCGCGGCGTACCAAAAAGATTCGCCAGCACGGGTGTCGTATACCCTGTGGGGTTTTCAAACAGCAACGCAGGTCCCCCCGCGCGCAACACGCGGTCGGCAATCTCGGTCATTTCCAGATACGGATCCACCGCAACAGCGATGCGTTTGAGTTCGCCCTTGGCTTCGAGCTGCTGCAAAAAGTCGCGCAAATCGTGATACTTCATCCGGTGTGCCCTTAATACTCATGCAATATGCCATTGTAGCTGGCAGAAATGATCTCTTCGCAGATCAAAACCGAGGCACAATACGCACCCATCATCCTGCAATTTCCACACACCATGATTTTTCTGTCATCTCTCGCCCATCAGGCACGCCATGTGGCTTGAACAAGCGCTCAATGAGGCACTGACCACGCTCGACGCTACGCAGCGGCGACGGCGCCTGCGGCAGATTGCCATTCCCGGCTCACATCTGGTGATGGCCGATGGCCGTCAACTGATTGACGCGTCATCCAACGACTACCTTGGTCTCTCGCAACATCCCGCGCTGAAGTCGCGTGCCATTGAATGGGTGCAACGCTTTGGTGCCGGCGCACGGGCTTCACGGCTGGTTACCGGCACACTGGAGGCAATGCTTAAGCTTGAGGCACAGTTGGCCACATTCAAAGGTACCGAGGCGGCGCTGATTTTCAATTCCGGTTTCCAGGCCAATGCCACCGTTTTACCCGCTTTATTCAAACTGGCTGGCGGACGTGAAGCCCTGGTATTTACCGATGCGCTGAATCATTCCAGCCTGCATGCTGGATGCCGGGCGGCGTGGGTTACGCAAATCCAGTTTCGCCACAACGATCTAAGCCATCTCGATGAATTGCTCACCCAGCACGCCCAAGGCCGCCCAGCCTTCATCGTCACCGAATCCGTCTTCAGCATGGATGGCGACCGCGCAGATGTCGCGGTGCTGGGCACACTCGCCGCGCGTCACGGGGCGGTGCTGTATCTCGATGAAGCACATGCCAGCGGTGTCCTCGGGCCACAGGGGCGCGGGTTGGGTTATGGACTTCACGCAACAAACCCCGACGCAGTCATCATGGGCACACTGGGCAAGGCCTTTGGCGTGGCTGGGGCTTACATCGCTGGCTCGCAGGCGCTGATCGACTATCTGGTCAATCGCTGCGCGGGTATCATCTATTCAACCGCTCCGCCACCGGCAGCCTGTGGTGCCGTGCAAGCGGCGCTTGAATTAATTCCGCATCTGGATGCCGAACGCGCCTTGCTGGCCCAGCGCAGCAATGCCTTGCGCGAGCGCCTTGCTGCGCTGGGCATAGACACGCTGACATCCACCACCCAAATTATTCCTGCGGTGCTGGGCAGTGAAGCCGCTGCACTGACGGCACAAAAAAAACTTGAAGACCGCGGTGTACTGGCTATCGCCATTCGCCCGCCGACAGTGCCAACGGGCAGTAGTCGATTGCGTTTCGCACTTTCCACCGCGCTCACCGACGTCGATTTCGAGTACCTGCTGGATACGCTGGACGCCTTAAAATCATTTGCATAACGAGCCTGATGCAGGGCTGTAGCCATAACGCCAGCGCATAGCGTAGATTTGCCGATAACAAAATCCAACTCATCGACCTGGGCTACTTTGGAAAGTCGGCGCTGGTAACACGGCGAGATAATCGCGTTATGGCGCGGACGACGGTGCTGATGCGCGGCACGCGCTCTCAGCACATGCGCTGGTAGCACTGGCAAGAGGCTCACTCGTCGCCGCAGACCAGCCACCACCAAGTGCGCGAATCAACTGCACGCTGGCGCGCAACTGGCGGGTATTGATATCCAGGGCGCTGCGCTGCGCTTGCAATGCGGCAGTTTGCGCGCTCACCACTTCAAGATAACTGCTGCCACCATCGCGATAACGGCTGGTGGCGAAATCCAACGAGCGCTGCGCTGAAGCAGCCGCGGCCTGTTCTGCTTCCAGTGCGGTGTGGTAATGCTTGAGCAAGGCAAGATTGTCTTCTACTTGCTGGAAGGCGCCCAGCGCAACGCTGCGGTAGCGCGCACCCAATTCGTCGAGCGCGGCTTCGGTGCGCGATACCTCGGCCTGACGCCGACCCGCATCGAACAGGCTTAGCACCAGAGATGGTCCGATGGACCAAAAACGGTTGGGCGCCTTGATGAAGTCTCCAGAATCGCTGGACTGGTAGCCAAATACCGCGCCCAGCATGATCGATGGGAAATAGGCCGCACGTGCCACGCCGATCTGGGCATTGGCGGCTTCGATGCGGCGCTGTGCGGCGGCAATGTCGGGGCGACGTTGCAGCAGGGTGGATGGCATTCCAGCGGGAACATTTGGCAATTTGATTTCGGCACGTTGTGGTTCGATGGCGAACGTGGAAGCCGGTTCGCCAACCAGCGCGGCGATGGCATGTTCGATCTGCGCACGCGCTGCCAGTGTTTGGCTGGCCTGCGAGCGTGCCGCATCGTACTGGGTCTGCGCACGCGCGACATCAAGCCCCGAGGCAAGGCCGCCATCGTGCCGCGCGCGGGCCATCTCCAGCGCTTTGGCATAGGCGGTCACTGTGTCGTTGAGCAGGCTATTTTCCTGATCCAACCCGCGCAACGTGAAGTAGTAATCGGCGAGCTGCGCCTGCAAGCTTAGTCGCGCCGATTCAAGGTCGGCCTGCGCCGCCTTCTCGCTAGCCGTGGCAGATGCGATCTGATTACGGACGCGGCCCCATAAATCCAGCTCGTAATTCACCTCGACACCCAGAGAGTAGTCGTTGTAGAGATCAGGTGAGTTAGGCCCCAGCACACGCAAAGGCTTTTTTTCCGATTGGCGATTGCGCCGCGCATCGGCTACACCATCGACAGTCGGGAAAAGTGCCGAACGAATTTGTGCGTTATAGGCTACCGCTTGCTGATAGCGGGCCAGAGCGGCGGCAAGATCAGCGCTGTTGGCGATCAGGCGTTTTTGCAAGGCATCCAGCTCGGCATCGCCATACAGCGCCCACCAGGCATCGCGCGGCAAGCTGTCGGCAGGTTGCGCCGGCACCCACAGTTTTTCTTCCTTGAATTCCCCGACGGCCGGCGAAATCTCCGGCACCGAGAGGGGCGGTGCAAAAGAACAGCCGCCGAGGAACAGGGATAGCAGCAGGGGAAAAACTCGCAACTGCATGCTGGATTTATTTTTTGTCATGCGACGCTGTCTCCGGCGCGGCTTTGGCCTTTGACCTCACGGTCTCTGACAACGCGACATGCACTGGCTCGCCATCCACAATGCCGTCGGGTGGACTTTCGATCACTCGGTCTTGCGCAACCAGACCCGAGCCGATTTCGATCAGCTTACCCATGTCGCGCGCAATGGTGACTGGCTTCAACACGATCTTGTCGGCCTTATCCACCGTGGCCACGCGCAAGCCGGTCTTGTCAAAAATCAGCGCACTGGCCGGAATGCTCAACGCAGGTTTGGCATTGGGTAAATCGAAGCTGATGACCGCGTAGCCACCGGACAACAATTCCGCCGCAGTGTTATCCACCACCAGTTGCACCAGCATGGATCCTGATGCGGCATTGATTGCCTGCGCAGAAGATTCAACCGTCGCCGGATAGAGCTTGCCGGGATATTCCGGCACGCTAACCTTGGCCTTGCCACCCGGCTTGATGCCTGGCGCATAGTTTTGCGGGACATTCACATAAACACGCAATTTGCGCGTATCGGACACGACAAACAGTTCCGGACCAACGCCGCTGCCCGCATTGATCAGCGCGCCGACATCGGTCGAACGCGCCGTCACCCTGCCGTCAAACGGCGCGACGATGCGGGTAAAGCCTTTCATGGCCTGAAATCGATCGACATTGGCTTGTGCTGCCTTGACCATGGCCTGTTTGTTCGCCAGATCGCCGGTTTTCTCGTCCACCTCCTGACGCGACACCGCATCCGAACCCAGCATGGCTTGCCAGCGTTTCGCTGTCGTCGCCGCCAGGGCAGCAGCGGATTCGGCGCTGACCAGATCGGCTTTTGCCTGGAGCAACTGCTGATCTAGATCCGGTGTTTCAATTTCAGCCAGCAATTGGCCGGCCTTCACCAATGTGCCGATATCGGCCTTCCAACTTTTCAGATAGCCGCTGACACGCGCATAGAGGGGCGCACGCGCATAGGCTTCAAGACGCCCCGGCAGATCGAGCGTGATCACGTTCTTGCCCGTTGCGGGAAGATTGACAACCACCGTGGGCACGGCCTGGGCATCAGTCCATTCACGCAAGCGCCGGTTGTCGAGAAGACGAACGACAATACCGATGATTACTGCGGCAAGCGCGATAAGGATTAATACGATGCCCGCCAGACGCAGGCGGCGGCGGTCCAGAAACGGATTCAAAGATAAAACGGGGACATCAGATGGCATGGGATTCTCCGGTAGCAGGGGGCAGCGCTTTGCGGCCATGCCGCGCATGCACGATACTGAACACAACAGGCACAAAAATCAGCGTGGCGATGGTCGCAAAAACAAGGCCGCCGATCACCGCGCGGCCCAGCGGTGCATTCTGCTCGCCGCCTTCACCGAGGCCAAGCGCCATCGGTGCCATGCCGATGATCATCGCCAGCGCGGTCATCAGCACCGGACGGAAACGGACGAAGCCCGCTTCGAGAGCGGCCGCGGTTGCGTCGCCGAGCACATCGAGACGTTCGCGCGCGAAGCTGACCACGAGCACACTGTTGGCAGTTGCGACGCCCATGCACATGATCGCCCCGGTCAGCGCCGGCACAGACAACGGCGTGAATGTCGCGAACAGCATCCAGACGATACCGGCAAGCGCCGCCGGCAGCGCAGTGATGATCACGAACGGATCGGCCCACGACTGAAAGTTGACCACGAGCAGGAAGTAGACCAGCACAATCGCACCGAGCAGGCCGAATAGCAGCCCGGAGAACGAACTCTCCATCGTGCGCACTTGGCCGATCAGGGCGACGGTGGAACCCTTCGGCACATGCTTCGCGGTATCGGCGAGAATGCGGCGCAGGTCGGCGGCAACCGCGCCGAGGTCGCGGCCCTGGGTGGTTGCGTTGATCTGCACCATCGACTGGATGTCGTACTGGCTAACCAGCGCGTTGCTGGTTGTGCGCGTGAAGTCCGCGATGCCGCCGAGCACCTGCGAGATGCCGCTGGCGCCGTTGACCGGCACATTCGCGAGTGCCGACAGCGAATCAAGCCGGTACTGCGGCGTCTGCATCACGATCGGATACGACACGCCGTTCTGCGGATTCAGCCAGTAAGTCGGCGCGACCTGGCTGCTGCCGGCCAGATTGACGACCAGGCTGTTGGTCACGTCGCGCGTGGTCACGCCAATTTTCTGCGCACGCGTGCGGTCGAGATCGACGTTGAAGACCGGGTTCCGGCGCGACTGCTGGATGCGCACGTCGACTATGCCGGGGATGGCACGGATCCTCGGCAGCAGCGAATTGGCGTAGTCGAAGTTCGCATCGAGCTGCGCGCCGCGAATCTGCAGGTCGATCGGCGCCGGTGAGCCGAAATTGAGGATCTGGCTGACGATGTCGGCCGGCGGGAACGAGAACGTGACGCTGGGAAACTCGCGTGGCAGCTTCTCGCGCAGCTCGTTGATGTATTCGGCGGTCGGCCGGTGGCCGGGCTTCAGTGCGATCTGGATGTCGCCGTCATGCTCGCCCATCGAGCCGGTGTTGTTGTAGGTCAGGTTGATGCTGCTGACCGAAAGACCGACGTTGTCGACCATTACTTCAATCTCGTGTGGCGGGATGATCCGCCGGATCGCGCTCTGGATTGCGGCGAACTGGCTCGCCGTTTCCTCGACGCGCGTGCCGACCTGGACGCGCGCATGCATCAGGATCTGGCCGCCATCGACCGATGGAAAGAAATTGCGGCCGAGGAAAGGCGCCAGCAGGAAGGACGCAAGCACGAAGACGAGAAACCCGACTACGAATGTCCGCCGATGCTCCAACGCGAGTGCGAGCAGGTTGTGGTAGACGCCGCGCATGCGTTCGAAGCGCGCCTCGAACCTGCGCTGAAAACGCACCAACGGATTGCGCGACGGCGGCAAGGTACTGTCCAGGCCATGCTCATCCGTATGCGGGGCATGCGGGCGCAGCAGGTAGTTCGCCATCGTCGGCACCAGCGTGCGCGACAGTACGAACGAACAAGCCATAGCGAACATCACCGCCTCGGCCATCGGCACGAACAGAAAACGCGCAATACCTTCGAGGAAGAACATTGGCACGAAAACGATGCAGATGCACAGCAGTGAGACGAACGCCGGCATTACGATCTGCGCGGCACCATCCATGATCGCGGTCTCGACCTGCTTGCCCTGTTCGAGATGCCAGTTGATGTTCTCGATCGTTACCGTGGCATCGTCGACGAGGATACCGACCGCGAGAGCGAGGCCGCCCAGGGTCATGATGTTCAGCGTCTCACCAAGTACGGAAAGGCAGATGATCGAGCCGAGCACAGACAGCGGAATTGAGATCGCGATGATGACCGTCGAACGCCAGCTGCCGAGGAACAGCAAAATCATGATGCTGGTCAGCGCAGCAGCAATCGCGCCCTCGAACGCGACACCCTTGATCGCGGCCCGCACGAACAGCGACTGGTCGTTGATCGGCGCGACCACCAGATTCTCTGGCAACTCAGGCTTGATCTCGGCAATTTTCTTCTTGATGCCGGCGACGATCGCCAGGGTTGACGTCGCGCCGTTCTTCAATACCGACATCAATACTGAACGCGAACCGTCCACGTGCACGATGTTGGTCTGTGGCGCGTTGCCGTCGCGCACATGGGCAACGTCGCGGATGTAGATCATCGTGCCGTCGACGGCCTTGACCGGCAGACCGCCGAGATCGTCGATGGCTGACGGTGCGCTGTTGAGCTGCACGGTATATTCGAATGCGCCGATCTTCTGGGTGCCGACCGGGGTGATCAGATTTTGTGCGGCAAGCGCGTTGGCGACATCCTGCCCGGATAAACCACGCGCCTGCAGCGCGGCCGGATCAAGATCGATCTGCACCTGGCGCGTCTTGCCGCCGAACGGATATGGAATCGCTGCGCCTGGCACGGTAATGAGGCGCGTGCGGATCGCATTCATGCCAAGGTCGGCGAGGTTCTGCTCGGACAGACCCTTGCCTGACAAGGCGATCTGCAGGATCGGCACCGTCGACGCGTTGTAGTTCAGGATCAACGGCGGCGTCGTACCCGGCGGCATCTGCTTGACCACGACCTGCGATACGGCGGTGACCTGCGCATTGGCGGTCGCAACGTTGACGCCGGGCTGAAAGAATATCTTGACAATGCCGAAGCCAGGATATGAATTCGCCTCGATGTGTTCAATGTCGTTGACCGTTGTCGTCAGGATCCGCTCAAACAGTGTGGTAATGCGCCCGGCCATCTGCTCCGGTGGCAGGCCGGTGTATTGCCATGCCACCGCAATCACCGGAATCCGAATACTGGGGAAAATATCCGTCGGCATGCGCAGCGCGGTCAGCGGGCCGATGATCAGGATCAGCAGTGCCATCACCACGAATGTATAAGGCCGCCGCAAGGCGATGCGGACGATTTCTATCATAAGGAATCCATGCCACCCACAAAGGAGTAAGGTTCAACGCGAAGAAGATGTTTCATGTGGTCATCGACACAAGATTGTGCCAGCGCGAATGATAGATGACATAAAAATATATTTGAAGTGCATTATTACGATAGATTATAATGCACAGCATGAATATATTGAACTTCGACCTCAATCTTCTACGCGCATTTGACGCGATGATGGCAGAACGCAATGTGACGCGCGCCGCACAACGCGTGTTCCTGTCACAACCTGCGACAAGCCACGCGCTTGCGCGGCTGCGCAAGCAAATCGGGGACCCTTTGTTTATGCGTATGGGGCGTGAAATGGTTCCCACGGCAAAAGCGATGGCTCTCGCTCCCGCTATCCGTAACATGCTTGAGCAACTCGAAGCCGTGCTGGATGAAAAACCGTTTGATCCGCTTGTCTCAACCGCGGCTTTTCGCATTGGCCTGGTGGATGTCATGGAATACATGCTTGCGCCGATGTTTGCCCAGCTCATACGGGAAGACGCGCCACATATCCGCTTTGCCATCCAGGGTTACGATTCTTCGAGTTACCAGGCTCAGCTTGGTACAGGAATACTCGACATCGCCGTTGGCCTGCCAGAACCGACAGCGCCCGGCATCCATTCTTGCAAACTCGCCGCATTTCCACCCGTCGGCCTGGTCAGGAAAAATCACCTGCTTTCGCAGGGTAATGCAAGCATACGTGAATTCAACCAGACCCCGCGCCTGACCACAGATGTGCGCGCAGACCGGCTCAGGGAAACGGCAGTTCCGCCTGCGGCAAAGAATAAAACCGCAAGCAAGGCGGTCTATACCACGGCGCATTTTTTTGCCGTGCCGCTACTGCTTGCGAACAGCGATCTCTTGCTGGTCACCAGCCATGTCGTCGCCCAACTACTCTGTGCGCAGTATCCGCTGGTCACCATTCCGCTGCCGGCGCGCTATCCGCCGCTGGAACCGCATATTTTCTGGCACGAACGCACACATCGCGATCCGGCGCACAAGTGGCTGCGCGAGAAAATCATGGCAACTTCGCGCGATCTGGCAGCACCGTAAAAACCATCCCGCCACTGAAATCCATTTACCCGTTGTTGCCCTTGCAACGCAGTTCAGGCAGGCATTGATATCCCATGATGCCCAGTGCGGCATTGCACCCCGGTAGCACCAGCGCGAGGCTGCGCTCCGGTTTGTGCCGCACAAACTTCGCGCACAGCAGCGATCCAGCACCGATGCCCACAATGAATGTGGCAAGCAGCAGCAGTATGACGCTGCTTTCATCGCCACCCAGAACATTTTTGGCATACGCTGGAAGCTGGGCAAGGAACAGCGCACCATGCAACCAGAACCACGAGATGCCGAGAATGGCCGCAAAGGCGGGACGGTGTTTGCGGGCAAAGGTCAGGTTGCGCCAGGTCTCGGCCAGCGGGCTTGCGGTTCAGGCGTAAACTCGGCGCTAGCGATACAGCGCTAAAAACGACTACCCTCGCAGACTGAGCCGCGTTAGAGCAACAAAGGTTTCAGATTCAGCTCGGCGACGATGCCGGCGAAGATCACTGCGCCAAACCAGTTGTTGTGGTGAAAGGCTTTGAAACACTGCATGCGATCACGGTCACGAATGAGAAAAAAATGATAGACCGCGATGAGCGTGGCCGCGACAAGCCCCAAGGAATACAGCAAACTGAAGTGCAGCGCTTCGCCCACCATCGCCAGAATCAGCAGCGTGAGCAGATAGCAAAGCATCACCGCCGCGACATCGAACGAGCCGAAAGTGATCGCCGCGGTTTTTATGCCGATCTTGAGATCATCTTCACGATCGACCATGGCGTATTCGGTGTCATACGCTACGGCCCAAAAAATATTGGCTATTAATATGGCCCACCCCAAAGATGGCACGCGGCCTGTCGCGGCGGCGAAGGCCATCGGGATGCCAAAACCGAAAGCAATACCGAGATACGCCTGCGGAATTGCGAAAAAGCGCTTGGTGAATGGGTAGCTTGTGGCGAGGAAGACAGCCACCAGTGCCAGCGACCACACCGCTTGCCAGATCGGCAAAATCAATAGTCCCGCGCACAGCGTCAGTATCGCCGCCAGCACTAACGCCTCACGCGGCGAGACACGGCCCGCAGCCAGCGGCCGATCTTTGGTACGCGCGACATGCGGGTCAACATCACGATCAGCCCAATCATTGATCACGCAACCGGCCGAGCGCATCAAGAGCGTGCCCAGCACAAAAATCCAGACCAGCAACCAGGGCGGATGACCCTGCGTGGCAATCCACAATGCCCACAGCGTAGGCCATAGCAATAACAAGGTGCCGACGGGCTTGTCCAGCCGCATCAGCTTTTCGTAATCATTCAGACGATCTTTGAGCGTAGCAATATTCATGTGTCGATTTTACCGACTGAAGTAACGAACATTCGCACGGCCTGCGAATGAGGATGGGGATCGCCTGTATGGCAAGGAGGACGAAAGCCGAGTGCGTCGTGCGCCAGCGCGACCCGCAGGAAGTATCCTTGGGGTGCCGACTTTCGAATCAGACGACGCTTTGCCCCGGCATCCTGGGCTCGCTAGCCTCTAGGCTGGGAAAACGCCTGTCGATAAATAACGGTCGCCTCGATCGCAGATGATGCTGACGATCACGGCATTTTCAACAGCAGCAGCAATGCGCAGGGCGACATGTACGCCGCCGCCAGAAGAAATGCCGGCAAAGATGCCTTCTTCACATGCCAGGCGCCGCGTCATGTTCTCAGCCTCTGCCTGGCTCACGTTTTCGATTTGATCAACACGACTCGCATCAAAAATTTTGGGCAGATAAGCTTCAGGCCATTTGCGAATACCGGGGATTTGCGATCCTTCTTCGGGTTGGCATCCAATAATTCGAATGGCAGGATTCTGCGCTTTCAAAAAACGGGAGCAGCCCATAATGGTGCCGGTGGTGCCCATGCTGGAGACAAAATGCGTGATGCGCCCTGTCGTATCGCGCCAGATTTCGGGGCCGGTGCCTTCAAAGTGCGCCTGAGGGTTGTCTGCATTGGCGAATTGATCGAGGACTCGTCCCTTGCCTGCGCGCACCATGTCTTGCGCCAGGTCACGCGCGGATTCCATACCGCCCGCTTTGGGGGTCAGAATTAATTCAGCACCAAAGGCTTTCATGGTCTGGCGCCGCTCGATACTTTGATTCTCGGGCATGATCAACACCATGCGATAACCACGCATTGCCGCTGCCATGGCCAAGGCGATGCCGGTATTGCCTGAAGTCGCTTCAATCAACGTGTCACCAGGCGCGATATCACCGCGCGCTTCGGCGCGTAAAATCATGGAGAGCGCAGCCCGATCTTTAACCGATCCGGCGGGGTTATTGCCTTCTAGCTTGACTAGAATCACATTGTTGCGTCGGGCATTGTCTGCCCCCGGCAACCGCTTTAGCTGAACCAGCGGTGTGTTGCCAACAAAATCTTCCAGCGTTTTCCACGTCATGAGGATACTTTCAGACCGTTCATTGATTCAGCCAGCGAATATAATCGATAATGCCTTCAGCGACTTCCGCAAACTCATTCTCATAGCCTGCACGGCGTAACTGTGTGAGATCCGCCTCGGTAAAGCTCTGGTATTTACCCTTTAATGCGTCAGGAAAGGCAACGTATTCAATGGTGCCCTGCGCCACCAGTTCAGCAAGTGGCAAAGCGGGTAATCCATCCAGGGCACGGCAGGCATTAACAGTAGCTACCGCTAGTTCATTGAAGCTTTGCGCGCGCCCGGTACCCAGGTTGTAAATGCCGGAAACGCCACTTTCAAGAAACGCCATATTAACGTGGACGACATCGGCCACATACACAAAATCACGTTTCTGCTCACCATTAGCGTATCCGTCAAAGCCTTCAAACAGTTTGACTTTACCTTGGCTGCGATATTGATTGAAGTGATGAAAAGCCACCGAGGCCATACGCCCCTTATGTTGCTCGCGCGGGCCATACACGTTGAAATAACGAAAGCCGGTAATTTGCGCCTCGGCGCTGGCAAGACGGCGGCGTACGACTTGATCAAACAGAAATTTTGAATATCCGTAAACATTCAGCGGCGCCTCAAACTCACGTTGTTCACGGAAGACATTGCCGCCCCCATAAACAGAAGCGGAAGACGCATAGAGGAAGGGCACTTCCTGTTCTTGGCAGTGATTCAGCAGAGACAATGAATAGCGATAATTATTGGCCATCATGTAACGGCCATCGGTTTCCATGGTGTCTGAACAGGCACCTTGATGCAAAACCGCTTCGAGATGCCCATCAAAGTGGCCATGGGTAATCATGTCGATAAACTCTTGTTGATCAAGATAGTCGGCAATTTCGCAATCCGTGAGATTGCTGAATTTATCGGCCTGGGCAAGGTTATCGACGGCGATAATCTCAGTGATACCACGCTCATTGAGCGCTTTGACCAGATTAGCGCCGATAAATCCACACGCGCCAGTAACGATGTAGTACATAAGCAACCTCTATGGTTTGGTTAGCGCGTTACTTCTAAAGCGCTTTGTTTTAATTCATCCAGCGAACACGTTGCGGTGCCCAACTTGCCCACCACCACACCGGCTGCGCGATTAGCCAGGAATAGCGCCTGGTCGAGCGGCAAGCCACTTGCCAGCATCACAGCCAGGGTGGCGATAACAGTATCACCCGCACCGCTGACATCATAAACTTCACGCGCAACGGCGGCTTCGTGACGAACACCATCCGCTGAAAATAAGGTCATGCCTTCTTCGCTACGGGTGACCAGCAAGGCCGTTAGATCAAGCGATTCACGCAACTGCTGCGCCTTGACGACAAGCTCGGCTTCATTTTGCCATTTGCCGGTTACCTCACGCAGTTCTGCACGATTGGGTGTAAGCAACGTGGCGCCTGCATAGCGCGCGTAGTCGTCACCTTTGGGATCAACGAGCACGGGCTTACCCGTATCCTTTGCACGCTGAATCATTTCCGTAATGTGCGTCAAGCCGCCTTTGCCGTAGTCAGACAAAATCACCACATCGCAATCTGCAAGCCGCGCGCTGAAATCAGCCAGCTTGGCGCGGAGCACTTCGTGATCCGGTGTGTTTTCAAAGTCAATGCGCAATAGCTGTTGCTGCCGACCGATCACGCGCAGTTTGACGGTGGTATTCAGACCAGGGTCTTCATGCAAACTGGATTCGATGTTGGCGTCAGACATCAATCGCGCAAGGGTTTTGCCCGCTTCATCTGCGCCAACAACGGAGAGCAAAAAAACCTTGGCACCAAGCGCCGCGCAATTCCTCGCCACGTTAGCCGCGCCACCGGGACGCTCTTCACTTTTTTCAACTTTCACGACGGGTACAGGGGCCTCGGGGGAAATGCGGGATACCTCACCAAACCAGTAACGGTCGAGCATGACATCACCCACAATGAGAACACGTGCTGCAGCGGTATCAGGCAATGAATTATTCATAAGCAGCCCATTGAAGGTGATAAGGAAGAACCGCGTTAAAGCACACCCCTGTCAGGCGGCAAAACGCATTCCGTTCGGTAAGGGGTAAGGCGTAAACCAAACGGTTCACATGGCGGATAGATGTTTGCAAATGGGTACGGATTTTCATGCGTTAAAGCGTGATATCAAATTCTTCTGTTCGTTTAGGCGGGTAAGTTTCCCAACCGCCACACCCCGGGCAGCGCCAATAAAACTGACGCGCTTTAAAACCACAGACGTCACAACGATAACGTGCCACCCGCCGTGTGTGGTTATGAATCAAGTGCTTAACCAGCTCCAGATCCGGGCGACGAACTTCGGGTGAAACCAGTATCTGCGCCTCAAGAAATTTTTCCAGCCCAAGCAGGGTGGGGTTGCGTCGCAGCTCATCCCGCACAAGCTGATAGGCCGCTTCGATATGCCCTTCTTCAATTTCCGCTCTTAATACAACCTCGAGCAAGTCAAGTGAGGGGTGACGCTCAAGCCAGGCACGCAGCAACGCAACGCCATCGGCCTTGCGCCCCAGTTGGGTGTACGCCGCCATCAGACGATCTGCCACCAACCCGACATACATCGGGTTGTACTGTTCGATGCGTTTCCAGTAGTCGATCGCCGTCTCACCAGCGCCGACTTTTACTTCACTATCGCCTAACAACAAAAGCGCACGAACGCATTTTCGGTTACGGGTAAGCGCAGTCTGTAACAGACGCCGCGCTTCATCAACCTGGCCACCGACTAAGGCATTGGCGGCCATTTCACAGTGAAATTCAGCAACCGCCTTTTGCCACAGATGGTCAGCATGATTAGGCAAAGCCTCTGCGATCTCAATGGCCTTCTTCCACTCTTTTTCCTGTTGATAAATTTCCAGCAAATTTTTAAGTGCTTCTTCGTCGCGCTCTGTTCCCCGCAACTTGAGAAAAATCTCTTCGGCACGATCCAGCAAACCCGCTTTGAGATAATCCTGCCCAAGTTCAGACAGCGCATGCAAGCGCTGCGATGGATCCAGCGCATCTCGATCAATCAGATGCTGATGCATACGAATAGCGCGATCCGTCTCGCCACGACGGCGGAATAAGCTGCCTAACGTAAAGTGCAGTTCGATCGTTTCCGGATCAACCCGTGCCGCTTCGATAAAGGCTTCGATCGCTTGATCAGGTTGTTCGTTGAGAAGAAAATTCAGCCCTTTGAAGTAAGAGTGCGGCAAAGCCCGCGACTCATTGACCAGCTGTTTAATATCAATACGCGCAGCAATCCAGCCGAGCACAAAAAATCCGGGTATCGCGAGTAACCACCAAAGCTCAATTTCCATGGTTTTATTCGGCGTTTACTTTAGGTTTGCGCTGGCGCGATAAGCTGATTGCCGCAGTTAACCCAACAGCAACACCTAGCGTAAAAAAAGCCAGAATGACGAGCGGAATGGGCGCAGTCCATTCTTGACCAAAAAAAAATCGCAGCAACATCGTCCCGCTATTTTTGATTGCCAAGCCCAGCAGACCAAAAAAAAGAATGGCGCGAAACACCCACAGGAAAAATCGAAATAAAGTCGGCATCATGATCAGTCAGGCAACATGTGTAAGCAGCAGAATGAAAAGCGGCACCTGTGACCAGGTGCCGCTTTTATACACCTTTGCAGTGAAATTCACGACCTTGACGGCTTTGTTAGCCCAAGATCAACCCGCTCCCGCAACTCTTTACCGGCTTTGAAGTGAGGCACGTATTTTTCAGGTACATTAACCTTCTCACCCGACTTTGGGTTGCGACCAATCCGCGGTGGACGATAGTTCAGTGAAAAACTACCAAACCCACGGACTTCAATGCGCTCTCCGCGGACCAGAGCCGCAGAGAGCGCATCGAGCAGAACTTTGACCGCGTAATCCGCATCTTTCGCCCCTAACTGCGGAAAGCGATCCGCCAACCGGTTGATGAGTTCCGATTTAGTCATGATAGCAGCGGATTATTGCTGCTTGAGCTTGGCTTTAAGCAAAGCGCCCAGACTGGTCGTGCCGGCATTGCCTGCACTTTCCGAGGCCAGCTTCTGAATTGCATGTGACTGCTCAGCCTGATCCTTGGCTTTGATTGATAGATTAATTGAACGTGTCTTGCGATCCACGTTAATAATCATTGCTTCTACCACATCGCCCACTTTCAGATGCTGCGTCATGTCTTCTGTGCGCTCACGCGAAAATTCAGACACGCGCAGATAACCTTCGACATCATCACCCAGATCAATCACCGCACCGCGTTGATCAACACTCTTCACCGGGCCCGTGACCATGCTGCTCTTATCGTGGGTTGCCACAAAGCTGGTGAATGGATCGCCATCGAGCTGTTTAACGCCCAGAGAAATTCGCTCTTTTTCGACATCGATAGCCAACACCACGGCTTCGAGCTCATCACCCTTCTTGAAGTTTTGCTTGGCTTCTTCACCAGGTGTCGACCAGGAGAGATCGGAGAGATGAATCAAGCCATCAATACCGCCGGGCAGACCGATAAACACGCCAAAATCAGTAATTGATTTGATCAGGCCTTTGACCTTATCGCCCTTCTTGTGATTCATCTCAAAATCTTCCCATGGATTGGGAATGCACTGCTTCATGCCCAATGAGATGCGGCGACGCTCTTCATCAATCTCAAGAATCATGACTTCGACTTCATCACCTAACTGAACAACTTTGGTCGGGTGAATATTCTTGTTGGTCCAGTCCATTTCTGAAACATGCACCAAGCCTTCAATACCCTGCTCGATTTCCACAAAAGCACCGTAGTCAGTCAAGTTGGTGACGTTACCGAAGAGGCGTGTCGTGGCTGGGTAACGACGTGCAATTCCCACCCATGGATCTTCACCCAACTGCTTCATGCCCAGGCTCACGCGATTTTTCTCTTGATCAAACTTGAGCACTTTGGCGGTCACTTCATCGCCGACATTGATCACTTCGCTCGGGTGACGCACGCGACGCCAGGCCAAATCGGTAATGTGCAGCAGGCCATCAATACCGCCGAGATCCACAAACGCACCGTAATCCGTGATGTTCTTGACGATGCCCTTGATGATGGTGCCTTCTTTGAGCACTTCCAGCAGTTGCTGACGATCTTCACCCATGCTCGCTTCCATCACCGCACGGCGGGAAACCACCACGTTATTACGTTTGCGATCGAGCTTGATGACTTTAAATTCGAATTCTTTGCCTTCAAACGGCGTAGTGTCTTTGACGGGGCGGGTATCCACCAGCGAGCCCGGCAAAAAGGCACGAATGCCATTTACCATGACCGTGAGGCCACCTTTGACTTTACCGCTAACGAAACCCTTGACCAGCGTACCGTCGGTCAATGCCTTGTCCAGATCATTCCAGGCAGAAATGCGCTTGGCTTTTTCACGGGACAAGCGCGTCGCGCCGTAGCCATCTTCAAGCATTTCAATCGCCACTTGAATGAAATCGCCCGGAGTGACTTCAAGCTCACCACGTTCGTTTTGAAACTCTTCAATAGCGATCGCGCTTTCCGACTTGAGACCGGCGTTAACAATGACAAAATTTTGATCGAGGCGAATCACCTCAGCCGTAATCACTTCACCGGCACGCATTTCCTGGCGCTGGAGGCTTTCCTCAAATAATGCGGCAAAGCTTTCCATCGGTGAATTTTCGGCAATAGCAGTAGTTGACATAGGGTTTGGGACCTTACAGGTATTTTGTCACTCACGTGACAGGTTGGTTTCTCTTCACTGGCTAAACGGTTAGTCCTGCCAGCACGTTGGGGATACAACTAAAGGCTAACAACAGCATTTACTTAACGAAAAAATACATTTAAAACAAGGACTACACAGCATCAGGCAACTTTTCTTCCACAATAGCCATCACTGCATTTACCGCTTCTGCAATGTCCATCAGGGTAGTATCCACCTGCAAGGCATCTTCACATTGACGAAGAGGTGCTTCGCTCCGTTGAGCATCGCGTTCATCCCGCGCTTGTAAATCGTGCAAAAGGGCAGGCATATTAGCAGCTGAGCCCTTTTCGATCAACTGTTTATAACGCCGCTCTGCCCGCGCCTCGGCTGAGGCAGTAAGGAACACCTTTACGGTGGCTGACGGAAAGACCACCGAGCCCATATCACGCCCATCCGCCACCAATCCCGGGAAGCGCCGCCATGCCCGCTGACGGGCCAGCAAAGCCGCGCGCACATCAGCCAGCACAGCCACGCGCGAGGCGCCGGCAGAGGCTTCTTCGGTGCGAATCGCATCGGTGACATCATCCTCATTCAGGAACACGCGTCCGTTTTCAAACCGTGCAGGCAACGCCGCTGCTAGCGCGGCTACTCGGGGGGCATCATCCAGCGCAACGCCTGCGCGAAGCGCCGCCAGCGCGGTGAGCCGATAAAGTGCCCCACTATCCAGATAGTGATAGCCCAGCTGCGCCGCTACCATCGAGGCGACCGTCCCTTTGCCAGAAGCTGAGGGGCCATCAAGCGCAATGACAGGCGCCGAAATTTCGGCCAACGCAGCAAAATAACCCGGAAATGTTTTGCGCACACAGCCCGGGTCGTTAATGATAATGGACACGCCGGCGAATGCCGCCAGCGAAAAACACATTGCCATGCGATGATCATCATAAGTATCAATGGCCACATTGCGCCGAAAAGTTCCCGAAGGCGCCCCGAAGGGTGTGCAGGGCAAGCATAGCGCTGGCGCTGGTGATATGGCAAGCCAGTCGCCCCCTGTCTCGACAACGGCACCCAGTTTGCGTAATTCGGTGGCCATTGCCGTGATGCGATCGGTTTCTTTCACACGCCAGGAGCCAATATTGCGCAGCACACAGCGACCATCGGCAAATAAGGCGCACACGGCCAGCGTCATGGCTGCATCGGGAATGTGATTCAGATCCAAATCAAAGGCTTTGATTTTTTCTGCAGCGCTTGATTCTGCTTTAGCCTCAATAAAATTCTCGCCCCACACGATGTGTGCACCGAGGGATTCCAGCGCGTAGGCAAATTGAACATCGCCCTGGATACTGTTTTTACCGACGCCTTCCACGCGCACCGGACCACCTCCGAGCAAACCCGCGGCCAGAAAATACGATGCGGAAGAGGCGTCCCCCTCAACATGCAACACGCCGGGGCTGCGATAGCGTTGCCCGGCCAGGAGGATAAAGCGCTGCCAGCCTTCGCGTTGCACCTTGACGCCAAAGCGGGCCATGAGATTGAGCGTGATCTCGACATAGGGTTGAGAAATCAACTCCGTGGTGATTTCAATCACCGCTGCCTGGCCGCTGAGTGGCAAAGCCATCAATAAGGCACTGAGAAACTGCGAGGAAACATCGCCGCGCAGGCGAATGGGTTGCGCCAGTTGAATGGTCACCGGGAAAATTTCCAGCGGCGGAAAGCCTGCCTCGCCGGTATAGCGGACATCCGCACCGATCTGGCGCAAGCCATCGACTAAATCACCAATCGGGCGCTCATGCATGCGTGGTACACCGCTGAGACGATAGTGCCCGCCTGACAAGGCCAGCGCCGCCGTCAGCGGACGAATCACTGTTCCGGCATTGCCCATGAATAAATCCGCCTCTGCAACAGGGAAATCGCCGCCACAGCCCTTGATACGCCACGTATGATCATCGATCGCCGTCATGCCAACGCCGAGTTTTTGCAGCGCAGACAACATCACCTGCGTGTCATCGGCAACCAGCACATCATGAATTTCCGTTGTTCCTTCGGCCAGCGCGGCCAACAACAACATGCGGTTGGAAATACTTTTGGAGCCAGGCAGCCGCACGCAGCCCGACGCTGTGTGCAACGGCGGCAAAACTAGCGTATCCATTATTCTCCTGGGGGCGTGAGGCCGTCGAGCCACGCATCTCGCCGCGTGCGGGCTGTGTCGAACATGGCTTGCAAACCCTCGGCATCCGCTCCGGCTAGCAGCACGCGGGCGCGCATTAATTCCACCATGTAGGCATCCAGTTCGACTAAAAGGGCCGATCGATTGGCCAAACAGATATCGCGCCACATCTCGGGATGGCTGCTGGCGATGCGCGTGAAATCACGAAAGCCACCGGCTGCAAAACCAAACAACTGAGCAGAGTCGGCGCGCTGGGCAAATTCATGGACCAGGGCAAACGCCAGGAAGTGCGGCAAATGGCTAACGGCGGCGAACACTCGATCATGGTCTTCCGCATCCAGCCGGGAAACCTCTGCACCACAGGCTTGCCATACATGCTCGACCAAGGCGATGTGCGCTTCGGTGTTTTCCGCCAGCGGGGTTAACACGACACGTTTTTGATAAAAAAGATCCGCCCTGGCCGCTGCGACACCGCTTTTTTCTGCGCCGGCAATCGGGTGGCCCGGCACAAACTGCGCGCACTGCGCGCCAAGCGCTTGACGAGCGGCGAGCGCCACATCCACCTTGGTACTGCCGCCATCAGTGATGACCGTTGTTGATGACAAATAAGGTGCCATCGATACCAAAACAGAGGCGACTTGCCCAACCGGCATGGCCAGAAACACCAAATCGGCATCATGCAAGGCATCAGCCCAATCGCTGGCGATGCGATCGATCACACCGCGCTGTTGCGCCGCAGCCAATGAGGCCTGCGTGCGGCCAAGACCAACCACTTCACCCACAGCGCCCGCTGCCTTGAGCGCCAGCGCAAACGAGCCGCCGATCAAGCCTACACCGCAGACAACGACTTTTTTCAGCATCATGCGTGCAGGGCTTTTTCAAGCGCCGCAAGAAAGCGCCGGTTTTCCGTTTCGCGACCGATGGTCACCCGCAAATGATTGGGCATGCCATAGCCACCCAGGGGGCGCACAATCACACCTTCCTTGAGCAGACTATGATTGATTGCCGCGCCATCAGCCACGGCAACTGTGATGAAATTGCCATGCGATGGAATATGTTCCAAACCAAGTTGCTTCAACCCGCTGATGAGCTGCTCCATGCCCTGTCGATTAAGTGTGTAACTTTCAGCAAGAAACAGATGATCGTCCAGCGCAGCCAGCGCGGCGGCCAGCCCCAGATTACCGACATTGAATGGCTGGCGCACACGATTCATCAGATCAGCGACCTCGGCCTGCGCCACCGCATAGCCCACGCGCAAACCGGCCAGCCCGTAGATTTTGGAGAACGTACGAGTCACCACCAGATTCGGGAAATCCCTGATCCAGGCAATGCTCTCAACCCGCTCCGTCGGCAGCAGATACTCGCTATAAGCCTCATCAAGCACCACCACAACATGCGGAGGAATGCGCTCGATAAACGTGCGCAAATCAGCATATGGCAAAAACGTGCCGGTCGGATTGTTCGGATTGGCGATCCACAGCACGCGCGCATCCGGCCGAATGGCAGCCAGCATCGTCGCTGGGTCATGTCCATAATGGCGCGCCGGTGCAATGATCGTCTCGGCACCGGTAATATCTGTGACCAGTTCATAAATGGCAAACGCATATTCCGCCGCCACACTGGAACGCCCGGCAGAGAGAAAAACCCGCGCCACCAGATCAAGCAGGTCATTCGAGCCATTGCCCAGCACAATCTGCTCCGCCGCCACACCGTGACGCTCAGCCAGCGCGGTAATCAACTCGAACTGATCCGGGTAGCGCTCGGCACCGGCCAGCGCCGCTTCGATTGCCCGCCGTGCCAGCGGGCTCATGCCCAGCGGATTCTCATTGGAAGCTAGTTTGATGATTTTTTCCGGCGGGATACCCATTTCACGCGACAACTGGGTAATCGGCTTACCTGGAACATAGGGTGAAATACTACGAATATAAGGAAGTGCGTGCGAAGCAATGCTCATGATCGGAATCTAAAAAAAGCTAATGGAAGACTAATAAACAGCTTTAGGGTAGGAACCCAGCCGTTTAACGAAATCAGCCCGCTGCTCAAGCGCTTCAAGGGCTTGAGCCACCGCTGTATCTTGTTGATGGCCATCAATATCAAGGTAAAAGACATACTCCCAACGCTTGCCGCCCCAACTGCGTGCCGGGCGCGACTCAAAGCGAGTCATCGAAACCCCTTGTTCTGCCAGCGGTGCCAACAGGTGATACACCGCACCGGATTGATTTTTTGCCGAACATACCAGCGAGGTTCGATCATTTCCTGACGGCCCTGCATCGTGTTCTGCAATGACAACGAAGCGTGTCGTATTGCTTGGGTCGTCTTCAATATTGGCCACAAGAATGGGTAGCGCATATAACTCAGCGGCCTTCTCCCCCGCGATAGCTAAGGCGTTTTTTTCCTGTGTAGCGAGCCGCGCTGCCTCGGCATTACTGGCGACAGCGACGCGTGCAGCTGCGGGCAGATGACGATTTAACCACTCGTGACATTGCGCCAATGACTGGGCGTGAGAATACACATGCGTTGCCGTATCCAGCCCAGCATGGCCTATCAACTGATGATGAATGGCTAAGTTAATTTCACCGCAAATCATAAGAGGGGATGAAAGCAGCAAATCCAGTGTGCGGACAATCGCCCCTTCTGTTGAATTTTCCACTGGCACGACGCCATAGTGCACTGTGCCTGCCAGAACAGCACGAAAAATTTCATCAATCGAAGGGCAAGGTAAAAACGTCGGCGCAGCGCCAAAATGCTTGAGTGCCGCTGCTTCAGAATACGTTCCAGCAGGGCCAAGATAGGCAACGGTCAGCGGCTGTTCCAACGCCAAGCATGCGGACATCACTTCACGCACAATGCGCTGGGCTGCGATTGCGGTGAGTGGGCCGGGATTGGATTCAGCCACACGGCGCAAGACCTGTGCTTCACGTTCTGGCCGATAAATCGCCCCCTGTTTAAGTTTCCCTATGCGCTGGGCAATTTTTGCCCGCGCGTTAACAAGACGCAACAACTCAGTATCCAGCGCATCAACCCCTTCGCGCAGTTTCTTTAATTCCTGCTCTGCATCAGCCATGCATGCCCTCCAATGGCAAATACCGCACATCAAGCACGCCTTCAATTTTGCGGATCGCATCAATCACGCTGGGCTTGACCGTGCTATCCACATCCACCAAGGTGTACGCCATTTCACCGCGCGACTTATTCACCATATTATGAATATTCAGCTTGGCCTCTGCCAAAGCTGTTGAAATCTGACCCACCATATTAGGCACATTGGCATTAGCAATCGCAATTCGGTCGCTCGATTCACGCGGCATACTAACGTTGGGGAAGTTAACCGCATTGATCACATTGCCATGCTCGAGAAAGTCAACTAATTGATTAGTCACCATCACGGCACAATTTTCTTCCGCCTCACGCGTTGAGGCACCCAGATGCGGTAAAGCAATAACGCCCGTACTTCTATTAACAACAGCCGACGGAAAATCACACACGTAATGCCCCAGCCTTTTCTCTTTCAAGGCCGCAACAACAGCTGCTTCATCAACAATACCCGCACGCGAAAAATTAAGTAACACGGCGCCTTGCTTCATGCTACCGATATTGTCTGAATTGATCAGATGACTCGTCGCTTCGATCAGTGGAATATGCAGGGTTACAAAATTTGCCTGCCGCAACACCTCGCTAACACTGTTCGCTTTTTTTACCTGAGCAGGAAGGTTCCAGGCAGCATCCACGGTAATTTCCGGATCAAAACCCAGCACATGCATACCCAACTTGATTGCAGCGTCAGCTACCAGGCAACCGACCTTGCCCAAGCCAACGACGCCCAATGTTTTTCCAGCTAATTCAAAGCCTGAGTAAAGCCGCTTGCCATCCTCAACCTTTTTTTCCATTTCCGTATCGAATGGATCAAGCATGGCAACAAAATGGAGCGCTTC
Source organism: Rugosibacter aromaticivorans (assembly GCF_000934545.1). GTDB lineage: Bacteria > Pseudomonadota > Gammaproteobacteria > Burkholderiales > Rhodocyclaceae > Rugosibacter > Rugosibacter aromaticivorans. The sequence continues at coordinate 1,780,399 of NZ_CP010554.1, forward strand.
AGATAGGTTTCTTGCAGCAAGAAGCATCCCCGCGATAACCAGTTCTTTTACCGCATTGGCATTTGCGCCCGGTGCGTTAAACACCGGTACCCCGCGCGAACTTAATAGTTTGACCGGGATGTTATTGGTGCCTGCACCCGCACGACCAACTGCCCGTACGCTGGTGGGAATCGTCATCGCGTGCATATCAGCAGAGCGAACGAGAATCGCATCCGGCTCATTGATCTCTTTACCCGCAAGATAACGAGCTTCCGGCAGGCACTTAAGGCCTGAGGCAGAAATCTGGTTCAGCAGCAGAATTCTGTAGGGGTCAGCCATCACATCACCCGTGAGTGATTGCAAATTCTTCCATGTAAGCGACTAATTTTTTAACGCCCTCAATCGGCATGGCGTTGTAAATGGAAGCGCGCATTCCACCCACCGAGCGGTGCCCCTTTAATTGAACCATGCCCTGAGCTTGTGCGCCTTTGATAAAAGCATCATCTAACGCAGCATCTTTCAACGTAAAGGGGACATTCATCAGTGATCGGTCTTCGATGCGAACAGGATTACTGTAAAACGAACTGCGATCAAGATAGTCGTAAAGGATGCCTGCTTTCTCAGCATTGATCTTCTGCATTGCCGTCAAACCACCCTGCCGCTTAAGCCATTGGAACACCAAGCCGGCAATGTAAATGGCATAAGTAGGCGGCGTGTTATACATGGAGTCGTTGTCCGCATGCGTTTTATAGTCGAGCATGGTTTGTGGTTGCGGCACAGCTTGACCGATCAGATCTTCACGCACGATAACCAGCGTGAGCCCTGCGGGACCGATATTCTTCTGCGCACCCGCGTAAATAAGACCATATTTACTAATATCGACTGGTTGCGACAGGATGTTAGAAGACATGTCGCAGACGAGCGGTACATTGCCTGGCAAACCGGATAAATCCGGCACCCAGTGAAACTCCACGCCACCAATGGTTTCGTTCGCGGTGTAGTGCACATAGGCGGCATTAGGGTCGAGCTTCCAATCGGCTAAAGCCGGAGCGTAGGAAAAATTCGCATCCTCGCTGGAAGCCACCACATTGACCCGGCCCAAACGCTTGGCTTCCTTAATGGCCTTTTTGGCCCATTCACCGGTGTTCACATAATCCGCACTGGCCTTGCCGCGCAACAGATTGATGGGAATCATCTCGAACTGCAGCGTAGCGCCCCCCTGCAAAAATAACACTTTGTAGTTGGCCGGTATGGCTAGAAGCTCACGCAGATCAGCTTCTGCCTGCGCATGGATTCCCATGTATTCCTTGCCACGGTGACTCATTTCCATGACCGATTGGCCACTGCCATGCCAGTCCAGCATTTCTTCTGCAGCTTGTCTGAGAACGGCCTCGGGCAAGGCAGCCGGGCCAGCGCTAAAGTTAAATAGTCGTGCCATGGTGGTACTTATGCCTCCGCTTCTGGTTGCTCTGGATCCTCTGAAGAGATGACGTCATCGTCGATCTCTTCAGTCTCGACAACTTTTTCAAGACCGGCAAGATAGGTTCCTTGATCTAGATTAATCAAAGTCACGCCCTGGGTAGAACGCCCCATGACGCGAATATCATTTACCGGCGTACGGATCAACACACCGCCGGTAGAGATCAACATAATCTCTTCGCGTGTTTCGCCCAAGGCGGCCAGAACAGCAGCAACAACGCGCCCGTTACGTTCTGAGGTTTGAATGGCGATCATGCCTTTAGTGCCACGCCCATGGCGCGTGTACTCGGCAATTGGGGTACGTTTTCCGTAACCGTTTTCTGTTGCCGTCAAGACTGACCACTCCTCACTGTCAGCGACCAGCATCGATATCACGCGCTGCCCGTCTTCGAGCATCATGCCCCGCACACCGCGCGCTTCGCGCCCCATGGGGCGAACATCTTCTTCGTCAAAACGGACGGCTTTGCCTGCGTCAGAGAACAGCATCACATCGCATTGCCCATTGGTAATGGACACCCCAATGAGATGGTCCCCCTCATCCAGGCCCACCGCGATAATGCCGGCCTTGCGAGGATTCGCAAAACTGGTCAGCGGCGTCTTCTTGACTGTGCCTCTGGCGGTTGCCATGAAGATGAAATGCTGCTCGTCAAACTCCTTCACCGGCAGGATCGCCGTAATTTTTTCGTCTTTTTCAAGCGGGAACAGATTAATGATCGGTTTGCCACGCGAGGTACGCGTGCCTTCCGGCGCCTCATAAACCTTCAGCCAATACACGCGGCCACGGCTAGAAAAACACAAAATGTAATCGTGGGTATTTGCAACAAATAAACGGTCCACAAAATCGTCATCCTTGACCGCAGCCGCTTGCTTACCCCGCCCGCCGCGTTTTTGCGCCCGGTAATCCGCCAGCGGTTGACGCTTGATATAGCCGGAATGCGACAGGGTAACGACCATATCCTCACGCACAATCAAATCTTCCAGGCTGATATCTGCGGTATCAAAGACAATCTCGGAACGCCGGGCGTCACCATATTGCGTTTTTATCGCGGCCAGCTCTTCGCCAATAATGGCAGTTATCCGTTCAGGGCGAGCAAGAATATCGAGCAAATCTACAATCTGCGCCATCACCTCGCGATACTCGCTGACAATTTTATCCTGTTCAAGACCGGTCAATCGTTGCAGACGAAGCTCAAGAATCGCCTGTGCCTGCACATCCGACAAGAGATAGCCTTCTGGAGACATACCAAATTCAGGCGCCAGGCCATCGGGCCGTGAAGCTTCCGCAGCCGTGCGTTCCAGCATGCCCTCAACGAGCGTAGAGCGCCAGACACGGCCCATCAAACCACGCTTGGCCTCAGCCGGGGTCTGTGCTGCCTTGATGAGCGCAATGATTTCATCCACATTCGATAAGGCAACAGCCAAACCTTCAAGAATGTGCCCACGCTCACGCGCCTTGCGCAACTCGAACACCGTGCGCCGCGTAACCACTTCGCGCCGATGATTAAGGAAGCACTCCAGCATCTCTTTCAAATTGAGCAGTCGTGGCCGACCATCGACCAGAGCCACCATATTCATGCCGAACGTATCTTGCAGCTGAGTCTGCTTATAGAGATGATTCAATACCACCTCTGGCACTTCACCACGCTTTAACTCGATCACCAAGCGCATACCAGACTTATCAGACTCATCCTGAATATGCGCGATGCCTTCTATTTTCTTCTCATGCACTAGCTCGGCAATTTTTTCCTGTAGCGTCTTTTTGTTAACTTGATAAGGGAGCTCATCAACAATAATGGCCTGCCGACCACTACGCTCAATTTCTTCAATGTGGGTGCGCGCACGCATGATCACCCGACCACGTCCCGTCATGTAGCCATCGCGCACACCGGAAACGCCATAAATCAAAGCCGCAGTGGGAAAATCCGGCGCTGGTATGACGGTGATCAGCTCATCTATCGTCAATGCGGGATTCGCCAGCAAAGCCAGGCAAGCCTCAACCACTTCGTTAAGATTATGCGGCGGAATATTGGTCGCCATCCCAACGGCAATGCCTGACGAACCATTAATCAGCAGATTGGGGATGCGTGCCGGAAGTACCAGAGGCTCTTGCTCTGAACCGTCATAGTTGGGACCGAAATCAACTGTTTCCTTGTCAATATCGATGAGCAATTCGTGACCAATGCGTGCCATGCGCACCTCGGTGTATCGCATGGCAGCGGCATTGTCACCATCAACTGAACCAAAGTTACCTTGCCCGTCGACCAGCATGTAGCGCAGTGAAAAATTCTGCGCCATACGCACGATCGTGTCATAAACGGCTGTATCACCATGGGGATGATATTTACCGATCACATCACCGACGATACGCGCCGACTTCTTATACGCCCTGTTCCAATCGTTGGAGAGTTCGTGCATAGCGAACAACACACGACGATGCACCGGCTTGAGCCCATCGCGCACATCCGGCAGCGCCCGGCCCACAATCACGCTCATAGCGTAATCGAGATAAGAGTGACGCATCTCCTCTTCCAGGCTGATGGGTAAAGTTTCTTTTGCGAACGAAGTCATGTCGGCGGCCTTAACCAGAAAACGGCAGGGCGATAGCGATAAAAGCTGGCGATTTTAGCATGCGTGGGAGAATCTAACGGTTGTCTGAACCGCCTGAATCTGATTGAATTCAGGCATGAACTCAGAAAATTCACAAGTCGCTATCGATCTGCTGATTCACCCAAAGTGGATCATCCCCATTGAGCCAACTGGCGTCACATTATCTGATCATGCCTTGGCGGTAAATGATGGCCGTATTGTTGACGTGCTACCGTACGACAAGGCACTGGAGCGCTATTCGTCACGTGAAGAACTTGATTTGCCCGGCCATGTACTTCTGCCTGGGTTGGTCAACCTGCACACCCACGCCGCAATGTCCCTTATGCGCGGTTACGCTGACGATTTACCACTAACCACCTGGCTCACCGAGCGCATTTGGCCCGCCGAGGCACGCCATCTCACCATGGATTTCGTCCGCACAGGCACGCTTCTCGCCTGTGCTGAAATGCTTCGCGGCGGCATCACGACCTTTAATGACATGTATTTTTTCCCGGCAGCCGCAGTCGATGCCGTGCGTCAATCCGGCATGCGTGCAGCGCTAGGTCTTGTTGTACTGGACCACCCCACCAACTACGCAGCAGATGCGGACGACTATCTCTCAAAGGGGCTGACCTTACGGGACGCGTGCAAAGACCATCCTTTATTAAGCTTTTGCCTGGCACCACACGCACCCTACACAGTGACAGACAAAACCTTCGAAAAAATTGCCACGCTATCTGCCCAGCTGGAACTCCCGATCCACACCCATTTACACGAAACTCCGAACGAGATTGCAGAAAGCATCAAACAATACGGGGTTCGCCCTATTCAAAGACTGCATACGCTCGGCCTGCTAGGGCCACAATTCATCGCCGTCCACGCCGTACATCTCGAAGCCGCTGAAATTGATCAGTTAAGCCACACGGGTTGCCACGTTGCCCTTTGTCCTACATCGAATCTCAAACTAGGCAGCGGAATTCCTGCGATAAGCGATATACACCAACGAGGTATCAACTTTGGGCTAGGTACAGATGGCGCCGCCTCGAACAATCGACTCGATATTTTTCAAGAAATGCGCCTGTCTGCCCTGTTAGCCAAGGGTGTTAGCGAGGATGCAGCAGCCCTCACCGCGCATCAGGCGCTACAGGCCGCCACGCTTAATGGCGCCCGCGCTTTAGGGCTTGATCACCAGATTGGTTCACTGCGCCCAGGCAAAGCAGCCGACCTTTGTGCAGTACGTATTGATGACTGGATGCTGCAACCCTGCTTTGACCCCGCCTCCCATCTTGTCTACACCGCGGGAAGAGATAACGTTACCCATACTTGGGTCGCAGGCAAACTCCAGATGCAAGAAAATCTGCCATCAAATATTGATGTACAGCAGCTATTAGCGCACACAAACATATGGCATAATCGTTTAGCCTATTGAGCTTGTCTTTTATTATTTAAAATCAATACCGCTACTTTTCAGGCTTTCTTTCCGTGTTGTCTTCATTTACTTCATTTACTTCCCCCCTATTTTTGGATTATATTAAGGCCTCGGGTTTTTTACTCTAGGCTTTACCTACTTACCATACCCCTTAACCACTACAAGGAACTCACCATGATTTTGCGTGCCAAACACTCTGTGCTGTTGTCAGCATTACTCGGCTTCTCTGCCGCCGCTTTTGCACAAACCCCAGGCGTCGATACTGCTGGCACAGTGGGCTATGTTATTGACCAGCGCGGCTATGTCGCCAAAAGCGGCACAGGCCTTTGCTGGCGTGATGGCTACTGGACGCCAGCCTTGGCCATTGAAGAATGCGACCCTGATCTGGTGAAAAAAGAAGCCGCCCCTGAACCGGCTGCACCTGCTCCAGCACCCGTTCCAGCACCAGCACCGAAGCCGGCTGCCCAAAAAATAACCCTCTCAGCTGACGCTCTGTTTGATTTCGACAAAGCAACGCTACGCAGCGAAGGCAAAGGCAAGCTGGATAAACTGGCTGAAAGCACAAAAGACATCAACCTGGAAGTGATCATTGCCACCGGCCATGCTGACCGCCTGGGTTCGGAGGCTTATAACCAAAAACTTTCCGAAAAACGTGCCGCAGCGGTTAAGGCATATTTGGTGGGTAAAGGCGTCGATGCCAATCGTGTTTTTGCAGAAGGTAAAGGTAAAACACAGCCCGTCACAAAACCTGGCGATTGCAAAGGTCCAAAGAGCAAAAAAGTGATTGCCTGCCTGCAACCCGACCGTCGTGTTGACATCGAACTCATCGGTACTAAAGCACAGTAATTGCTCCCGTAAGTTCAAAAAAAGCCCTGCCTGGCAGGGCTTTTTTTGTTAACCTGAAAGCAAATGCCATGGAACAAAGAATGAATGTCGACCCTGCTGAACTAAAAAAATTTAGCGAACTAGCTCACCGCTGGTGGGATCCTAATTCGGAATTTAAACCCCTGCATGACATCAACCCTATTCGCCTTGAGTGGATTGAGCGGCATACCCGCCTGCAAGGCAAACGGGTACTCGATGTTGGTTGTGGTGGTGGCTTACTCAGCGAAGGCATGGCAACTTTCGGTGCCAAAGTCACAGGAATTGACCTGGCCGAGAAAACACTAGCAGTTGCCAAGCTTCATTTGCTCGAAAGCGGCCAAGCCGTCGATTACCAGCTCATTTCTGTCGAAGCGATGGCACTGCAAGTACCAGCTAGTTTTGACGTCGTCACCTGCCTGGAAATGCTTGAGCATGTTCCAAACCCAGCGAGTGTGATTCAAGCCTGCACCAATCTGGTAAAACCTGGCGGACAGGTATTTTTTTCCACCCTTAACCGCAATCCCAAAGCATGGTTGTTCGCTGTATTAGGCGCTGAGTATGCTCTCAAGCTTTTGCCTCGCGGCACCCATGATTACAACCACTTCATCAAGCCTGCCGAGCTCGCTACCTATTGTCGCCGGGCCGGACTAACAGTAACGGAAGTGGTTGGCTTGAACTACAACCCGTTTACACGGAGATGTAGCCTGACATCGGATACCCAGGTTAACTATCTGTTACGTGCGCAACGGAATGACTGAGGCAACAGCAAATACCTCTGCCATCTTTTTCGACCTTGATGGCACCCTTGCCGATACCGCACCTGATTTAGCTGGTGCGCTGAACAAACTACGTTGCGAGCATGGTTTGCCACCGCTCCCCTTGATGGAATTGCGCCCTCATGTTGCAGCCGGTGCAAGGGGATTACTTCTTGCCGGTATGAACCTCCATCCAGAAAATCCGGCATATCCTGCCGCGCAAGAACGTTTTCTTGCGCTGTACGAAAAAAATGTTCACAACGAAACTTGTCTTTTTGATGGCATCGCCGAGTGCCTTGATCGTCTGGACAGCCTGAACATTCCCTGGGGAATCGTCACTAACAAAGCACTACGTTTTGCCGCCCCGCTCGTTGATGGGCTTGGCTTACAGCATCGAGCAATCTGTTTAGTCGCTGGTGATAGCGCATCTCACCCCAAACCACACCCCGCCCCTCTGCTCATGGCCGCACGCATGGCAACCATTCAGCCTGCATCTTGCATCTACGTAGGTGACGACGAACGCGACATTCTGGCGGCTCACGCCGCTGGCATGAAAGCCGTCGCCGCCGCGTGGGGATATCTAGGTAATGAAAAACCCCTGGCTGACTGGGATGCTGACATTATCGCCATATCGCCCCAAGATATTTTCCGCATTGCCCTATCAATTCGCTAGAATAGCGCTTGCAATTCGCACTTCTAGTCACATCTGAAGGGCACAACGACTCAACCACTGGGGGCGACATGGCTTCGACGTGGATCAAGAAACAGAGCAGTGCATACCGTGGCCCGGAGTACCACGTAAATACAGCCGGAAACTAGTAAACGCCAACGACGAGCGTTTCGCTCTCGCCGCTTAAACCGGCGAGCGCCGCAGCCACCTGCTCATAGGTGGTGCCGGGTAAAACCGGCTGCGGTGTCATTGATATGAGCTAAGGGTGTGCCTTGCTGCGCGGCGCTTCACGAAAAATCAGCAGACCGCGTGTTACCAGCCTGCCCGTTGGCGGGTGATACGTTAAATCAAATAACGAGGCTAAGTATGTAGGGCTGCCTGTGGAAGGTTTGCGGACGCGGGTTCAATTCCCGCCGCCTCCACCAATAATGATGTCCAACCCTGTGTGCGGTTGGACATTTTTTTTCGTCCTCCCGCGTGCCCACGAGGGTTCCTGCGGGTGCTTGCGGACTTCGACCTTTCTAGCCACCGCTAAAATCGCCCCCTTTTCTCTCTCTCCGACGCCACTCGCCAGAAGAGGCAGGAAGTCCACAAGAGCCACGATTCAACCAATTACAAATCAATAGGTTATATCTTGACGAATCAAGCGGTTGATTTTTGGCATCGGCAGGCGAATGAAATCGCCATGATTCGGAGAGTGGAAAAACGAGTGCAGTAAGGCCCGACTGAGCCACCGTGTCCGCGAAGTGCAGCTGCCACGGCGGTATCCAAAAACAGGTAACCAGTCTTCAGAATCTCCATCGTCATGCTTGCTGTAGGGCGGCGATCATCGGGCAGCGCACCCGCCCACGCGCCTCGCAACAACGCTCGACAAGTTCCGCGAGCACATGCTCGATGCCGGTGAGGTCGGCCAGTTTGGCACGCACGTCGGCCAGCTTGCGCTCGGCCTGCTCGCGGGCCTCGATACAATACGACCCATCTTCGAGCTTGAGCAGTTCGGCGATCTCGTCCAGGCTGAAGCCCAGCCGCTGGGCCGATTTCACGAAGCGCACCCGCGTCACATCCTCTTTACCATACCGGCGAATGCTGCCGTAAGGCTTGTCCGGCTCCGGCAACAGGCCCTTGCGTTGGTAGAACCGGATCGTCTCCACATTGACTCCGGCGGCCTTGGCGAAGGTGCCAATGGTCAGATTCTCAAAAATAGTTTGCATATCGCTTGACTCCGTATATGACTACGGAAGTAAGGTTACGCGATTCATTCCAGTTTCGAAAGGATAAACGTATGTCTGAACCAAAAAACGGGCGCGGTGCGCTCTTCGCCGGCGGGCTGGCCGCCATCCTTGCCTCTACTTGTTGCCTGGGGCCGCTGGTTCTGGTCGCCCTGGGGTTCAGTGGGGCCTGGATCGGCAACTTGACGGTGCTGGAGCCGTACCGCCCGGTTTTCATCGGCGCGGCGCTGGTCGCGCTGTTCCTCGCCTGGCGACGCATCTTCCGACCAACCGCAGCCTGCAAGCCGGGCGAGGTCTGCGCGATTCCGCAAGTGCGCAGCACCTACAAGCTCATTTTTTGGGTCGTGGCCGTGTTGATCTTGGTCGCGCTCGGTTTTCCCTACGTTGTGCCATTTTTCTACTAATCAGGAGTTCACCATGAAAACGAAGTTTCAGTGCAGGTTAATGCGCGAAGCGCGTTATGCCGGAACTAAAAAACTGTTTGCTTCCCTCGCTCTCGTCGCCGTCGTTGCCCCCGTGTTGGCCGCCACCCAAACCGTCACGCTGTCCGTGCCAGGCATGACCTGCGCTGCCTGTCCGATCACGGTCAAAAAATCCATCTCGAAAGTCGAGGGTGTAAGCAAGACCGACGTTAATTTCGACAAGCGTGAGGCCGTCGTCACTTTCGACGACGCCAAAACCAACGTCCAGAAATTGACCAAGGCGACCGAGGACGCGGGCTATCCTTCTTCGGTCAAGAAATAATAATGAAAGACCGGAAAACACTGCTGCGGGCCAGCGTCATTAGCACGGTTCTCGTGGCACTGTGCTGTTTCACACCGATTCTGGCGGTTATGTTTGGCGTGGTGGGCTTGTCCGCTCTCACCGACTACCGGGACTATGTGCTGCTGCCCGTGCTGGCGGTTTTCATCGGCTTGACCATCTACGCCATCCAGCGAAAACGCCAAGCCGATGCCTGCTGGACCCCGAATTCCACTGGAGTAAAAAAATGACAGAAATCACCGTGAACGGCATGACGTGCGGCTCCTGCGCCACCCATGTCAAAGATGCTTTGGAAAAAATTCCCGGCGTGAATGCCGCTGTGGTGTCCTACCCCGAAAGCCGGGCACAGGTCATAGCGAACACAGACGTGAGTCACGACCAAATGCTGGCCGCCATCGCCGCATTGGGTTATCAAGGCGCGATCCGGGTTGGTGATTTCAAAAACGATTCAGGAAAACGTGATGCACTTGAGGGCGCCGGTTTGCATATTGCCGTCATTGGCAGTGGCGGTGCAGCCATGGCGGCGGCGTTGAAAGCGGTGGATCAGGGCGCGAAGGTCACACTGATCGAGCGCGGCACCATCGGCGGTACCTGCGTCAACATCGGCTGCGTGCCGTCCAAGATCATGATCCGCGCTGCCCATATCGCTCATCTGCGCCGTGAAAGTCCATTCGACGGCGGCATCGCAGCGACCGCGCCTGCGATTGACCGCAGCAAACTGCTGGCGCAGCAGCAGGCCCGCGTCGATGAACTGCGCCACGCCAAGTACGAAGGCATCCTGGACGGTAATCCGGCCATCACCGTTCTGCACGGTGAAGCCCGTTTCAAAGATGGCCAGAGCCTTACCATCCGTTTGAACGATGGCGGCGAGCGCGTGGTGAGCTTCGACCGTTGCCTTGTCGCCACGGGTGCCAGCCCGGCCGTGCCGCCGATTCCCGGCTTGAAAGACACGCCGTATTGGACATCCACCGAGGCCCTAGTGAGTGACACCATTCCCGAACGCCTGGCCGTGATCGGGTCGTCGGTAGTGGCGTTGGAACTGGCGCAAGCCTTCGCCCGGCTGGGCAGCCAGGTCACGATCCTGGCGCGCAGCACGCTGTTCTTCCGCGAAGACCCGGCCATCGGCGAGGCTGTTACAGCCGCCTTCCGTGCCGAAGGAATCAAGGTGCTGGAACACACGCAAGCCAGCCACGTCGCACATGTGGACGATGAATTCGTGCTAACCACGGAACACGGTGAAGTACGTGCCGACAAGCTATTAGTCGCCACCGGACGCGCACCCAACACGCGCAGCCTGGCGCTGGACGCTGCGGGGGTCACCGTCACTGCGCAGGGAGCCATAGTCATCGACAAAGGCATGCGCACCAGTACACCACACATTTATGCCGCCGGCGACTGCACTGACCAGCCGCAATTCGTTTATGTGGCAGCGGCCGCCGGCACCCGTGCGGCCATCAACATGACAGGTGGGGACGCTGCCCTCGATCTGGCCACGATGCCGGCGATCGTGTTCACCGACCCGCAAGTGGCGACCGTGGGCTTGACAGAGGCCGAAGCACATGCACAAAACATCGAGACCGACAGTCGCCTGCTTACGCTGGACAACGTACCGCGTGCGCTGGCCAACTTTGACACCCGTGGCTTCATCAAGCTAGTGGTAGAGGCGAGTTCGGGCCGCTTGATTGGGGTGCAAGCCGTTGCGCCAGAAGCAGGCGAACTGATCCAGACCGCCGTGCTGGCCATTCGTAATCGAATGACGGTGCAGGAACTGGCTGACCAGTTGTTCCCGTACCTGACGATGGTCGAGGGGCTCAAGCTGTGCGCGCAGACCTTTACCAAGGACGTGACGCAACTGTCTTGTTGTGCTGGTTGAGAAATAGGAGATGTTCCGTGAGCGCCTACACGGTGTCCCATCTGGCCCATGATGCCGGTGTGAGTGTGCATGTGGTGCGCGACTACCTGCTGGCGAACCTCGACGGTCTGTGGCACTACTTCACCGAAAAATGGCTGCGCCTTGCGCATTTAGACAGCGACAGCAATAAATCCCGCTGGCCAACCCATCCCCTTTGGGAAGTTATCTCTAATGCTTCTTGGGGCGATGCTACACAACCTGCTTTGCAGCGCATTCGCTCCAGTAATCTGCCAACTGATGACCGGCTGTTTACTGCCGGGCTTGGCTATGTGGCGGTATTCATGGGACGCGAGGGCACTACAAATTTGTCAAAGGGATTCAGGAGCTTCATGAATCAGGCCGATACCTTCCATCGACTGCGCGGCGAATCTACTGCCCGCTATGTCGAGCGCAAGGCCAGGGTCAAGGGCCGTTTGTTCTCGACAATCAACAATCGTATTCATCTGGATCGAGTCGAAGCCCTGCGGCAGACAGAAGCCTATCGCAAGGCGCGGGAAGGCGAGGAATAACATGAGCGAACCACAAATTCACTCCTTGCCTGAAATTGGTTACCTTCGCCTGCCGCAGATTATTGGCAACTCGAAAGCGAGTCCACGATTCTGGCGCTTATTCCCGTCAGTAAATCAACTTGGTGGGCGGGTGTTAAATCCAGACGCTACCCGCAACCTGTGCGAACCTTGGGCGAACGCATTACGGCGTGGCGGGTTGAGGATATTCGGAACTTGATCGAACTCGCTGCCGAATAATGAGGGGCAACTTTGGGGGCAACCTTTCACTAATGATTCAAGCTTATTCAGTAATCATGAAGCCTTCAGAGAGTTATTCGATTGACGCCGCCGTTGGGATTTTTCTTTGTGCGGACGCGCGCGCGAATGCGATTCCAAGCCTTGTGCCAGTGAGCAACGTCCCGCCGTCGCCCTCGATTCGTGCGTCAATTGTCCGAGCGTTGATCCCTAGTCTCGTCCGTGCCGGTGACCACTCCCCGCTCTGACAACGGCAGAAGCCAGGTTTTCGGAATTTCAGTTTCGTTTTTAAGTTGGTCGGGCGCAATCGAACGAAGACAACGAATCAAATCGAATGATTTGAATTGTCTTTAATTCTAATTATCGTTAGAATTAAAGAATGAATAATCGCTCATTGAAAGACCTACTGTACGAGCAAGTTGCGCGCGTGGGTAAAGCCGTATCAAGTCCGAAGCGGCTCGAACTGCTGGAATTGCTTGCACAAGGCGAAAAGACGGTGGAGGTACTGGCAGGGGAGTTGTCGTCCGATATCAAGCTCACTAGCGCGCATCTGAAGGCGTTGAAAGAGGCCCGACTCGTTACTTCGCGGCGTGATGGCAAGTACATGGCTTATCGGCTGACCGGAAACGACGTGGCGACCCTGTGGGTTGTCTTGCGACAAGTGGCCGAGGAGCACCTGCTGGAGCTGCGAATGGCGCTGGAACAAATGGTCGCCGACCCCACCAAGCTCTCTTCGGTCAGCCGGGAGACGCTGCTTGCGCAGGCGCGCAATGGTGAGGTGATCGTGATCGACGTGCGTCCGGCCGACGAGTTTGCTGTGGCACACCTGCCGTTTGCCCGATCAATGCCGATGGCTGAGCTCGAAAAACGTCTGGCTGAGTTACCCCGCGACAAAGAGATCGTCGCCTATTGCCGGGGCCCGTTCTGCCTGATGTCCGATGAGGCGCTCACGCTACTGGCGTCGCATGGCTACCGGGTCCGCAAAATCCGCGATGGTGTGAGCGAATGGCAGGCGGCAGGCTTGGCCGTCGAAATTGAAGAGAAAAGATGAAAACGACTATCTTCATTCAATCGGCATGGTAACGCGAAGGAAAATCCATGTTTTTCAAACAACTGGCGACCAAAGAATCGTCCCTGTCGTACTTCTTCGGTTGCGGTGGCCTCGGTAAAGGCATGGCGGTGGACGTGGTAGCCGGAGACGAGGACTGGTTCATCAGCGAGGCCAAGATGGCCAATGTCACCATCACGCATGTGATCGACACACATGTGCACGCCGACCGCTACTCCGGCGGCCGCAATCTGGCGCAAGCAGTGTGTGCTCCGTATTTCCTGCACGAGTCGGACCGGCTCCTGGTGACCTATGACTTCGAGCCCTTGCGAGATGGGCAGGTGCTCGACATAGGCAATGTCCAGGTCACGGTGCTGCACACCCCAGGTCACACACCAGACAGCATTTGCCTGTTGGTCGCCGACAAACGCCGCAGCGAAGCGCCCTGGTTCGTGATCACGGGTGACACGCTATTTGTCGGCGCGGTCGGCCGCCCGGATCTGGCGGGACATGAAAGAGAGATGGCGGCACAGCTTTACGAAACGCTTCACACGAAGTTATTGCGCCTTCCGGATACGCTTGAAATGTATCCTGCTCATCAAGCGGGCAGTGCCTGCGGTGCGGGTTTGTCGGGCAAGCCGATGTCGACTCTCGGCTTCGAGAAGCAATGGAATCCGCAGCTGAAGCTAGATCTTGAGCAATTCATCGCCAACGTGAGCGACGTTCCACCCGCGCCGGCTGAAATGGAAACGATTCTGCGCGTCAACCGCGGATTGCAGGATTGCAAGTCATGAGCGGGCAGCCAGTACGGCTGGGACTGCGCGAAAACATGGGGCAGTTTTCGCTGCTGGTACTCGTCAACGCCTTTGTGGGCGCCATGGTAGGTCTCGAGCGCAGCATCCTCCCCGCCATTGCCGAGCAGGAGTTTCATGTCGCCGCACGTGCGGCAATTCTGTCGTTCATCATGGTTTTCGGCCTGGCCAAGGCGTCCACCAACTACTTTGCGGGCCGCTGGTCCGATCGCTTCGGGCGCAAACATGTACTCGTCGCCGGCTGGCTGGTGGCCATCCCTGTGCCGTTCATGCTGATGTGGGCACCGGCGTGGAACTGGGTGGTGGCTGCCAACGTGCTGCTGGGGATCAGCCAGGGGTTGACCTGGTCAACGACCGTGATCATGAAGATCGATCTGGTCGGACCCAAAAAACGTGGTCTAGCCATGGGCCTCAATGAATTTTCCGGCTACCTCGCAGTCGCAGGCAGCGCACTGGCGACCAGTTGGGTCGCGGCACACTATGGTTTGCGCCCGCAACCGTTCTATCTCGGGGTAGGTTACGTGATCGTGGGCCTGGCACTGTCAGTACTGCTGGTGCGCGAAACCCGGCAGTATGTCTCTCACGAGTCAAAGATCAATTCAAACGTGAATGCACCGCCCTTGTCACAAAAAGCGATCTTCATGCGCACTTCGCTGACGGACAAAAGCCTGTCGAGTGTCAGCCAGGCTGGCCTGGTGAATAACCTTAACGATGGTATGGCGTGGGGGCTATTTCCGCTATTTTTTTCGGCGGCAGGCATGACCCTGGAGCGCGTGGGAATGCTGGCTGCGCTCTACCCGGCGGTCTGGGGCATCGCTCAGTTATTTACCGGGGCCCTATCGGACCGGATTGGGCGAAAGTGGCTCATCGCCTCGGGCATGTGGGTTCAAGCAGCCGGCATCGCGATCACTGCTGCGACTTCTACTTTTGTCGGCTTTGCGACCGGTGCCGTGTTGCTGGGCCTGGGAACCGCCATGGTGTACCCAACCTTGCTTGCCGCGATCGGTGATGTGGCGCACCCCTCGTGGCGCGCATCCGCGGTGGGCGTCTATCGCCTCTGGCGTGACCTGGGTTATGCCGTGGGGGCATTACTCTCCGGCTTGGTGGCGGATGCATTTGGCCTCGAGACGGCGATTTGGTGCGTAGCCGTACTCACTCTTGCGTCCGGAATGATCGCGGCCCTGCGCATGAGCGAAACCTTGCCCGTAGCCCCCCGTAGTTTGGATATTTGCCAGTAGCTTTTGTGATTGGCGGACTGCGAAAGACGTCGCTCGCACTTGACTTGGCGGTTCAATCGCTGACAGCCAACTTCTGCCGCCACACCGCCTTGACCTGCTTCAGGATGAGCCAGAGCGCATAACAGCCGCCTGATTGAACAGCGTGATTTGAGTCAGCAGCGCATCAGGAATCAGGCGCCGCCATCATCCCGTTGCAGATCGACGCCATTGGTTGCCCTATTCCGCTGCCGCTCATCCTGCCTATCATCGTGCTGTGCATTACCCACATACCGATCACTCCAATGACGGCAAAAATAACGATGACAATCCTCAGTGCAGACGATGTGTTCGCCATATTCCCTCCTAAAGAACGTAGACGGATGGCAGGGCACAGGCCTTGGTCTAATCGAGTGTCTGCGCGACAAACGTCGAAAACTCTGCAGACGTTTTCAAATCGCACCCCATTCTTTTTGCTTCAGCAAATGCCTGCTCGCTTGTCCAGCCGTGTTGCTTTGCCTTGCTCAATGAGAGGAGCAGCGCAGCACGCGCGCCGGTTGCGCAATGCAGCAGAAACGGGCCTTCCTTGTCCTTCATCGCGGTATCCAGGTCGCCGATCTGGTTTGCGGCCAGAGCCGCTTTATTGACAGGGATATTGACGTAAGCCAAGCCATGACTTTTTGTGAGTGTCTCATTGGATGTCGCCGTCTCGGATGGCAGCCGGAAATCGATGACAGTTCGTATCCCTTGCTGCTTGGCTTCTTGCAGATCTTGCTCGGTCGGCTGCGGGCCGATGAAAATTTCGTCTTCGACTTGCTTAAACTGGCTCATGGTGGTCCTCTGCGATTAATTAATTAACCCTGCGGGCTTTCGGTCATGTGACCGCAATATTTCTCCAGATTCTCGGGCAAATGGTCCGGACAGATGCCGCATTGCTGATTGCCCGGTACGGCATAGTCGATGAATTTCGGGTAAGGCAAATTGAGGTTCGCCATGATTTCCCGGAACTGTTCCAGTGTGCGCTCCTGGCCGAGTCGCGGGTTGCGTTTCTTTTCCTGTGCAATGCAGGAAACGCGCCGATCCTGGTAATCATGGGCGGGATAGACGAGCGTCTCGTCCGGTAGTGCAAACAGTTTTCCGGTGACGCTTTTATACAAGGCATCGGCATCGCCGTTTTGGAAGTCGGTACGGCCACAGCCTTCGATCAGCAGCGCATCGCCGGTAAATAGCTTGTCGTCGAACCGGTAAGCGAAATGGCCGGCGGTGTGGCCGGGGGTATGCAACGGCTGCAACGCAATGCTCCCCACCTTGAACGGCATGCCTTCTTCGATGCCGACGTCGGCACAGGGCAAGCGATCGAAAGCTGGCGCGGCGATCTTGCTGCCCACCTTGTTTTTCAGTTCGCGCGCGGCGGTGATGTGGTCGGCATGGATATGGGTATCGACGCTATAGGCCAGCGTCAAGCCGAGCCGGGTGATTTCCGCCAAGTCACGCTCTATCGTGACGATCACCGGATCAATCAATATCGCCTGCCCGGTTTCCTCGCAGCCTAACAAGTAGGTGTAAGTACTCGACAAGGGTTCAAACAGTTGGCGAAAGATCATGGGAACTCTCCTTGTGGGGCTGCACGCATAAATTTATACTTAATTATATACTATAAAAAAATATAATGTAAGCGAATCGGCTGTTTCCCGGAATCGCGTCATGACAATTGCACCCAAAAATTTAGACATCCAAGCCATGCGGCTTGCCGCTACGCAAGCCAACAGCTTGCTGAAAGCCCTGGCTAACCCAGGCCGTCTGCTTTTACTGTGCCAACTCAGCCAAGGAGAACAGTGCGTAAGCGAGCTGGAAGAATTAGTTGGCATCTTGCAGCCTACACTTTCGCAACAACTCGGTGTCCTGCGCGAAGAACGTTTGGTCAATACGCGACGCGAAGGCAAACAGATTTTTTACAGTATCGCGAGTAAAGAGGCATTGGCTGTCATGCAAGCGCTTTAAGCGCAGTTTTGCAATGTCGACGAGAGAGGGAAAAATGATTGACTGGATAAATTTTACGCCTTGGTCTTCCTTGGCGGATGGGTTGCTGATTGGCGTTTCTACCGCGATGTTCCTGCTGTTCAATGGAAGGATTGCCGGCATCAGTGGCATCGTCGGCGGGCTGTTTCGGTCTGCGCCAGGGGACATCGGATGGCGCATGGCCTTCCTCTTGGGTTTGCTGGCCGCTCCGCTAGTCTATGTTCTTGCTGCGCCACTGCCCGCGGTGCGCATCGGCTGATATTGCCGCACTCATCGTCGCGGGCCTTCTGGTTGGTGTCGGCACCCGCTATGGTTCGGGATGCACCAGTGGTCATGGGGTAAGTGGCCTCTCCCGTCTTTCTCCGCGCTCGATGGTCGGCTACGGCTTCGTTCATGCTGGCCGGCTTTGTGACCGTATTTATCGTTCGTCACCTGATCGCTTGAACGGCATTCCAAGGAGAGCATCATGCAAGTGTTGATGGCACTGATCGCCGGTCTGATCTTCGGGCTTGGCCTGATCATTTCGGGCATGTCCGATCCCGTCAAAGTGATCGGCTTTCTCGACCTCGCCGGCAAATGGGATCCGTCGCTCGCCTTTGTCATGGGTGGCGCGGTTCTGGTTGGCTTGTTTGTCTTCCGGTTCGCCGCGACGCGCTCCAGTGCAATCCTGGGAGGGCCCATGCGCCTGCCCACTGCACGGCAGATTGACCGCCGGCTGATCCTTGGAGGATCAACCTTTGGTGCCGGCTGGGGTCTGACCGGGTATTGTCCCGGCTCTGCCGTGGTAGCAAGTCGTTGATTTTCACAATAGCCATGCTGGCGGGGATGGTGGTTTTTGAAATTCAAGAGCGACGCACTCGGTCCTCTGCAAAGGAACCGGAATAACGGCCCTTCGTCGCGGTTCTTTTGCATGGCGAATTCGAAAATATCCTGTGCATGCCGTAGGGGACGGCACGACGATGAATCAAGGGGACTATGGTGTCAGTTAGTGTCGGACTTGGTTTGATTATGGGTGTCATTCTCGCGCTGACCGGTGCTGGCGGCGGGATACAGGCCGTTCCGTTGCTGATTTTCGGGGTGGGGCTAAGTGTCGCCCAGGAGGGTCCCATTGGCTTGCTGGCCGTGGAGTTGGCAGCCGCGCTTGGCGCTGGGTTGGGGTTGAAAGCTGGCACGGTGCGCTACAAAGCCGCTTTGTTGGTGACTGGGACAGGTGTGCTGTTATCACCATTCGGTGTTTGGCTGGCCAACAGGATGGATAACCGCTGGCTCAGCCCGCTTTTTGCCATCGTCCTGCTCTTCGTTGCCTATCGGACGTTTCGGCAAGTCCAAGATCAACCGACTGGTGATGGACAACAGGGTCGCCGCTCGCCGCCTTGCGTTCGAGACAATGGCAACGGCCGGTTCATCTGGACTACCCGCTGCACACGTGCCCTGGCGTTGACTGGCACCGTTGCCGACCTGCTGGGTGTCGGCGACGGTTTTTTTGTAATGGTTCCGGCCTTGCAACACTATACGGACCTGGCGATGCAATCCATCGTCGCGACCTCATTGGCGGTCATCGCACTGGTGTCAATGAGAAGCATAGCGCCCAGCGCGCTTGCTGGCACCCTCGCGGGAATAATGGGCAGCCGTCTGATTGCATCGCGGCTGGCAGGGCCGCACCTGCAAAAAGGTTTTGCAGCTGTTTCAGCATTGGTGGCTATCGGCATGATTGGCAAATCCTTCCTGTAGCAGCACTCAGGCGAATAGATTGCGCAGTAACTACGCGCCTGCTGCCATTTGCAAGGAAGGACCAAATTTACCTGCTCATTGCGACAGCACGTAACGAGCCAGGGTTTGCGCATCCACCTCCTTGAGTTGATCGTACGGGGGCATCGGGACGTTGCCCCATTTCCCCGCCCCGCCTGCCCGAATGTTGCGCGAGACCTGATCAACTGCATCGGCCTTGCCGGTATACCTCGCTGAAATTTCCTTGAATGCCGGCCCAACGACCCGTTTATCAAGCACATGACACGCCGAGCAATTGTTTGCCTTCAAGAGCGTCTGCGCATCGCGCAGCGTTGTGGCAACCGCCGACGCTGCAAGCTTGGCGACTGGTAATTGCGCGACGCTCGACGCCGCTGTGCGTTCGGCACCATAGGTCTTGACCAGATAATCCGCCATGGCCGGCACATCTTCGTCGGCGAACTCCGCACCAAACGGCTTTTTCATTTTTTTGACGGTCGCCTCCCAGTAAGCACGCGGCGAACCCGGTGGTTGCGTGGCGACATACTGCGCTGAATGACAGGTCATGCAATTGCGCTGGACTAGCTGATAGCCGGGCAAATCGCTCGCACGGTAGGTGGCGGTTTCAGGCGGCATCGCGACATCCAAAGCAAGTGCCGTATTTCCCGACAGCAATACGGCACTTGCAATCAGCGCTGCACCGAGGTTGGTGGTTTTCATCATCGCTATCCCCTTATACGGCAACGACGCGCGTGGTTTCGACCACGTTGCGCATGTACCCCATCGGATTCCACAGCGCCGTCAGCGGCTGGCTCTGCCCGATGCGGTTGACTGCGCGCACTTTCAACTCATAAGCACCCGTGCGTGGTGGCTTGAACGCTACGGTCCACTCTCGGAACGAATATCTGCCGAGGTCCTTGCCCAAACGGGCCCCATGCCAGGTCTGACCGCTGTCAGCAGAGAAGGCCACCTCGGTGATGCCGTATCCGCTGTCGAAAGCAATTCCACGCACAATGGTTTCGCGGCCCGCGCGTACCTGCGCGCCATCGGCGAGGCTGGTGATGAAAGAGCGCACATTGAAGCGATTGATCGGCGTGGTTTTCGCAGGGGCCGTGCCGGGTTCCACGCAGGCGCAATTGTTGTCGGGAATACGGTAGGCCGTGCTCATCCAGAAGCCGTCGAACACCTTGTCGACCACCTGGATGTCGGACACATGCTTGACCCAGTACGTGCCGTAATAGCCGGGCACAATCAGACGCACCGGATAACCGTTCAGAAACGGCAGATCGGCGCCGTTCATTTGCCACGCCAGCATCACCTCCCCATCCAGCGCGTGGTCGATGTTGAGCGCCTTGACGAAATCCGGGCCGTCGCCCACCGGCGGCTGCTCGAGGCCGTTGAACGACACCTGAACCGCACCGGCCTTGACGCCGGCTTTTTCCAGCACTTTCTTCAGCGGCACGCCGGTCCAGCGCGCATTGCCCATCGCACCGTTCGACAATTGGCCGCCGTTGGCGCGCGGTATGAAATGGCCGCGACTGTTGCCTGAGCACTGGTTGACCGCAACCAGATCGACCGGATCGGCCAACTGCTTCAATGCGTCGAGTGACAATTCGAGCGGTGTGTTGACGCTGCCCCCGACGCGCAGCCGATACGTGGCCGGGTCGATCGAGGTGGGAATACCGCTCCAGTGATAGCGCACGAAAAACGCATCGTTTGGCGTCAACACGCCTTCATTGAAAACGGCGAACGGCGTTTCCAGCTGTGGCGGCCGGCTGGTCAGTAAAATCATTGGCCGCTTCTGCGGGAATGCGACCAGTTCACGCTCACCATTGTCGAACGGGAGCGTCACGCGCAAGACGTCAGCCGCCAGTGCCGCAAGCGCGTGACTTCCCATTGCCGAGGCGACGCCGAGTGTGCCGGTATGCCGCAAGAATGCACGCCGTTTTTGCACTGCCATCGAAAATTCCTGTTTTGTTTTCATTACCCCTGTCTCCTGGTTGTTTTTAAATACCTTCATCAAGTAATGATAAATACTATCGAGTTACACGAGATATTCCAGAAGGCCATGCTGATCCACATGGATATCAAATATGGCATGTCCGCTTAAAAATCACGCTCCGCTGACCAACACCGCCTTTGCGCTATCAGCAGGCGCTTCCCCTTCCATCACAATGATCTTGCTCGGTCCCGCATCCTTGGCCGAAAGCGTATTCACCACTTCGCGCAAAGGGCCGATCGCCGTACCGTTGGCCATCCCCATCGGGTTGGTCTTGAAGCTGGCGACCGGGGTCTTCTGGCCGCTCACGTACACGCTGTAGACAGTTTGCGGCTTGAGCTTGAAGAGCGATACCTCCAGCGAATCGATCACCCCCAGGTTGCGTGCGACGACGAAACCTTTACCTGCGCCAGATACGGGCTTCAATGCAATATTGATGGGCTCGCTATTGACGCGCGGAACCAAGTTGGCGGTGCCTTCTCCTGCCGGCACGGCGTGCGACACGTACACCAGCGCCTGCGGCGCCTGACCGACTGGCACGCGCGCAATGACCTTGTTGCTGGCAGTATCGATCACATCGACAGCGTCGCCGTTTTCCAGTCCGACATACATCCGGCTACCGTCATCGGACGCCCAGATGCCGTGCGGCAGCGCGCCGACTGGTATCGTCGCCACCAGCTTGGGCACATTGTCCATGGTAAATACCTTGACCGCGTTCTCGCCACCGATGGTGATGTAGGCGAAGGTGCCGCCGTCCGTTTTGGCAAAGCCCAGGTGATTGGTGATCATCCCGGTGTCAAACACGCCTTTGACTTCAAGCTTCCCGGTATCGATGCGCGTGACCTTGCCGACGTCCTTGTGGGTCATCCAAACTTCCTTGAAGTCGGGCGTGAATTGCAGGAATGGCGAGAACGGGCTGACGACCTTGATTTGCTTGACGACCTTGTGCGACTTCACGTCGATGATCTCGACCACCGGATTGAAGCTGGAGACGACAAATGCCTGCTTGCCATTGGGATGGAACAGCACCATGCCGGGACCAGCGGTCGTGTTAATGCGTCCGGTTTCCTTGTACGTGTTCGGATCGATTACCGATATGTAGTTTTCACCGCGCACCACCGCCCACACTTCGCGGCCGTCAGCGGTAAAAAAGCCTTCATGCGGCGAGCGGCCGATATAGGTCGTGCCCTTGACCTTGTTGGTGGCGGTATCGATGAAGGTGACCGAATTGGAGCCATTGGAAACCGCGATCAGGGTTTGGTGATCTGGTGAAAATCCGAGGCCGTGCACATTGATCTCGCCCTTGTACAGTGGCGACAGCACATCGGGACGCTGATTGCCCAGCTTGATCTGGCCTAGCAGCATGTTAGTGGACGGATTGATGACCGAGACGGTGTTGCTGTTCTGGTCGGCGGTGTAGACGCGGTCTTGTGCAGCAGGCACCGCCCATGCCAGGTTGACGATCAAGGCGCCGGCAGCGGTGACGGAAAGCAGGGGAAAAGTTTTCATGGTTTACTCTTTCTGTATTGGGAATCGGGTTAGTTCATTTGGAAGGTTGTAAGGCGGGTCTTAAGTCACTGGATTGTTGTGCCTGATAGCGCTGCAACCACGCCTGCATGACGCGAATTTCGTTTTGCTGTTCGGTAATGATGCCCTGCGCCAGATTTTTCAGTTCCGGGTCTTTTGTGTAAAGCAGCAGCGCTTTTGCCATGTCGATTGCCCCCTGATGATGGGGCATCATCATCGTGACGAAATCGTGTTCTACCACGCCGTTCATCGGCGCGTGTTTCATGCCGTCATCCATCACGGCCATCGCATCGTCCATCAGGGCAGCAAAAGGCTTGGCGGTGCTGGCGACGAATGATGCAGGTGGTGTGCCAGCAGAGGAACCATGATGCTGATGCGTCTGTTGGGCACCCGCAGGCGCGGCGGCAATTATGAACACGCCGGCAGCGGCAATTCGAAAAATTAAAGCGATTTTTGCAATGTTACGCACAAAGTATCCCGTTCATCATGGTTTCTCAAGCTGCTCGCAGACGACATTGGCGACACGAGCCAGTTCGCTTTCATTGATGCCGGCTGACAATACGCAGCCGAACTTGCCGTCGATCCAGTGAAACACGTTGGCCGGCCCTTCTTGCGCAAAACGGAAGCCGATATCCTTATTTTGCGCTTGCTCAGTGGAGACATGCAAGATCAGGCACTGACCGGTAGCATCGTGATACGTGTTGCAAGTGCTTTTTCCGCCTTCCGCCACATCATTGTCAAATAAAGGGTTGTGGCAATAACGAGATGTTTCATGGTTAAGCTCCGTTGGTTAGTTAAAGAGTCGTTCTATTCGGTTTGGTCAGCGAGCTTGAATTGCCTACATCTGCGGATACGAGAGAGCTGGCCAAACTATTCCATCCATTTCAAAATATTTTTTTCTTTGGTGCTATTTGCCAGGCACCATCCTGAATGGTCGGGCGTCAGCCAAATAAGGCCATGACAAAGCAATTGATTGCAACACCGCCGATTACGAGCCACGCAAAGAGCAGCATAGCCAGCAGCAATGGCTTGATCCCGGCCCGGCGAATCGCTGACAAATGGGTGGTCAGCCCAAGCGCCGCCATTGCCATCGCCAGCAGCCAGGTATCGAGACTAATCGCGTCTGCCACCAAATCACGCGGCAACAGTGCTGCCGAATTCAATCCGACCATTGCAATGAAAACAAAGGCGAACCACGGAATTGCCAGACGACCGCCAGCTTTGCCACTGTGCTGCGTGGCGGCCACGAGATTTCGAAAACCAGATTTCTTTTCTCGCGCAAGATAGGCAGAAAGAATGATCAGAAACGGCGCCAGCATCATGACGCGCACCATCTTCGCGATGACCGCCGTATTGGCTGCCTCTTGATTGACTGAACGTGCCGCTGCCACCACTTGTGCTACTTCGTGGATGGTCGATCCGGCATAGATGCCAAACGCCGATGGCGACGTGTCGAATAGGTGCCATTGCAGATTAAATCGATACAGCAGCGGGTAAAGAAAGATAGCCAGCGTGCCGAATACAACAACGGTCGATACTGCGACGGTAACCTGTTCAGCGCGGCTGCGTACTACCGGCTCGGTGGCCATCACGGCCGCAGCGCCGCAAATCGAGCTGCCGGCACCGATCAGGATCGCGGTATGACGATCCAGCTTGAACACTTTGGTGCCCAGCAGCATCGCCAGCGCAAAGGTTGACGTCAGCATGAGTGCGTCGATCGTAACACCGGCCATGCCAACCTGGCCGATATCCTGAAAGGTAAGCCGGAATGCATACAGAACGATGCCGAGTCGCAGCAGATTTTGCTTGGAAAAGGCGACCCCCGCGCCGCAATGCGAAGCCATCCGAGCAAATACTGTGTTGCCGAGCGCAATGCCGAGCATGATGGCAATCGTTAACGCGCTCAAGCCGTGTGACGCGAGCCACGCCACTTTGCCTAGCTCAATTGAAACGCCAGCGACGAGACCGCTTAGCGCCAAACCGGGCCATAGCGGCGCGACGTACTGTACAAAGAGGCTTCTGATGGTAAGCCACGATTCAGAAACGGTGACAGGGATCGGCGCATGCATTTTTATTCTCCACATAACAGGCGGATCAAGTCCGTATGCTGCGCAGTGTAGGTGCCGGCAAATAACTAGTAAAACGACTTATTTATGTATAATTAAGCTATTAAATCGGTTAATTAATGCGATGCGACTGACATTGAGGCAGCTGCAAATATTCCTGGCCATATCCCGGACAGGCAGCACAACGGCTGCGGCCGACATGATTGCGTTGTCACAGTCGGCGACCAGCGCCGCGCTCAATGAGCTGGAAGCCGTTTTAAACGTTAAGTTGTTCGACCGGATCGGCAAGCGGCTTATTCTCAACGACAACGGTCGTTTGCTGTTGCCCCAGGCCAGGCAGATGCTGGACGCTGGGGCAACCATCGAGCAACAATTCACCACGGCCGATACATCCACGGGAATCGGTTTGCATATTGGCGCCAGCACGACCATCGGCAATTATCTTCTGCCGGCGATACTGGGTGCCTACGCCGCCCATGGGTCCGATATGTATCCCCGCGTCATGATTGCCAATACGGCGGATATTGCACAAGCGGTCGCGAATTTCGAAGTCGACATCGGCCTGATCGAAGGGCCGTGCCATGAACCGGACATGCACGTAGAACCCTGGCTTCAAGATGAGCTTATTATTGTGTGTGCCGCCGACCATCCAATGATAAAGGACAAGAAGAGCAACAGGGTTTCTGTCAAGACGTTGCGCGCGGCGGGCTGGCTCTTGCGAGAACCAGGTTCGGGCACGCGTGAGGCGGTGGAACACGCGTTGGTGCCGCATTTGCACTACTTGCGCCCTGTCGGTGAATTCAGCAACGCGGAGGCGATCAAGCGTGCAGCGGCAGCGGGACTGGGCATTGCTTGCCTGTCACGTTATGTGGCTGACGACTTGATCGCATTGGGTCAACTGGTAGAGGTCAGGACGACGCTTCTTACACTCAACCGTCATTTTTACCTGATTTACAGTCAACACAAAATTCTTTCGGCACGGCTGAGCTATTTCCTGCAGTTCTGTCGCGGATGGACAAAGTAGTTTTCAGCATCACAGTGTGTTTATCGGGCAAGAATGGCGATAGCATTGTTAGCGGCAGACACGGCCAATCGCAGTCGTTGATTGCAGCCGGCGCCGTTAATGCGTCGAGCCCGTTGATCTTGGAAAACCCGGTCACAGATGTTCTTGCATTGATGCAATGAGGGGACATTTCACATCCCGGTTAACAGCGCAGTAGCGGACGAAAAGCTCGGTCAATACGCACTCAATGTGCTGGAGATCACAAGGTTTTTGATGGACATCCTTGAGTTTGCGGTCAGCAAGCGCACGCGCTTCGTGGCAGCGTGCTCAGTCCTCCAGTCTCAGCAGTTCCGCGATCTCATCCAGACTGAAATCCAACCGCTGATCTGAGGTTTTTTGTCGCCTGCGCTTTCGACGGCTGCGAATGCGCACTGAACTGCGGTTAACGATGCTGTTCGTCGTTGCAGACACGATAGAGGAAGCTTTACATGATTCAATTGCGAATGACAGGAATGACCTGCGACTCATGCGCTGCGCACGTCAGGGAAGCCTTGAAGCAAATCCCGGGCGTACACTCGGCAGTCGTGTCCTATCCGAAAGGAATCGTACAACTCGCCACCACCCCCGGCACGCCGTTAGCGACGCTCATTGCAGCCGTGGCTGGTCTCGGCTATCGGGCCACGCCATGCTTCGCAAGCTGAGGCACGAAAGGGCCTACTCGACCAGATGGGGGGCTGACGGCACTAAAACAAGGCCAGCGGCAGTGCGGGTGGCCTGTATATCGCCTTCATCGGCAGCGGAGGTGCCGCCATGGCCGCAGCGCTGAAGGTCGTCGAAAACATCCTCTCACCACGCTGTATCTGGGTGATGAATCCTGAGCTCTCTCCCCTCTCCATTCAGTGGTGCTAAAGAAAAACTTAATACCTTGCGATCGTATTAAAGAATGCTTTCACATCATCGCAACATATTAAACAAGGGAGATCCCCTCTGTTTTGCCTCTTCAGCCCATCTGCATCATGCCGTCAATTCTTTCTCATGCCGAGTGCTGACCCACGTATCCAGGAATTTTTCTGGCGAGACGTAGCCGAGCGTAGAATGCGTGGCGTTTCCAGTTGTCCCCTTGGGAGACGCCGTCGCTTTTTTAGGCTGTCATTCTCCATCCTGAACCGTACGTTCTCGGCGCGAACTCGTGATAGTTCCATCCGAAATTGCGGAAGAAGCTCGTTCAGCTCGTAGCTGGTGCTGCGCCCACCGGCCGCAGACTTGCGCAACACGCCATACGCCACGAGTTCATTGATATCGCGCAGTGCCGTGTCCGGCGAACACTTGGCAATCGCCGCCCACTTGCTGCTGGGGAGCTTGCCGTCGAAGCCGTCAAGCAACCGATTGATCAGTTTCACCTGTCGCTCGTTCATCGGCGTGCCGGCAACGTGCTGCCAGAACCGCGCCCTGGCCAGCACGGCATCGAAGGCATGCTGCGCCTGATCAACGGCGCGATGCAAGGTAGCAAGGAACCAGGTGAGCCACTCGGTGACGCCAAGCGACCCTTTCTGGGTGCGCTCCAGGATGTCGTAGTAGGCCTTGCGCTCGCGCTGGATCTGCGCCGACAGACTGTAGAAGCGCTGCGGGCTGCCGTCGGCGCGCGCCAGCAGCAGGTCGCCAATGGCACGGGCAATACGGCCGTTACCATCGTCGAAGGGATGCAAGGTGATGCACCACAAATGCGCGAGTCCCGCCTTGATGAGCGGCGGCTCATTCGACTCGCCATTGACCCAGCCGAGAAAGTAGCCCATTTCGTTTTCCAAACGATCCGCCGGAGGGGCTTCGAAGTGCACCCGCTGATGGCCGATGGGGCCGGATACCACCTGCATCGATCCGCTGGCATCGTCGCGCCAGCCACCGACGTTGATCTTGGAGAGACCGGAATAGCCAGTAGGAAAGAGCGCGGCGTGCCAACCAAACAGGCGCTCCCGAGTGACGGGGGCTTTGCAGTTGGCGGTGGCGTCGAGCACCATCTCGACCACGCCTTCGACGTGTCGATCGACGGGGGCCAACGCACCGATATCCACACCGAGCCGGCGGGCGATGGACGAACGTACGGATTCGACGCTGAGGTGCTCTCCCTCGATCTCGCTGGTCTTGACCACGTCCTCGGTGAGCGCACAGACTGGCTTGGTCGCGCAAGGCCATGCCGACGTCGGCCAGGCGCCCGAAATGAAATACCAGAACGAAGGTGGCCCGGATCTCGCGCAGTGTTTCGCGCTGGTACGCCGTGTCACACGCCCGAGTGCCCCGCAGGTGCTGCGATTGCTCGACTATGTGATCTTCAACGCACTGATCGGCAACCACGATGCGCATGCCAAGAATTTCTCATTACTGTATTCGAGCAAGATCCCTGTCTTAGCGCCGCTCTACGACGCCCTCTCGACAGCGGTGTATCCGACACTCATGCCCAAGATGGCCATGAAGATCGGTAGCAAGTACAAGTTCAGCGAAGTCCAAGTGCAGCACTGGGATCGATTTGCAGAGGGGACTGGCCTCGCCAAGACACAGGCTCGCAAGCGCATTCTGGCACTGGCGAAGTCTCTGCCGTTTACCGCTCGCAAACTCCAGACCGATCCACACAGCGGATTTGCTCGTCACCCCTTGGTCGAGCAGATCACCACGCTGATTGATCGGCGCTGTGCGCTGACGATTCAGCGACTCACTGACTCTGTTGCTGGCATTGGAACATCCGATGAATAGCCGCAAACAACATCGGCGGACACGGGTTCAATTTTGCATTTGGGAATCAAATGGGCCGTAGTGAGTATGAAAGGTTGGGCAACCCAACCCGCAGCGCTTCGCTTGCGCACTTTCAATGGTAGTGAGATGCCGGTAAGCCAACGTGTTATCGGTTGTTGGTTCAACAGTTTTTGACGCTCTGCCTGCGAAATCTGGCTGCCGTGCCAAACGACTAGCGAGAAGTCTTTTTCGTTCATTTTATCTACTCATGTGGGCAAATCTTCAGCAGAAAGCTGAAATGGCCGGGGCGAAAAATTCAGATCGCGCGCCGCATCCGAATGCTCGAACACCAGATCCCGGTTCATTCGTTCAGCCATAGCCGCCGACCAGTGCTGATAACGGGGCAGCCACCGCAAGCAGCCGATAACCAATCGAAAAACACTCAGCGGAATCGTCACCAGTCTGGCACGACGATTCATCGCCGCAAAAATCCGCTCAACCATTTCACGATAGGCGAGCGTTTCACCACCGGAAAGGTTATATGCGCTGTTGCCGGCCACAGGTGACAGTAATGCCGCCACACACGCAGCGGCCACATCATCCGCATGGACTGGCTGACGCAAACCCAGGGCCTTGCCCAGCAATGGAAAGAAACCAAACCGGCGAACCCAGCGGGCAATTTCGGCGATATTTTTGTCTCGCCCATAACCATAGATCAGCGTAGGGCGGAGGATCACCCACTCAATGCCACGGCTTGCCGCCCATTCGCGCACACTTGCTTCACCATCGATCAACCTCACCGCGATGGCATTTTCCGCCGTATCGCCAGAGCCGACTTTTGTAAAGCGGCTAGTAGAAGATAAAACCGCAATACGCCGTGCGCCAGCGGCCTCGATCAGCGAAAAATAGTTTGGCAATACCCAAATGGGCGCGACACATATCCAGTGTGACGTAACGCCCTCGCCCCTTTGGGGAGAGGGCTGGGGTGAAGGGGATTCAGCCAATGGCAACTGCCGCCACTCAACTCCATCGACGCCATGGCCGGGCGCGCCCCGCGAATAAGCCACCACCTGCCAATCCGCATCGGCAAGCAAAGGCAGCAGACACTCCCCAACAAGACTGGAAGCTCCCAGCACTCCCACGCGCCATTGCAACGTTAGCCCCTAACCCTGGCCAGCAAACGCTTTGCCGCCTGATAGCACGCCACTATCCCGAAGCGCAGCCACACACCCATCACCACCAACCACATCAGGACACCGGGGTACTGATGTCGGAAAAACTTGCGATAAAAGCGGACCATGCCACGGTGCTTGTGCCACTCAACAAAGAAAGGGCGACTTTTGCTGCACACACCCAGTGCATGGGTAATCTTGGCTGAGGGAACAAAAAGCACCTTCCAGCCACCCAGCCGTATCCGCATGCACCAATCCAAATCTTCGCAATGCAAGAAATATGCTTCATCCCAATGCCCTACCTGAACAAGCACTTCACGCTTCACCAACATGCAGGCGCCGGAAATCGCTTCAACTTCAATCGAGCCATCCGGCAAGGGCTGCCTATGCAAATGAAAATCAAAAAACAGCTTCGGCCAGCGGTGAGAAAATTTGGATAACCCGAACGCCCGCACAAAAGACCGCCACGGCGTGGGCACGGCACGCCGCCCCCCGCCCTGCTCAGTGCCATCCGGATTCACCAGCAGACCACCGGCCATACCGGCTTTGGGATCTGCTCGCAAATGCAACAAAAGCTCCGCCAAGGTTCCGGGAACAAATGTGCAATCGGGGTTCAGAAAAAGCAGATTATCGGCTTTGGCAACCTCAATACCCTGATTACAGGCGGCGGCAAAACCACGATTCTGTGTGTTGCTGATCACCTGCACACAAGGCAGATTCTGCACGGCACTCAGGCTGCCATCTTTTGATGCGTTATCGATGACGATCACTTCCACCTCCATCGGGCAATGCAGCAGAGAATCGACACATGAACGCAACAATGCACCCGCGTTGTAATTAACAACGATGGCGGAAAGTTGAGGTGTTATTGTTGATGTCATTTTTTCCAAAAAATCCTCTATCGAATCAATCGGGGCAGTTACCGCCGCCCTGGCCACAACCGCTTATCCAGCATCCGCCAGATTTCAGCCATCGTAGCCTTGCGTTTAGCTGGAATAGGGTAACCGGGGTCTGACCCCGAGGTTTCCCAAGAATAACACTTCCATATCAGTGAATTAGCGAAGAGTGTTTGCGTAGGGTTAACCGAACCAGGGACAGACCCCGATTTTTCGATTTTTCAATTTTGTGTTATCTACTTAAGGATGGACAGAATGTCCTGTCGCTCGCCGAGCAGCCTCGCCACGTCGACAAAATCGTCGCGCTCGAAATAGAACCACACTAGCGGGAAACCCGTGAACCGCCAGTTTTTCAGTTTGGGAATGCTCAGCGATTCGCCGATGCGCGACGAACCGATGCCGGGATTGCGCTCGATCTGGTCAAGCACCTTTCTGCTGGCCGCGACCATGCCTTCTGCGGTAGCAGTGCTAGCCTGCCTGCGGTAATAGCGCACTTCTTCCTGTAGGTCGGCCAAGGCTTGCGGCCTCAGACGTACTGGCTTCAATCAATCTCGCCGCGCGCAATAGCGAGCAGTTCGCTTTCATCCGCCTGTGTGAACGGCCGAGGTTGGCCGGACCTCAATCCTTCCTCAATCAACGCGCACAGTCGATTTTTGGCTTCTTCGGCCTGATCCTTGCGGATCAAGTCACGGATGTATTCGCTGGTGTTGCCGTAATGACCAGAAGCCACGCGAACATCGATGTAAGCGCGGAGGGATTCGGGCAGGGCAAAGCTCAGTGTATTGCGGCTCATGAATGAATCGTAGAACGATTAACAATAGTTGTCAATGCGGGTGCATATCCCGTGAAACGCAACTCAGTCACCCCCATTAAAACCGTAAAACCAGAAAAACCGAAAAAACCCGGGAACGGATCATGGGTTTAATAGTCGTAAATCAACCATGCAACAGTTGATTTACATCCGAACACCATGTCCACTATGCAACAAAAACCCAAGATGCATAGCTTTCAACACCATCTCACCATCCGCCACGACGAGGACACCTGCCCGCGAAGCGGAATCTAACCAAAGAAAATACAAAGCCCAGATCTGCAAAGCTGAGCATTTTTTACTCGACCGTCTTGTAACAACGCACGCCGTGTCGCCAGCGCCGACTTTTTGTAAAGCGGCGGATAGCGGATATAGCTACACGACGCACGATGATGCGGGGCAATGCCTAGCAAGTAAACCTAGGGGGAAGAACATTGTTTACCTTATCAATATATTCCAGCACGTTCAACTCATCATGCAAAAAACAGCTCATTCGCCAAATCATAAAGCGAAACAGCCTCAATATCTGCAGCTAAGCGATAACGCTCGACACCCGGGTACACCACAAACTTTTTAACCGGCGCCAAATCAGCGCAAGCCGCATGAAAACCCCGCTCTACCTTGGGGCTCAAACTGCGCTTGATCTCGATTGCCCAAAGACGCCCATCAGGCCATGACAGCAATAAATCTATTTCCGCACCGCCGCTGGTGCGATAAAAGTAGGCCTGCGCTTTATCGGCAGCACACGCCAACAGATTTTCAATCACAAAACACTCCCAACTCTGCCCAACCACCGGGTGGGCGAGCAGTGTTTCTTTATCCGCAATACTCAGCAGCGCATGCACAAGGCCGCTGTCGCGCACATACACCTTGGGTGATTTAACCAACCGCTTGCCGAGGTTTGCGTGCCAGGGCAACAAACGGCGGACCAACATCAAATCGACCAACAGAGCCAGATAACTCCCTGCGGTTTTCACATCCACGCCCAAATTGCGTGCAAACTGAGCCGTATTCAACACCCCGCCCTGATGATGCGCCAGCATGCCCCAGAAGCGCCGCAAAGTCTCCGCTGCAATGCGCGGGCCAAATTGCGGAATATCGCGCTCCAGATACGTGCGAATAAAATCCTGCCGCCAGCGTAAGCTCAGCGCCGCCGTAGGTGCAAGCAAACTTTCCGGAAAACCACCGCGAACCCACAAATCGTCGGCAGGGATTCGCTTCGTTTCCAGAATGTTGAAGGGTGAAAGCTCCAGATACGCAATACGCCCCGCCAACGTTTCGCCTGATTGCTTAAGCAGATCAAGCGAAGCCGAACCCAGCAGCAGATATTGCCCGGCTTTTTTTCCTGTCCTGCGCGCCTGATCAATCAACCCGCGCAGGACCGGAAAAAGCCCCGGCGCACGATGAACCTCGTCCAGAATGATCAGCTTATCTTGATGATCCGCAAGATATAACGCCGGTTGCGCCAGCTTGGCAAGGTCTTGTTCAGATTCAAGATCAAGATACAGCGCCTGATAGCGCTGACCAACAGCCAAAGCCAGCGTTGTTTTGCCCACCTGACGCGGCCCGAATAACGCAACCGCAGGAGAATGGGCAATTGCATCAGAAAGCAGCGGGGAAAGTAATCTTTCAATCATGTACGCAATTATGGATAATAATTCCATCTTTTACAAGGATAATTAACACAACAATCGCCCTGAGATAATCTATCCTAAACAGCGAAACAGACCCCGGTTTAAGCGGAATCGCTTATCAAAACCGGGGTCTGTCCCCGGTTTTAAAATTTAGCTTGTCAGGACATCATCCGGACGTTATTATGGCGCATTGTCAGAATCTGGAGGTCGCCATGAGCACCTTGAACTCATCAAAAAGCGAACGGATTGATGTCCGTGCCAGCAGCTCTGTCAAGCAACTGCTGCAAGAAGCTGCGCGTGCCTGCCACAAGAATGTCAGCGAGTTTTTGCTTGACGCGGGCGTGACAGCAGCCAACCAAGCGCTCGCTGACCGTCGCCAGTTTGTACTCAACGACGATCAGTGGCAAGCGTTTCAGGAGGCGCTGAACCGCCCTGTTCAGGCTAAGCCCCGCCTGAAGAAGCTGCTCGGTGAACCTGGTGTGCTTGGTTGAGCACAGCGTATGAGCCGATCCGCAAACTCTCGGTTGCGGATCACGTCGAGCAGTTTGACTGTGGGCAACCGGGACTGAACCAGTTCCTGCAGCGTTACGCCTTCGTCAACCAGAAAGCCAACAGTGCGCAAACTTACGTCTGCTGCGATGGCGGTGGCGTGGTGGGGTTCTACAGTCTGGTGGTTGGCAGCGTCGATCTGGAAGATGCGCCGGTACGGGTCGCGAAGAGCTTGGCCCGTCATCCGGTGCCTGTGATGATTCTGGCTCGACTCGCTGTTGATCGTGATCACCAGGGTAAAGGACTTGGCAAGGCATTGCTCAAAGACGCATTGCTGCGTACAGTGCAAGCCGCCGATATCGCAGGCGTACGTTGCTTGCTGGTCCATGCCAAGGATGATGCTGCGCGGCAATCGTACGCGTCTTGGGAGTTCACGCCAAGTCCGACCGATCCCTACCACTTGTTCTTGATGCTCAAAGACCTCAAGGCATTGTTAACCGGTTAAAACAAAGCAAAACCGGGGTCTGTCCCCGGTTTTACATCAAGCAGACAAACCCATAAGCCAATTAGCGGCATCCGTAATTCTGATTCCATTGCGCAACTCTTCTTGACGTAATCCGTAAACTATCTGCACAGCCTGCGTATCAGAAAACTGTTCAGCAAATCGTAACAGGCCACGATGCGGCTTATTGTCGCCCAACTTGCACTCAATCATTTGCGTCAGCGCTCCTTCCTCGCTGAGCGCGAAATCGACTTCCGTACCATCCTTGGTGCGAATGTAATGCAGACCAGCCGCTCTTCCCGCGCTATCCTGTAAAAAATGTACATGCTTTTGCAGCATTCCCGCTACCGCATTTTCCAGGCGTACGCCCTGATCACCTCGAACCAATCCCGTATCAAAAAAATACACTTTAGGGCTTTGCAAAATAGCGCGGGCAATATTGTGATGCCAGGGCTGAACGGTAAAAACAATAAACAATGCCTGCAGAATATCCAGATAGCGCTTCAATGTCGCGGGTGCAACCGCCAGATCGCGCGCCATGGAGGCCAACGAAAGGGGTGACCCCACACGTTCGCGCAACAACTCCACAAACAGACGCATCGTATTGATCTCGTGCAGGCGTGAAAACTCCAGCACATCTTCACGAATCAGATCGTTGAAATACTGTGCACGCCAGCGATCCGCCTGCACTGAGTCACTCGCCAGGCACGGTTCGGGGAAGCCACCTCTTTCCAGCAAATGATCCAAAGCATCGGCGGGCGCCACATGCTGCTGTTCACACCACTCGCGCACCGAAAACGGATGCAAGCGGAAAGCAAAATAACGACCCGCCAGTGAATCGCCCCCTTGCCGAAATGTTTCCATGCGCGCACTACCCGTCACCAACAGTGCCTGCTCGGGCGAACGCCCGTCCACCACCCCCTTCAACCAGCCCTTCCAATCGTGCATCTTGTGAATCTCATCCATGACGAGTAGCTTAGCGCGTGGATTCCATGACTGGCGCTGCAACACCCTCCGATCCGGCAACACATCCCAGTTGAGGTATTGAGCATTCCGGAATAACTGCATCCACTGACGCGCAAGGGTCGTTTTTCCCACCTGCCGTGGGCCAGTCAACACCACCATCTTGGTGGTTAAATCTTTCAATACCCATTCGTCGAGGTAGCGCTTCATGGACTAAGTGTACAATAAATGCAATAAAGTCGCGACTTTATTACTTAATGGTATAAAAAAGTCGACTAATAAAACCGCCCCACGCCAGATCATCTTAATCCTGAGTCCATGTTCGAAAAGGGTAAAACTTCTGCTACTAGCTCGCGGAAAACCGGGGACAGACCCCGGTTTTTGACCACTACTTTTAACTGCCGCTAATTTCCGGAGTTAAACCGGTCTATTCCCGGTTTAACTCCGGTTTAACTTTTTAAATTTCGTATCTCATTCTTTATATTTAGACCATTTTGCATAAAATAGGAAACACTGTGCCAGCACGTACGCCTATCAACGCAAGCACGGCCGCCGACAAGCTCATCGCACTGGGCAAGCAGATTCG
This sequence comes from Rugosibacter aromaticivorans, assembly GCF_000934545.1. Taxonomy (GTDB): domain Bacteria; phylum Pseudomonadota; class Gammaproteobacteria; order Burkholderiales; family Rhodocyclaceae; genus Rugosibacter; species Rugosibacter aromaticivorans. The sequence goes on from NZ_CP010554.1 coordinate 1,815,997, forward strand.
TGCGCATCGCAAGGCGCTGCGCATCAGCGCTACCGCAGCAGCGGAGGCGGCAGGCGTGTCGCGCGTGACTTTGTACCGGATAGAGAGCGACGAACCCTCGGTCACCATGGGTGCATACCTCAACGCCATGGAGGCTCAAGGCATGGACTTCGGCATCATCAAGCCAACTGGCTTAGCTGCTGATGCACCCAATGAGAACCGAAAGGGCTAGATCCCGGCGCGTATCCGTCTGGCTGACTACCCGCAACTCAAGCAACTTGCTTGGCAAGTGCATGGCATCGATGAATTGACGCCTGTGGAAGCACTGAGCATCTACGAGCGCAACTGGCGCCATGTAGACGTGCAGAACCTGGATCCTCGTGAGCGAGACCTGATCGATTCGCTGCGTTTGGGACTGAGTGAGGAAAACCGAAAACCGGGAACAGACCCCGGTTTTTGACCAAGCCAAAATTCTTACGATTCGCACCCCATAGAACCGTTTGTATTTTTAGACTCATATGGGTATAATCCAAAGTTGGAACAACTCCCGAAAAAGCTACTTTGGATCGCATCGACCAAGAAGGACTTGAAAGCCATGCCCGCCGAGGTGCAATCCACCTTCGGCTATGCACTGCATCAAGCGCAGATCGGGAAGAAGCACGAACAGACGAAACCGCTCAAGGGCTTCGGATCAGCGGGCATTCTTGAAGTAGTTGAAGACTCTGGTGGTGGCACGTTTCGCGCCGTCTACACAGTCAAATTCAGCGACGCGGTTTATGTCCTGCATTGCTTTCAGAAGAAATCGACGCATGGGATTGCAACTCCCAAGCCGGACATGGATGTAATTCGGGAACGATTGAAGGCGGCGGAAGCGCACTCCAAAGGAGAACGGAAATGATTGAAATCGAAGAAAGCAGCGGCAACGTCTACGCCGATCTAGGCATGGCCGACGCCGACGAAATGATCGTCAAAGCACAGCTTGCAACCAAAATTGGCGAAATCATCAAAGGCAGGAAGTGGAGCCAGCAGCAAGCCGCCGATGTTCTAGGCATTCCACAGCCGAAGCTATCCAAAATGCTGCGCGGTCAGTTTCGCGGTATCAGTGAAGCGAAGATGCTTGATTGTCTGGTGCGGCTTGGTCGAAACGTGCAAATCGTCGTCGGCCCGGCTCGCCGTGCGGCTTCGTCCGGTCGCGTTGCTGTAGTGTTTGCCGTGTGATGAGGTGATGAGGTGATGAGGCTTGCGCGTCGCGCAAACCAGGCTGTCAGGATGGAGTATACCCATGCTTGGCGTCAGGCAAGGCCAAGAAACACGTCAGAATAGACTCGATTTTTCAATTTCCTGACAGTTTGCCAGCCGGTTCTATCAGCCTAACCAGACACATTTCAGCTTAACGTACTTTAATTTCCGTTTCGTCAAGCGCCCCCTAATTGACAATGATGGTGGAAATCGTGTGACTCATGTTTTTCTTCTTATCGAAAGCAAACGCTTATCCAGCACCCGCCAAATATCAGCAACCCTCGCTTTGCGTTTCGCTTGAATCTCCCGCCGCTTGCGCCACATGTTGGGCAGCCCTTTAATCGCATCGCGCTTGGCGCGCAGAATCAATTTGCCTTGGCCGCGAAGAGAAAAATGAATAACAGTCACCACATTCAACAGCACATGCAGCGGCAATAGCAGCCAGAACAAGATGCCGGGCATATCCTTCACAAACGCCCTGCTGTATAGAGGCTTTATAGTGCGTTGTGTGCTCGCCCCCCCAGAGCCATAACGCCGTCTTACCAGCGCCGACTTTTCGCTAAGCAGCGGGTGGCATCACAAGTCAACTTGCAACGAGTGTAGTTTTGGGATTTTCAACACAACACATCACATCCCATCACCCACCGTTCGACGCTCACTCATTACAAAAGCCTCCTGAACCGCCGGTAAGCACGATATGCAGCTCTTGAAATCAGGCGGCGCAAGCTCAGTTGGCGTTCCATCCATAGCCCCCATTCATCCGCTTCTACCGAAAAATTGGCAGATAAAACATGAGGTGTGGGGCTGCTGTAATCAGTGTCATTGAGAAAGCAATCAAGATGCTCACTCGAGTGAAACTGCTCAAACTGCGCACGCCCAGCCTTGCCCGCCACTTTTAGATCATCGGCAGTTACCGACGCACAGTAATTCAATAATTCCTCAGGCTCGCGCCAACTAAAGGCATCCGGATAGGCGAGATCGATGCCGCTTAAAACTCTGGAAAAAATATGCCTGTGCAAAGCAACGGGAATACCCGCCCCTAATGCCTCAATCAATGTGACCCCTCCACCGTAGGGGAAAGACGCGATATACAAATCTACCTGGTGCTCTTGCAATGCCCTCCAAACACTGGGAACCCAAGGTATATAAACAAACCGCTGCGGTTGGATGCCGTGCCGCTTCAGTCCTCTGCGAATCCTATAAAGCGCCCAAGGCGTGAGACGGCCTATATGGATATGTTTGCCACCGGTTGCTTTCAGAATCTGTGGCACCAAGTCGAGGTAACTAACAAAATAAGGAATTTCGATTTTGTTGGAGCGCGCTGCTGTGCAAGTAGTTAACAGTCGATCTGCCAGAAACGGATTATCCGGGCGCGCACCCTTATCCTCAACCGTCAGCGGAACATAAATGCTCTCGACACCCAGTTCATCACGACAATGGTGATAGCCCATCGGATGTGGGTCGATATGCTTGAGATGAGACAAATAAACACCAAGACACAGGTGATGATCGCCATGATGGTAGAAGTAAGCATCAAGACCCATTTCCGGCTGAATCGCAGCAACAGCAACGCTATCCTGATGGTGATTGAACAGATAAATCCGCTTCGGCTGGATTTTCAACAGACGCCCCTGTAGCCACGTCAGCCGCTGCTGGTAATTTGCCTTAGGCGCTTGCTCAAAGACAATGTTAGCCTGCTTGGTCAACCCTTTCGCCAGATAATCACTGTCTGATCTTCCACCCAACTCTGTCGATAAGATGACATGCTGTGCATCCGACCGTGCCTTGATAAAGTCTTCAATGACACGGGTGTGACCCCCTGATTTTTGCAGCTTGGTGACGATATAAACAAAGACCGGCAGACCCTGCTGACTGGGCATCACATCTGCAATTTCTCGCTTAACTTCTGCAAGATTGGCTTTTCCAACGCGCTGGCACAGATCATCCAGCGTTTTAGAACCAAAAATCTGTGAGGTGCATAAAGGCTCAGTAAAAATACGCTCAACAAAATCATGGATTAACTGAAGCGCTTGATCGATGTCACCTTTATCAATTAAAAGTAAAACAGCATTACTTAACGCGCGTAGGGAATCGTAGCTTGTAAAGTTCATTCAACAAATTCCCGCATGACTGATGCTAGGCACATCTTCAAATCACCAGTTGAATCATTTCCACCACCCGTAAACTACATTCAATCCCGAAAATACTTCTTCAATTTTCTTAATTTGCCGATGTGTTAGGTTTTTTCTGAAATCAGAACTTGGCGTCTGAATCCCTCGTCCATAACCCGCAGAGTATGTCGGATCGGTTCGATCAAAATCAAAATGCACCTTACCAAAACCCTCACGACTTACTGTAAACCCTAAATATTCCTCCAACCTTTTAAATTCGTCTTCATCGCGTGACACGATTTTTTCATAACGAACGATGTGCACCGCTCCGCGTTTATAGAGTTGAGACTCTTGCACTCTCCAGTAATACAGAAAAAAATCTGCAATAAGCTTTCTCGTATGAAACATTTGGTTAACGAGTTCACTTGCTGTGACCCAGCTTGGTGTTTTAATCCAACCTGACCAAAGGTCTTTTTTCTTTTTGCTCTCGACTTCCAGCATGGAGGCAATCACAGCACGCGGATCTCGAACCACGCAAACCGTTTTACTGTCCTCACCAAAAAAGCATGGAATCAACTCTATTAATTGAGTAAGTTCAGGATCTTTCAGAATCAAATAGCGATAATCAATTTCATTAAAATGTGATTGCACCGTCTTTAGCATCGAATCCACCATCCCACGATACATTCCAACAAGCGTTGGTTTGTCAATCGCATAAGCAGCGAAGCGCTGAGGGTCGGAATAGTGCAATAAGTTATGGAAGTGTTGAATAATTTGCGTGATGTAAGTGCATTCTGGCAGCATCGGTGAAGCTTGTTTATCGACTGATAGCAGCCCAGCCAACAAGGTCGTGCCACTACGGGGAGCTCCAATTACCAGTACTTTAATTTTTTCTTTCACGATAATCTTTCTTCAGCGCAAGTCACAATCACACTAAGCACGAACTCAATCTCCTCTGTAATTACCAACGACATCGCCAAAAAGTCGGCGCTGGCGAGACGGCACAATTGGCTGGTTTTAGTGAGCAATCAAGCTTGCACCGTTCGCCTCAACAAATCCAAGAGCCCGATCAAGATCATAACGAGACTTGGCGGACTTGAAATAGCTCGTACGCGAATAAGCCAAACAATGAGCAGAACTTCTCCACCTAAAAGCCCCATTGATGCCTTTGAAAAAACAATGACCACACGACACCCAAAAACTTTCAGTTAAAGTTAACCCGCTCAGCCTCAATAACTAACGGCATATTTCTAACCTGCGTATGTATTGAGGCGATATATTCACCCAGCAGCCCAATAAAAAACATCTGTACCGCTCCAAAAAAGAAGATGCCAATCAGAATGGGCGATATCCCCAGTTGGAAATAATCCCAAAATACCAGCTTGGCAACTAGAAAGCCAAATGCGGCTAACAAGCTGAGAATAGAAAGCAAAAAACCGCCCATCGCCATAAGCCGCAATGGCACTTTTGAGTGATTCGTGATGCCCAGCATTGCAATGTCGTAAAGCGTGTAAAAATTATTCTTGGTAATACCCCGCTGCCTGCGCGGCTGCTTGAAGGGCACGGTTGCAATGGGGAAGCCTATCTCACACAACAGCCCGCGGAAATAAGGGTAGGAATCGTCAATATTGCGCAGGATGTCAACAATCACCCGGTCAAACAAACCAGCGCCAGTCGCATTCTGCACCAATGGCACTTCGGAAATGCGGGTGATGAAGCGGTAGTAGGCCTTCCTCAACGCGAACATGATTGAGGATTCTTCACTTTCTGGCTTCACAGCCAGCACTGTCTTATAACCCTGCTCCCATTTATGGATGAAGTCAGTAATCATTTCCGGTGGGTCCTGCAAATCGGATGCGATCAAAATGCAGGCATCGCCGCGTGACTGAAGAATACCGTAGTACGGTGATTTGATATGCCCGAAATTACGTGCATTGACGATCAGCTTGACGCGCTTATCGTTGGCAGCGATTTCCTTGATTTTCCTGACCGTTCCGTCGGTTGATGCATTGTCGATGCAGATGTGCTCGTAGTCATAGGGCAATGTCGCCATGACTGCGACAATGCGCTGATACAACTCATCGATATTTTCCTCCTCGTTATAACAAGGGGTTACGATACTTATCAGTTTTTTTTCCGACATCAAATCATCAATCCTTTTTGTAAACCCAGTAATTCATCAATACCCAGCTGAGAAGAATGCTTAGCGGGATACATATCAGCTGCCCCACATAGGGACTCAAAAGAAAATCTCTCGTCAAGGTTCTGAGCAAAACAGCATTGGCGCCATAGATTAATGCGTAGGCGACAACAAATTTTCCGAAAACAAACCAGCCGCCATGGCCATGAAAAACCATGCGGCCGAAACTAAAATAATTAAAAACAACCCCAGCAACGGTCGCCACGAACAGCGCAACGAGATAGGGTACTTTAATAAAGAGCAAGACAGCATAAACAGAGTACCCGAAGACCGTATTTAGAACGCCAGCGCTTAGAAACTTGATGATTTTCGGATCAAAGAATCTCCTGTGGAAGAATCGATACTTCATCCCCGACCAGAGGCTCTAGCCGCCCCTTGCAAAATCATTTGCATCTCTTTCACAATCCCCTCCAAAGAAGTCAACGTGGGCTGATATCCGAAATCCGCAGCTTGGGTATTGCGTGAGTAGTAATGCGGTTTGTTACCTGTGGCATTCACGCCGACGCTGGCTTGCGTAATTTCATACTGCAAGCCAAACTGTTCCTGCATGGCTGCCAGCAAGTTTTTTTTATCAATCGGTGCGCGGCTATAACAATCGACAACCGCATTCGCAGCAGGCGCGGAGATCAGCGCACTGACCAATTGATGGAAATCTGATGGATGCAGGTAGTCACGCACGATGTCGTCGGGTGAGGTCTTCAACACGGCCTTGTCACGAATTGCACGAAGAATATCCGTCATCAAAAAACGCGCTGCAATATCCTGTGTGTGGCTGAAATAGTTAAACACCCGAATATCAATAATCGGCAGGTGCGGCAGCGAGCGGTGGCGGCATTCGGCATGCAGTTTGGCAACGGCGTACCAGTCTTGCGGCTGAAGGTTATTGATTGCAACCACCGCCTTGGTGTTTTCATCCACTGGCGCGTCAAAACTTGCGCCGTAGGCGGCACCGCTGCTCAAAAAAATGTAGCGACAACCGGGATGCTGCCGCACATAGTCCAGCGCCATCTCATCGTACCGCAGCGTCACATCAAAAATCGACGCGCCCATCACCGCCGCCTGAGCCGGATTGCCTACACCGACAAAGTTAAGAATAACGTCAAAATGCTCGTCAGCGCTGAAGGCTGCGAAGTCTTCAAACTCATATCGATCCGACAAGCCCACGCGTTCCAGCCACTGCTCCATGACCTCTGGACGACGGGCGTAAAGCACCAGCTCATGGCTGCTTTGCGCGGAGAACGATAACACCAGGTCTTTGGCGATCTGGCTGGTAGCGCCGAGGATGGCTATGCGCATGGCTTAGTTCGCGGTGAGGAAGCCACGAATTTGCTGCTCAATTGCTGGGCGATCCAAGCCGTGCTCTTTCAGCAAATACTCATAAGTGCCGCAATAATGCGAGAAACGGTCACGCACGCCAACTCTCAATATGCGTACCGGCGCAAACTCCGATGCGATCTCAGTAATGACAGAACCAAGACCACCCAACACGGAGTGCTCTTCAAGGACAACAACGATCCGACTCTGCGCACAGATAGCAGTCACTTGTTCGCTATCCATCGGTTTGATGAAAGGGGCACTCCAAACAGCAGCATCGGAGTAAGACTCTGCTGCAATATCTATGGCCGTGCGTACGAGAGATCCGGTAGCAATGAAGGCGATATCGCCAGTTTTTCCCGGCTTCGCCTCCAGCAAACTACCAGCCCTCACACGGGGCACAGCTGCATGCACATCCCCACGGTCGGATTTGCCCATGCGCAAATAGACTGGTGCCCTCGATTGGTAGGCCATGTCCATGCAGGCGGTTAGTTCAAAACGATCTGCTGGTGAATAGACCGATAAATTGGGAATTGCTCGGGTGCAGGCAATGTCTTCCGTCGATTGGTGGCTAGTACCAAGGTGGCTATAGACAAATCCGGCACCATCACCAACTAAAACCACGGGTAGCTTGTCATGAGCGACATCAAGTTTTATCTGCTCGACCACGCGTACAGGGATGAAAGCACTTAAGCCATAAACGAATGGTCTGAAGCCAGCACGCGCCAAGCCTGCCGCCATCCCCACCATGTTTTGTTCAGCAATACCCGCATTGAGGTATTGCGCGGGACATTCTTTGCGGAAGTCATCAAACAAGGCGTAGCCGTGATCGCCTGTCAACAGCAGCACATTGAGGTCGGCCTTTGCCAAGCGAACTAGCGCCTCAGAAAAGGCGGCTCTCATGGCGCGCGCCCGTCCACTGCGGACAATGCTCGTGCGTAAGTTACGGGATCAAGCCGCGTATAGTGCCAGATATTATTATTTTCCATGAAGGGCACGCCCTTGCCTTTAACGGTTTTGGCGATAAGGGCTTTCGGAGATGCTGAATTACTTGCCCAGAGCTGCATGATGGCGCAGTCAATGGCCACCTCATCATGACCATCAATGGTGATCGCTTCAAAACCAAAGCTTTCAAATTTGGCTTGTATGGAACCGAGCTTGAGCACTTCTTGTGTGCGTCCCATAGCCTGAAAACCGTTCTCATCCACGATCACCATGAAATTCTTGAGCTCATGATGTGCTGCGAAAAGGGCGCCCTCCCAGATGGGGCCTTCATTGACTTCGCCATCACCCACTAGAGCAAAAGTTTTCTGATCGGTACCGCGTAACTTGGCACCCATCGCTAAGCCAACGCCGACCGAGAAGCCGTGACCCAGGGAGCCGGAAGTCACTTCCAAGCCGGGAATGCGCGAATCAGATAGGCCCTTCAGCTCGCTGCCATCCGCAAAATAAGCCGAGAACGCCTCATCTTTAAGCCAACCTAACTCCCGCATGCACGCATACTGTGCCATGACCCCATGTCCTTTGCTGAGTACCAAGTAGTCACGTCCTGTAGCATGTGGATCATTTCCTGGATAGCGCAAGTGTTTGCGGTACAACACCGCCAGCAATTCTATGATTGAGAACGCGCACCCGATATGAACGGTGGAACCGGCATAGGCCATGTCCAACACCGTTTCGCGAAGCGCTTTGGCATCAAAGGATTGGGTCTGGGAACTCATCGCACGCACCACTCAGAAATTCACGCCAAGATAATTCTCGATCTTGCTCGCCGAAAACTCCAGCATCTCTCTCGTCAGCGAGGGTTGTACGCCAATCCAGAAGGTGTTGTTCATCACGTTATCAGTGTTGGTCAGCTCGCCACTGACGCGATAGTTGCGCCCGACCATGTAAGGCTGGCGCGTCAGATTGCCGGCAAACAGCAAGCGAGTGCCGATTTTGTTCTGATCCAGGTAGGTCAGCAGTTCCAGCCGAGTGACTGGGCAATTTTCTTTCAAGGTAATCGGAAAGCCGAACCACGAGGGGTCGGTGTGCTCGGTTGCCTCAGGCAGGCTGATAAATTCTTCGCAGTCCTTCAGACGTGCTTTCAGGAAGGCAAAGTTGTCTTTGCGGGCCTGGATAAACTGTGGCGCCTTGTCCAGTTGCGCCAAACCACAGGCGGCTTGCATGTCGGTGATTTTGAGGTTGTAGCCCAGGTGGCTGTAGGTGTATTTGTGGTCGTAACCTTCGGGCAGACCGCCCAGTTTCCAGCCAAACCGTTTGCCACAGGTGTTGTCTTTGCCGGGTGGGCAATAGCAGTCACGACCCCAGTCCCTAAAGCTTTCTGCAATCAATTTAAGCTTGGGATTATTAGTGAATACAGCACCGCCCTCGCCCATGGTGATGTGGTGCGCCGGATAAAAGCTCAAGGTGGCAATGTCGCCAAACGTGCCCACCATCTGGCCGCGATAAGTGCTGCCCAGTGCGTCGCAACAGTCTTCTATCAGCCATAGATTGTGTTTTTTGCACAGGGCGGTGACGACATCCAGGTTGAACGGGTTGCCCAAGCTGTGCGCCAGCATGATGGCTTTGGTTTTCGGGCTAATGGCGGCTTCAATCTTGCTGGCGTCGATGTTGTGGGTGAGGCGATCCACATCCACAAACACCGGCACCGCGCCAAACTGCAGGATGGGGTTGACGGTAGTAGGAAAGCCCGCCGCTACGCCGATGACTTCATCGCCCGGCTTGATGGCCCGCTCGCCCAGCTTAGGGGAAGTGAGTGTGCTGAATGCGACCAGATTAGCCGATGAGCCGGAGTTAACCGTGATCAAATACTTGACGCCGATGAAGGCGGCGAGCTTTTGCTCGAACTCGGTGTTGAAGCGGCCCGTGGTGAGCCAACCGTCAAGCGACGCTTCAACCATGTTCTTGAGCTCTTCGGCACCGATGACCTTACCGGAAGGCGGGACTGGGGTGCTGCCCGGAATGAAAACCTTTGGCTGATTGACCGATGTATAAAACTGGCCAACCTGATAGGCCACGATCATGCGCTGGGTTTTTTCCAGGGCTTTGGCGCTAATCGTGCCAATCTCCCCGCAAAAAAAACGTGGAGAAAAAACCATCTGTTTACTGACAGGGAATACGGTCGGTTTGTCGAGTTGCCCTTTCTGCAGATCATCCGGGTTGATCACGATCTGATCCTGTTCATCCCATTGCTCGATTTTTGAACTACCCGGGATGCCCATCACGTCGCCCTTGCTGTTGGGTCCGGAGGTAATCAATACAGGACGCGGCTTGGCTCCCTGGGCATCAACAAAAGGGACTTTGTAAACGTGGATTGTTCCTGGTTGGCACAGATTAGCTGCGGACATATTTTCCCCATAAGGCATCCTCTTCCGGATCGTTTTCAGTAACCGCTGAATAGGCAGCCACCATAAATGCTTCATCGGCGTTCAATATTTGGCCTGCCGGTGGGCGTACCGGAAAAACGATGACTTCAACCTGATCACCCATGTCTTGCGGCAATACCACATGGATGGTGTGATTGGCATCGGCGCGTAATGTCTGACGAAGTACGCTACTCATTGGTGTGCTCCTTTACTGTAAATGGAAATTTGTTCTAGCGTGATAGTACGCATGTCTTGCTTGGCATTAAACGCCTTGTGCCACTCGACCACTTTACCCAAACTGTAAGTAAGATTCCAAAGCGGCTCCCAGCCAAGCCTGGCGCGCACTTTGGATATATCCAGTTTAAGGTAGTTGGCTTCGTGCGGATGGGTATCACCATCTTGCTGCCAAGCCGCACCCCCTCTCCAAAGGCTGGCCAAGTGTTCAACAATCCATTGCACCGGGCGAGCATCGTCCTCTTTTGGGCCAAAGTTCCAGCCTTCGGCAAACGCTGGGCCATCGGTGTAAAGACGCTCAGCCAGGGTCAGGTATCCCGAAAGGGGTTCCAGCACATGCTGCCAGGGGCGGGTAGCGTAAGGGTTGCGAATGATGGCGGGCTGGTTGGCCTCAAAAGCCCGCAAAATATCCGGGATCAGACGATCTGCCGCCCAGTCACCGCCGCCGATGACATTGCCAGCGCGGGCGGATGCCAGGGCCACGCCCTTGTTTTGTAAGAAGGAGCGGCGGTAAGCGCTGGTGACCAGCTCGGCGCAGCCTTTGCTGTTGCTGTAGGGGTCGTGGCCGCCCATGGGCTCGTCTTCACGGTAACCCCAGACCCATTCTTTGTTTTCATAGCACTTGTCGGTGGTGACATTAACCACCGCCTTGACGCTTGGCGTGTTGCGCACCGCTTCGAGCACATGCACCGTGCCCATAACATTGGTGGCGTAGGTCTCGACGGGGTTTTGATAGGAATAACGCACCAAGGGTTGCGCGGCCATGTGAATGACAATTTCAGGATTGTGCTCGGTAAAGACGGCCTGCAATTGGGCTAAATCACGGATGTCACCGATGATGCTGGTCATGCCTTTCTCGACGTTAGCCACTTCGAACAGGCTGGGATGGGTCGGCGGTGCCAGCGCATAACCCACCACTTGCGCCCCCATGGATTGCAGCCAGAGCGACAGCCAACTGCCTTTGAAGCCCGTATGGCCGGTCAGCAAGACGCGCTTGCCCTTCCAGAATGCCGGATTCAAGACCACACCTTCCACGGCGCTTTGCCGGATTGCCACAATTCCTCCAGATGCACCTTGTCGCGCAAGGTATCCATCGGCTGCCAAAAGCCATGGTGAGGAAAAGCCGCTAAGTCACCCTCTTTGGCCAAGCGCTCCAGAGGTTCGCGCTCCCAGATCGTCTGGTCATCGGTAATGTAGTCGAGGACCTGTGGCGACAGCACAAAGAAACCACCGTTGATCATGGCCCCATCGCCCTTGGGCTTTTCCATGAAACTGTTGACCTTGTTGCCCACCAAGTCCAGCGCGCCGAAACGGCCAGGAGGAATGGTTGCAGTCAATGTGGCTTTGACGTTTTGCGCCTTGTGGAAAGCAAGTAGCTCGGTGATGTTGACGTCGCTCACGCCATCGCCATAGGTCAGGCAAAAAAGTTCCTCATCCTTGACGAAATCGGCTACCCGTTTCAAGCGGCCGCCGGTCATGGTGTCTTCGCCAGTATCCACCAAGGTCACTTTCCAGGGCTCGGCATTTTGCTGGTGCACTTTCATGCTGTTTTTGCTCATATCGAAGGTCACATCCGACATGTGCAGAAAGTAGTTGGCGAAATATTCCTTAATCACGTAACCCTTGTAGCCGCAACAAATCACGAACTCATTGATGCCGTGAGCCGAGTAGATTTTCATGATGTGCCACAGCATCGGCTTGCCGCCGATTTCTATCATCGGCTTCGGACGTGTATAGGTATCTTCGCTGATCCGGGTACCCAGGCCGCCGGCGAGAAGGACTGCTTTCATCGTTTATATCCAGATTTAAACGTAAAGTAGTGAGCAGAAACAACGATCAACATGGTTATTCCAGCAATTTTTGGAAAGTAAAAATACCTAACTTCAAAATGAGCAAACGTAAAAATTATCATGTACGCAGACAATAATGAAGCATTGAGCCAAATCAAGACCGGCCATGAAACATGGAACCGTACCTTGCGCGTAAACAACAATGCGGCAGTAGCAATCACGGCGAGAAGTAAAAGAGCGTTCCCAATATCATCCATAAATGTTGGCTGAGCACTTATTGCAGTCCAATTTTTAGTCGAAGAAAACCAGTACTTACCTATCACTTCTGATTTTAAGTGGTACCACTCTACCGGGTGTGATGCAAATGTCCTGAAAAATGATTCTTTGGCCCTAGTTCTCCCACCACAAGTACTTGGATCGATTCTGCAGACCAGATTGCCACCTCCTGCAACGACCCAGTCACCTCCAATGCTTTCAAGATATTCAGTGGACATGATGGAGTTTTCAAATACCACAGCAGATGTGAAAACCCAAGCCGGATGGTCTTGATTTACCCAATGATAGACTCGCCAAGGAAGCATCACTGCATGTGCGACCAAAAGTGTGATGGCTATCGTTTTTAATGAATATCGAAATGAACTAAGTACAACAAAGCTCCGTAGCCAAGTTATCCGGGAAAGTACCGCAAGTAGAATTCCCCAGCCCGTCAGCCCCATCAGTATGATTTCAAACTGCGAACGGAAGTAAGCGGATAGCGCCAGAAACAGGCCTGCATAAACAGCATATCGGATCGTTTTATCGATGACCGAACGAATGGCCAGCAATGAAAAAAGCAAGAAGAATCCAACCGAAAAACTCTCGCCCAAGGTGATGCCGGTTGGCTCAAGCAAGAACACACGCGAAACAGGAAATGCAAAAATCAGAAGCGGCAGACTGGCAGCCAACTTGGCATGTATCGTGCTTTTCAATAGTGTGTAAAACTGAGTCAGTACAACGGCAAACAGCAATGCAGCCAATATCTGCAAGACCAGTATGCCCTGCACATCAGTACCAAATATTTTCAGAATGGCCGCTTCAAGCAAAATGAATCCCGGGGGCCATAGATTAAAAATCCAATCATTACCACTACTTATCCAGCCATTCTCAGCAATATCTATTGCAGCTGTGGCAAAACTTGCGGGATCGCCCATCAAGCTCGTTTTAATGAGCTGCTGGAACGTTATAGCAAATACATTTGGTTGATTCGGAATATCACGCACCCATAGCGCGATGCCTAGCAAAATTAGAAAATAGATAACACCAACGCACAATGATTCATATTTGCGCAATTTCATTGATGTGTTTCCAAAGGAAACACCGTCATAACCAAGTCAGCAACTCTTTCGACTTCCTGGGCAGTTATTGCAGGCGACATCGGCAAGCTCAACACCTCCCCCGCCAACGTTTCCGCAATAGGCAAGTTATGCCTCCTAAAGTTCTGATAACAACCTTGCCGGTGCGGTGGAATGGGGTAGTGAATGACTGTTGACACCCCTTGCTGTTCCAAATGCGCCTTTAACGCATCCCGTTGTTTGCTGCGAATGACGTAAAGATGCCACACAGGTTCAGCGTATTCAGGTACAAGAGGCAGGCCAAGGTCTGCCCCCGCCAGCAGTACTGAATACCGAATTGCGATTTCTCTGCGGCGCGTGTTCCATTCATCCAGCACCGCCAATTTCACCCGCAGAAACGCCGCCTGCATTTCGTCTAGTCGGCTGTTGTAGCCAGCAAGGTCATGCTGATACTTTACCTTTGACCCATAGTTGCGTAGATGCTTGACCTTTTCAGCAATCGCATCATCGTTGGTTAGCACAGCACCACCGTCACCCAGTGCGCCCAGATTTTTACCGGGGTAAAAGCTCGTAGCTGCAGCGTGGCCTAATGAACCTGTGCGACGGCCTTTATAGCGAGCGCCTTGCGCCTGGGCAGCATCTTCGATAACGACAAGGCCATGTTTGGCAGCGATTTCATTGATCGGGTCCATGTCGGCAGGCTGGCCGTAAAGGTGCACGGGCATGATGGCCCGGGTACGGCTGGTGATAGCTGCACTAATGCGCGCTGGGTCAATATTGTGGGTATTGACGTCTGGTTCTACCGGCACCGGCGTAGCGCCACATTGAGACACCGCGAGCCAGGTGGCGATGAAGGTGTTAGAGGGAACGATCACTTCGTCGCCAGGGCCAATGCCATAAGCTCGCAACAGCAGATGAAGCGCTTCCAAACCATTGCCGACACCAATGCAGTGTTTCACTTCGCAATACTGAGCAAATTCGGCCTCGAAGGCCTCCAACTCGGGGCCCATGATGAACCAGCCTGAGTCCATGACTCGGTGGTAGGCGGCGTCAAGCGGTTCTCGAATCGACTGGTGCAGTCGACCAAGGTCAAGAAATGGAACTTGCATTAGGGGGATACCTTTTGTGCATCTCGTATGAATTCATTGTATTCGCGGTAGTAGTCCAGCTCATCGTAATAGTCCGAGGCCAGCACCATGCAGACGGCGCCTGATGAGAAGTTATCGATTTCCCGCCAGATCATTGGGCAAACATAAAGACCGTAGTAGCTGCGGTTCATATGGATGGTTTTTTTTGCATACCCGTCGTCAAGATGAATATCAAACGAACCGGACATCGCTATGATCAGTTGATGCAATGCTTTGTGAGCATGGCCGCCACGCTCTGCACCGCCGGGCACGTCATAGAGGTAATAAACACGACGAATATCGAATGGTATGTGGCGATTGGCTTCGACAAAGGTCAGGTTGCCTCTCGGGTCGTTAATGCGTGGCAGATCGACGGTTTGGCATTTGTTTAGATTCATCGTTGTTCTCCATTATCTGATCCCCAATGTTCCGTTATTGAAGACGGATAGCCGCGTATAAAGTGTTGCGTCCATGGGTAGGCGGGCTTACCCGAACCATCACGTAGCTTGATAGAGCTTGCTTTGCCAATAACACGTGCTGGAACCCCCGCAACAACCATATGCGGGGGAACATTCTTGGTAACACACGCTTGTGCTGCTACCAAGGAATGATGTCCAACTGTTACCCCTGGGAGCACAACGGATGCGGCAGCAATACTTGCATAGTCTTCTATCGTGCAGCCTATCAATACGTTACTTGGGGGGATCGGATCATTGGTAAGGACAACATAAGGTAGTATCCAAACAAAGTTGCCAATGGTAGTTTTTTTTCCGACAAAAATATTTGATTGAAACCGAACATAGTCGCCAATAGAACAATCCCCTTGGATTTCGCTTGAGGTACCGATCTGAAAACCAACACCAGCGATTGTTTTTTCTCTAACGGTCACGCGATGTCCAGTAGTCAAGCCAGCCCCAAATGTGGAGGACTCATAAAAAACTGAATGGGATCGAATTAGAGAATCATCACCTATGATTAACGGTGTGCCATCACCAAGTGGCGTCGCCATCCCTAATTCGCAGTACGAACCGATTTTTACCCTATCGCCCAGCACAACGTTTTCATTAATAATAGAAAATGCACCACTAGTGTCCGGTTAAATTGAGACGTACCGACGGCAACGCCAACAATGATAAGGGTTTCAAGCGATTCATGGGTGTCCACGATTTGAATTTCATCTTGCGCATTTGCGATCATTCCGGGTTTGGAGAGCTTGGGGTGACGTATGAACGTGGGCAAGACGCTGTTTGCGCAAGTCATGGAGTATGTGCCGTGGAAGACCTTCGGGCGCATCATCGACCGTCATGGCGGCGATGCGGGTGTGCGCACTTTGGGTTGCGCCGACCTGTTTCGCGTGATGGCATTCTCGCAATTGACGTGGCGCGAGTCTTTGCGCGACATCGAGGTCTGCCTGGCATCCAATCAATCCAAGCTGTTTCACATGGGTTTGAGCAGCATACCCGCACGATCGACTCTCTCGGATGCGCTGAATCAGCGGGACTGGCACATTTATCACGCGCTTGCGATGCGCTTGATCGTGCGAGCCAGGAACCTCTACGCCGCAGAACCAACGGGACTGGAACTCGATGCGACGGTCTACGCGCTGGACTCGACCACCATCGACTTGTGTTTGAGCCTGTTCGATTGGGCTCCGTTTCGCAGCACCAAGGCGGCGGTGAAGATGCACACGCTGCTGGACTTGCGCGGGGCGATCCCGGCCTTCATCCACATCAGCGATGGCAAGATGGGCGATGTCAAAGTGCTCGACATCTTGCCCATCGAAGCGGGTGCGTTTTACGTGATGGATCGGGGTTACGTGGACTTCGACCGGCTCTTCAAGATACATCAGGCCGGCGCGTTCTTTGTGACCCGCGCCAAACGCGGCATGGATGCCCATCGGGTTTACTCGACCAAGACCGACCGAAGCACCGGTGTGATCTGCGATCAGGCGATTCGGCTCAACGGGTTTTACGTGTCCAAGGACTACCCAGAGCATTTGCGGCGCATCCGATTCAAAGACCCCGATTCGGGCAAAACGTTGGTGTTTCTGACCAACAACACAACGTTGCCGCCGTTGACCATTGCCGCGCTGTACAAGAGCCGCTGGCAGGTAGAGCTGTTCTTCAAATGGATCAAGCAACACCTGCGCATCAAGCGCTTTCTGGGAACCAGCGAGAACGCGGTGAAGACGCAAATCTGGTGCGCCGTTTCCACCTACGTGCTGATCGCTATCGTCAAGAAAGAGCTCCATCTCAATGCCTCGCTCTACACTTTGTTACAGATATTGTCGGTCTCGATTTTCGAGAAAACCCATATTTCATGCGCCTTGCAGCCAGACACTACTGGAGTCATTGCGCCATTACCCAATAACCAAATGATTCTATTTGATTTTTAACCGGACACTAGTGAAAATGCACCTACTTCAACGCTGTCGCCGAGTTTAGCGCCTGGCGATACAAAAGAAGAAGGATGTATCAATGTCATTTTGACTTCCATGACTTTATTAGCTCGTCAATATTTTTGACGTCAACGGAAAAATCCGCATGAATTCCGAGGTGATGGTTTTCTATTATGTTTCCGAGCACGTAAGAAACATTGATCTGCACCGGAGCCAGCATATTTAGCCAATATCTATAAATCATATTTTCATGCCTCGCCATGATAATCGTTATACGCGTACCTGGCTTGGAGAAAATAGCATTAGATAAGGCTGCCCCTGTAGGGGAAACAATTTCTTTGGCGGCTCTGAAAAGCTGCACCTGTTGCAAAAACGTAAGCTTTTCAGGTTCAACGACGACGTAACCCTTGGAAACCAATAGCGCTTCCAACTCTGCCACATTCGTCACTTTTCTCGCGCCCGAGTTGCGGCGCAGATATATCTTTTCTGGCCAGCCCTGCTCTGCTAGTTCTTCTACAAAAGAAGAAACTTGCTTGCGGATTAACTCGAAGGCGGCTGGGCTGAATATGCCATGCGAATGGCCTGAGCGTTTGTTGTTTCGCCGCTCGAACGGAACGTAGCCTGCGACTGATGGGAGGTAAAGCGAATCGACCAGAAGCGCTCTGCCGATGGGTAGCGTAATAATTTCCCGTTCTGGCCCCGCCATCAGGCACAACGATTCCATGATATTTTTATGGAGCCCTTCGTTGACTACGATTGGAATGTTCTTGAATTGCTCTTCAGCACAAAACACTGCGATGCGAGGCAGCACTTCTGTCAGCCAGTGGGCATAGTTGGATGCGCAAGCATCAACAAAAGCCGCAGCGGCCGGAATGCGTTCCGGCACTTCATCATGCAACAGCCAGCGAATGCGGTGTTTTCTGGCGTCAATCAGATTACGCCCATGGAGCTCTTCGCTAGTGTAGTCACGCTCGAAGTCGTACAAGTCGTGGCAGATGACTCCGTCTTTTGTCAACGTAAGATTGGTTCCGCCGTAAATCATTCCGTCGCTGATCGTAGCGACATAGATAGGCGGAAAGTTATAGCTGTCGTGTGACGACGACAAGTACGCTTGATCGTGAGCAGGAAAAACCTTGGGCGGTGGTGTTTCAACCAGCGCGGTATCCGTCACCTTAGTCGTCGGGATACCCTTTGTTTTTGCATACTCGCTTAGTTTGATCAGTGGACGCCAGCGCCTGGCATTTTTGTTACGAAAATGAGGTGCAATGTGATTTACATACAAAGGATAACCATTGCGCCAACTCCAGATGATCAGCTCTCGCACAAAGGGAATCTGCTTGAGATGTTCAAGGTAAAACTGGCCTACCGCTGTTGCTTTTAGCCGGGCAACAATATCCTGCGATTTGCCCTGCGGCTTTTCAACCTGACGGATAGTCAGACGGCTGAAATCGGTCACGCCCTCCTTAGGTGGCCAAACCGGCAAAAATGACGCTGGCTCCTGCGCCTTGCTGTGGCGTAACAGTTCAGATTGCTGGAGAATAGCCATGATCTGCTCCAACAATTGTTCGTGACGTGCTGCATCAGCGCGCAACGTGCGAATAATATCGAGCACGTTGGACGATGTAACTTCGGCGGAGGGTGGGGTAATGTTGTTATTCATTTTTTCTGCCCGCCAGATAACGCTCGACGATTTCGTCCGGGGATCCATCGGCCACCAGCTTGCCGTGATCCAGCCAGATGACACGGTTGCAGAGCGACTTGATTAACAGCGGGTCGTGTGAAACCATGATCATGATGTTGGCCTTATTAATCAAGGCCTGCATTCTGGCCTTGGCCTTGCTCATGAAGGTGGCATCGCCTCCGGCGAAGATCTCATCTAGCACCAGGATGTCGGGATGCATGGCTGTCGCAAGAGAGAATGCCAGCCGCATGTACATGCCTGTGGAGTAATACTTGACGGGAGTATCGATGAATTCTTCTAATTCGGCGAAGGCAATGACTTCTGGTTCGATTTCTTTCAGTTGCTGCTTGCTATAGCCAAGAATGGAGCCGTTCAGGTAAATATTTTCACGTCCAGTGAACTCCGGGTGAAAGCCGGCACCAATTTCCAGCAACGGCGCGATGCGCCCATTAACTGAAATTTTTCCATCGGATGATTCATAAACTCGGCACAAAGCCTTGAGTAAGGTGCTTTTACCTGCGCCGTTGTGGCCAATAATGCCAAGCCGATCACCCGCTTTAATTTCAAAAGAAACATCCTTAACCGCCCAAAAGTCAGAATAGGCAGTTTGCCCATTTCGCTTGAAAAAATTAGCAAAATAGTCTTTTAATGATGGCGACCGGTCATGGTAGATACGGAACTTGATTGACAGGTTTTCAACGCGGATGCTTGACATGTCTGCTCACAGTCTGAAAACGATTTTTTTCTGTTGGCGGAGAAAAACAAATAAGCCAATTGCCATAGCAGAAAAGGAAATCACGGTCGCTTGCAAAATGATGCCAATGCCCGGCAAGACGGCTTGAGAAAGCGGCGCTCGAAAGAGCTCAATAAACGGTACGACCGGGTTCAAGCCAACCAGCCAGCCGACTTTACCCGCTAACGCATTATGCTTGTACAGGATGGGTGTTAAAAAGAACAGGCCTTGCATAGCGATGAGGATAACGTGCTGAAGATCACGGAAGAAGACTGTGGCGATGGACATGATCAAACCTATCCCCAAAGCGAAAAAAAACAATAGCAGAAAGGCTACAGGTATGAATAATACCGCCCAGGACAGCGAGCCACCGATGGTGAGAATGATGACAAATAGCGCCAGAAATGAAAGCCCACTGTCTATCAACAGCGCAAAAGCAATGCTGAGTGGGAAAATCGCCTTGGGCAGGTAGATTTTCTTGATCAGCCCTTCGTTATTAATGAAGGATGTGCCGGATTGGGTGACCACCGAACTAAAAAAATTCCAGGGGATCATCCCGGCGAAAAGAAAAACTGCAAAGGTTTTCAAGTCCGCCTTGAATAACGTGGCAAACACCAAGGCCATGACAGACATCATCAACAATGGGTTGATAAGTGTCCATAAGTAGCCTAGAGCAGTACGCCGGTAACGCAATATCAATTGCTGGGAAACCAGTTGCGACAGCACATTGCGGCTGCCATATAACTCAAATAGAAATGTGCTGACTTTGGTATTCGTATTCATTACAGCACATTTAATTGACAGCAATTAACGCTCAAAAAAGAAACCATGCTCATTATCAAACACTTTGGGTCAATGACGAAAACTTCGCAAATATTAGTGGGAATGCACTTCATTGGCTTATTAGCGTTGAATTAATAGTTAGTAGTGGATGTACAGGAGTGAGAATATCGCGCTGTATGAGCTCACCAATCACCTGCTGCACGCAAGCATCCAATTTTTCTGTACCACTATTTACGATGATCTCGGGGGTTTCTGGTGCTTCGTAAGGTGCGGAGACGCCAGTAAACTCGGCAATCTCACCAGCACGGGCTTTTTTGTAGAGCCCTTTTATATCACGTGTTTCGCAAATCTCGATGGGAGTATTGCAATAGATTTCGATGAAGTCGCCCGTTTTAACCATGCCGCGCACGCGCTCGCGGTCGGCACGGCAGGGCGAGATAAAGGCGGTGAGCACAATTACCCCTGTTTCCATAAAGAGCTTGGCCATTTCGCCGATGCGTCGAATGTTTTCTTGCCGGTCTTGCGCTGAAAAACCCAAGTCACCACACAAGCCGTGGCGCACGTTGTCTCCATCCAGCACAAAAGTTCTGCAACCGCACTGGTGCAGCGATTCTTCTACCGCATGGGCTAGCGTTGATTTGCCCGACCCGGATAACCCCGTAAACCAGATGATCGCCCCGCGGTGCCCGTTTTGCGCCTCACGCCGCGCACGGGTGACGGTGGCGTGGTGCCAAACGATGTTGGTGGCGACGGGTTGGGGCTTTAGATCAGGGGGCATAGTGGAGAGATGGCTCGCAGGGGTATTCGAACTGCTTTAGTCGATCTCGCGGGGCGTCGTAAATTTGGTGGCACTTGCTGAGGTTTTAAGGCTGATGGCGAATTGTAATATCGCTGCTCATGCTGGTTTAACGCCATAGGTATCGGCACAGAAAGTGAGTAAGCGTTGGTAATGGTCAAATAATTCAGGCGTCGCTCGAAGCATTTCCAAAAAGAATTTTGCGAGCCGCTCGGCGTCTTCTTCGTATTCGTGATTAATGGCGTTTCTGATTTCGCGGATGAGTTTCCAGCGTTCGGCTGTTTCGATTATCCCCAGTTTTTCCATGAAAGCGAGAACAGCACCGAAGCGTTCCGCTTCAATTTCTTCTTCAATGGCAATCGCTCGCATTGTTTTACCCAAGTGCTCTTGAAATTCGCTGAAGCGAACACGGAAGGCTGCAAGGATTTCGTGTTGCTCGGGACTTAAATCCTGCCAGTTTGTGCTTGGCAAAATCTGGCGAGCTCGTTGTGCCGAGTATTCCAGGTATTTGTGCATTTGTTGCAAATGCGTCAGTTGTTTTGCCAGCAGGCGCAAATGCTCTGTCATAACCTAACCCCCTGCGTTTTTGCCAGGTTGTAAATGGGTTTGTCTTTGCCAGGTTCTTTTACGACCAGATCGACGGATAAATCCAGACTGTCTTCAAGCGCGATTTTGCAACGCAATTCAGTCATTAACGTCGCTGGGTGTGTGGCTTCGATATACAGGTCGACATCGCCACCGCGCTTTGCATCATCCACGCGTGATCCAAAAAGCCAAACCAAGGCATTTTCACCAAAACTTTGGCTAGTCGCTTTGCGGATTGTGTCTATTTGGGCTTTGGTTAGTCGCATTGGTTTAATTTTAGCGGGCTTGGGTGATGAGTGGGGAGTTCATTGTCTAAATGCAAAATGTTGCGGTAGTGGGTCCAGCTCAATTCGGTACGCACTGCGTTCCAAATCGGAAAGCCCTGAAAAAATGCCCTCATGTGACGCTGATTTCTCTCGTCAAAACTTTTGCCACATTCGGCCGTTAGCGATTGCCAGCTTGGGGGGGGTAGGATAGTGCCATACGTGGCTCTATCTTTGCCTTGCTGCTCAAATTCCACAATATGCCGGCCAATTTCCCAGCAGGTGCGGACTTGTATGGCATCCACGGCCCGCAGCGCTTGTTTGCGGGCGGATTCAGGCATTTTAGGAGGCATGGTTATTTGTCAATCTTTTGTACTTGCCAGTGGCCGCCTTTGTTCGGACCAACTCTAATCAGCCACCCTTCGCGTTTAAGCTTAGCGATTTGCTTTTCAATAGCGCGTGGCGTCACCCCAAACAGTTGAGCCAGTTCTTTTGCCGTCACATGCGGCTTGCGGGCTATCAGGTCAAGAATTTCTACCGAACTTTCTACCGAACTTTCTACCGAACTTTCTATCGAACTTTCTACCGAACTTTCTATCGCAACTGCTGCCAATCCGCCTTTTTGTTGCGGCTCGCCATGGCTGCCAATCTGCTTGAAAGTTAGGTCTACGCCAGCACCTATTTCCCTGATTTCCAGGCTTACCTCTGGGTAGTCTCGCAGCGCTTTACGTATACGAATGAAGCCGCTGCCATATTTTTCGATATTGTTGGTCAGGTAAAAGGCTTCGGCTATCAATTTGTTGCGCAGGCTTGATTTGTAGTTATCGGTTTGAATGTCGGCTACGCTGATGCCGCCGTAAAAGATGCCGGGGCTAAAGACGGTAATGCTATCGTCAAAAATCTTGATCTGGATATCGTTGGGGTTGGTGTAACTGCGATGAACCACGGCATTGAGCAGTGCTTCGCGCAGGGCAGGCAATGGCTAACCCACATCAACATGCTCAGTTAAGACTGCCTGCACAGATTTAACATCTGGGGGTGATAAATGTCCGATAGCCTTCAAAACCAGGTTTTTAGTTGGGGGGCTGAGCCGAAACCAATCTCCAATGTTGTTTGATCATGAGGCGGCGCATAATGCTTACCTTCCTGAAATCAATTGCGCGCTGATCCGTTCGAAAAGCGCGGCATAACCGGGAAGACGCGCAAGGATGTTGTTAAACGTTTCTGTATCGTAAATATGGCTGAGGCGATTTCTGTCGTCCACTGCCGCAAGTAGCAGCAAGTAATCGTCCTCCGACGCATATCCCGCCAGGTAGTATGCTTTGATAATCTTTTTTGGGGATGCTTCATCCATCCCTTCTTTTTCTTTGAGGAAGAATTTGATCGCCTTCCAGCACAATTCAGTGGTGTATTCAAACTTTTGCGCGCGACCATTTTGCATGCCATCCACGAGTCGCTCGTCCCCAAGTTTTTGTTTGAGCTCTGCCAACCCCAGTCGTGCGAGAAATGTAAAAGTATTCGTTGCCTCTTGAAATGTTTTGATTCTTATATCCATGGCATTGCCTCCTGTTTCACACGTTCGGTAAAATGACCCATCATCTGTTGTGTGGTAATAATATCCACTTTGAAAGGAACAAAAGATTCGTCAAGCTGATCGGTCATTTCGGCAATCACTTTAGGGGGAATATCGCCATCAATCCATAAGTCGTAGTCTGAGTTCCATCGGTTATCACGGCGTGAACGCGACCCATAAAGATATACCCGGGACTGCGACGGTAAACGCTCTTTGAGCAGCTTGCGGATATATGCTTCAGATTGATTGATGAGTTCTTGTCGGTTCATGGTAATCACACGGTGGTTCATATTTTTCGTTTTTTATTGGCAGATGCACGGTTTGTTGTTTCTCCGATGACCTGCTGCGCACGCGTTCACGGTAGGCGCGGTAAGGTGAGAAGAAGGCGGTGAACACGATCACCCCCGCCTCCATGAAAAGTTTAGCCACTTCGCCGATGCGCCGTATGTTTTCCCGGCGGTCTTTAGCTGAAAAACCCAGGTCGCCACAGAGTCCGTGGCGCACATTGTCGCCATCCAGGACAGAAGTTGTACAGCCGCGCTGACGTAGAGATTCTTCAACAGCATGCGCCAGCGTAGATTTGCCAGATCCGGACAATCCGGTAAGCCAGATGATTGCACCGCGGTGGCCGTTTTGCGCTTCACGCCGCATACGGGTAACGGTGGCGTGGTGCCAGACGACGTTGGTTGATGTCGGTGGGAGTAAAGAGAGCGAAGCGAGGAACCGGTGATGGGTCTTGTCGCTCATTTTGAGGCCTGTTCTGGCAGAGTCAGCTCCTCAGGCAAGCTTTCTTTTTTATGTCCCATTCGTATCATTGCATCCTGGCGCACACGATTGAATGTTTCCATCAGCATCAAGCTGTATTCTTTTGCCAGCGCCAAATCCTCGGCAAATTTCGCAGGGTCGCTCATGTATTCATGCACCAGGCGGTTGCGCAGATTGCGCATTTCAAGCCAACGCTCGGTGCTGGCAAGCACGCCTAACCGCTCAGCGCGATTGAGTGTTTCGATTTGACTGCCGGGCACTTCAGCGAGCGCAAGCAGCCAGCGTGGAAATAATTTATCCGCCATCGTATCTTGCATTCTGCCAAATCGGGACACGAAGGCTTCCAGCTGCTCGGCACAGCCAGGGTTTTGATCCAGTCTGGTTATCCACTTGACATCAATCGTTTGTCTGAACAGGCTGCCCCAACTATAGGACAGATGCTTTGCTTCTTTCGCAACAATCTCTAATGTCTGCAGAAAACGTGCTGCTGGCAAACTCAAGGTCGGATTCATAATCTTATTCCAGTCAGGGATGCTTGCTCGTGTATCGATTGCCGGGGGGTTGAAGGGTCAAGCACCAGCACATCAATAGGCTGGTCGCCGATGCGTAATTGAAGCCTGGCGATCAGTTGCATCGTTTTACGTTCAACCTCTGCCGTGATAGACGGCAGCTCAACGAGCAGATCAATATCGCCGCCCCGTGCGGCATCGTTCACCCTTGATCCGAAAAGTTTTACCTCGGCATCGACACCAAAAATCTCTTGGACAGTATCCCGGATAATTTGCTGTGTTTTTTGAGAGAGTCGCATCGTTTAGTTATTCGCCAAGCGAAGATCGCACTGTGCAATGTCCGCAAGGGTGTCTTGTCCAGTTAAAGCAACAAACTGCTTGAGCCGGTCGCGCGGTGCATTGTCGCGGTGCATTGTAATGGGTCCAACTCAATTCGTGACGCAGCACGTCACGAATTGGAAACACCAGGTAAAAAAAGTCGCATACAGCGCAAGTTGGAGGCATCAAACCCCCGTCCGAACTCGGCAGTTAGCGGCCAACGGGGATAAATTGGGCACCATACGCAGCCCTATTCTGGCCTTGCTGCTCGAATTCCACAATATGTGCCGTCTGATTTCCCAGTAAGTGGGCACCTGTATGGAATCCACTGGAGAGTGGGTTTAGAGGACATCGGCAAACCCTTTTCTGGTTTTTTGAAACCAGGCGTAGCCTGCCCAGGCAATGGTGGCGGCAGCCAAGGTGTAGATTCCCAATCCGATCCAGTTCGGCAAATGCCCCCAGATCAAGACTTCTCTCGCTTGCTCGATGATGAAGGTCAGCGGGTTGGCCATGATGAACGGGCGGAATCTTTCCGGCACGGCGGTTACCGGGTAAAAGACGGGGGAAAGGAACGTCAATACGGTGGTAATGATCCCGATGGTTTGTCCAACGTCGCGCATAAATACGCCTAGAGATGCCAGCATCCAGGCAAGACCCATGGTGAGGATGACGAGCGGCAGCAGTACCAAGGGGGTAAAAACCGCAGTCCAGTGCAAATAGCCGTTAAAGAGGGCAAAGGCAGCCAGCAGTACGCCAAGGCTGACAAGGCTGTGGAAGAGCGCTGCCCCCATGGCAATGACGGGCAGTATTTCAAGCGGAAACACCACTTTTTTGACGTAATTGATGTTGGAAAGAATCAGGCTGGGGGCGCGGTTGAGCACCTCGCTAAACAGGCTCAGCACGATCATGCCGACAAACAGCACCACGGCGAATTGTGTTTTGCTGTCGTCACCACCCACGCCACCCCAACGGGATTTGAATATCTCGGAAAAGACAAAGGTATACACCACCAGCATGAATACTGGGTTGAGGAAAGACCAGGCCAGCCCCATGCTTGAGCCTTTGTAGCGGCCGACCACTTCGCGCTTGGTCATTTGCACGATGAGCTGGCGGTTGCGCCAGAGGCTTTTGCCCAGTGCCGCGAGGGATATGGGCTGGGCAGCGTGGGGGTTGGTTCCGGCCTGGTTAGTGGTTAGCGGAGAATGGGAAGTGGAGGTCATGCGAAGTGCTCTGCTTCTGCCAATGGTTTGGCTTGTTGATCTTTTGCGGACAGGATGGGTGCGCCCAGGAGTGGCCATTGGATATTGATCGCCGGGTCGTTCCAGATGATGCTGCGCTCGAATTCCGGCGCCCAGTAGTCGGTGGTTTTGTAGAGAAACTCTGCGGTTTCCGATAGCACCACAAAACCATGGGCAAAGCCTTCCGGCACCCAAAACATGCGTTTGTTTTCGGCGGAAAGTTCCATACCAACGTGCTGCCCGAAGGTGGGGGAGGATTTGCGTATATCCACGGCTACATCAAAGACAGCGCCCTGCACTACGCGCATCAGCTTGCCTTGGGGTTGTTGAATTTGGTAGTGCAAGCCACGCAACACATTTTTGACTGAGCGGCTGTGGTTGTCTTGCACGAAATCGACGTCGCGCCCGGTAATCTCGGCGAATTGGCGGCGGTTGAAACTTTCAAAAAAGAAGCCGCGATCATCACCAAACACTTTGGGTTCGATGAGGAGGACTTCGGGGATAGTGGTGGGGGTGCAGTGCATTGAGGGAGGTGGTAAGTGGTGAGTGGGGGAATTGCTGACTAAATGGTGCTGGCAACATCAAGGTATTCAGTTAAGACGGCCTGCACTGACTGTACATCTTGAGGTAATAAATGTCCTACAGTTTTCAAAATCAGGTGGTTATCTAAAGTAAACAGTTTTAACCGAACACGGCATGGCACTTTAAGTCCGGCTTCTTGCCAGTGGTTTATTACAACATCACTAGGCCAAACCGTTTTAGTGGCAGTGGTGATCATGGCTAATACCATATGATCGTGATTTAGATTAAAACGGTCATTCGATATTACCAAGGCCGGGCGTCGCTTGGATGCTTCACGATCAGTGAATGGAAAAGGAACGGCAACGACATCAAATGCATTAAAGGTCACGCCAGGCTTCCTCATCCTGAGGGGAATTCCATTCCGACAGTGTTTCTTGCAGTGCAGCCAGCTCGGTATCAACGCTTGACTCAATACGCTTGATGGTGATCCGGTTGTTGCTATCTAATTCAAAAGCCAGCATATCGCCTTCCCTAATGTGTGCCGCTTCTCTGATTCTTCTGGGGATGGTTGCCTGGCCTTTAGCTGTCACGCGGGCAAATTCCATAGCATTCTCCATTAATGACTACAAGTAGGAATTTACTACTTTACTACTATTGGAAAGTGATATGCACAAATTAAGGCTGAAACCCCTCTTTGAGCAACCGGTAGAGGTATTGCCCATAGCCGTTTTTGGCGAGTGGCTGCGCCAGTTTTTCGAGTTGTTCGGTAGTGATGAAGCCGTTACGCCAGGCGATTTCTTCCGGGCAGGCCACTTTCAAGCCTTGCCGGTGTTCGATGGTCTCGATGAAATTGCTGGCTTCGATCAGGCTCTCATGCGTGCCAGTGTCAAGCCAGGCGTAGCCCCGGCCCATGATTTCCACATCGAGCTGGCCGCGCTCAAGGTAAATGCGGTTCAGGTCGGTAATTTCCAGTTCGCCCCGCGCCGATGGCTTGAGCCTTGCGGCAATATCGGCGACTTGATTGTCATAAAAATACAGACCGGTAACGGCATAGTTGCTCCTGGGGTTGACGGGCTTTTCTTCCAGGCTGGTGGCGCGACCTTGGGCGTCAAAGGTGACCACGCCGTAACGCTCGGGGTCTTGCACGTGATAGGCGAAGACGGTAGCACCTTGGCTGCGCCGCATGGCTTGTTCAAGCTGGGTGTGCAGGTCGTGGCCATAGAAGATGTTGTCGCCCAGCACCAGGGCACTTGGGGCGTTGCCGATGAAGTCTTTGCCGATGATAAAGGCTTGCGCCAGACCACCCGGGTTGGGTTGTACGGCGTATTGCAGGTTGAGACCCCACTCGCTGCCATCGCCAAGCAGTTGCTCAAAACGCGGGGTGTCTTGCGGGGTTGAGATAATGAGAATGTCGCGTATCCCCGCCAGCATGAGCGTGCTGAGCGGGTAGTAGATCATTGGCTTGTCGTAAATAGGCAGCAATTGCTTGGAGATGGCTTTGGTCAACGGGTAGAGCCGTGTGCCGGAGCCACCGGCCAGGATGAGGCCTTTTCTAGTGAGTGGGGAGTGGGGAGTGGGGAGTGGGTTCATGGGGTGTTCAACCTTTTGTGCAATCCTGTTGGTAACTTGCCGACGCGGTCTGCTCGTTCAAATGCTGCGCGGTCGGCGACAATAAAACCTGGCATAACCACCAGTTGCAGTTGGGTTTCCAGTTCTGCCAGTGCGCCGCGTGCGATACCGATGAAGTACAGATATTCTTTTGCGCCATGTCTGCCCGCGCCCTACACCCACTCACTACGCACCAGAATCTCCGACAACATGCGGGTGATGCCGCTTTGCCAGTGTGGTAGATGCAGGCCGAAGGCGTGTTGCAGTTTGCGGGTGTCCAGGCGCGAGTTTTTTGGGCGCAGGGCGGGCAAAGGAAACGCGCTGGTTAGCACGGGCTGGATGGCCTCTGGCGCAACCTTGATGTCGAGTCCGGCTTGGCGGGCAAAATCAATGACGAAGCTGGCGTAGCCGTGCCAGGAGGTCTCGCCCCCTGCTACCAGGTGATACAGGCCGCTGACATCAGGATTTTGTAAAGCCGCGCGAATAGCATGAGCGGTTACGTCCGCCAGCAAATCGGCACCGGTGGGCGCACCGATTTGGTCATTGATGACGGTGAGGCGATCTCGTTCCTGGGCCAGCCGCAGCATGGTTTTGGCAAAGTTGCCGCCACGCGTGGCATAAACCCAACTGGTGCGAAAAATGAAATGCGGGCAGCCCGTGGCACGGATGGCTTCTTCGCCTGCGAGCTTGGTGCGGCCATAAACACTCAAGGGGCCAGCGGGGTCGGTTTCCCGCCAGGGCGTGTTGCCCCTGCCCTCAAAGACATAATCGGTTGAGTAATGCACCAGCCAGATACCCAAGCGCTTTGCTTCTTGGGCCAGAACGCCGGGGGCCAGTGCATTGATGGTGTGCGCGAGTTCCGGCTCACTTTCGGCTTTATCAACAGCGGTATGCGCTGCGGCATTGACGATGATGTCCGGGGTAACCGTACGAACAGTTTGGGCAATGCCTTCCAGATTGGTAAAGTCGCCACATAGCTCCTGGCTGGCAGCATCCAGTGCCACCAACTCGCCCAGCGGGGCAAGGCTGCGTTGCAACTCCCAACCGACCTGGCCATTTTTGCCGAACAGGAGAATTTTCATGCAGTGGTTTTTTCAGCGGGGCCGCTGTAGTTTTTTTCTACCCATTCACGGTAGGCGCCGGATTGAACATTGGCTACCCATTGGGGGTTTTCCAGATACCACTGAACGGTTTTGCGGATGCCGGTAGCAAAGGTTTCGGCGGGCTTCCAGCCCAGCTCACGGGCGATCTTGCTGGCGTCGATGGCGTAGCGGCGATCGTGGCCGGGGCGGTCTTTCACGAAGGTGATTAGAGCGCGGTAAGTGGGGGGTGGGGTCATGTCTTTCCCACTGTCTACCCGCCACTCCCTGCTTACCAGTTTCAAGGGACGCAGCTCGTCGAGGATGTCGCAAACGGTGTGGACGATGTCAATGTTGGGCTTTTCGTTCCAGCCGCCGATGTTGTACACCTCGCCTACCCTGCCCGCTTCGAGCACGCGGCGGATGGCGCTGCAATGATCTTTGACGTAGAGCCAGTCGCGAATTTGCTGGCCATCGCCATACACGGGCAGCGGCTTGCCCGCGAGCGCATTGACGATCACCAGCGGGATGAGCTTTTCCGGGAAGTGATACGGGCCGTAATTGTTGGAGCAATTGGTGGTGAGCACGGGCAGCCCGTAGGTGTGGTGGTAGGCACGCACCAAATGATCGCCAGCGGCTTTGCTGGCTGAATAGGGGCTGTTGGGCTCGTAGCGATGGGCTTCGGTAAAGGCAGGGGCATCCTTGGCAAGCGAGCCATACACTTCGTCGGTCGAGACATGCAGCAAGCGGAAATCAGCTTTAGCCTCCCCTTCCAGACTGTTCCAGTAGGTACGCGCTGCGTCCAGCAAGCGGAAGGTGCCCACAATGTTGGTCTGGATAAACGCTTCCGGGCCATGAATGCTGCGGTCCACATGGCTTTCAGCGGCGAAATGGACGATGGCGCGGGGGCGGTAGCGCGTGAGCAGCTGGCTCACGCGATCCGTATCGCTGATGTCGCCTTGAATAAAAATATGGCGTTCATCTCCGGCAAGGGATGCCAAGGTTTCGCGATTGCCAGCGTAGGTGAGTTTGTCGAGGTTGATGACCGGCTCATCGATAGCGCCGAGCCAGTCCAAAACGAAGTTGCCGCCAATAAATCCAGCACCACCAGTGACAAAAATACTCAAAAATCCATCTCCATGAAAAAACCCGACAACGCACTAGTCGGCTGTTTGCTTGGCTAGGCTGCAGGGGCTAAGCCAGCTAAGCAGCGACTTAACCCTACACTTATTGCAGTGTATCGCAGTAATCATAACAGTCGAGAACGTGTTTGTTTAATGTCCGCCAAGGCAAGCGTCGGGGCAATCATCTGAAACAGTTAATGGATAGCTTGGCACAATTACACAATGCAAGTCACGTGGCGGGTCGCATCAACTCATGGCGGGTATAGGGTTTGTCATGTCTTGATAAAAACAGCGCCAACCGGGTTTCGTAGTAGTGCGTCGGGAGGTAGGTCGCAGTGGTCGTGTCAAAGACAAACATCAGCACAGCCAGGGCCATTAGTGCAAACCGGGGAGGTTTAAGTCGCTCATGAAGCGCATGCACCGCTACACCACTGACCACCAGGCCGACCAACCAACCAGAGACGACCTCGCTCTGGCTGTGCGCCCCGAGAACAACGCGCGAAACACCGACAGCCACTGCGAGCAGAAGACCCAAGCCAGCGCCGGCAAATCGGAAGCGCAAAGGCCGCCATGTGATCAGCCAGTGGAACAGCACCGGCAGAACAGCCGTTGCAAATAAAGTGTGCCCGCTGATGCCCGTAAAGTTAAGCGATGCGATACCGAGCCCCCACCCGATAAATGCAATCTTCGTAGCAAGGCAGATCAGGATCGCCAAGGTCAGTGCCAATAACCAAAGACCGACAGCCGCCTTCTGCTGGCACTGCCACAGTCCCGCTACTGTAATAATCACTGTGGGGATCAGCAGACTCGCCGAACCCAAATGGGTAACGATCTGCCAGGCGTTAGTTGTTTGCTGAAGCGCTTCAGGCATGTTCATAACAAAATAAGTAACGGGAATACCACATAAACGCCACTGACAATGCAACATTGTAAGCCACCCCCTGACACCACGCTTTACATTTCCTTATAGGCGGCCAGAGCGAATCGACTAGAATTCTTCAATGAAAACGCTCACTCGTTTCTCCCGTCCGCGCCTCATCGCGCTTGCCCTGATCATCCTCGCTGCCATCACTTATGCCGCCTGGCATTTTTTTGCTGCTGGCGGCGAGGCGCTGAAATTCAAGCAGGCCAGGGTTGAAGCAGGGCCGATCACGTCCGCTGTGTCGGCTACAGGCACGCTTAACCCGGTGGTCTCGGTGCAGGTTGGCTCGCAGGTTTCCGGTCAGATAAAAGAAATTCTGGTGGATTTCAATTCGCCGGTGAAGGCTGGCCAGTTGATCGCCCGTCTCGATCCGGAAACCTATCGCCAGCGAGTGATTCAGGCTCAGGCGGACACAGAAGCTGCACGGGCTAACCTGGCCATGCAGCAGGCGGATGTCCTCCGCGTGCAGGCGAATCTGACCGATGCCCAACGCGATTACGCGCGCAAAAAGTTGCTGGTGGAAAAGAAATTCATTTCGCCAGCCGATCTTGACAAGGCGCAAACCACGTTCGATGCGGCGGTGGCGGCGCTGCGGGTTGCCCAAGCCCAGGCGCTCAGCGGCGCAGCGCAAGTGCGTCAGCGTCAGGCTTTGCTGGCCCAGGCGCAGGTTGATCTCGGTCGCACCGAAATTCGCTCGCCGGTGGATGGCGTAGTGGTCAAACGCAGTGTGGACACGGGGCAAACTGTTGCCGCCAGCCTTCAGGCGCCGGAGCTTTTCATCATTGCCAAAAGTCTGACCGACATGCAGGTGGAAACTTCCGTTGATGAGGCGGACGTTGGCCGCATTCAGCCAGGCCAGAGCGTGAGCTTTACCGTCGACGCGTTTCCCGGGCAGCATTTTGCGGGACAGGTTACGCAAGTGCGCAAGGCAGCGTCCATTGTCTCCAATGTCGTGAGCTACACCGTCGTTGTTTCCGCCGCTAATCCCGATCTTATTTTGCTGCCTGGCATGACAGCCAATGTACGCATTATCACGGCACACAAGGATAACGTGCTCAAAGTGCCCAATGCCGCGCTACGCTTCCGCCCGCCTACGACGGGTGATGAAAAGGGCGAAGAAAAGAGCATCCCCGCCGCCCGTGGTGACTCGTCTCGCACCGTCCCCCAAGGGGACTTGCCACGTGGCGTGTCACCAGCGCCGACTTTTCGTCGAGGGGAAGACAGCAGCAATGGCAGCCGCCCGACAGCGGACTCAAGTCCGAAAGCGGATTCAAATCTATGGGTGCTGGATAAAGACGGCAAGCCCAGTGCCGTCGCAGTGCGCCTCGGCCTCACCGAGGGCAGCATGACGGAAATTATTGTCAGTCCTCCTGCGGATAATGGGAGGATCAAGGCAGGCAGCGAAGTCATCATCGGGCTGCAAAACGCGTCACGCGGCAAATCCGCAGGCGCGCCCGGCCCGCGCATGTTTTAATCTCGCGACATGGCGGCACTGATTCAGGTTGACGGACTGGCCAAGGACTACCAGATGGGCAGCACCCTCGTGCAAGCCTTGCGTGGTGTGACCCTGAATATTGCCGTCGGCGAATTTGTCGCGGTCATGGGGCCGTCCGGTTCGGGCAAATCCACGTTCATGAATCTGCTCGGCTGTCTTGACCAGCCCAGCCGTGGCCGCTATCGGCTGGGGACACGGGAAGTCTCGCAACTCTCCAGCGATGAACTCGCAAAGGTGCGCAATCGGCAAATTGGCTTTGTCTTCCAGCACTTCAACTTGTTGGCCCGCACCTCGGCGCTCGACAATGCCGCCCTGCCCCTGCTCTATAGCCAGCTACCCGTTGCCGAGCGCTCCGCCCGCGCCAAACAACGGCTGGCGCAGGTGGGGCTGGCCGAGCATATGGATCACCATCCCGCGCAGCTTTCCGGCGGCCAGCAGCAGCGCGTGGCCATTGCCCGCGCGCTGGTCTGCAACCCGCAACTGGTGCTGGCGGACGAGCCCACCGGCGCGCTCGATAGCCGCACCAGCACCGAGATCATGGCGTTGTTGCAGCAACTCAACCGCGAAGGCATCACTATCGTGCTGGTGACGCATGAACACGATATTGCGCTTTTCGCCAGCCGCATCATCAGCTTCCGTGATGGTCTGGTCATTGAAGATAAAGCCAACACACCCAACGATGCGGCCGCGTTGCTGACCATGGCTTCCATAGCTAACCAAGGCACCGCATGAACTTTGCCGCCACCCTG
Organism: Rugosibacter aromaticivorans; assembly: GCF_000934545.1. Lineage (GTDB taxonomy): Bacteria > Pseudomonadota > Gammaproteobacteria > Burkholderiales > Rhodocyclaceae > Rugosibacter > Rugosibacter aromaticivorans. The sequence continues at coordinate 1,849,831 of NZ_CP010554.1, forward strand.
CGTGTCGCTCTGCTCGCCCTGCGTATCAACAAGATGCGCTCGGCGCTGACCATGCTCGGCATCATCATCGGTGTGGCGGCAGTGATTGTGATGATTGCCGTCGGCAACGGGGCACAGTCGCGGGTGGAAGAGCAGATCAGGAGCCTCGGCTCGAATATCATCATGGTGTTGTCCGGCTCGGTGACATCGGGCGGCGCACGTGGCGGCTCCGGCTCGCAGCCGACGATTTTTGAAGATGATGCTACCGCCATGATGCGCGAGATTGACGATATTCAGGCCGCCGCGCCCACGCTGCGCGGCGCAGGCCAGGTGATCGCTGGTAATGCCAATTGGTCGACGGTTTTCTACGGCATCACGCCAGAATACCTTGAAGTGCGCGAATGGCCTATCGCCGAAGGGCGGAGCTTTGAACCCGCGGAAATGAATGGCAGCAGCAAGGTTGTCCTGATCGGGCAAACCGTGGCGGAAAACCTGTTTGGCGCTGCCAGCCCGCTCGACCAGGTGATTCGCGTGCGCAAGGTACCGCTCACCGTGATCGGCGTGCTGGAACGCAAAGGCCAAAACATGATGGGCCAGGATCAGGACGATACCTTGCTGATGCCGATCAGCACAGCCAGAACCCGCGTGATCGGCGTGACACAAGCCAAATCGCGTAGCGTTAACTCGATCATGGTCAAGGTCAAAGACGAGGCAGACATGTCGCAAGCCGAAGCGCGCATGAGGGAATTGCTGCGCCAGCGTCATCGCCTGCAACCCGGCCAGGATGACGACTTTTACGTGCGCAACCTGTCGGAAATTCTGCAAGCGCAAGAAGCGTCGTCAAAAATCATGGCGCTGCTGCTGGCTGCCGTGGCTTCTGTCTCGCTGCTGGTCGGCGGCATTGGCATCATGAACATCATGCTGGTCTCGGTCACCGAGCGCACGCGTGAAATTGGTTTACGCATGGCTGTCGGTGCGCGTGGCCGCGACATCCTGACGCAATTTCTGGTCGAAGCCGTCACCCTTTCGGTGATAGGCGGGCTCATCGGCATTGTGCTCGGCATCAGCACCGCCCTATTGATTGCCACACTGGCTGGCTGGCCCACGGCATTGTCGGCCACCGCCATTATTCTGGCCGCCGGTTTCGCCGCAGTCATCGGTGTTTTCTTCGGCTACTATCCGGCGCGCAAAGCCTCGCGTCTACTGCCGATTGATGCCTTGCACTACGAATAGGCGCACTCCGCGGCGCAGGACGCAACAGCAATATCGGCACAATATCAGCCATACCAGTTGGTAATGCCGAAAGCCAGCGTCGCCAGCGCCATGACAGCCGTCGCCAGCCAGCCCATCCAGCGCAAGCGCGGCGAACCGACAAAGCGGCCCATCATTTTCTCGCGTCCGGACATGTGCATCATTACCGCCATCAACGGCACCGCGACAACACCGTTGATCATCGCGCTCCACAACAGCGCCTTCATCGGGTCAAGCGAACTGAAATCAAGCAGCACGCCAAGCAAGGTAGAGATGGCAATAATGGAATAAAAGCCCTTGGCTGCCGCAGGTTTGAGGCCAAGCCCCGTGCGCCAACGAAAAAACTCTGCCACCGCGTAGGCCGCTGATCCGGCCAGCACAGGCACCGCCAACAAGCCCGTACCGACAATGCCAGCAGCAAACAGCACAAAGGCGTAATCGCCGGCAATCGGCCGCAGCGCCGCCGCCGCTTGCGCCGAGGTTTGAATGTCATTTATGCCATGCACATGCAGCGTCACCGCCGTTGTGAGCATGATGAAGAAGGCCACCGATTGCGAAAAACCCATGCCCAGCACAGTATCCAGCCTGATGCGCGCCAACTGGCGGGTGGCATCTTCAGGACGCCTCATCAGCGCGCTGACTCGGGGCCGCCGTCCCATTTCTTCCACTTCCTGGCCAGCCTGCCAGAAAAACATGTACGGACTGATCGTTGTGCCGAAAATGCTGACCACCAGACCCAGATAGTCGCTCGTATGCTCGATTTTCGGCCATAGCGTATCGAGCAGCACGGTAGTCCACGGCACATGCACAAAAAACAAGGTGCCGACATAGGCGAACAGCGACAACGTCAGCCACTTGAGCACCCGCACGTAACGTTCATAGGGAATGAATATTTGCAACAGCAGACACAGCATACCGAACGCCACCGCGTACACATTGCTTGGGCCGCCCGCGACGAGATGCACAGCATCCGCCATCGCCGCGATGTCGGAGGCGATGTTGATGGTATTTGCCATCAGCAACAGCAGCACTAACGGCAGAGCAACCCAGCGTGGGTAACTGAGCCGCAGGTTGGCCGCCAGGCCACGCCCGGTGACGCGGCCAATGCGTGCGCTGACCATTTGTATGCTGACCATCAACGGATAAGTAAATGGCAGCGTCCACAGCATGCCAAAGCCGTATTGCGCGCCGGCTTGCGAATAAGTGGCGATGCCACTGGGATCGTCGTCCGCCGCGCCCGTGATCAGGCCCGGGCCCAGAGAGCGTAACCAGAGGCGAAGGCGGGATGTCATGGTCGGATTTCGTCGATAATGGGAGATAACAGCGATGCACCCCGACAGCTCGCGCGATAACCGGCAACTCTTGGGATTAACTTCAGGAAGCGCTTATTTTAGCGGCTGCCAGAGCCTGGCGCGAAAACCATCGTGGCAAATCGTCGATCTCTTTGTAACAAATTGTCAGACCGGTGGCCTTTCATGCCTTTCATTTTGATATCGTACGGTCCCTGTCTGCCGAATCCTCTGCGAACAGTTCTTTACCCTTATTCATTAGCGATGTAGATCGCACCCGGAAAAACCAGTATGAGCACTCAAACTCCCGACCTGTTCGATCACCTGGCGGACGATAATCCGCCGCCACCCGCCGCACCACCAGCGTCGCCCAGCGACAGACTCAAGACTTTTGATGACGGTTTTGACGACGGTAATTCGCTGGCGCTGGATACTTACGCCGAGCGCGCCTATCTCGCCTATGCGATGAGCGTGGTGCGCGGGCGCGCATTGCCACAGGTGGAGGATGGCTTGAAGCCCGTGCAGCGCCGCATCCTTCACGCAATGAATGAAATGCGTCTTGCCGCCAGCGCAAAGCACGTGAAAAGCGCGCGCGTGGTGGGGGACGTGATCGGCAAATACCATCCGCATGGCGACACCAGCATCTATGATGCGATGGTACGCGTGGCGCAGGATTTCACGCTGCGCTATCCGCTGATCGATGGCCAGGGCAACTTCGGCTCACGCGATGGCGATGGCGCAGCGGCCATGCGCTATACCGAATGCCGCCTGACACCGATTGCCGAATTGCTGCTCGCGGAAATTGATCGCGGCACGGTGGATTTTCTGCCCAACTATGATGGTTCCACCACCGAGCCGCAACTGCTGCCCGCCCGCCTGCCCTTCGTACTGCTCAATGGCGCTTCCGGCATCGCGGTGGGTATGGCGACGGAAATTCCGCCGCACAACCTCCGCGAAGTGGCCGAGGCCACGCGCCTGCTCATCAAAAAACCCAACGCCACGCTGGAAGAAGTGCTCGCCGTGTTGCCAGGGCCGGATTTTCCCGGTGGCGGGCAGATCATCTCGCCTGCCGCCGACATTCGCGAGATGTATGCGAACGGACGTGGCAGCGTGCGCATGCGTGCGCGCTGGCGCGTGGAAGAACTCGCCCGTGGCCAATGGCGCGTGGTGGTGTATGAGCTGCCACATGGCGTTTCTGTCGCCCAGGTGTTATCTGAAATCGAAAGCCTGACCAACCCGCAACCTCGTGCAGGCAAGAAAGATCTCGGCCAGGAGCAAAGAAATCTCAAGGCGCTGGTGCTGGGCGTGCTTGACACCGTGCGCGACGAGTCGAGCGATCAACAAGCCGTGCGCATCGTGCTGGAGCCGAAAAGTTCGCGCCTTGCCCAGGATGAATTCATGGGGATACTTTTAGCACACACCAGCCTCGAATCGAATGTTTCGGTGAATCTGACCATGATGGGGCTGTATGGCGAACACGGTGGCCGTCCGCGACAGAAAAATCTGTTGCAGATTCTCCGCGAATGGGTCGCCTATCGTTTCGCCACGGTAGAGCGCCGTACCCGCCATCGACTCGCTGAAGTTGAACGTCGCATGCATATTCTTGAAGGGCGCATGCTGGTTTTTTTACGCATTGATGAAGTCATCCGCTGCATACGCGAAGCGGACGACCCCAAGGCTGATCTCATTGCACGCTTTGGTTTGACCGAAATACAAGCCGAAGACATTCTCGACATTCGTCTGCGCCAGTTGGCGCGCCTGGAAGGTATTCGCATCGAGAAGGAGCTTAACGAGCTGCGCAAAGAACACGGACAACTGATCACCCTGCTCGAATCACGCGCGGAAACGACGCGCCTGATCCTCAAGGAAATCAGCGAAGATGCCAAGCGTTTCGGTGACGATCGCCGCACGCTGATGCAAGCCGAATCCGCCACCACGAATCGTGAAGTATCCGCACCGGATGAACCCGTCACAGTCATCATTTCAAAAAATGGCTGGGTGCGCGTGCGCCAGGGGCATGAGATTGACCCCGCAACACTAACCTATAAAGCAGGCGATTCCGCCGGCTGGATCACCCTCTCACGCACGATTTGGCCGCTGGTCATCATTGATGACAACGGCCGCAGCTATAGTCTGAAAGTCGCTGACTTGCCCAGTGGCCGCGGCGATGGCGCACCGCTTAATACGCTGCTCGATTTTCAGGAGGGTGGCAAACTGGCGCAAGTAATCAGCGCCATGCCAGAGGATAAATATCTGATCGCCAGCTCAGGTGCTTATGGCTTTATCACCCGCGTTGCGGACATGATGTCGCGCAATAAAGCCGGCAAAGTATTTTTATCGCTAGAAAAAGGCGAGCGCCCTTTGTCACCTGCAAAAGTCGGCGCTGGTAATACGCCGCATAGCAAGTCTTCTGCGGGGACACGGAATCAAGCAGTGGCCGCGCTCTCTGAAAGCGGCAGACTACTGATCTTTGCACTTGCCGAGCTCAAGGAAATGGCTCGCGGTCGCGGCCTCATGCTGCTGGATTTAGCCAAGAACGATGCCCTGGCAGGTGTGGCTGTCGTGGAAGCAAAACCCTTGCGAATACAAGGCATCGGTCGTGCAGGTAAAGCGCTTGAAGCGCTGCTTGAGCCACGCGCTCAAGCCGCTTTTCACGGCAGCCGCGCGCGCCGCGGGCAGGAAATTCCGTTCAAACTCAAACCCACTGGCCTGATCGTTGATCCGTAATTTTTTTGGCACAACGCCCTGTATCCTGCACCATGTACCCCGCACCATTTATTTATCTTGTAGCGTTGTGCGCAACACATCAAATGAGCGTGGTGGTTAGCTCTCCAATGTTTTCAACAGCGATGCGCACTTTATCGCCCCGCTGGAGAAAAATTCCGCGCGGCATGCCAACGCCGGCTGGCGTGCCCGTCGCCACAATGTCGCCAGGATAGAGCGTGAAGCGTTGGGACAGAAATGACACCAGCTCGGCATAGTTAAAAATCATCTTGCTGGTGCTGGAGTCTTGCATCAGCGTGTCATTGACCCAGAGTTTCAAATCCAGATCCATGGGGTTCGCAATGTCATCACGCGGCACGATCCAAGGGCCTGTGGGACACGAGCCATCAAAATTTTTCTGGCTGATCCAGTCATATTCAAGGGCTGAGCCCGGCGTGGCTTTGGGCCGCTTCATGAAATCGCGCGCCGATAAATCATTGATGATGGTGTAGCCAGCGACATAATCCATCGCATCGGTTTCTGTCACTTCCTTGCACTCACGGCCAATGACAACAGCCACTTCCAGCTCCCAATCCATTTTTTTTGTATAGGCAGGAATGCTTACCTGCGCCTGATGGCCCACCATGGTGTTGCGTGCTGTTCGAATAAACAACCAAGGGGGCATGCCAATATCATGCGGATCCGGCTCTGGTGGCGCGTTAAAGGCTTTGCACATTTCTGCCAGATGGTCGGTGTAATTCGCGCCGGAACAGTAAATACCATTTGGATACAGCACTGGTGGCAGATAAGTCACTGTACCCAACGAGCGGCCAGTGAATTTAGCGAGTCGGGTTGCATCCTTAGCCAGCGCAGCCAGCTCTTTTTGCGTATTTTCCCAATCATTAAGCACATCAAGCACGGTAGGGGCCCTGGGTAAAGCATCCGCCAGGTCATACACCTGACCATTCATGAACACCGCACCTACAGGCTGGGTGTCATGCGGCTGGGTGTCACGCGTATAAGTCAGCAGACGAAAAGAAGTGGTCACTTTGGGTTTCCTCCGGGTTGTTATAGCTCAATTTTGTGATGACTCTTGTGATGACTCAATTGAATCGAATAGCCTTGTTTGCATTATCAATAGCATTTAAAAGGCAACAGGACTTACGGCCTCTAAGGGCTGGACGCGCCAACATCGAACCCTCCTTCAATGGCGGTCAAGTCACTATCGCGGCCAAGAGGAACCTCGCCGCGCTCGTACGCTTTGACTGCATCGACCAGGGTTTTGCGGCCCTTTACCAACGCCAGATCGACGGGTGCAAGATATTCCCGAGAACGATCTACTCGCCCCTGGCTTTCGATAACCGCCAGATCTTCTGCAAAAATATTGATCAACGTTGTTTTCTTGCCGCCAAATCCAGCAAAGCTTTCGCCCCGATCAACGGCGTCACGTTGCTGCCCCCATCGGTTGTCAGCCGTACGTTCACCCAACTCTTCCAGAAAATTATTGAGATTGGGAATGCTCGCCAGATTTTGCATGGCAAAGCCGTCAGGCTGCAAAGGGGTATGACGGTTATAGAAAATCATCCAAAGCATCGCATGATCGTCATCAATGGGCACACTGATTTGCAATCCTTTATCAGCCTTCGCGCCGGGGCTAATCGCATGATGTTGAATAAACGGCATGATGAAATGAAAATGCGTTGTCTTGGCGGCATCATGATTCGCATAAGCAAAACCGTAATCCGTCGAATGTGCACGCATTTCGGGGTAATCAAACTCAATGCCACTATCCGTACGCCGTCCGGAACTAGAAAAATAGGCATTCCCGCGACTAGAGTTACGATTGGTTTGATTGTGCAATATCTGCGCGTGAAACACATCCCATAAGGTTTCCAGCGGATGCAGCCAATTACAGTTAACAACTGCCGTTGCGGCAATCACATGGTTATCCGGCAAGTCAGTGAATGACAATGGGCGAAATTGCGGCGCTGTGCCCTCACCTAGCCAGGCCCAGATAATTCCCTGCCCCTCATGCACCGGATGCGCCCTGGTTTTAATCTCATGCAATGGTGCATCTGCTGGATGCGTTGGTGCATCGAGCAACGTGCCCGATGGTGCCATTTTCCAGCCGTGATAAATGCAGCGCAGGCCAGTCTCTTCATTACGCGCTAACGCTAACGATGCGCCCCGGTGCGGACAAGCTTCATCCATCACACCAGCTTCACCACTACGTAAACGGAACGCGACATACTTGTCGCCCATCACGGTAATACGGAGTGGCGCTCCCCCTGGCTCAACTTGCGATGACCGAAGTATTGGCACCCAGTATTCCCGCATCAACCGTCCCATCGGTGTTCCCTGCCCCGTTTCGGTAATCAGCCGGTTATTCGCTTTGCTTAGCACGTACCACCCCTCTTCTTCTAAACAGGTTATCTACCGTGTTTGTTATTACTTGCGCACTACTTTATTAACCTTACGCACGCGCGTTGGTCCTCCTGGCGATCATGAATCAAGCGCTTGATAGAGATAATCTTCCATACTGTGCTTTTGCATCACAAAACCAGCGGGCAGTGCGAGCGGTGAAGTGATCTGTTCTTCCTGCATGTCACCAAGAACCAATACCCGGTGCGCAACACGCCATGCCCCATTGCGTTCTTCAAACCGGTCAATATAGCGGGCGGTAGCAAATTTCCGTACCCCACGATTGCCCTGAACCACCCCTGGCGCTTCCTGGCTAAATCGCTGAAACACCAAAAAGTACGATTCAACCACCGCGACGTCACGGGCCAGAAAGTCGATTAGCAAATTGGACATGAAGTGCATCGAGTGATCCTGGTGCGTATGAGCCTGGGCAACGCGCTTTAAAAACTCGTCCGCCGGGCCGTTGAAAAACCCGTGCTCATCCTGCGCGCCATCGTGATAGGTCGATAACGCAAGCTTCCAGTCTTGTCTATCTATGCCGCGAATAAACCGCTTCAACGTATCTTCAATTTCACGATGCGCGCGAAGTTCGTCCAAATAATTCTCAAAGAACTTACCAGACATCAATGAACTCCTCTGTACAATTCTTTTACTATTGTCTACTTTTAAAAATTGTAACTCACTTTAAAAATTCACCCGGGCACCATGGTCCTGATTTTTTCCCAATCACCACAGGACAGTACAGATCAGCTCGATAACGAGCCAAACCAAATTCGGTGTAAACTTGGCGACATGAGGTTTACAACCCTTGCCTGCAGACAATGAATACCAGGATTTTTGGCGTATATCGTATTAATATATTAGTTAGTGTATCGGCTACTTGGATATCCTGAAACGTGTCTTTCATAATTCAATAGATTTTCCCGACCTTCATTTCGAACTGAAAACTCTATGCTATTTATTCTTTACTACATTATTGCCATCACCATACTAGTAATGCACTTTACGGGTTACCTGGCACGTCACAATTTTGAATGGGTTGTTTTACTGCTTGCAGTTACGGTGTTCCCTGCGGTGATTTACCTTTAGTTTTGCAACAGATCTGGCTTGGTTAAGTAACCCGGCCAAGCCCAATAGAAAATACCCAATAAAAAAGCCGCTTTGAGCGGCTTTTTTATTGGGTATCTATCGAAAGTCCGGCGTCAGCATCCTGTGATTGGCTCGCTTTGGGTCGCATAGCGAGCTGACTGAATCTGCTGACTCATCGTTCCAGCATGGAGCATTTTGATGTTCGCCATGATCTCCGCCGTGAGTCCGGACAGATCGATCCTCAAAAAATCGATTGCCGCGAACTATGCCTGGGTGAAGCCGGAGCAGTTCGGTCTCTCCGGGCTACCCCAACCCTTGCCATTCAGTGCGGTTCGGGAAAGGCACCACACTACCTTCCCGTAAAACACTGCCGGTGACGGCCGACATGGCTGTATTCCTGAGTAGGTCGCCGAAGGTGCCCGAAGCCACGTCGAGGGCGGTAAGCTGTTCCCTGAGCGAATGGTCCTCGACGATTGCGCGAGCGATCGCGCTGAACCGATTCACCGGGTTCCCAAGAACACTCGCCTGCTTGGCCTCCACTCCCTTGGCGACGAACGCAGTCACATCCTCCGGGAGAATCCGGCGCTCCCGCAGACCTCGAAGAATGGAAGCTCTCCACGATCCAGAAGCTCATGCACCTGCTCGGGCTGGATGCGGAGCAGATCCGCCATTTTATCCGGGGTCAATATGTCAGCCATCGCCCTTCCCTTTCCATGACGCTTGTCCTTTTACTCTACCATCACGCGAGCGCCATTTAATGAATACGATGATTCGCCGCACATTTCCTCGGCACGATTATTTGCCACCAGATTTATCGCGAAAAAATGGCGTTCTTGATAATGATAGTTATTATGAATGCGGCATGAGATACTTGCACCATTCTTGAGGCGCTTGCCGCCGCAACAGAAGGTTACTTCACGATCTGCTTGCGTTTGAGCAAAATAATGTCGTCCTCTGCCTGGTGGTTTTGCCTGGTAGTTTTTACGCGCTGGGCGCTGACCAATAAAAAAACACGTGCTGGAATATCTTCCGATGCGGAATATCGCCATTCGGACAATCCATTGAAGTATTTGTGGCTCACAAAAATAACAACAACCTGGATGCCGCTACCCTCGGCAAAATCGTTCTCGCCAGATTCCTGACCCTACCGCTCAAGACCTATGACCGTTGTGTAGCGAAAATCGAGTCTTCGCCGTATTTTTTGGCACTCAGTCCGTGGGTAAAACCGACCAATCTCCTCGATACCTCGGTCAGTTGCGAGACGGTTGGCAACCCGGCCTCATCGTCGCAAACGCTGGGAGAAATTCGCCTATCCGAGGGGCAGTCAACCTTTGTCTACCACAAGCCAAGCTTTGTCCGGGAGTACCGGTTCGATGAAATCGAACTCAAGCGCCTGCGAAACTCCAACAGTCTCCCCAAGGAACTGACGGCCACACTCCACCGGCTGCGTCTCATCAACAGCCGTAACCGGCTCACCCATGGACTGATACAAGCGCTGCTCGACACCCAGGCATCCTATCTGATCTCGGGCGATCCGCTTTCGCTGGTACCGCTACCCCAGGCGCGAATGTCCAGGATGCTCACGGAGCGCAGTAATCTCCCCCTGGTCGCGGATGCAGGCCGCCTGTCTCGCCTCATTCGCGGACTATCGTTCAAAATGACGGATGGAAGAACCCTGCCGTTGAACGTGCTGTTTCCCAACGATCGGCAACTTCATTGTCATCGAATTGATTTTCTGATAAAAAGGGAAAAAACGCTGATCCTGGAAGGACATATAGCCCATCCGTTGTCCGACGACGCTATCGTCGCGTTTCTGTGGCAGCAATATGGGGTCTCTCTTTCGCGACGCTCGGTAGCGGCCATACGGCATCAATTGGCCATCCCATACTGGCGCCGCCGGGGCGAGCGCAAGGATTATCTGGTGGCTACCGAAGGATTCTCCCCGTTACTGCCCATGACGCCGCAGGCACTGTCCGCCTTTATGCCGCCACATCCTGGCGTGTATGAAATCCGGTCAGCGGCAAGTCTGGAAGATCGTACCGTGGCTGACGGTCAATCGGTGTCCCCGGAGCGGACGCGTGTCGTCTACATTGGTTCGACGCGCGACCTGCGCAAGCGCCTGGGCGATCACCTGCGCGGAAGCAGTGATAACCCGCTGCTGTATCGCTGCATCGCCGAGGGCAACGCACGGGTGCGGTTTCGCCAAGTGAGCGACGGATGGCGCTGGGTAGAGCGGGAGTTGTACCGAGTGTTCTGCGAGACCTTCGGCGCGCCGCCGCCATGCAATCGGATGAGTCCATAGAAAATGCGCAGCCTGCTGATACAATAACAAACACACCCCGGATCCCAGTCCAATCAGACTGCCAAGAACAGACAAGAATAACAGAAGGGCGGAAAACAAGATGGAAGAAACCTTGCGCAAGCAAGCAAGCAAGCAAGCAAGCAAGCAAGCAAGCCCGACGGCAACTTCGTCTCGTCTGAATGAGTGGTGGCGAGGGTGGGAGGAATGAAGCCGATCGGTGAAGCCGTCGAGGCCATGATGGCCGTTCTGGGACTGGATGGAACAGCGGTCGCCACACGCAAGGCGTTTCTCGGTTTTTCGGACACGGATATCGATCACCTCCGGAAACTTCACGAAGCGCTTAAAGGGCTGGGATCGCAATTCGCCCAGAGCTTCTATGACCACATGCTGCGCTTTCCGGAGACGCGCCGCTTCATCCCGGACGACCAAACGCTGGAGCGCCTGAAGCAAACCCAGGCCGAGTACTTCGACACACTGACCGCCGGTGAATACGGCCCCGACTATATCCGCCACCGATTGCGTGTCGGAATCGCTCACCAGCGCATTGGTTTGGAGACCCAGTGGTATCTCGGTGCCTATGCCAAGTATCTCGTCGATCTGCTGCCCGAGATCTGGCAACGGGTGGAAGACGATCATGAACGGCTGCCTGCCCTCCAGTCTCTCCTCAAGATCGTCCTGCTGGATATGGGACTGGCGATCGACACCTATATCCACGCCGACCGGCAGGCCATTCTGGCGCTCAAGGAATACGCGGAACTGGTGTTTTCGGCCATTCCCGACGGGCTGGTCGTGCTGACCTCCGATTTCATCGTCCTTTCCGCGAACCGGGCATTTCTCAGGCGTTTCGATCTGACGGAGGCCGACATGCACGGCCGGCCTCTGCTGACGCTCATTGCCGCCGAAGGCCTCGAAGCCCGATTGACCGAGGTGCGCAGTTCAGGCACAGCCCAGCATGACCTGCCGTTCGAGATGGGACTGGCCACAGGCACGCTGCGCATGCCAGTGCGCGTTACCCTCACTGGCATTCGTCTTGCGGAAGAAGAAGAAGAAGAAGAAGAAGCCCGTTTGCTCATGATCGTGGAAGACATGACCGAGCAGGCCCGGTTGCAGCAGGCGCTCAAGGAGAGCGAGGCCACCCTGCTGCGTGCGCAGGCGGTCGCGCATATCGGAAGTTGGCAACTCGATTTCAAGACTGGAGAGATCGCCTGGTCCCCCGAGGTGTATCGCATTTTCGGGCTGCCGGTGGATACGCTGCTCAGTTATGAGGCATTTCTCGCCTGCGTACACTCCGAGGAGCGTGAGATGGTCGATGCGGCATGGCAGGCCGCAGCCAAGGGGGCGCCCTATCACGTTCAGCATCGGATTTTGGTTGACAAAACCACGCGTTGGGTAGAAGAGCGCGCCGAGATCGAGTTTGACGCTGATGGTCATCCACTCAAGGCGGTCGGTACGGTCCAGGATATCACCGAGCGCAAGGCGACTGAGGCGCGGATCGAATACCTGGCGCTTTACGACCCGCTGACCGGGCTGCCCAACCGCGCCTTGTTCATGGATCGGCTGAAACACGAGCTTGCCGCCGCGGAGCGGCGCAATCAGCGGTTGTCCCTGTTGTTTCTCGACCTCGACCGGTTCAAGGAAATCAATGACACCCAGGGGCACAACGCAGGGGACCGCGTGCTTTCGGAAGTCGCGCGCCGCTTCCGTCAGGCGCTGCGGGAAGAGGAGACGCTCGCCAGGCTTTCCGGGGATGAATTCGTGATCATCGCCTCCGACTCGGGCGAGGCGGCGACCCGGATCGCGGACCGCATCGGCAACGCCCTTCTCACGCCGATCCCCGTCAACGGTCAGGGTTTCCTGGTCTCCGCCAGCATTGGGATCGCCATTTTTCCGGAGGATGGACGCTCTCCCGAAGAACTGCTCAAACACGCCGATATCGCGATGTACCGCGCCAAGGCCGGTGGCGGAGGTTACCGCTTCTACCGTGCGGAAATGGGCACGGACCTGGAAAGAACGCTGGCGATCGCACATCGGCTGGAGACCGCGCTCGCGGCCGGACAACTGCAACTCCACTATCAGCCCCAGGTGCATTTGCCAAGCGGTAGAATCACAGGGGCCGAGGCACTGGCACGATGGCATGATGCGGAATGGGGAATGGTTTCCCCGGTGGAGTTCATACCAATTGCCGAAGAACGGGGATTGATCAGCACGTTGGGTGAATGGGCACTTGCTGAAGCATGTCGCCAGGTCCATCGATGGCAAGAACAGAAATGCCCACTGCCCGGAAGAGTCGCGGTGAATGTGGCTGCAAGACAGTTCGAGGACGACGGCTTTGTCGACCGGATGCTGAGGATTGCCGCCGAGAACGGCGTAGCCCCTTCCCTCATCGAGCTTGAGCTGACCGAAAGCGGCATGATGCGCGATCCGGAACGCGCCGTCGAGATCACCCGGGAACTTGCATCTGCCGGATTTGCGCTCTCCATCGACGATTTCGGCACCGGGTATTCTTCGCTGACTTATCTCAAGCGATTCCCAGTGCATAAGCTCAAGATCGACATATCGTTCGTCCGCGACATGCTGAACGATCGCAATGATTATTCGATCGTCAGCACGATCATTGCAATGGGCAGGAGCATGGAACTCGAAACGCTTGCCGAAGGCGTGGAACACGCCAAGCAGGCTGAAGTACTTCTGGCGTTGGGATGCCAGCTTGCGCAGGGCTATCATTTCGGCCACCCGGAAGCCGCTGACGATTTCGAGAGGATGTGGCTGCGCGGCTCTTGCCATTAGGCTGCTACTTTTCCCTTGGGTGCCATTGGTGACACATCTCCAGCAACCTTCAACCGCATTGCAACCATCATCAATGCCATGCTTCGCGTCGCAGAAGAAAAGGGTTGGGTTGACAAGGTCATCCGCATCCCTGAATGGAAAGGGCGCGCTACAACGGGCAGGAATCGAAGGATTCACTTGGCACGGGCTGCGCCACACCTGGGCAGCATGGCACGCCATGTCCGGCACACCGCTGGATGTGCTCCAGAAGCTCGGTGGCTGGGCAGATCATAAAATGGTTTTGCAATATGCCCACCTTGCGCCGGAATACTTGGCCAGCTTTGCCAATAACGCAAAGCCATGGAAAGCCAGGAAAAAAGACGCCGCCTGACTGTGCACTTTTGTGTGCACTTCGTAATTCACTATCACGTAGTGGCACGGCTTTTTGAGGGGTAAAAATACACAGTGCCACATCACCAGTATTTGCCAAAACCCTTGCAAACACTGGTAGGCGCGATTGGACTCGAACCAACGACCCCCACCATGTCAAAGTGAGGACGGCCACATTCACCAATGTGCCTAAACGTTCATTTATCTATACAAATCAGCAAACTAGGCCTATAATACGTTTCATCGGATTACACGTTTTTGCCTCTAAATTAACCCTGATTCTAACCCCGGCCTAACCCCGGATGTAGCTGGCGCATTCGAAGCAGTCATTCGGTTTTTCTGAAACGCGCCACGTATTACCGACGAAGGACAAAGTCATGGCTCGCAACGAACTGAACTTCACCAAAGAAAACATCGTAGCACTTCCGCTTCCTGAAGCAGGGAAACGCGATGAGTATTACGACACCAAAGTGCAGGGATTGCAAATCCGCATTACTGCAGCCGGCGTCAAAACTTTCTACATCTATCGCTGGGTCAGAGCGGAAGGCAAGGCGGAGCGCATCATGCTTGGCCGCTTCCCAGACTTGACGATAGAGAATGCGCGCAAAGCCGCCACCAAGGTTAACGGCGCTATCGCGGAAGGACACAATCCGGCTGCGACATTACGCGGCAAACGCGCGGAACTGACGCTCGGGGAATTGTTCATTGAGTACATTGATCGGCATGTCTCGGTTCAATGCAAGCCGCGCGTTATAAAAGAGACACCCGAACTGTTCCAGCGATTTTTGGGTGTATTGCCTCCTGAAGATGAACGCAAACCCCACGGCGCACGCCGCACCAAGCACCCGGCCGGCGTCCATTGGGAAAATCGCTCCCTATCAAGCATCACGCTCGGCGACGTAGCCCAGCTTCATGCCAACATCGGACGCCTCGGCCACAAGACCCCGGCCAATAAAGTCGTGACTCTGATTTCATCGATGTACAACCGCGCGCGCGACTGGGGTCTGTTTGCCGGCGTCAACCCCGCCACGGGCGTCAAAAAATTTCGCGAGGTCAAACGTGAACGATTTATTCAGTCTGACGAACTGCCGCGTTTTTTTGAAGCGGTTGGCGAAGAACCGAGCAAGGATGTGCGCGACTTCGTCTTGCTCTCTCTGCTGACTGGTGCGCGCAAGGCCGACGTGATTTCAATGCGCTGGGAAGACATGAGTCTTGATCGTGGCGAATGGCGGGTGCCGGACCCGAAAAACAGTGTTCCATATGTCGTTCTCCTCACCCTGGAGGCGGTAGCAATTCTTCGCAGCCGTCAGCCTGCCGATGACGCGGACTCTTCGGAAGGTAAAGCAATCTTTGTGTTTCCTGCCAACAGCAAAACGGGGCATATCGATAAGCCAAAAAAAGGCTGGGCGCGCATCCTGGAACGAGCGGAGATATCTGACCTCCGGGTTCACGATCTACGGCGTTCCCTCGGAAGCTGGCAGGCCAAAGGCGGTGCATCACTGGCCATCATCGGCAAGAGTCTTGGCCACAAGACCGCCGCTGCGACCATGATCTATGCCCGCCTCGACCAGGACCCAGTCAGGGCGTCGGTCGAAAAGGCAACTGCGGCGATGCTAAAAGCAGCAGGTGTCAAGGGCGCTCGCTCCCAGCCTAAAGCGCGCTCACGCGCATCTGCCGCGCGATGACTAACGAAAACACTACCCTGGCCATCGATGCCATCGCCGGGCACATCGCCATCATGCGCGGCCAGCGCGTGATCGTCGATGCCGATCTGGCAGCACTTTACGGTGTGCCGACCAAGCGCCTCAACGAGCAGGTACGGCGCAACGCCGAACGTTTTCCGGAAGACTTCATGTTCCAGCTCGCGCAGGAAGAGTGGGATGCTTTAAGGTCGCAAATTGCGACCTTAAAGACCGGACGCGGTCAACACCGCAAGTACCTGCCTTTCGCCTTCACCGAGCATGGTGCGATCATGGCCGCTACGGTGCTGAATTCACCCCGCGCGGTCGAGGTATCGATCTACGTGGTGCGGGCCTTCGTGCAGTTACGCGAGCTGCTCACTGGTCACAAGGAACTGGCGAAACGTCTAGACCAACTGGAAACTCGCATGGAACGCAAGCTCATCACCCAGGATCAGGCTATCGCTGGCATCCTCGATGCCATCCGCCAGCTTATGGCGCCACCTCCGACACCAAAGAAACGGCCCATCGGCTTCATTACTCCGCAGGACAAGGCGTGAACACAATGAAATGACAGGAAAGGAAATCAGCATGGAACGCAAACCAGGTACGCTGCTTCGCATGAGTGACAAATTGTCACCGGAAGCCAAAGCCGCTTTCGCTGAAATGGATCGGGAGCGAACTGAAGCACACCGTCAACTTCCTGCGATCCGTGCGGCTGGCGTGGAAGCACTCAAGCGTTTGCTCGCTGTCGCCCAAGGCAATAGCGGCCAATGCCGCTATGTCGCCGGGTTTCTGCTTGGCCTGTACAACGGCGACCGGTTCAAGGTTGATCTGACGGATTTTCGCTGCCTTGATCGTAAGATTTTCCAGGATTGCGTGGCGGTGTTGGCGATGGACTATCAACCAGAAAAAGAGGTCCACTGCTACTTCGAGAACGGCGGGAAGATATGGGAGCAACTGGCAAAGGACTGGAATATCCCGGATTACGCTCGCGCCACTTTTGAGGAACAATAAAAAGATAGCCTCCCCAATACTGAATTTTGTCTTGGCCTATATTTGATTGACTATTGGCTTCGTGAATTCAGGAAGTTGATGCGCGAAGGCAATGGCGCCAGCGCATCAACTGAAAAGCTCGCTATGGGAACCAAGCCTGGCTAACTGTAAAGTTTCAGCATCAGGCTTGCAGTAGATCAGCAGCAAGTCGGGTTTGACGTGGCATTCACGATAGCCGGCCCATCCACTCAAGCCATGATCACGATATCGAGCTTCCAGGGGCTGGTCAGTGGCCAGCGCCTGCAGAACAGGCACCAGACTTTCATCAAGCGTCGCCCGGTGTTGTCCTTTTGCTTCGCGCTTGTAATCGCGCCTGAAAGCCGATGGACGTTCAATCGTCCGCATGCAGGTCGGCCATCAGGGCATCAACACTGGCAAAACGCTTACCCTTGCCAGCCTGAAGATCGGCAATGGCCTTCCGTGTTCTGACATTCGGCACCTTCACTTCGAAAGGCAGGCGATGCTCATCGGCGATGCGCATCATCAACAGCCGAATGGCATCGGAGATGGACAAGCCCATCGCTTCCAGCGCATCAGAAGCCCGCTCCTTGGTTGCGGTGTCGATGCGGGCACGGACGTAGGTATCAGCGGTACTCATGGCAATCTCCATAGATCGGTTCTTGAATACGGATTGTAGTCTCAGTGTGACTACAAATCAAACCTTTCAAAACAGGCCCAGTCTGTCCGGGGAGTGGCAATTAGACTGGGTTATCCTTATGGGAATGGGATAGATACGCAATAAAAGATTAGCTACCCAGTGGGTAGCTAATCGTAAACTCGCTCGGGCAGCCACAGTCAATGTTCATGTCCGAAATAAAACAACATTTTTCGGACAATCAAGGCTGTTGCGTGAACATTCAAGCCCCTTGAACATTCGCCCCTTTTTGTTCATAATTGTCACGTGTTCATATTAAATGAACGGACTTACATCATGAACAATATGACTGAAACGGCCCTCCTTGACCTCGGCGTGCAAGCACTCCAGGAACACGGACTGAAGGTGCAAGTACAGAAAGAACCGAAAATCGGCCGCGACCTGCAGGCGGATGCTTGGCTGCGCGTGGGAACCGCAAAGCAGCACACCGACTATGTCGTCGAGGTGAAGCGCACTGTCACGCCAACCACGCTGGGGGCAGTCGTTACCCAATTGCGCCACACCGCCACCATAGCCGGCAGACCACCGCTGCTGGTGACCGGCTACATCACGCCGCCGATGGCGGATCAACTCAAGGGGCTTGACCAGCAGTTTGCCGACGCTGCTGGCAACGCCTACCTCACGGGTCCGGGCGTGCTGGTTTTTGTGACGGGCCGCAAGCCCGAGCAAAATGCCAATGCAGCCCGGCCAGGCCGCGCTTTTGCAACCGCAGGGCTGAAAGTGACGTTCGCCCTGCTCTGCAATCCGGCGCTGGTTACCGCGCCACATCGCGCGATTGCAACAGCAGCAGACGTAGCGCTGGGCGTCGTTCCCGCCGTATTGAAGGACTTGCAGCAGCTTGGCTACGTGGGCGATCTGAAGGGGAAGCGCGGCACGCGCCGGCTCTTTGACGTTCCGCGTTTGCTGGCGCAGTGGGCCGAAACCTATGCGCACCTGCTGCGGCCACGTACCTTGATCGGCCGCTATTACGTGCCAGCACTGGACGGTTGGAAAGACTGGCCGCTGAAGCAGCAAGACGCGCAGTGGGGCGGAGAACCCGCAGGCGCCCTGCTGACCAAATATCTGCGCCCCGGCGAACTGACGATCTACGCCAAAAAGCTGCCGGGCACGCTGGCCGCTCGGCAGAAGTTCATGAAGGAAGCCGCACCCGGCCACACGGCGGTAGTGGAAGTACGCAAGCAATTCTGGAACTTCCCCGCTGACCCGCGACACCCTGGCCTAGTGCCACCCTTGCTCGTGTATGCAGACCTGCTGGCGACAGGCGACGCACGCTGCATTGAAACTGCGAAAATGATCTATGACGAACATATCGTTCGACTTTTCGCAGAAGACTGAACTCAAGCCGCTGGCGCTTGTGGTGAGTGCGCTGCAATCGGTAGCGCAGCCAGCGGGCATCGATTTCTTTTTGATGGGTGCTGCCGCACGCGACCTGATGCTGCGGTATGCACACAATATCGAGCCAAGCCGCCAAACCGAGGATGTGGATTTCGCGGTCATGCTGCGCGATTGGGAAGCCTTTGCCACGCTGCGCGCGGCCTTGATTGCGAGCGGTGAATTTCACGAACGCCCAGGCCCGGCCACGCATCGCTTGCGCCATCGCAGCGGCTTGCCGCTGGATATCGTGCCTTTCGGTGGCATTGAACGCGCGGATCGGACCATCGCCTGGCCTCCCGATCAAAGCACGGTGTTCGATTGTTTTGGCGCGCGCGAAGCATTCGAGGCGAGCGTATGGGTGCTGCTGCCCGACGACGTGTCGTTGCGCGTCGCGCCAATCCCGGCGCTGGCCCTGCTCAAGATAACGGCATGGCAGGATCGCAAGCTCACTTACCCAGGCCGCGATGCGCCTGACCTGCTGCTGTATCTGCGCAGCTATATGGATTGCGGCAACATGGACCGCGCCGCCAGTGAGAATGGTGATTTGTTCGATGCCGATGACTACGATCATGAAGTGGCCGGCGCACAACTGCTTGGCCGTGACATCGCACGCCTGCTCGATGCACCTGCCATACGCCGTGTACTGGAAATTCTCTGGCCGGAGTCGGATGATCAGGGGCGCTTGCAACTGGCACAACAATCTGGCCTTGATCTCGAACATGCGCGCAGGTTGATCGAAGCAATGTGCAATGAACTTGCTGCTGTCTAGGATGGCAACGTCGCCAGCACATTCTGAGAAAATACCCGGATGACAAGATCAGAACTCGTTGAGCGCCTTTCACGCTACTACCCTTCCCTAACGCATGCAGACATCTCCGCTTCGGTATCGGTCATTCTTGATGCCGTCACCACCGCGCTTGCAAACGGCGACCGGGCCGAGATTCGAGGATTCGGGAGTTTTCGGCTCAATCACAGGCCATCAAGGATTGGACGGAATCCGAAAACAGGTGTGACAGTCAATGTGCCGGCGAAGATCGTGCCGCATTTCAAACCGGGGCTGGAATTGCGTGAACGCGTCAACTTGAGCCTGGAAATAAACAAATGATGATGGACCAACTGATGAGGGTCAAATCCCTCGAAACTTCTGCCAGCAAGAATTTTGAAGAAAAGCGTATTTCCAAGCAGGACAAGGACGATCTCGAAAAAGCAATTGCCAGGGAAGCAAAAAGCGGGTGGCAAGTAAAAGCACGAAGCCATGACTCGGAAGGCGTGCATGGAGTGACGCTGTTCCGGAGATAGCCTCCGAATACTGAATGCTGTCTTGACCGACACTCGATCAGTACCAATTGGCTACCCACTGGGTAGCCAATTGAAAACTCTCGTTGGCACCAGCCTTGGATGTTGATGTCCGAAATAAAACAACATTTTTCGGACAAGGCAGCTTGGTAAACTAACAGCCGTCCCATTGCGCCTGCCGTCAGAGGCACAAAAAAATGCGCCGGCCCCGTGGTCAACGGGATCGACGCATCGTAGGGTTTCATCGAACGATCAGCCCGCCGCCGGCTCCACCATCGCCTGAAGCCGCTCTATCACGCCGGGCTCGACGAAGACGCAGGTTTGATCGGCCGCGATCGGCACATTGAACACGGTGGCGAACGCCTCGCGTTTCAGGTGCGCCAGCCGACCCGTGCGATACGCCTGTTCCGGCTTCAAGCGATCTCCCGGCAAGCCGCTGCGCTCTGGGTCGCATTCGACCATTGCAACAAAGCCATCATCGGACAGCTTCTGGTGTTCAGGGCACAGGCTCCAGCCCGTCGTCGTGTGGTGCTTCATGCTCGCGCACAAGCGCTTGTCGAGCAGAATGCTGCCGGTATCATAGGTGACGCCGCAGACCAGGCAGACGTGTTGTTCCAGTGAAACGTGCGATTTCTCGTTCATGATCATTCTCCGGTTACTCGGGCGGAATTGCCCGGAACCGTTGCCAGCACGGCGCAGCGCAAGCCGTCAGGGGTCGCAGACGGCCGCAGGACGCGAGCACACGCAGTGCGCGCAGCCCTTGACGGCGAGCACGCCGTGGTACGGTGAAGGGAACAGCAAGACCGCCCCATCCATCGCCAACAAAAGCACGGACAGGCAAGCGGAGCGCGCAGGCCCGGCAGATCCATGCAGGGCCGGAGGCGTCAGGGATCAAAGCCGGATGGCCGTGATTCGGCACGAAGCGCGGGGCGTAGCCCACGAGCCCGACGGCGGTACGCCGGGACGCCAGAATGCCGCGATCATGATTCTTCATTGTCCGCTTGCGGTAAACGCTTGAGAAACCTGCTGTGGCGGGCCTTAGCGTAGATCAACCAAATTCGGTGCTGGCGTCAACTTGAAACAAAAAAACGCCCCGCCGCAGCGGGGCGTCCGGGATGCGACGCTCAGTCGCCCTTGCTGCGCGACCAGATCAGATTGTGGACACCGTCCTCGCCCTCGACCATGCGGGCATAGAGGGTGGCCGGGAACGACGGGTCGTCGAGGGTCACCGACAGATAAGGCCGGGGCGGTTCCGCCTTGCTGAGTTTTTTCCACGCCGCGCCGATCTCGAAATTATTGCCGGCGACGATGCGGTAGTCAGGGGCGTTCTCGCTTTCCTTGGGGTTGGGAACCAGTTTGACCTTGACGTTGAGCGTCAGAGTGCGAACCGTGCCGGTGAAGCTGTCTTTCTGTGCAGTGAAGGTGCCGATGTTTGCCATGATGTAAATCTCCTTTCGGTGGTGCAAGGTCGCGCCCATCGCGGCCTTGTCGGTGATCCGAAGGGCGAGGGTCGGGCGGGCTGCATCGCGCAGCGACCGCAACGCAGAGAAGGACCGGGAGGCACGAGAAATTTGACTCGCGAGGAAGCCGCAGGCGGGGAAATTTGTTGGGCCGGACGGTTGCCGCCATGAAGCCCGAGGCGCAGCCGTGCCCTCGCCAGGATTCACGACAAGCCAAGGCCGCTCCTGGGGGCGATCCTCACCGAAAAGCCTCATGGCTCCGGCCCCTGGCACAGGTGCTTCGCGGGTACGCATCCTGTCGCTGGCAAGGTCGGTTCCGTGCACCAAGGATGAACGCCCCATCGCATAGGCACCGGCATGATCGGTGGCGGTGTGGTCGACTGAGCAAGGTGACGGTCAGTCGGTGCCGCCGTCGTTCCTGCCAACCTGACCGCCAGCGTCGGGGACGGCGCGCACAAGCTGGTGCAGCAAGGGTCTGTCGTACCCGGATGGCCCGCCATCGGCGGGGCGTACTTTAGTGCCGTTGACGATTTGGCCTTGGCCGTAAAAGCGCGCGCGGCAATCTTGCCGCGCGCGACGCAAAAAAATGCCCCGGTGGTTTTCCAGCGGGGCATCATGCGCTTGCTGTCGCGTCAGTCCGCAGCTTCGCCTGCCGCTGCTACCGGCGCCGGAGATTGCAACATTGGCTGCAACATCATCGGCAGCCAGCCGCTACCCACCGCCAGCCGTTCGGCCTCGCTGGCAAGGTCGTTCTTCTTGAGCTTGAGTAGCCGCTCTGCATGCTCCGGCGCGAACACCTGCACCGCCTCGATGGCTTTGGCCTTCGACACATGAGCAAAGTAGCCGTCAGCGGTCGGCGTCCACCACGGGTGCATGTCGAGATTGACCGCTTGTGCCAGCGCGGCGGCGGGCTGCTCGTTCTCGCGCGAAGTTACCGCCCCCACGGTGGTCGCTACACACACCGCCAGCAGCGCCAATAATTCCTGCTGCGGCATTGCCAGCAACTCGGCAAACAGCATGTCAGCGTCTTGCGGCAGACGTTCTGCCCAAGCGTGCCGCACCTGTTTCAGGCCGACCAGCGCGGGCGAGTGCGCGATGTCCGGCGCATCCTTATCCAGCCCGTCCTGCGGCGAAGCGCTGATATTGACCGGTGAATGACTCAGGCGGTGACCATCGAATATCACGCGCAGCGCGAGGCAATGCACTACTGCCACCAGCGCGACTTGAGGATGGCGCGCGACTTCTGCTTGCAGCCCTGCTGTGCGATGTGCACTCAAGCGCCGCGCCAGCTTTTCTGAAATGTGCAGCGTGGTGGGTTCCTGCGTCTCGTCTTCCCCGTTGCCGTTCGCTTTCGCTGTCTGCCGTTCCTGTGCCTTCAATGCCTTGGCCTCGGTCTCGTGCATCAAGCCGCGATGGATGGCAATCGCGCCCGCGTGATCGACGGTCACGATAGCCCCGGCCTGCGTCAGCGTTTCAGGTGCAAACACCAGCAGCGATTGCTCGATGGCATCAAGTTCCGCACTGAGCTTGTCGCTTTCCTCATCAAGTGCCTGCGCTTCTGCTTCCTCGATGTCCTCGGCCTCGCTGCCATTGAGCCTATCCTCAATGGCTTGCTGCCGTGCTTCCAGTTTGGCGATGCGTTTGGCCTCGGTTTTGTTGGGCGGGCGGCGGTCACGACGTGCCCGCTCGAACCCATGCAGTTCCGCCGACGTAATGCGCGGCACCACTTCAACCCACGCCCAACCTTCTGCACGAACGCTGTCAGCCACACTGGCGAGCTTGTCCTGCGCCAAGGTGTCCAACAATGACGCATCCATCAGGAACCGCCCTCGCGTATCGTCCGCAAACAAGTCGCGCCGTATCCCACCGCCTGCCGCCTCGTAGGCGTCGATGCCGACGAAGCGCGCCAGCGCATCGCGCGCGCCGTCGATTTCGCGAGCAGTGAGATGTTCGCGCAAGGCCTGCGGGCTGCGTTGCCATTGCGGCGAGTCATAGAAGGCTTCCTCCTGCGCCGCGTGGTCGTCGGTAATGGCAAGTGCCATCAACTGATCGAGCGTCACAGCATCAGCCCGGTAATCCGCCAGCAGACGCGGCGAGACGTTAGCCAGCTTCAAACGTCGCTGCACTACTAAAGGCGTGACGCCGAAGTCAGCGGCGATGTCTTCGATGGGGCGGCCCTCGGCCACCAGTGCGGCGAAGGCCTCGAATTGTTCGCCTGGGTGCATGGCTTCGCGCTGAACGTTTTCAGTCAGGCTCACGGTAAGGGCCGAGGCATCCGGCACCAGCAGGCAAGGGACTTCATAGTCTTTCGCCAAGCGCCGCCGCTTCGCCAGCAACTTCAATGCGGTCAACCGCCGTTTGCCTGCAACCACTTCGTAATGTTCGCCATCGCTTGATGCAATGACAGTGAGGTTCTGCAACAAGCCGACACGGGCAATGCTCGATGCCAGTTCGGGAATCGACGTGCCGCCGCTCTTGCGCACGTTGCGCGCCGAAGGCCGCAACTGCGACAGCGAGATCAGCAACAACTCCTGCGCCGCCACCGCAGCCGCTTGCAGGGCATGGGTTTCTGAAAGGTTAACGGTATTCATGGTGATACTCCTGTTCTATGGAAAATGAAATAAAAAAACTGAAACAGAAAATCTCGCGGGTGATTCATGACTTTGGTATCTGCATGCGCGCCCTCCTGTGGTGGTTAAAAAAAGTCGACCGGATTCCAAGATTCGGAGCCCGCCGTTGATGTGGTTTTGTTCGCCGTAGTGACCGGGATTGGTTGCCTGGTTCGTCACGCATCGCCGTCTTTCCTGAGTTCATCGCCCGCGAACAACCGGGCCGGTGGGGACTGGCGGTCAAGGAGGAAGCGCAGGGAGTGGTGCGGCCCGCAGCGCAGCGAGGACACGGCCCTGCGCGCCTTGACGGACAGGCAGCGCCGGCTACGGTCGCGGGAAAAGCGATGAAGGAGAGGAAAGCCGGATGACCGGCATACGGCTGCAATGGACAAGAAAGGCGACAGACAAACACCTCGCGGCGAGCGCAACTCGCGGGCAGCAGGCACGCCTAACTGGGGAGAGCAAAGCGCGTAGCGCGCAATCGCCGCTGTGTGCTGGCCGATCTGGCGCAGCCTGTTCGGCGGGGCTTAGTGAGCAAAGGGGCGCCAAGCAACGCGCGGCGGGGTGGGCGTAAGCCGACCCCTGGAGTCCGCCGCCGTTGTCGCGCAGTTGATCACGCAGGCGCAGCAAAAAAGGGGGCGAAGCCCCCTCGCCTACAGCAAACCCCGTTCGGCAAAACTCAGGATGTCGCCACCGGCGACAATCAGGTGATCCAGCAGTTTTATGTCCACCAGCGCCAGCGCCGTTTTCAGCGCCTGCGTCAGCAGCTCGTCGGCGCGCGACGGCTCGGTCGCACCACTTGGATGGTTATGGACCAGGATCAACGCCGCCGCGTTGCGCACCAAGGCCTCCTTGACCACCTCGCGCGGATAGACCGATGTCTGGCTCACCGTGCCGCGAAACAATTCGACGTAGTCGATCAGACGATTCTGCACGTCGAGCGCCAGCACCGCGAACACTTCGTGCTCCAGCAGGCCCAGCTTGACCCGCAGGAAATCGCGCACCACCTCCGGCGAACTCAGCACTTCGCAATTGCGCATCTGTCCGGCCAGTACCCGCCGCGCGGCGGCCAGCACTTCGTCGGCATTGGCCGGACGGTAGTCGCCCGCGACATCGCGCACGAGCAGAGAAGAATCAGAAGAATGAGAAAATGTCGACATGATCGGCTCCGGTATCGGGCGGGATTGCCCGGAACCGGCGCAGCACGCCGCAGCGCAGCCGTCAGGGGTCGTAGACGGCCGCAGGACGCCAGCGTGCAAAGCACGCGCAGCCCTTGACGGCGAGAACGGCGTGATAAGGTGAAGGGAACAGCAAGACCGCTCCACCACGACACTTCCCGCTTTGCAAGCAAGCGTAGCGCGCAGGCGTCAGGGATCAATGCCGAACGGCCGCGACCTGGCGCGGGGCAACGCCCACGAGCCCGACGGCGGAACGCCGGACGCCCGATTGGGGTCTTGCAGCGGAACACGGCCTGCCCGCCTTTTCCCAATGTGCAAAAATCAGCCACGCCGCACCGCACTTGACACCGGGGCCGGACTTCTCATACCCTTACCTCGCCTCTACCCGTAAATGAAATGCGCCTAACCCGAAAAAACCGCCTTGTCACCGCGTTGTACACGCTGTTCAGCCTGCTGTTCATGCAGTTGGCTGTGTCGGCCTATGCGTGTTCGGGTGTGCCGTCGGGTGACATGGGTGGCAGCGTTCAATCCATGTCCGGCATGGATCAGAGCGGATGTCAAAAGTCGAATCAGGATCAGGGCAATCTGTGCAAGTCCCACTGCGAGAAATCCTCCCAGTCGGTTGATTCGGTGTCTCATGCAACGCCCGATGCGCCAGTATTGCCGCTGCTCACAGTCACTTCCCGGCTTGACGCTCATCTGCCGAGCGCTAGCAATCTACAAGGCGCCCTGTTCGCCGGTATTGCTGCCCCACCCCCTTCGCTACGCTTCAGCGTACTGCGTATTTGATCTTCCAGTAAGGCCTCGGTTCGTTGCGTCGTCATCGACGCAACGCCATTCGCTTTCACTGGGAGATTTTTCATGAAGTGGTTGCTCCGTGCGTATTCTTGCCGCACACCTGCGTTGACCGCCTTTTCGCGTCCATCGCGCCGTCTGCTGCTGGCAATGCTGTCAGGATGCCTGTTGACGTTTTCCGTCATGGCCTCCGACCTTAATTCATCGCTCACGTTGGATCAGGCTTTGCGCCTCGCCCAGGAGCGGTCGCGTCAACTCAAGGCGCAAGACGCGATGGCGTCCGCCGCCCGCGACATGGCAGTCGCGGCGGGACAACGGCCCGATCCGACGCTGAAGGCGGGGATCAACAACCTGCCCATTGACGGCCCGGATCGCTACAACGTCACGCGCGATTTCATGACCATGCGTTCGGTCGGCGTGGCGCAGGAATTCACCCGCGAAGACAAGCTCAAGGCGCGTGCTGCGCGCTTCGACCGCGAAGCCGAAGCCGCCGAGGCCGGCCACGCCCTGGCCCTGTCCAACCTGCAACGGGATACCGCGATGGCCTGGCTGGATCGCTACTATCAGGAACGCATGCGCGAGGTACTGGTCAGCCAGCGCGACGAAGCGAAACTGCAAATCGAAGCAGCAGACGCCGCCTACCGCGGCGGCAAGGGATCACAGGCCGACGTGTTTGCCGCCCGTGCTGCCGTGGCGCAAATCGAAGACCGCATCGCCCAGACCGAGCGCCAAATTGCAACTGCCAAAATCCAGTTGGCGCGCTGGATTGGCGACAACGCAACGCAACCATTGGGAACTCTGCCCGCGCTCGACACGGTGCGCCTGAATCCTGCGGACCTCGAAACGCGACTCGCCCATCACCCGCAAATCGCCATGATGGTCAAGCAGGAAGAAATGGCGCAAGCCGATGCCCAACTCGCGCGCGCCAACAAGCAATCCGACTGGAGTGCCGAGGTGATGTACAGCCAGCGCGGCCCGGCGTACTCGAACATGATCTCGTTCAATGTATCGATCCCGCTGCAGTGGGATCAGGAACACCGGCAGGATCGCGATGTCGCCGCGAAGGTCGCGCTGGCGGAGCAGATGCGCGCCGAGCGTGAAGAAGCCTCCCGCGAGCACGTGGCGGAAGACCTGTCCATGTTGCAGGAATGGCAAAGCAACCGTGAGCGGCTGATCCGCTACGACGCTTCTCTCATTCCCCTCGCCGAACAGCGCACGCAAGCATCCATTGCCGCCTATCGCGGCAGCAGCGGAACACTTGGCGCCGTGCTCGACGCGCGGCGCAGCGAAATCGATACGCGCATGGAGCGCCTGCGTCTCGACATGGATACGGCGCGTCTGTGGGCACAACTCAATTACCTGATTCCGGCCGGTCACGATGAAGCGCCGCCCAGTCAATAAGCCTTGCCAGTGGAGAACCCAATGAAACGCAAACCAGTTGTCATCGGCCTGATTGCCGTCGCATTGCTCGGCGCGGCCGGATATGGCCTCTACGTCCTCGGCACGAAGCATGGCATGGGTATGAACGCGGCACCCCCGACCGCAACTCCCGGCCCCAGTGCCGCCAGCACAAACGGACCGGCAAAAGCCGATGCCGCCGTCGAACCCGTTCCGCAAAGCATCGCCGAAGGCGAAGAAGCCACGCGCCGGCACATCAATGCCGGAATCAAGGCCGGCGACATCGATCCCGTGACCGGCAAGAAGGTTCTCTACTACCACGACCCCATGGTGCCGGGAAACAAGTTCGACAAGCCCGCCAAGTCGCCCTTCATGGACATGATGCTGGTGCCGGTGTATGCGGACAGCGACGCCGGTGTTGACAAAGCGGGCAGCAACGTGACCATCAGCCCGCGCATTCAGCAAAACCTCGGCATACGCACTGCGGAAGTTGTCGAAGGAATGCTGTCGCCGCAAGTGGCCGCCGTGGGCAGCATTGCCTTCAATGAACGCGATCAGGTCATCGTACAGGCGCGTGCGACCGGCTACGTCGAGCGCCTGCTGGTGCGTGCCACGCTCGACCGCGTCGCCAAGGGGCAGGCACTGGCCGAGTTATACGTGCCGGACTGGATTGCCGCGCAGGAAGAGTTCCTCTCGCTGCGCCGCATGCAGGGCACCGATCTCGCCCCGTTGGTCGATGGCGCCCGCCAACGCATGCGCCAGGCCGGCATGAGTGACGCGCAAATCGCACTCGTCGAATCCAGCGGTCGCACGCAGCCGCGCATCATGCTGGTGGCGCCCATCGGCGGTGTCGTTACCGAACTGATGGCGCGCGAGGGAATGACAGTCATGCCAGGCGCCACGCTGTTCCGCATCAACGGTCTCAGCACGGTGTGGGCCAACGCCGAAGTACCGGAAAGCCAGGCGGCGCTATTGCGGCCGGGTGCGAAGGTGCAGGCCATCAGCCCGGCTGTCCCCGGCATGAAATTCGACGGCAAGGTGCAGGCCATCCTGCCTGAAGTCGATCCCACCACACGCACGCTGAAGGCCCGCCTTGAACTGGCAAATCCCGGCAGCATGCTGGTGCCCGGCATGTTCGTACAAATGCAGTTCATGGACATGCGCGCCGAGAAAGCGCTGCTGGTTCCCACCGAAGCCATCATCCAGACCGGCAAGCGCACCGTGGCGATGCTGGCGGAAGAGAATGGCCGCTTCCGGCCGGTCGATGTCGAGATCGGCATCGAGAGCGACGGTCAGACCGAAATCAAGCGCGGCTTGCAGGCCGGCCAGCGCGTGGTGGTGTCGTCCCAGTTCCTGATCGACTCCGAAGCCAGCCTGAAGGGTATTGAAGCGCGATTGAATGTTGAACCCAAACCGACGGCGGCAAACACTGCGCCCCGTTACAACGGCACAGCCAAAATAGAAGCGATCAGTCACGACACCATGACCCTGTCGCATGGCCCCATCGCGGCCCTGAATTGGGGTGCGATGACCATGGAATTCAAACTGCCGAAGGGAGGCATGCCGCGCGGCATGGAGGCCGGCGACCGGGTGGACTTCGAGTTCTACATGGACGCCGAGAATCTGCCGCAGCTCACCCGCGTGACGCTGCTGTTGCCGGAGCCGAAGGGAACTGCAGCGACAGTTTCCGGGAGCAAGCCATGATCGCCCAGTTGATCCGCTGGTCGATTGCGAACCGATTCCTGGTGCTGCTGGCAACGGTCATGCTCAGCGCATGGGGCATCTATTCGCTGCAGCGGACGCCGCTCGATGCGCTGCCCGACCTGTCCGATGTGCAGGTGATCATCCGCACGACCTATCCCGGTCAGGCGCCGCGCATCGTCGAGAACCAGATTACCTATCCAATGACGACAACGATGTTGTCGGTACCGGGCGCGAAGACGGTGCGTGGCTATTCCTTCTTCGGCGACTCCTTCGTCTATGTGCTGTTCGAGGATGGCACGGACTTGTACTGGGCGCGCTCACGCGTGCTCGAATATTTGAATCAGGTACAGGCCAAGCTGCCAGCGGGTGCGAAGGCGACGCTCGGGCCGGACGCGACCGGCGTCGGCTGGATTTATCAGTACGCACTGGTAGACCGCAGCGGAACACACGACGCCGGGCAACTGCGCGCCTTGCAAGACTGGTTCCTCAAGTTCGAGCTGAAGACGGTACCGAATGTGGCCGAGGTCGCGTCGGTCGGCGGCATGGTACGTCAGTACCAGATCCTGCTCGACCCCGACAAGCTGGCCGCCTACGGCATCCCGCACACCCGAGTGGTCGAAGCGATACAGAAATCCAATCAGGAAGCCGGTGGTTCGGTGCTCGAACTCGGCGAAGCCGAATACGTGGTGCGCGCATCGGGCTATCTGCAATCGCTCGACGACTTTCGCAAAGTGCCGTTGGTCAGCACGGCGGCAGGCGTTTCGGTACGCCTTGGCGATGTGGCACGCATCCAGATCGGCCCCGAGATGCGGCGTGGCATCGGCGAGTTCGATGGCGAAGGTGAAGCCGCAGGCGGCGTGATCGTGATGCGCTCAGGCAAGAACGCGCTGGAGACCATCGCCGCCGTCAAGGAAAAATTAAAGACGCTGCAGGGCAGTCTACCCAAGGGCGTCGAGATCGTGCCGATCTATGACCGCTCGGGTCTGATCGAACGTGCCGTGGACAACCTCGGCCACAAGCTGCTCGAAGAGTTCATCGTCGTCGCGGTGGTGTGCTTCATCTTCCTGTTCCACCTGCGTTCGGCTTTCGTGGCTATCGTGTCGCTGCCACTCGGTATCCTGATGGCATTCATCGTGATGCACTACCAGGGCGTGAACGCGAACATCATGTCGCTCGGTGGCATCGCCATCGCCATCGGCGCGATGGTCGATGCGGCGGTGGTGATGATCGAGAACGCGCACAAGCATCTGGAGCGCTGGAGTCACGAACATCCGGATCAAAAGCTGACGGGCGAAGCCCACTGGCGGGTCATTGGTGACTCCGCCGCCGAGGTCGGGCCGGCGCTGTTCTTCTCGCTGCTGATCATCACGCTCAGCTTCATTCCGGTGTTCACACTCGAAGCGCAGGAGGGTCGGCTGTTCTCGCCGCTGGCCTTCACCAAGACCTATGCGATGGCAGCGGCAGCCGGCTTGTCGGCAACGCTGATTCCAGTGTTGATGGGCTATCTGATTCGGGGCCGCATTCCCGATGAGAAGAGCAACCCGCTCAATCGCTTCCTGATCGCAGCCTATCAACCGCTGCTCAATATCGTGCTGCGCTCGCCCAGGAAAACCCTGGTCATCGCGGCGCTGGTATTGCTCTCAAGCTGGTGGCCATTGCACGAGGTTGGCGGTGAATTCATGCCGCGCCTCGACGAGGGCGACCTGCTCTACATGCCCTCGGCGCTGCCCGGCCTGTCGGCCGGCAAGGCGGGCGAACTGCTGCAACAGACTGACCGCCTGATCAAGACCGTGCCCGAGGTCGCCAGCGTCTACGGCAAGGCCGGCCGGGCCGAGACCGCGACCGATCCGGCACCGATGGAGATGTTCGAGACCACCATTCAGTTCAAGCCGAAGAGTGAATGGCGACCCGGCATGACGCAGGACAAGCTGGTTGATGAACTCGACCGCATCGTCAAGGTGCCCGGTGTCGCCAATATCTGGGTACCACCGATTCGCAACCGCATCGACATGCTCGCCACCGGCATCAAGAGCCCGGTCGGCGTCAAGGTAGCCGGTACCGATCTGGCCGTGATCGACCACGTCACCGGGGAAATCGAAAAGGCGTTGAAGGACGTACCGGGCGTCAGCAGCGCACTTGCCGAGCGGCTTACCGGGGGACGTTACGTGGACGTGACGATCAACCGCGATGCCGCCGCGCGCTTCGGCATGAACATCGCCGACGTGCAATCCGTCATCACCTCGGCGGTCGGCGGCGACAACATCGGCGAGACGGTCGAAGGCCTGCAGCGCTTCCCGATCAACCTGCGCTACCCGCGCGAGATTCGCGACTCGCTGGAGAAGCTGCGCGTGCTGCCCATCATCACCGAGAAGGGGGCACGGCTGGTGCTCTCCGACGTGGCGGACATCCGCATCACTGATGGCCCGCCGATGCTGCGCAGCGAGAACGCACGATTGTCGGGCTGGGTGTACGTGGACATTCGCGGCCGCGACCTCAAGTCGGCGGTGCAGGACATGCAGCGCGTCGTCGTAGAAAAAGTACATATACCGCCTGGCTACTCGATCTCGTGGTCGGGCCAGTTCGAGTTCCTCGAACGGGCAACCGCGAAGTTGAAAGTAGTGGTGCCGTGCACGCTCTTGATCATCTTCGTGCTGCTCTATCTAACCTTCACGCGCTTCGACGAAGCACTGCTGATCATGACGACGCTGCCCTTCGCCCTGGTCGGCGGCATCTGGCTGCTCTACCTGCTGGGCTACAACCTGTCGGTGGCTGGCGCTGTCGGCTTCATCGCACTGGCCGGGGTGTCAGCCGAGTTCGGCGTGATCATGCTGCTTTACCTCAAGCAGGCGTGGAACGAGCGTGTCGATGCCGACACGACGACGGCAAACGACTTGCTCGACGCGATCCGCGATGGTGCGGTATTGCGCGTGCGGCCCAAGGCGATGACGGTGGCGGTGATTCTCGCCGGACTGCTGCCGATCATGTTCGGCAGCGGTACCGGGTCGGAAGTGATGCAGCGCATTGCCGCGCCGATGGTCGGCGGCATGATCACTGCGCCGCTGCTCTCAATGTTCGTGATTCCGGCCGCGTATCTGCTGATGCGTGGCAGGAAACGAAAGCAACCTTGAACCATGCATAGAGACACGTGTCTTATGGACAACAAAACTACGCCGGGGTCGCATGAATAGAGGACCCGTTTTCTGGCTTGCATTGATCCTTGCCCTGTGGCTCCCGATTTACGGCGCCAATGTGGTGGCGATGGTTTCGTGCGAACCGGCGATTGGAATATCACCAGCATCAGCACACGCATGAAGTGCAGAAACATGCGCATGAACACCACCGCGATAACTACATCACGATCATGTCCATCAGGTGCCTTCGGCACAGAGCGAATGGCATACCCATGCGCACCGGGGCGATCCTCGCCCCATAAACACATCCGCATTTTCGGATGTTCATCACCAACATTCGCGCGGGCAAATACATTGATGCGGAACTGTTCTTATTTGAGGCTATACTGCCGCCCGTGCGCCGCTACCTGATTCTATTTCTGGTATTCCTCCTGCCGATCCAGGTTTCCTGGGCGGTGGTGGCAAACTATTGCGACCGCCATCAGGAAGCAGCTGTACTTCATCTCGGGCATCACGAAGACGAACGCCATGTGTCGCCCGATGTTTCAGATGATGGACAACTCCCTGCCAGCGAATCCAGTGCTGGCCAATGCCATGACCACTTGTCCGGCTTTATTGCCCTGCTGCTTAACGAATCGTCTGTTTCGATAAGCGCCATGTCTCTTCTGCAACTGCATGGCATTGAACCGAGCTTCGCCACGCTGCCCCCCTCCCAGCCCGAACGCCCCAACTGGTCTGCTCTCGCCTGATACGGCGAGACGGGCGTTATCCATTGCTTTAGCAGTTCCCTGCGGCACTGCCCCGTTTCGTCGAGTTTATCCCCTCATGCGTGGAGAATTCGATGCGAAAGTATTTTTTGCTGCCATTTCTGGCGGCTGTTTTGTTCCAACCTTTGTTTGCGCTGTCCGCCGAGTTAGGCAGTTCCGGCCTTGTCGAACCGGGTGGGCCGCTGTCGCTGGATACGGCCCTTTCATTGACCCTGCAAGCCAATGCCGAGGTTTCGGCGGCGGCGCGCGAACTGGAAGCAGTGGAAGCGACAGTCACCCAAGCCGGCGTACTGCCAAACCCCGAGCTGCAAACGCTCGCCGAAGACCGTCGGCGCGAGTCGCGCACCACGACGGTACAGATCAACCAGCGTATCTCGTTGAGCGGCAAGCGCTCGGCGCGCGTTCGTGCCGCCGAACGTTCGCGCGACATTGCCGGCAGCGATCTCTCCGCCACCAGGGCGGACATTCGCGCGGGCCTGATTGCCGCCTTCTTCGATGTCCTGATCGCGCAGGAACGACTGCGGCTGGCGCAGGCCTCCGCCGATCTGGCGAAGCGCGGCACGTCTGCGGCAGCAAAGCGCGTGGCGGCTGGCAAAGTTTCGCCGGTGGAAGAAACCAAGGCCCGCGTGGCCGAGGCGGGTGTGAAGATCGAACTTGCGCAGGCCAGCAGCGAATTGCGCTTGATGCGTCAGCGCCTCACGGCATATTGGGGCAACCCGTCACCACGTTTCGATGCCGCTGTTGGCGAAGCGAACTCACTCCCCGATGCTGGCAATCTGGATGATGTTGTACAGCGCCTCGATACCACGCCGGAAATGCGCCGTGCCAGCCTGGAAGTGGAACGCCGTCGCGCGCTCACCGATGTCGAACGCAGCAGTCGCATCCCTGATGTGACCGTGAGTCTCGGTGCCAAGCGCGACGAACTACTGGGACGCAATCTTGCCATCGTCGGCCTCTCGATCCCGATACCGCTGTTCGACCGTAATCAGGGCAATCTTGGCGAGGCCATTTCACGCCAGGACAAAGCGCGCGACGAACTCGCTGCAACGCGAGTCCGCGTCCAGGGCGAAGCAATGCAGGCATGGCAGCAACTGGACATGGCCCGCAGTGAAGCATTGGTGCTGGAAAGCGAAGTGCTGCCCGGCGCGCAATCGGCGCTCGATGCGGCGACCACGGGTTTTGAGTACGGCAAGTTTGCTTTCCTCGACGTACTCGATGCACAACGCACCTTGTTCCAGGCCCGTGCGCAATACCTTCGTGCGCTGTCGTCAGTGCATCGCGCACGTGCGCAACTCGACAGCATTCTCGGCACGGGCACCAACAACATTGCCGAACAAAAGTAAGGAATCGAAAATGACATCAACGACATCAAGCAACAAACAAAAGCGCATCCTCATCGCCGTCATCGTGATCGGTATTCTTCTCGGTGGTGCAATTCTACTGACCGGAAAAAGTCAGCCCGCAGGAGATGAGCATGGTCATGGCGGCCATGAAGAATCCGGCCATGCCGAAAAAGGTGGCGATCACGAAGAAGGCGAGAGCGAAGAAGGTGAAGAGCACGAAATCGCCAAAGGTCCGCATGGTGGCAAGCTCTTCACCGATGGCGACTATGCGCTCGAAGTCACCATTTTTGAGCAGGGAGTCGAACCGCAGTTTCGTCTCTACACCTATCTCAAGGACAAGCCGCTTGATCCGGCGCAAAGCAAGGTCGAGCTGACGCTGGAGCGTCTTGGTCGCGCGCCGCAGGTGTTCAAGTTTGCCAAGGAAGGCGACTACCTCAAGGGTGATGCCATCGTGATCGAGCCACATTCGTTCAAAGTCACGGCCACGGCGACGCATGCGGGCAAGCAACACAAGTTTGCTTACGAGCAAGTCGAAGCGCGCGTCACCATGAACGATGCGCAAGTTCAGCAGGCTGGTGTCGAGATTGCCACTGCCGGCCCGGCGAAAATAGCGACAAAACTGCAATTGCTCGGCGAAGTTCGCTACAACGGCGACCGCACGGTGCACGTCGTGCCACGCACTGCTGGTCGGGTCGAATCCGTCGCGGTGAGCGCTGGCGAAGCGGTTAAAAAGGGCCAGGTACTGGCCGTGCTGTCGAGCCAGATGCTGGCGGATCAACGCAGCGAACAGTTAGCGGCGCAGAAACGGCTCACTCTCGCGCGTACGAGCTATGCACGCGAGAAAAAATTGTGGGAAGAAAAAATCTCTGCCGAGCAGGACTATTTGCAAGCGCAGGCTACCTTGCAAGAAGCGGAAATTGCCGAGCAAAGTTCACGGCAAAAGCTTGTCGCCTTGGGTGGAACAGCAGCAGGGAGTGGCAGCGACCTGACGCGCTTCGAAATTCGTTCGCCGATTGACGGCATCGTCACCGAGAAAAACCTGTCGGTTGGCGAAGCGTTGAAAGAAGACAGCGCAGTGTTCTCCGTCTCTGATCTTTCCACGGTGTGGGTGGAAGCGCCGGTCGCTGTACAAAACCTCGCTGCCATCAGCGGTGGACAAAAAGCCACGGTGCGTGCCAATGCCTTCACGGCGGAAGCGGAAGGGAAAATTGCCTACGTTAGCGCGCTGGTTGGCGAACAGACGCGATCAGCAATGGCGCGCATCGTACTGGCCAATCCAAAGGGACTCTGGCGTCCGGGCCTGCCGGTAACGGTGGACGTCGTGTCGAACGAAGCGCAGGTCTCCGTTGCCGTGGAGGCTGAAGCGATCCAGAGCGTGCGCGAAAGGCAGGTAGTGTTTGGCCGCTACGGCGATGCTTTCGAAGCGCGGCCACTTACCTTGGGCCGCAGCGACGGGCGTTTTTTCGAGGTGCTGGAAGGGTTGGATGCCGGCGAGAAATACGCGACCAAGAACAGTTTTCTGATCAAGGCAGACATCGGCAAGTCCGGCGCCAGCCACGATCATTGAAAGGGGAATACTCATGAAACAGATCACCGCCATCATCCGCCCGCACCGTCTGGGTGCAGTAGAGCAAGCGTTGCATGCCCTACCCCATCTACCCGGGTTCACCCTCTTTCCCGCCCATGGCCATGCTCGCGGGCATGGACAGGATCATTGTTTCATCGCCGACGAATGGAATCCGGATGCCCATGATCGCCTGGTACTGCTGATTTTTTGCAGTGACGACGCAGCGGACGGCATTGTGAATGCCATCCATCGGGTCGCCCGCACCGGTACGCCGGGCGACGGCATCGTCGGTGTGGCTGAATTGGCTGACGTACTACGCATCCGCAGCGGCGAGCGCGGCAACGCCGCGCTATAAAAGGAGCCATCATGTTTGAACGCATCATTCGCTTCGCCATCGAGCAACGCTGGCTCGTGCTACTCGCCGTATTCGGCATGGCCGGATTGGGCATTTTCAGCTATCAGCAGTTACCCATCGACGCCGTGCCCGATATCACCAATGTGCAGGTGCAGATCAATACGGAGGCCTCAGGTTATTCGCCGCTGGAATCAGAACAGCGCGTCACCTATCCCATCGAAACTGTCATGGCCGGCCTGCCTCGTCTGCAGGAGACGCGCTCAATCTCGCGCTATGGTCTGTCGCAGGTCACGGTGATTTTCAAGGACGGCACCGACATCTACTTCGCCCGTCAGCTGGTCAGCGAGCGTATTCAGGAAGCGCGCAGCAAGTTACCCGATGGCCTGGTGCCCAGTCTCGGCCCCATCTCCACTGGTCTCGGCGAAATCTACACGTGGACGGTCGAGTCCGAAGAGAACGCGCGCAAACCTGATGGCACGCTCTATACACCGATGGATTTGCGCGAGATACAGGACTGGATCGTCAAGCCGCAATTGCGCAATGTGCCGGGCGTGACCGAGATCAACAGCATTGGCGGCTATGCCAAGGAGTTTCAGGTCGCGCCGCAACCTGATCGACTGGTGGCTTATGGCCTCTCGCTGCAAGACGTGGTACAGGCGCTGGAGCGCAACAATGCCAATGTTGGTGCCGGCTATATCGAACGCAGTGGCGAGCAATACCTGATTCGCGCACCCGGCCAGGTGGGCGGCATCGAAGATATTGCAAATGTCGTTATCGGTACCGTCAAAGGCGTGCCGATCCGCATTCGCGACGTGGCCCAAGTCGGCCTCGGCAAGGAACTACGGACTGGAGCGGCAACCAAAAATGGGCGTGAAGTTGTGCTTGGCACCGTATTCATGCTGATCGGCGAGAACAGCCGCAATGTCTCGCGCGCGGTAGACAAGAAACTGGCGGAAATCAATCGCAACTTGCCCGAAGGCGTAATGGCGAAGACGGTGTACGACCGCACCATCCTCGTCGATAAAGCCATCGCCACGGTGAAGAAAAACTTGCTTGAAGGCGCGTTGCTGGTGATTGCCATCCTGTTCCTGTTTCTCGGCAATATCCGCGCCGCGCTGATTACTGCGATGGTGATTCCGCTGGCGATGTTGTTCACCTTCACCGGCATGGTGACCAACAAGGTGAGCGCCAACTTGATGAGTCTCGGCGCGCTCGACTTCGGCATCATCATCGACGGTGCGGTGGTGATCGTCGAAAACTGTGTGCGGCGTCTGGCGCACGCGCAGGGTAAGGTGGGACGCGTACTGACACGCACCGAACGCTTCCACGAAGTGTTCTCTGCGGCGAAAGAGTCGCGTCGTCCACTGCTCTACGGCCAGCTCATCATCATGGTGGTGTATCTGCCGATCTTCGCCCTCAGCGGCGTCGAAGGAAAAATGTTTCACCCCATGGCGTTTACAGTGGTTGCTGCATTATTGGGTGCGATGATTTTGTCGCTGACTTTCATCCCCGCGGCTGTCGCGCTGTTCCTCAATGGCAAGGTGGCCGAAAAGGAAAGTCGTGTCATGTCATGGGCCAAGCGCAACTACGCACCCATGTTTGACTGGGCCATGGTCAGCAAGCCGCTGGTACTGACGATTGCGATCGTCTCGATCCTATTGTCCGGGCTATTGGCATCACGCATGGGCAGCGAGTTCGTCCCCAATCTCAATGAAGGCGATATTGCCCTGCATGCGCTGCGTATTCCCGGCACCAGCCTGACCCAGGCCATCGACATGCAGTTGCAACTGGAGCAGACAATCAAGCAATTCCCCGAAGTCGAGACGACATTTGCCAAGCTCGGTACCGCCGAAATTGCGACCGACCCGATGCCGCCGAATGTCGCCGACAATTTCGTCATGTTGAAGCCGCGCGCCGAGTGGCCTGACCCGAGCCGACCCAAGGAAGATCTGGTCACTGCGTTACAGGTCGCGGTAAGCAAGGTTCCGGGCAACAACTACGAGTTCACCCAGCCGATCCAGATGCGCTTCAACGAACTGCTCTCCGGCGTGCGCAGCGATGTGGCGGTCAAGGTGTTCGGTGATGACATGGAGACGATGAACGAGACGGCCGAGAAAATCTCGCAAGTGCTGGAAAGCATCCCCGGCGCGGCCGATGTCAAGGTGGAACAGACCACCGGCCTGCCGATGCAGACGGTGCGAATCGATCGCGAGAAAATCGCACGCTATGGTCTCAGCGTGGCGGACGTGCAGGATGTTTTGGCGACTGCGATTGGCGGACTGGAGGCGGGGGCGGTATTTGAAGGCGATCGGCGTTTCGATATTGTGGTGCGCCTGCCCGAGCAGTTGCGCGGCAATCTGGATACCATGCTGCAATTACCCATTCGTCTCAGTGAGAGCGGCGACAGTGGCGTGGCGAACTTCATCCGTCTCGGCGATGTGGCAAGCATCGACTCGACACCGGGGCCGAACCAGATCAGCCGAGAAAACGGCAAACGCCGCGTCGTCGTCACCTCCAACGTGCGTGGACGCGATATCGGTTCTTTCGTCGCCGAAGCCGAAGAGAAAATCTCGGCCGCAGTCAAGGTTCCAGCCGGTTACTGGACTACCTGGGGCGGTACTTTTGAGCAGCTTCAGTCGGCGGCCAAGCGCCTGCAGATCGTGGTGCCGGTCGCGCTGTTGATGGTGTTCGTATTGCTGTTCGCCATGTTCGGCAACGTGAAGGATGGTCTGCTGGTATTCACCGGCGTGCCCTTCGCGCTGACCGGCGGCATCCTCGCGCTATGGTTGCGCGGAATTCCATTGTCGATCTCGGCCGGCGTCGGGTTCATCGCGCTGTCGGGCGTCGCCGTGCTGAACGGTCTGGTGATGATCTCGTATATCCGCAGCCTGCGTGAAGAAGGCATGCCGCTCGACGCCGCGATCCGTGAAGGCGCGCTAACGCGGCTTCGGCCGGTGTTGATGACAGCGCTGGTCGCTTCGCTCGGTTTCGTGCCGATGGCGATTGCTTTGGGCACCGGTGCGGAAGTGCAGCGTCCTCTGGCGACGGTGGTGATCGGCGGCATCATCTCCTCGACGTTATTGACGTTATTGGTGCTACCGATCCTGTATCGACTGGCACATCGCAAGGAAACAGACGATGAAACACTTGCGATCAGCAACAGTACGTCACACGAGCATCCAACCTGAACAAAATACCGCTGAATTAATCGATAAAGATAATGGATATCGACACTGAGCTTCTTTACGCTGCCCGCATGGTGATCGCTGCGCTACTCGGTGGTTTGATTGGCTGGGAAAGAGAGCGCCATGCGAGTGATGCGGGCATTCGAACTTATATGGCAATCGCGCTAGGTGCTTGCGCATTCAGCCTGATATCTCTTCATCTGACAAATGATCCGGCACGTATCGCGGCGCAAGTGGTCAGCGGCATAGGCTTTATCGGCGCGGGCGTCATTTTCCAGAACAAGGGAAGTGTTGCAGGGCTTACGACTGCTGCCACGCTGTGGGCGACGGCGGCAGTCGGTATGGCCAGCGCCTTCGGCATGTATGTGTTGGCGATCATCACGGGAGTGCTTGTTTTTTTAACCCTCGCGCTGCACCACCTGCCCGGTTGGGACCGGCTCAGCGGAAAACACGGCAAGCAAGACCATGGCGAGCAGGAAACCGTCGATTAGCGCAAGCAACTTTTATCAGCCTTAAATCACTTACAGAGGAGTAAATCATGGGATTGCTTGAACGGATGGTAGGTAATTTGATGCGCGGTAACTTTGGCGGACATCACGGAGGCTATCAAGCTGGTCATCACAGTGGCGGATCAAAACATGGCTACGGCAATTATCCGGGCTCTCCGCAAGGCTCTGGCTCTGGCGGCGGCAATCCATGCGCCAAATGCGGCACCGTCAATGCTGCGGCAGCACGCTTCTGTCAGCAATGCGGCTCACCGCTGTCGCCTAAAATATGTTCTGGTTGTGGTACAGAACTGCCATCAGGTACGAAATTTTGCAGCCAATGCGGCAAACCTCAGCAGTAATGCACAGCTGTTGGAGCATTCGATTTTTGATGGGCCGCATCCTGATTGGTTGACACTCTGCAAGATGCTGACCAACAATATTCAAGGTTACACGTGGCTAAGG
This sequence comes from Rugosibacter aromaticivorans, assembly GCF_000934545.1. Lineage (GTDB taxonomy): Bacteria > Pseudomonadota > Gammaproteobacteria > Burkholderiales > Rhodocyclaceae > Rugosibacter > Rugosibacter aromaticivorans. The sequence continues at coordinate 1,890,523 of NZ_CP010554.1, forward strand.
CATCAAGACGTTGCTGTTACGAAAGTGACGAAGACTCGCGCAGTCTGATGCCGGGCTCAAGATGGGCAAGTTTTTAGCGGGAACAAAAAAATCTGTTCATCTCGTAGTTAACATCTTGCCGCACACATGAAGGCTCGCGTAAAAGAATTAGTCGCATCGACTGAGCGGCGTAGCACGCCGCATTTCTTGCCTGGGTATGCGCCGGACATATTTCCGATCAGCAGCGCGCAGTCATGTCAAGCATACCAGCGCGGCACAATGCTCATTGCGTGCCGGATGTCTCTGAAACAGGTTGCCGCTCCCAACACAGAGCGACGCTTTGCATCAAACGAAATCAGAACCTCAGCTTCAGTCCTACATCGATAGAACGACCCTGCCCGAGCAACGAACCAATTTGCCCACCCGCCGAAGCAGCGGCGATATTGACGCCGCCCAGCGGCAAGGCGTAGTTGCGGTCGAACAGATTACGGACGCCAACCAAGACACTGACGCCATTTGACAGTTGGTAGCGGGTACCGATATTGACCAGCGCATAGCCCGAGGTCTGGTCTTCAAGTCGTCGCACATCCACATCGGACTTGGCTGCCACCAGCAGCAGTTCCACCGAATTTGTCCAGGCCTTCAGTTGCTGCTCCAAGCCGAGCGTCAGGTTGGGCGGCATGATGTGGTACAGGTCACCGCCATCATTGCGTCGGCCGCGCGTCCAGTCGAACTTGCCCTTGAAATCGCCGCTGCCATAGCTTGGGGTCTCCCATACCGGTGTATGCCAGACAAGGTTTACACCATACAGGTGGGCATCATGGTTGGCGAATTTCAGTAGTGCCTTGGTGTAGCCGGCCATGCTCATGTAAGTGCCGAGCGGATCGACGTCGATGTAATCCTTGACATAGGTATAAAACGGCGTGAGCTTGACGTCCCACGCACTCGTGCCCGCATCATGCCAATCAGCCGTAGCACTAATCGTGTGCGCCACTTCGGGCTTGAGGTCGATGTCGCCCGTATAGCCGTTGGCATCTCCGAACCAGCCGATCATGGTCTGCGCCATGGTGCCGGCACCCCACGAGTAGCGCTCGTACAGATTCGGCGAGCGGGTCTTACGGGCATAACCGAATTCATAGCTGGCCGTCCGGACGGGTTCGTATCGGAACAGCGCAGTCAAATCGATGTTGTTGTCGCGCTTGTCGTGGCTGCGCGCATTAAACGCATTCGCCGCCGCCGTATCCATCGCGCACATCATGCCGCAGCCGTAATCCTGCACATTGCCGGTATCGGTCTTGACCGATTCATGACGAACGCCCAGCAGCGATGACCATTGCTGGTTGAGCTTGCTCTCCCATTCGGCAAACAGGGCAAAGCGGTCGCGCGCGCCGTCGTTGATGTTCACATAGGTCTTCGGCCCCATCATCATGGAGCCTGCCAGCGGCGGCCACCAGTCGTTCAGTGTGAAGCGATGGTATTCATTGCCCAGACGCAGCGTATCGCCATCCTTCAGCGGCAACTCGGCCTTGAACGTATAGCCGATATCGCGGCCATGCGTGTCCATTGGCATATTGCCGGGCTTCTCCTGCGTGAAGAACCCCATCTTGTGCCGAGTGTCCTGCCAATAGACCTTGGCCTCCAGCTTGCCCCAGGCGAATTCGCCGTTATAACCAAGATTGGCGAACACGCCGTGGTTGCCGGTCATGTCCATGTACTGGTTGGGAAAGCCCTGATAGGGAATGGTTTGTTCGCCCACCTTCAATATCCACAGATTGCCGTCGCCCTGCGCACCCAGCGTTACGGACTGGTTGCTGCTCTTGTACAGGGTGTCGAGCACCTTGTGGCCGTTGCCATCCTTGTAGCTGTCGCCCTGTGCCTGGGCGCCGCTGTAATTCAGGCTGAGGCGATCACTGGCAACCGTACCGCTCACGTTGGTGGTCAGGCTGTTGTCCACGCTGCGGCTGAGGATCGAAGCGTCGCCCATGGTCAGAATACCGGCGCCCGTCTTGGCAAACACTGGCTGCGTGGACGAGATATTGATGGTGCCGGCGATGCTGTCGCCGCCCATGCTCACCGGCGTGATACCCGCCATGACATTCGCAACCCTTACCTGCGTGGGGTCGATGTAGGAAAGCGGCGCGTTCATGTGGTTGCCGCAGGCAGAGGTAATCTCGGCACCATCGATGCGAATCTTGATGCGATCATCGGCAAGGCCGCGCAAGACCGGAAGACCGGAAACGCCACCCGCCGAATAAACGCTGAAGCCGGAATGGCCTGAAAGCAACGCAGCGGTATCACTGGTCGCAAGGCTGCCGGAAAACGAATCATCCTTGATTGCCGTATCCCGGACGATGACTTCTTTCAGTGTGGTTTCGTCAGCGGCGAATGCCGCACAAGGGAGAATCACGACCACCAAGGCCAGAAAACCTCTACGCATAGCTGCCTCAAAAAAAGAACCGATTCTATGGGGCTAGAGCATCGGCCTTCTGCGACAAATTGTCGCGGTCGGATGGATAATTGCGGCAGATGGGTTTGATTCCACGCAACAATCAGTCGCAATGGGTGAAGATAGCGCGTTGGTCTCGATTTGAAAATCGGTACGTGATGAATTCGTGATCGCAGGGGGGCCCGAGGAGTGAATGCCCTTGTTTTGTCGGATTCATCCACATAAGGTTCTTTAACCCACCTGAATCGACGAGACCCGTTGAAGGCTATAGTTTCGATTCGCCTTCAGCCGAGCGAAAGTTTTGATCCTCAATTTGAATCGTGGAGTGCGCAAGACCAAAGCCAGTCTTCATCGCCGCGGTGGCACCGACGAGAATTGCTCGTGACAGGCCCATATCCGAGACGATCAAATGGCAACTCACGGCATCGAAGCCAGAAGTTATCGTCCAAACGTGAAGATCGCGAACCGCTGTTACTCCGTCTATCGTCAGTAGCTTCTGTTCAAGCAGTGAAATGTCTATTTCTGGCGGAGTGCCTTCCATCAGGATATCGATTGCGCTCTTCAACAAAATCCAGGTTCTCGGAATAATGAAGAGTCCGATCCCCGCGCCAATGATCGGATCGGCTAGCGTCCAGCCAGTGAGCATAACGATGGCTGCAGCGACAATAACGCCGATGGAACCCAACATATCGGCCAGCACCTCAAAGTACGCTCCCTTCACATTGAGGCTTTCCGAAGATCCGGCAGAAAGAAGCCTCATGCTGAGGAGATTCACGGCAAAGCCGATCACGGCTACAACCAGCATGGGAGCGCCCAGGATCTCTGGCGGCTGCAGAAACCGCTGATAGGCTTCGTAGAATATATAGACCGTCAGCAGCAGGAGTACGAGCGCGTTTGTCAGTGCCGACAATACCTCCATGCGAACATATCCATATGTTTTCTGCGGTGTGGCTGGACGTTCCGCGAAACGAATGGCAATCAGCGCTAATGCAAGGCCACCTGCATCCGTCAACATGTGCGCAGCATCCGCTAACAGCGCCAAGCTCCCGGTTACCAACCCGCCAATCACTTCAACCGCCATGAACGTGATCGTCAGGGCCAGCGCCCACGTGAGTTTGCTCTTGTGACGCCCCGCTGTCGTTCCCTGAGCCGGTGCCACGTACGAATGATTTCTTGCCATCTCTACCTTCTCAAGTAACAGCTTTGCTGCATTGACCGCACAGTCTTAAAGCTAGTCTGTGATGATTATGCATATTCAGGAACCGTTGCCTGAAGCCTTGGTACATAACCACATCGCCGACTGTCTAGACCGTGGCGCTGTGCACCTAGCAATGTCATGCTGCCTGCGCCACCGGCTGCGATGGAATGTCAATCTTCAAACCGCTTTCGTACGCGAGAAGCCGCAGTGCATTGATGACCACTAAAAGTGTTGAGCCTTCGTGGAAGAGCACCGCCGTGCCGATGTTCAGACCGAAGATCGTGGCAGGAATCAGCAAGGCCACGACGCCAAGACTCACCCACAGATTCTGCTTGATGATGCGGCTAGTCTGACGCGATAACCCGACCGCGAACGGCAATTGCGCCAAGTCGTCGGCCATCAACGCCACGTCGGCGGTTTCCAACGCGACGTCCGACCCAGCCGCTCCCATCGCGATCCCCACAGTGGAATTGGCCATGGCCGGTGCATCGTTGACGCCGTCGCCCACCATTGCCACTTTGCCGTGCACCTTGCGCAAATCCTTGATCGCCTCAACCTTCTGCTCGGGCATCAGATCGCCTCTTGCCTCCGTCAGCCCCACACTCTTTGCAACCGCCTCGGCAACTTGCTGGTTATCGCCCGAAATCATGATCAGGCGCTCGATGCCAAGCTTGCGCAGCTCGGCCATGACCTGTCCCGCGACTGGACGCGGCGTGTCCATGACACCGAGAACACCAAAGAAGCGCTGACCTTTGCGGACGACCATGGTTGTGCGTCCAGCGGCAACCAGCTTCTTGTTAGCATCATCCACCGCAGGCGGCAGAGTCGCGTCTGGCAGTTCCGAGAACAGAATCGGTTTGCCGATGTGCACCGTCTCTCCCTCTATCTGTGCCCGGACTCCGCGCCCGGTAATGCTTTGGACTTCCGAAGCAGTCACGGGACAGCCTCGCCCTGCCAGTCGTTCGCGCGCCCCCGTGACAATCGCCGAGGCCAGCGGATGGTCACTGTGCTCTTCGACCGCCAACGCCACCTGCAGCAATTCGTCTTCGGTCACCCCTTCGGCAGGCACGGCATCAGTCAGTTTCGGTTTGCCTTCCGTCAGCGTCCCGGTTTTGTCGAAAGCAATCGACGTAAGGGTGCCGAGATTTTCCAGCGGGCCTCCACCCTTGACCAGAACCCCTCCTCGGGCCGCACGCGCGACGCCGCTGAGAACTGCACTTGGCACCGAGATCGCGAGCGCGCAGGGGCTCGCGGCCACCAGCACAGCCATGGCGCGATAGAAACTCGTCGCAAAGGATTCGTCGATCACCACGCCTGCAAACATCAGGAGGCCAACCAGGGCAAGCACTGACGGAACGAAGATGCGTTCAAAGCGCTCGGTGAATTGCTGTGTCGGCGAACGCTGGGCCTCGGCCTCGGTCACCATCTTGACGACCCGTGCCATCGTCGATTGATCCGCTTTGCGCGCGACCATGATGTCGAGCGCACCCGAACCATTGATGGTGCCGGCGAATACGCGGTAATCCGGCCCCACGCGCTCAAGATTGGCGATGGCGGCCTTGGCATCTTCGACCGGACGCTTATCCACCGGTGAGCTTTCGCCGGTCACAGGTGCCTGGTTAATGCTCGATGTGCCGACCACGACCACGCCATCGGCAGGCAGCCGTTCGTTCGGTTTGACCACCACCACATCGCCAACCTGGAGGGCGTCGAGTCCCACCACTTCCGTGCCACCATTGCGACGTACCGTTGCCGTATCCGGCGCCAGCTTCGCCAAGGCTTCGATGGCCCGGCGAGCGCGACCCATCGCATAATGTTCGAGTGAATGGCCGAGGCTAAACAGGAACAACAGCAATGCACCTTCGCCCCATTGGCCGAGGGCCGCAGCTCCCGCCGCCGCTATCAGCATCAAGGTGTCGATCTCGAAGCGGCGCGCACGCAAATTCTCGATTGCCTCCTTGACGGTAAAGAACCCGCCAAAAAAATATCCCGCGATGTAGCAAACCGTCGATACCCAGCCCGGCGCAAAACTGCTGCGGCCAATCAGCCAGCCAATCGCTACCAGAACGCCCGCCACAAGCGCGAAGACAAGTTCCGATTTTTCGCCAAAAGGTCCGCCATGATCATGGCTTGCATGCTCATCCTCGCCCTTCTCATGCGTGTGGCCCGCATGATCCGCCTCGGCCTCAACCTGGCTTTCGCGCGGCGCGTTATCGTGCGTATCCGCATCCGATGGGCTTTTCGTCTGTGATGCAGGCGCCAATGGTGGCGGTGGCGCGGATTGTGTTGCGCGAACACCAACTACGCTGACCTTATCTAGCAACGCCTGCTCGGAGACCAGTGACCTGTCGAATTCGATTCGCACCGCGCCGGAAGCGGCAACATCGGCTTCAAGAACCCCCGCTATGCGACGGAGACTGACTGCCACGCGACGAGCCTCCCGCGCGTGCATTGCCTGTGACCTGATCAGTAGATGCGAAAACCGCGACGTGAGTTGCGCACCGACCGATTGCACCAGTTCGCGCAGGCGCCCAAAAGAAATGACGTCAGGGTCATAGTGGACACAGAGCTGAGGCGATCCCGTGTCGACTCCGACAACATGGGCTTCGGCGATACCGGAGCGGCCTGTCAGTGAATCGATCAAGCGCGCTACGCAGCGATCTTCCACATCACCCACATCGGGAAGTACCAGCGGCAAGTCCAGGCGAAGTTTTTCAGGTGTAGTCATGACGACGCATCACTTTCATTTTGATATCGTAGATGAAATGCAACAAGCCTTGATCGGCGGCCGGTACCTGCCCAAACGAAACATCGCAAACGGCGGCAAACGAAGCGGATTTGCGGCAATGGCGCCATGCAGCCCACCGTGCCGAGCTCGTCACGGAAAGTCATGAGGACTTGCGCCTAGCATCGCTATGCTCCCCAGGGAGTGTTTCAGCGGGCTGACGCTTCTTTTGCATCCGCTGCCGAAGTCGATCTGCATACTTTGCAGGTGCCTTTTCCTTTTTCTTTGTCTTGTTCCGCCGAGCACGCCACAGCCAGTAGATTCCCACACCGGCTGCCACGAAGCCGAGCCACATCCAAAACAACGTCACTGCGACCGGCCCGTGCATGGCGGGTGTGAACATGTGAGCCTCCTTTCAAGACGGCGAATAGGTTATTGGCATGCCTTCACTCGTGTTGTTATGTTCCGTACCATTCGACTCGAATGATTTGTGCGATCTCGATCCGGAAAATGTCCGCTAGCAGCGACGGGATATGCAAACGTTCGACATGCGCTGTGCGGTCATGAGATCGGTGCCGCTTGAACGATGTCGACCACGTAAATCCAACCCGCCTCGGCCTGACCGGTGCGGGCATTCTTCTTAATGATGCCCATTAGTTCACTTACCTGATCGTCCTCGCAAAGAAGTTCCAATTTATATTCATTGATGACCTCCTCGCCAAGCTCGACCGAGTAATGACGTTCCTGACCGTCGATCGCGACCAACGATCCTTTGACTGTATAGACCGTCAGGTTGTGTCGGCTGGCATTGATTCCGTTATTCCATGCAGCCGACTCCTTTAGCGCGGCAATGACCGCAGCAATACGATTGCTGTGCACGTAGGCTTTGATCTCTTTCATGTCGATCCTCCTTTAGTGGAAACATTTGTAATTATGGAGCGTTGCCCACGCCGTTCTGCGCGCAGTTCCGCCCACTCGTAAATGAGTGGCAGCAGCAATAGCGTCAGGGCTGTCGAAGTGAAGAGTCCTCCAACAACCACCGTCGCTAACGGTCTTTGCGTTTCGGCACCCACACCGGTAGACAGCAACATCGGCACCAAGCCGAGAATCGCCACGGATGCTGTCATCAGCACCGGCCGCAATCGCATCGCGGCGCCTTGCCGCACCGAATCCCGAACCGACAGTCCCTGTCGGCGCAAGTCGTTGAGGAAGGACACCATCACGATGCCGTTCAACATGGCAACGCCGAACACGGCGATAAAGCCAATAGCCGAAGGCACAGACAGGTATTGCCGACTGATGAACAAACCGACGATGCCGCCGATCATCGCAAAGGGGACGTTGGCGATGATCAGCGATGCGTGGCGCACTGAATTGAATGCGGTGTACAGCAACATGAAGATCAGCCCGATGGTCAGCGGTACGATCACGGCCAGTCGCCCCATCGCACGCTGCTGATTCTCGAACGCACCGCCCCATTCAATCCAGTAACCGGCTGGCAGCTTCACCTGCTGCTTGATTTTCGCATCGGCTTCCTTGACGAAACCATCCACATCGCGGCCTTTCACGTCTAGTTGCAATACCGAATAGCGCTGCAGTTGTTCGCGGCGCACGAACGAATATCCTTCGTCGAGTGAGATGGAGGCAACCTGCGACAGCGGCACAAAAGCGCCTTCGCCGGTACGAATGGGAATAGTCCCGATAGTCGCCGGATCGACCCGGTAGGCATCGGACAAGCGCACGGCGATATCGAAACGCTTTGTCTCATCGATCAAGGTGGAGACTGCTTCACCCCCGATGCCGGCCTTCACCACTTCAAGAATATCGTCGGCATTGATGCCAAAGCGCGAGGCTGCCGCGCGATCCACCTTGATGACCAGTTGCGGCTTGCCCTTGTTGGCTTCCGCCGACAGGTCGGCGACGCCCGGCACCGTTTCCAGCACGCCCTTGAGTTGTGCCGTCAGGCGATCCAGCGTGGCGAGATCCTCGCCGTAGAGCTTCAGCGCCAAGGTGGCGCGTACCCCGGAAATAAGCTCTTCGACACGCGACTGGATCGGTTGGGTAGCGCCGAACACAGCGGTTGGCACCGCCTTCTCCAGCACCTCCTGCATCTCCGCCGCCAGTTCGGCGTAAGAGATTTTCTCTGGCCATTCGGATTGCGGTTTGGTGCCGAGGTTAACCTCCATGTAATTTACATCAGAGGTTTCGCCACTCTCAGCTCGGCCTATTGTTGCCAGTACCGAGCGCACCTGCGGAAACTTCTTGTGCAGTTCGGCGCTTATCACTTTGGAAACGCGGATCGATTCATCGAGCGATGTCGAAGGAATGCCGGTGACGCGAAACTGGATTGTCCCTTCTTGCAGTTGCGGCATGAACTCCTTGCCAAGAAAAGGAAACAACGCCAGCGAGGCTACGAGCAGGACCACGGCCGAGCTGATTACGAGCTTCTTGCGTTCCAGCGCCCAATCCAGCAAGGGCAGATAGAACTGCTTAGCCTTGCGCACGAGGAAAGTATCGCGTTCCTCTTTCGGCTTGAGAATGAGTGCCGCCAGCACGGGTACCAAGGTCATCGACAGCAGCAGAGAACCGATCATCGCAAACGTGATGGTGTAGGCCATCGGCTTGAACAGCTTGCCCTCCAGGCCGGTCAGCGAGAACAAAGGCAGGAAGACGACGATGATGATCAGGATCGCAAACGCCACCGGGTTAACCACTTCGCGTGCGGCTTCCAGGATCAGATGAGTCTTCTGTATCGGCTTGCCTGATTCCCTGGCGTGGGCGAGCAGCCGGAAGGCATTCTCGACCATGACGACGGCACCATCGACCATCATGCCGGTGCCTATCGCCAGGCCCGCCAATGACATCAGGTTGGCGGAGACGCCGAACTGCTGCATCAGGATGAAGGCAATCAGCATCGCCATCGGCAAGGTCACGATGACGACGATGGCCGAGCGCAACTCTCCCAGAAACAAAAACAGGATGATGGCGACCAGCACTGCCCCTTCGACCAAGGAGCTCTCAGCAGTTTTAAGCGCCTTCTCGACCAGTTCGGTACGGTCGTAGATCGGCTCCAGCGTCACGCCCTTGGGCAATGCCGCTTGCGCGATGGCGATCTTGGCCTTGACGGCATCGACGACATTCTTTGCATTCTCGTTCACCCGTGACAGTGCGATGCCGAGTACCGCCTCTTTGCCGTCACGCGTCACCGCACCGAAGCGTGGCGCAGCAGCTTCCTTGACATCGGCTACGTCGCGCACGTAGATCGGCGCACCGTTGCGCTCGGCCACGACGATGCCGGCAATGTCAGTGGTGTTGGTCACCAGCCCCAGTCCGCGCACGAGATATTGCTCGGCGCCGATATTGATCGACTGACCGCCGACCTGCTTGTTGTTCGCGGTCAGCGCTTCCATCACCTGCTTGAACGACAAGCCGTAGGAGATCAGTTTTCCCGGATTGATCTGCACCTGGTACTGCTTCTGATCGCCACCCCAGGACACCACGTCGTCCACACCGGGCGCGGTGCGCAGAATCAGCCGTACCGTCCAGTCATGCAGCGTTCGCAAATCCATCGCCGACAATTTCTTGTCCGCCGACTCGACCGTGTACCAGAACACCTGCCCCAGACCCGAGCTGTTGGGGCCGAGCACCGGATCACCATAACCCTGGGGCAAGCGGCCTTTGGCCTCCTGCAACTTCTCGCCGACCAAGCGTCGCGCGAAGTAAATATCGACGTTGTCCTTGAAGTAGACGCCGACATACGACAGGCCAAACAACGAAACCGAGCGCACCGCTTCAACACTGGGCAAACCAGCCATGGCGCCTTCGATGGGCGCAGTCAGCAATTTCTCCACGTCCTCCGCAGCCAGACCCGGCGACTCTGTGTAAATGTTGACTTGAATCGGCGTCACGTCCGGAAACGCATCTACCGGAACATCACGAAACGCCTGGATGCCAAGACCAGCAACGATCAGGAAAGCGACCAACACCAGTACCTTGTAGCGTAGCGAGGCATCAACGATTGCATTTAGCATGATGGTTTCCTCACTCGCCGCCGATTTGCGATTTCAGGAGGCGTGCCTTGAGCGCGTAGGCGCCGGCAACGACTACCTGATCTCCCGTCACCAGACCGGACTTCACGATCGTGCGCCCGGAGAGCTTGTCTCCCGTTTCGATGGCGCGCGGTTCAAAGCCATCTTTGTCGGCGACGAATACCGTGGACTGTCCCTGCAACAGCAGAATCGCAGCATCGGGAACACTGAGCGCAACGCGTTTTGCGCCAGCGGTCTCAATGGTCGCCGTGGCGAACATCTCGGGTTTGAGACGCCCATCCTTGTTACCCACCTCAATGCGCGCGGCGATGGTACGGCTATCCTTGTCGAGCAGACTCGCCACATAGGTGACGCGACCGGCGAAACGTTCGCCCGGATAAGCGGCAACCGTCACTGTGGCAGCGGCTCCCGAGCGTACCTTGGCGAGCATGTCTTCGGTGAGATTGGCTTCAATCCACAGGGTAGACAGATCGGCGACGGTGAACAGGGAATCACTCGGGCTGCGCAATTCGCCCACGGTCGCCTTCTTCTCAACAACATTGCCGGCCAGAGGCGACGTCAACTGAAAGGTCGAATCCGCGCGCCCGGCCGTGGTCGATCCGCCAAGCAGGCGCACTCTGTCTTCGGCGCTGCGCAGTTCCGCCGACGATTTTTCGAATTCCGCCTTGGCGCGCAGGTAGTCGCGCTGCGAAATGATTTCGTCGGCATTGAGCGCTTCGGCGCGTTTGTAGTCCGCCTGTGCGACACGCTGGGCGGATTGCGCCTGAAGCAGCGTCGATTGCGCCTCACCGAGGGTCACGCTGTCGAGGACGGCCAGCACCTGGCCGGGACGAACACTGTCACCGAGATTGGCGGTTACGCGCACGATACGACCTTCCACGCGGGGCGCGACACGAACGATGCGATCCTGGTTGGGGTGGATCGTGGCGGTGACTGTCACAACATCGGCAAACGATTTCTGCTCAAGGGTTTCGGTCTTGACACCGGCACGTTCCAGTTCTTCCGGTGCAAGCTTGAGTCCGGCTTCGTGGTCCACTGCACCTTTGGCATCGGCTTTGGCCTCCGGCGCTTTCTGCATTTGCGCTGGCTTGTCGCTCACCTTGTCCGAGCCGCCGCAAGCGACAAGCGAGAGGGTGATGCCGGCCAACATGAATGCCACCAGCCACTTTGGGTGTGCGGCGAATGTTGATGTTCGCAAGGAATGTTGATTCACGGATTTCTTGGGGGTAGTCATTGTTTGTTTCCTTCCACGGGCCAGCCAGCAGCCAGCTCAAGTGCCACACGAGTGGCGTGATATTCGGTGAGGGCATCGATCAAATCGCGGCGTGCATCGAGCACTTGCCGATTGACGACGATCATTTCCAGCAGGCCGATCTGGCCGGCACGCTGCGACTTCAACGATAGCGATTGGTTGTCGTCAAGCGCAGGCAGTACAGACTCTCTCAAGCGCTGTACACGCGTTTCCAGACTGCTCAACTTGACCCAGAGTGTCATCACGCTGGCGCGTGTGTCACGTATGTTCGTCTGACGCTCGATCCGGGCCTGTTCCAAATCAGTGGTTGCCTGTCCGATGCCGGCCTGATTTCGCTTGAACAGCGGCAGAGGTAAAGAAACCGAAAACGTGGTCAGGCGTTCTCGTCCACCTACCGGACCTTCGCGACCGACATTGGCGCCAACGGTGATGTCCGGATAGCGGCTGGCGCGCTCAAGATTCAAGCGCGCATCGGCACTGTTCTCGCGTTCCGCGAGCGCCAGCAATCGGGGCTGCGATTCGGCGCGCGAGAGAAGGTCGGCAAGGACGTAGCTGGTACGCGTCGCCACCAGATCGCCCATGGCTTGCGGCAACCTCGCCGGTGGCATCTGCAATCGGACGCCGAGTTCGCTGCGCGCCTCCAGCAATTGTTCCTGCGCGATAGCCAATTGATTGCGCGCACGTTCGGCCTCGACGCTGGCGACGTTGGCATCGAGCCGGGTGTCCTCGCCAGCAACGCGCCGTTTCTGAATTGCCGTAGCGGTATCGTCGAACAGCTTAAGCGCTCTGGATTCGATCTCCGCGCGTTGCTGCAAGGCAAGTACACGATAGAAACCAGCCTCGACTTCGGCGCGTACCTGCTGCCTTGTAGCGGCGATCTCGGCCCGCAAGGCAGCCATTGATGCATCCGCAGCATCTTGTCGATGGCCGCGCTGACCGGCGATTTCTAGCTTCTGCGCGATGCCGCCATTCCATTCGCGATAGCGATCGGAACCAACGGGCAGCGCCACCTCGCGACGCGTCTTGTCGAGTGTTATCTCGGGATTGCTGTTAAACCAAGCCGACGCATCGGCTTGTGCGCCCTCGGCAGCCGCGAGTTCTGCGCGCTTGATTTTGAGGGCAGGATTGGCAGACTCCGCCAACGACAACGCGTTGTCGAGCGTGAGTGCGGTGAGTTCAGCAGGTGATGTGGCGGTAGCAGCGATAGGCGCGGACATTTGTGTCCAGCCCAGCGGTGAAACAAAAGCTAACGCAATGGCGAAAGCCAGCGTTTTTGTTCGCATCGAATTCTCCTTGAATGAAACGGAAAAATTCGGCGAGACGACGCGTCAGTTCAGCGTGTTGTCAATACGAAGCAACAGAGGAAAGGGACGTCCCGCCGATCAGGCGGCGAGCGTCCACTTGGGGCGTTCCGGTTCGCGTGCGGGAACCGAGGACATGACCTCAAGGAAGGAAGAGGAATTGATGGATGGCAGCAGCGACGCAAAAATGGGATGTAAAGCGGGAGGAAGAATCACGCCGCCCAGATGACAGTAGGCGCAATCGTCATCCACGCCGCCCGGTATCTTGCCCTTGAATTTGCCGCCATCCTGATGTTGATGTGCATGGTGACCGATATGCTTCGCGGCGGCCCCCTGTTCATGCTGGCAATAGCTGACGGACGGCACCGCCCATGCCATCTGGAGCGGCATGACGACCAACAGAAACAGCAGGACGAGGCGTTTCAACATGGTGCGATTGTATCATAACTAGTGGACAAGACTTTCGGGATGCTGCGATGTCATAGCGTCGTCCGCTTCCCGGACACCGGCGCGGCGTACCCAGCGCTTAATGAATGTTGGCCGGTATCGGGGGAGGAAATCAAGACTTCTTGTTAAGGTGACGGCTGCATCATCATTTGATTCTGATGCTGCATCATGTGATCCATCATCATCTGCTGCATGCCCATGTACCTGTCCATCATGTACTGGCGTTGCTTCATCTGTTCGGGAGTTTGCTTGATGTAGTAGTCCTTGGAGTCCTGCCACCCCATCATGTGGCCGTTCCCCATCATCCCCATGCCCGTTCCTGAACCACCCATGCAACAGCCTCCGTTCATCATGTGGCCATTGCCCATCATGTGACCGCCCATCATCATGCCGTTGCCCATCATCGGGCCGCCCATGCAACAGCCCATCATGCCGTTCATCATCCCCATGTTGGCCTGCATGGTCGTCCAGTGTTCCTGCATCAGCTTTTGTCGCTCCTGCGGGTCCTGGGTCTTGCCGAGCTTGTCCATTTGCTCCTGCATCTTCTTCATGTTCTCCTGCGCCTGCGCCATCTGCTTGTCGAAATCGGTCACGCTGGGTGCCGCTGTCTTCGCTTGGACGCTTTTGTCGGCGACAGACTGCGCCATGGCGGGAGCGGCCAAAAGCGCAATAGCGGTAAACGCGACAATCAAAGTCATCTGTTTCATTTCAGTTCTCCTTGGAATTGAGATAACACCGTATAGCCCGGGACGGGCCCCGTTCCAAGTTTCCGCTCGCTGCTCATGGAGACCTTGATCCATGTCAACTCAGGCACGGTAAAGCCCACCCATTGCCGCAATCGGACACTCTTCGAACGCTCAAACTTTTGCCGTCACACCAGGTTGCATGACGATAATGACCATGCCGGCCAGCGCCACGGCTACGCCGGCAATATCCCATGGCGTGGGCGTAACGCCTTCGATCAGCCATAACCAAGCCAACGCCACCGCGATGTATATGCCGCCATACGCGGCATAAGTACGTCCAGCGGCAAACGGGTGCAGGGTCAGCAACCACGCAAACAGCGCAAGCGACAACACCGCCGGCAGCAACAGCCAAATGGATTTTTCTTGCTTGAGCACCAGCCACGGCAGGTAACAACCCACGATCTCCGCGACAGCGGTAATCACGAACAGGGCGAACGTTCTGAACAACTCTGTCATTGTGGTCTCCCAAGTTCAATAACGACTACGATTCGATTTACTTACCCGTGAATCGTAGCAAACGCAATCCGTTCGCGACGACCAGCAGACTCGCCCCCATGTCGGCGAAGACCGCCATCCACAGCGTCGCCTTGCCCATGAACACCAGCACGATGAACACCGCCTTGATGGCAAGCGCAAGCGCGATGTTCTGTTTCAGCACGGCGGCGGTTTTGCGGGACAGGCGGATGAACAGCGGAATCTTGCGCAGGTCGTCGTCCATCAAGGCAACATCGGCGGTCTCGATCGCGGTACCGGTGCCGGCGGCACCCATCGCGAAGCCGATATCGGCGCCGGCCAATGCCGGGGCATCGTTGATGCCGTCGCCCACCATGCCAACTTTGTCGCTCGGCCCAAGCAGGGCTTTGATGGTATCGAGCTTGTCGGTCGGCAGCAGGTTGCCGCGCGCTTCGTCGATGCCGACTGCGGCGGCAATGGCCTCTGCTGTATGTACATTGTCCCCGGTCAGCATGACCGTCCTGACCTTCAGTGCATGCAGGTCGGCAATCGCAGCCCGGCTGCTGTCTTTCACGGTATCGGCCACGGCAAAAAGCGCGAGTACTTCGGTTTCGCTTATCAGCATGACAACGGTCTTGCCCTGTCTTTCGAGCGCATTGAGCTTGGTTTCCAAGGCGGGCGAACAACGGCCGAGGTCTTCGACCAGTTGATGGTTGCCCAACTGGTAGCGCCGGCCCGCGATGCGACCCTCGACGCCGCGTCCCGGAATCGCGGCGAAGTCTTCGACTTCATCGGTGCCAATCCCGTCGTCTTGCGCTTGCCGCGCGACGGCCCGCGATACCGGATGATCGGAACGCGCGGTGAGACTGGCGGCGAGACGGCGCACGGAAGCGTCATCGGTTCCGGCGATGCGTTCAAAATCCGTCTGCACCGGCTTGCCATGGGTGATGGTGCCGGTCTTGTCCAGCGCCAATACCGACAGGCCGCCGCCCTGTTCGAGATAGACGCCACCCTTGATCAGAATGCCGTGACGGGCTGCAGCGGCGAGCCCGCTGACGATGGTGACCGGCGTCGAAATCACCAGCGCGCAAGGACAGGCGATCACCAGCAGCACCAGCGCGCGGTAGATCGCATCGAACCACGGCGTGCCCAGGGCCAGCGGGGGAATGAGCGCCATGGCGAGCGCGATGGTGCAGACAACCGGTGTATAGATACGGGCAAAGCGATCAACAAAACGCTGCGTTGGCGCACGCGCGCCTTGTGCTTCCTCCACCGCGTGAATGATGCGAGAGAGCGTTGACTGGGCGGCAATCGCGGTGACACGATATTCGCATGACCCCGCTTCGTTGATGGTGCCGGCGTACACCGGATCGCCGATGGTCTTTTCCACCGGCAGGCTCTCGCCGGTGATCGGCGCCTGGTTGATCGTGGTACTGCCGGAAATGATTTGTCCATCCAGCGCAATGCGTTCCCCCGGTCGCAGGCGAACAACGGCATCCAGCGCCACACTTGCCGCTTCCACTTCGACCCAGGTGCCATCGGCCTGCTTTACCGTCGCTTTATCCGGCGCGAGTGCCATCAATCCGCGAATTGCATTGCGCGCCCGGTCGAGGGATTTGGCCTCGATCACTTCGGCCAGCGCGAACAGGAACATGACCATCGCCGCCTCGGGCCACTCGCCGATCAACGCCGCGCCGGTGACGGCAATCGACATCAACGCATTAATGTTGATGTTCAGATTCTTGAGCGCAATCCAGCCCTTCTTGTAGGTAGGCAAACCGCCGATCATGATCGCCAACAGGGCGAGCACAATTTCCGCCGTGTGATTGCCGCCATCGAACCAATGCACAACCTCGGCCGCCGTGGCGGCAATGCCTGAGACGGCGAGCGGCCACCAGGGCATCTTTGCGGGGGGTAGGTTTTCTGATGCGGACGCGGATTCGCCATTGACCAACTTGGCGTCCATCCCAAGTGACTGAATAGCTGCTATTGCAGGAGCCAGGGCCTCGGGCGCATGGCTCAGATACAGCGTGCGCTGCATCAGATTGAACTCCAGCGCCGCGATGCCGGGCATGCGGCCCAACTTGTCGCGGATCAACTGCTCTTCGGTGGGACAGTCCATCTGCTCGATACGCAATGCCGTCTGCTGCTCTCCAACCCCTGCCAACTGCTGCTTTGGATCGCTCGGCACGGCTGGATTTTTTCCGCAACAATGGTCGCTCATGGCAAAAGCCCTGCTGGATGTTTATTCATTTGCGCATTTCACACCCTATAGCTACTATAGAGTCAAGCACTTTGAGGAATTTCATGATGACTACCGGTTTGAAGATCGGCGAACTCGCCGAGAAAACAGATTGTCCGGTGCAAACCATCCGCTACTACGAACGCGAAGGTTTGCTGCCGGAACCGGCACGAACCGAAGGCAACTATCGGCTGTACGGTGATACGCATCTTGAGCGTCTGTCCATTATTCGACGTTGTCGCTCGCTCGACATGACCCTTGATGAGATTCGTACCTTGCTCAGGTTCCGCGATGCCCCGGAAGAAAACTGCGCTGAGGTAAACATTTTGCTTGACTCGCATATCGGTCATGTTGCGGCACGAATTTCCGAATTGAAGGCGCTTGAGAAGGAGCTGAAGCAATTGCGCCAGACGTGCAATGAAGTAAATGCAGCCAAGGATTGTGGAATCTTGAACAATCTGGCGACCGAATCGGCTGCGCCGGCAAGATCAAAGAAAACGAAGACCGGCCATGTGCATGGGTCTCACGCGCGGAGTGCCAATTGAACTTCATGGCTGGACTGCGGCAACCAGGAGTGCTGGCTGCACTTGGTGCAGCCTTGCTGTTCGGTGCGGGAACGCCACTGGCAAAACTGCTGCTCAACACAGTAAGTCCGTGGTTACTGGCAGGCTTGCTCTATCTCGGTTCCGGGCTTGGCCTCACCGTGTATCGCTATCTCACCCGTGCGCCCGTGGTGAAACTGCCGCGTCATGAGGCACCGTGGTTTGCCGGGGCAATTTTGGCAGGGGGCATCGTTGGCCCCGTTCTGTTGATGCTGGGACTGACGCGCTTGCCAGCCTCCGGTGCCTCTCTCCTGCTCAATGCGGAAGGCGTGTTCACCGCGTTGCTCGCATGGTTCGTCTTCAAGGAAAACTTCGACCGGCGCATTGCATTCGGAATGCTCGCCATCGTGGCGGGAGCCGCTGTGCTTAGCTGGAATGGAGAAGCCCGCTTTGCAGAAATGTGGCCCACGGTTGCAGTTCTTGGTGCATGTCTCGCGTGGGGCATCGACAACAATCTCACGCGCAAGGTATCGCTATCCGATGCCACTTGGATCGCATCGATCAAGGGGTTGGTGGCAGGCACGGTTAATCTGTTGATTGCCCTGCTTATCGGCGCGGCATGGTCGCCCTTGCCGAATGTCTTGAGTGCAATGATGGTGGGACTGCTGGCCTACGGCGTCAGTCTTTCTTTGTTCGTGCTCGCCTTGCGCCATCTTGGTACCGCACGTACCGGCGCTTATTTTTCTGTCGCGCCATTCTTCGGGGCGGTGCTTGCCGTGCTGATGGGAGAGGCGGTCACGATGCCATTACTTGTAGCCGGTGCATTAATGGCGATAGGGACCTGGCTGCATCTGACCGAGCACCATACGCATAAACACACGCACGAAGAAATACTGCATGACCACGAACATGTCCACGACGAACATCATCAACATGTACACGACAGTCCGGTAACGCCTGGTGTCAAACATCGCCATTCACATCGACACGTGCCATTGATCCATACGCATTTGCACTTTCCGGATATGCACCATCGACATCGTCATTGAATGTCGTAGGTACGTAAACTGCAGTAGCTGGTCGGCAGCTCACCAGCGAACTTCTCCAATTAGTCCACGAGCGTACTCGTCCCCCAGTATTGCAATGTTCCGGCACTTTTGACCCTATTTGGGCGGGCGCCCGACGGAACCCTTCGACAGTCGAATTCGCTGCATAATCTGATAAAAATGACATACGAAATCTACGAAAGCATCTTTCCGCCAAATGCCAAACCATAGCTATAGCCCTCATCAGCTTGCGTATTTCGCTCGCAAACTGACTCTGAAGGCTGCCACGGACTCGATGGACAGCATGGCTGGGGCGCTGCTGGACGCTCAGGTTGACCTCAATCCACACCAAATAGATGCGGCCCTCTTCGCGACGAGCAATCCGCTATCCAGGGGCGTCATCCTGGCCGATGAAGTAGGTCTCGGCAAAACCATTGAGGCGGGCTTGCTGATTGCGCAAAAATGGGCCGAACGCAAACGTCGCATCCTCATCATCGTTCCCGCCAATCTGCGTAAGCAATGGCATCAGGAATTGGCAGACAAATTCGGCCTGCCAGCGATGATCCTGGAAGCCAAGTCATTCCGGCAGGCCAGCAAGGATGGCAGCACAAACCCCTTTGATGCCACCTTTAGCAATGGATCGGGGAATGGCCTTGGTCGCGACAAAATCGTTATCTGCTCCTATCAGTTTGCGGCGGGCAAGGCCCAGGCCGTCAAGGATGTGGCGTGGGATTTGGTGGTCGTCGATGAAGCCCATCGCCTGCGCAACGTCTACAAGCCGGACAACAAAACCGCTCGCATCCTGCGTGATGCGCTGTCACATACGCGCAAGGTATTCCTGACTGCCACACCACTTCAGAATTCTCTGTTGGAACTTTACGGCCTCGTGAGCTTTATTGACGACCGGGTTTTTGGTGATCTGGATAGTTTCCGTACTCAGTTTTCCCAATTGCGCGACCCCGGCAGCTTTGAGGCACTGAAACAACGTATCAGCCCTATTTGCAAGCGCACCCTGCGGCGTCAAGTCGAGGCTTACGTCAAATACACACGGCGTATTCCGCTGCTGCGCGAGTTCAAACCCGGCGACGACGAAACCCGGCTCTACAACCTGGTGACCGAATACCTCCAACGCGACAGCCTGTTCGCCTTGCCTAACAGCCAGCGGCAGCTTATTACCTTAGTGCTGCGCAAGTTGCTCGCCTCCAGCAGCTTTGCCATCGCGGGTGCTCTGGAATCGCTAATACGCCGCCTACAGCAAACGCTCGATGAAAAGGCTGCGCCAGCACCCTTAATCGACGAACTAAATCAAGACTACGAATCACTGGACGAAACGGCAGATGAGTTAGGTGCGGAAGCGGCCGAAGAAGAAAAGATCAAAACCGCTCAACAGATTGCTGCCATTCGAGCGGAAATTGCCGATCTTGACGGTTTTCGGCAGTTGGCAATCTCGATTACCGAGAATGCCAAGGGCATCGCCCTGCTGCAAGCGCTCAAGGTTGCTTTCGTGCGTTTACAGGAATTGGGCGCGGCGAAGAAAGCCATCATCTTCACGGAATCCCGCCGCACCCAAGACTATCTGCTGTCGCTCTTGTCAAAAACCGAATACGCCGATGGTGTCGTGCTCTTCAACGGCAGCAATAACGACCCCATCTCACGCCGCGTGTACGCCGAATGGATGGAGCGCAACAAGGGCACGGATCGGGTGTCGGGTTCACGCAGTGCGGATACGCGCGCTGCGCTGGTCGATTATTTCCGTAACAACGAAAATCCCGGCGGCACCATCATGATCGCCACCGAAGCCGGGGCCGAGGGCATCAATCTCCAGTTCTGCTCCTTGGTGATCAACTACGACCTGCCCTGGAATCCACAGCGAATAGAACAGCGCATTGGCCGCTGTCACCGTTATGGGCAAAAGCATGACGTGGTCGTGGTGAACTTCCTCAACCGTGATAACGAGGCGGATCGCCGCGTTTATGAATTGCTCGACCAAAAATTCCAGCTATTCGATGGTGTATTCGGCGCCAGCGACGAGGTGCTGGGCGCCGTGGAATCCGGTGTCGATTTTGAGCGCCGCATTGCCGACATCTACCAGAATTGCCGCCACCCCAACGACATTCATACCGCCTTCGAGCAACTCCAACTCGATCTGGCGGGGGAAATCAGCGACGCAATGCTTAACGCGCGCAAGTCATTGCTGGAAAACTTCGATGAAGTGGTGCAGGAGCGCCTGAAAATTGCCAAGCGCGATGCCGCCAGCAGCCTTGATCGACTGGAGCGCCTGCTGATGCGCTTCACCCGCGCCATGCTCGACGGCCACGCCGAATTCGAGGGCGATGCACTGGCATTCACCCTTACCCATGTTCCTTCCGTTATTACGAACATGGGCGATGTCAGTGGCGAGCATATTCCGCTCGGCCGCTACGAACTGCCCCGCCGCAGCGAGGAAGCGCATATCTATCGCCTCCAGCATCCGCTGGCGCAGAATCTGTTGCGGGCAGCACTACGGCAACCGCTCGAACCCACCAGACTTCATCTGGATTATGACGCCTATGGATTAAAGGTCTCGGTACTGGAAGCGTTAAGAGGGCAGCAAGGTATCGCCGCCGTTCAACTGTTGCGGGTGGAATCGCTGGGGGCAACCGAGGAATATCTGCTGGCGGCTGGTTGGACTGACCACCAGGCGCTCGATGCTGAAATAACCGAAAAGCTGCTGGCCCTGCCGGGCCACGCAGAAAGCCTGCCGCGAGTGGACACACCGCCAACACAGGCCGCGCTCTCGTCAGCACTTGCCAGCAGCGAACAGCCACCGCTGGATTTCGCCGCCGCACACGTGGCAATACCCGAAGCACTGCGGCAGGAACTGGCCGGACAAAAAGCCGTCATCATCGGCAACATTGAGCGGCGCAACCTTGGCCTGTTTTCCGACGAAACTGAAAAACTCGATGCCTGGGCCGACGACCTCAAGGTAGGCCTTGAACGCGAAATCAAGGAACTGGACCGGCGCATCAAGGAAATCCGCACCAAGAGCAAGGGCGCGGCAACACTCTCGGAAAAACTGGACGCACAAAAAGACCAGCGCGAACTTGAAGGGCAGCGAGACAAGAAACGGCGTGAGTTATTTACCCGCCAGGATGAAATTCAAGCCCGGCGCGACCGTTTGATCGATGAACTTGAGGGGCAATTGCAGCAAAACATCGTCATGGCCGATTTGTTTTCCTGTCATTGGACATTGACATGAAGTAGCTCGCCCCTTGAGCCTGTCATTGAGTAAACTGGACATGCAAAGGGAACAGGTCGAAATTTGAAGCGATTATCCAAAGCAGAGTCAGATTCGATAGATGGTGATTTGCAGGGAATTGAGGGCAAGTCGTTGCAGGTGATTGAAGGGCTAGAACTTCCGATGCTTACGAGCGATGGTATTACTCGGTAAGTGTTCATATTTGCAACGACGTAAGGGGGCAAGGAAATGGCGGAATTAAGCACGTATCCAAGGGGCGCTGAATGGCGCCAGTGGGATTTGCATATTCACTCTCCAGCGTCTTTTCATTGGGATGGGGCACGCTTTGATGCTGATCCTAACGCGTCCGAAAATACATTACTCATAGATCAGATGATCGAGGCGCTGAACTCGGCAGCGCCGGCTGTTTACGCGCTAATGGACTATTGGACTTTCGATGGATGGTTTGCCTTAAAAAAAAGACTTGCTCAAAAGGGCGCGCCTAAGCTAGAAAAAGTTGTATTTCCAGGCATAGAACTGAGGCTAATGGCCCCAATGGATGGCAGGCTGAATGCTCACGTTATTTTTTCTGATTCAACACCAGATCAGATTCTATTGGATTTCAAATCTGCGCTGACCGTGGAGTTGATCAATTCGCCACTATCAAATCATGCTCTGATTGAATTGGCTCGAAAAAAGGTGGGGGAGGACAAACTTAAGCATCATGGTTTCATAAAATCTGAGGTTGATAGCAACGACGCAACCGCCTTGCGTGCAGGTTCGACAATTGCAGAAATCAATTGTGATAGCTATAAGCGCGCCCTCGAAAGGATTCCGCAAGGCAGCGCGGTCGGTTTTATGCCATTCAGCACTAGCGATGGACTCGATGAAATCAAGTGGCAAGAGCACTATGCATACGTATTGGGCTTGTTTAACTCGTCGCCAATCTTCGAGACTCGGAACTCAGACCTTTGGGCTGCGTTCGCAGGCGTGAGAACTGCAAAAAATGCTAAATGGCTTGACAACTTCCAGTATGCGTTAAGTAACACACCGCGATTAGCGGTTTCAGGTAGCGATGCGCACCGGTTCAAGGGAACAGCGAACAACGATCAAAGGGGCTACGGGGATTTTCCAACTGGAAAAGCAACGTGGATTAAAGCCGACCCAACTTTCTTGGGACTGCTTCAGGCAATCAAAGAGCCTGCCAAGCGGTGCCACATTGGAGATATTCCGGACAAGCTGCAAAGCATCAATCAAAGCAAAACTTATTTCATTGATCGAGTAGAAGTGAGAAAAATGGTGGGGTCAAAGGTTGAGGGAAATTGGTTATCCGATTGCAACCTTCCGCTAAATCCTGACCTTATCGCAATCATTGGAAATAAGGGGAGTGGCAAAAGTGCGCTCGCTGATGTAATTGCTCTATTGGGAAATACTAGGCAACGAGAGCACCTCTCATTTCTGTCCTCGAAGCGATTTCGGGCTAAACCTAAGGAGTTGGCTAAACACTTTCAAGGCCAAATTACGTGGTTAGACGATTCCAAGAGCGCTGTCGTTTCCCTTAACGATGATCCTGACCCGACTGCCGTAGAAATGGTTCGCTACATCCCGCAGCTCCGTTTCGAGAAACTCTGCAATGACCATGTCTCCGGCGTCTCAGATGTCTTTGAAAAGGAGCTCAGGGCCGTTATCTTTGACCACACAAATCCGGCAATTCGTCAGAAAGCACTCGATTTCGATCAACTGACTGAGCAGCAGGAACGTAGCTATCGCGACCAGTTGGGCGAGCTCCGAAAAGATCTCCGTCGCTTAAATCTTGAGATCGAATCAATGGAAGCGCAACTTCAGCCAGAAGTCAGAAAAACTCTGGAAGAGCAATGGGCGCAAAAGAACAAACAAATTGAAGAGCATGACAAAATCAAGCCAGTCGTGGAAACAAAGCCGTCAGATCAACTAACTCCAGATCAGGAGATAGCGATCAAAAGACTGGATGAGATTGCCGCTAGTCTAAAGCAGCTTGATGACGACGAGAAATTGAATATCACCAATGACGCGCTCATTGCAACAAAAATAAGGTCCGCGCAGTCTGTCCGGGAACGTGTCCGCATCCTGCAAAGACAGTACCAACAATTTGGGGAAGAAACTGCCCAGGACCTTCAAGTGCTAGGTATTCAGCAGCCTGATATCGCTGACATCAAGATTGATGAAGGTGTTTTGTTGGCATTGATTAATAGTCTGCCTACGGACAGAGATCGGTTTGTAGCTAACGGTGTGCAAATCGTCCAAAAGAAGCAAGCTTTAAGCGAGGAACAAGGCAACCTTCGAGCAAAATTGAATGAGCCTCTGCAGAGGCATCAACAGAGCGTCAACGCGCTAGAGGCATGGGGAAAGAGACGCGTAGAGTTAGTTGGTGCGGCTGATATTCCGGAATCGTTAAGTGGCGTTGCAGCGCGGTTGGAACAACTAGATAATCTTCCGGCCAGTTTGAGCGATCGAGGTAAGAAGAGGGATGAAATTTCGGGGGAAATCTTCGATGTGCTTGAGAAGCAACGACTTGCTCGGGAGCAGTTGTTTGCTCCGGTTCAAGATGTTATCCAGAACAATCAGTTAATAAGGGACGAATATAAGTTGCAATTTCAGGCTACTTTAGGCGGGTCGGCAGAAGCACTGGCGACCGCACTATTCAATCTAATAAAGCAAACTGCGAGCGCGTTCCGCGAAGGTGAAGGTGTTGCAGTAGTTAAGCGAATCGCCGAACAACTAGACTTGGGCAAAAAAGAGGATGTGCTAAAGCTGATTTCAGAAATTCATGCCAAGGTAGCGACCGCTGCAAGCTCGGGAAATTCAAGTGGGATCGGAATATCATCCATATTGAAAGCCGGTCGTTCACAGAGTGGCGGCAATATTAGCTCCGCTGACGTTTACGACCTACTGTATGGGCTCGCCTTCTTGGAGCCCAGGTATTCCCTGCTCTATCAAGACACACAAATCGAACAACTTTCACCCGGTCAGCGGGGTGCTTTGTTGCTCATTTTTTATTTGTTAGTCGATAAGGGGACCAATCCAATCATTCTTGATCAGCCCGAGGAGAATCTCGATAACGAAACTGTTTTCAGTCTATTGGTTCCAGTTCTTACCGAGGCAAAGAAGAAGCGTCAGGTAATTATGGTGACTCACAATCCAAACCTGGCTGTAGTTTGCGATGCGGAGCAGGTGATCTATTCGTCTTTTGACCGAAAGAATGGTGCGACGATCAAATATGTTCCCGGCTCAATTGAGAGCCCGGTGATCAATAAGCATGTAGTAAACGTGCTCGAAGGCACCAAAGTCGCGTTTGATAATCGTCGAAACAAATATCATTAGTGATGATCAAGAATCAAAAATTAGAACTCACCTGGATCGGTAAGGATGTGCGGCCCAAGTTGGAGCCGCGCATTCTGCTGGAAGACTCCACGAAGAGTTATCACGCCAAGCACCGGATATCGCCGAGTTTGCGGTGACGCCTCCGGAAGTAGTCACGGGCGACAACTACGAGCAGCGCGGCACCAAAAGCCTGCTCGGTGGCATCGAGATCAATATTTTCAACATCTCAAAAATCAATACTGAAGTGCGCGGCGGTAAATCTCCACGCATCAAGCGTCTATCCGAATATCTGGGGCAGAGTTATTTCGACTACCTTGCGGCCCTGCCCGATCTGGTGCTGCTGATGGATGAGTCGCATCGTTATCGCGCCGGTGCCGGGGTGCGGGCACTGAATGAACTCAAACCGGTGCTGAGCCTGGAACTGACGGCGACGCCTTTTACCGAATCCCCTCGTGGGCCGGTGCCATTCAAGAACGTGGTGATGGACTATCCATTGGCGCGGGCTATCGAAGACGGCTTCGTCAAGGAACCTGCCGTCGTTACCCAGCAGAACTTCGACCCCTCAGCGCACAGCGCGGAACAACTTGAGCGCATCAAGTTGATGGACGGCGTGCGGGTTCACGAAGAAACCAAAGTGCATCTACTGACTTACGCGCAGCAGAAAGGTGAAAAGCCGGTCAAGCCTTTCATGCTGGTGATCGCCCGCGATACCACTCATGCCAGCCAATTGATGCAGCTTATCTCGGGGGAGTTATTCGCGGGGCGCTACGCCGGCAAGGTGATTCAGGTCGATAGTGGCACCACCAGTGGCGCGGAAGGTGATGAGATTGTGCAAAAGCTGCTCGCGGTAGAAAGCTACGACGAACCGACCGAAATCGTTATCCACGTCAACATGCTGAAAGAAGGCTGGGACGTAACCAATCTCTACACCATCGTTCCACTACGGGCGGCGAATGCGCGCACGCTGATTGAGCAATCCATCGGTCGCGGCCTGCGCCTGCCTTATGGTCGCAAGACCGGCGTGGAAGTGGTGGATCGGCTCAACATCATCGCCCACGACAGATTCCAGGAAGTGGTGGCTGAGGCTGGGCGCGGCGATTCACCCATACGGTTGAAGGAACTCAAACTCGATCCAATTGGCGATACGCTGGGCGGACTGCGCAGCGTGGCCGTGACGCCAACGATCAACACACTATTGGGGCTCGGCGCCGTGCCGGATAGTGCGACACCAGCGTCTTATGCAGCCGGTGGGGCACCGACGACGGCGATGTACACCGGAGAACAAACCCGTGTGGTGCAGCTGGCAATGGATGTCATCAACGAACTCAGCCGTGATCGCGGGTTGTTGCCAAACAGCGCCGCCTTGCGCAATCCCGACGTACAGCAGGAAATCGTGCGCCGGGTCGAAGCGCGGATGACGCCCCAGCAGACAGAGTTGCTCCCTGCAGATGGGCCGGCAATTGCCAGCATAGCCATTGGTACTGCGGAAGCAGTAGCGGATTACACCATCGACATTCCACGCATCCTGGTCAAACCCAAGGGCACCATACAAAGCGGTTACAAACCATTCGATCTTGATGTATCGCGAATGAGCTTTCAGCCACAGGATCAGCAGTTGGTCGGTCGCGGCCTTCAGACAGGCAAAGATGTGCTCTATGGACAGTCTTCAACCATTGCCGAATTACGGCCAGAGGACTACATCGTCCGCGAGTTGATCGGCTTCGATGATATTTCCTATGATGACCATGCAGAACTTATCTACGGACTCGCCAGTCAGGCGGTTGCGCACTTCAAGGGTTATTTGAAGACCGATGCCGAACTGCATAACGTGCTGGCGAATCAGAGTAAGGCGATTGCTGAAAATATCAACGCCCAGATGTCGGAACACTATTACTACAAAGGCAATGGTGAATCCGAGGTCGTGATCAGCCAAGGATTTACGCCGTTGAAGTCCAGCGCGGTCAATACGTCAGGCGAAGTTAAACCGCTCCATTGGAGCCCTGATGACAAACGCACCATTTCCCAATATGTCTATGGCGGATTTTCACGATGCGCTTACGACATGCAAAAATTCCATTCCGATACCGAGCGCATTCTTGCGCAGATACTGGAGCGTGACGCCTTGCGCTGGTTCCGCCCCGTATCGGGCCAATTCAACATCTATTACTGGCGCGGCAGAGAACAGCCGGAATACATCCCTGACTTTGTAGCTGCTACACCTGATGCAAATCTCCTGATCGAAACCAAGGCGGCGAAGGATATGACAGACGCCGAAGTCAATGCCAAAGCGGAAGCGGCGATTACGTGGTGCAAGCACGCCAGCGACTATTCCGCAGCACAAGGTGGCAAGCCATGGCGCTATCTTCTCATCCCGCATGATGCAGTCGCAGTCAATGCGACATTGCCGGCATTGGTCAGCCGATTCACGGTCGGCACTAAATAACTCGTCGATCTGATCGATCCTTAGTCGCCAATTGGCGACATGTAAGGATGCGATGAAATCAGCATTTATTCATGCCATTGACAATTCCGTGTCGCCGCATTGCGACAAGTACCTTGGTCATTTTGCATAATTCAATTGAGATAGCTTGCGTATCTCTATAAGAAGTAAGCAAATGTAAACACTGGAATAATTGTTGCTAATTATGAATATTGCAAGGTGCAGTGTGGATTAACTCGCGAATAATAATGTCCGCAATGTAGATAGCAAGCACCGGCGGTTGTGAGTGAACAGCATTTTTACGTGGAAAGTTTTACGTGGGAAAAGTGCCAATTCCAACCGGGTTGGCATCCTTGTTCTGTAAACACTGCGGTGCCTCGCTCGATGAAACGAACGGATATACCGAAGCCCAGGAAGTTGCTCACTGAATTCAGTAGCCCGTTGGGCAGCGAAACGCTGAGCGTTCGCATTTATCGTGATCGCGAAACCTTTATTTGTGAGCGTCGCCTCGTGGAGCGCGATGGCACTTCGTTCACGATAGCTCTACCTTTCACTGAGCCACAGGCTGCACGGGTATTTTTATCTGCTGACCCCTACTACAGTCACGTAAAGCTAGAAGTTCGACAGGTCTTGGTGAGACTGGACCGGGCGTGGCGTCGCGTCAATGGAAAAGCACTCACCTGAAATCATTACTTCCGTTGAGCATGCCAACGATTGCATTTCATTGATCGGTGGCTACGAAACGGAAGTTGATGTAGATGCTGCCGCGCTGCGAATCGTGCAGTTCTTCGATTTCCAATACTTTGTCTTTGGCGCTTTCTTTAGAAGCGGCGAGCGAGAACACTATCGATATGTCTTCGGATGTGTACCAGAATGGTGTTATCTGTATATTCAAAACAAGTGGTACGCGATTGACCCGTTTATCGGATATGTACTGAAAAATTCCAGTCCCATCCTTGCGTCTGACATTCCTTTGACCAGCCCTGGTCAAGAGCGAATGGTGGCCTCGGCAGGCGAGCATGGGTTTCGTTCCAGCATTGTTGTTCCCGTGCATAGCGCCTCATCAACCTGGATCGGGCTGCTTCACCTTGGAACAGGTGAAGGACCGGATCGAGCGCAACGTAGTTTCGACGCACATCGAAATCTCATGCGAGCATTTGGGCTCGAACTGCTGGAGTGGTTCGACTCCAGGCTGCATGACAACAACGTGTCTGACCTCGACCTGGACAAACTAGACTTGAAATTGCTATGCAAGGCTCAGGAGCATGCAACCGCCGCAGAAGCTGCGCGTGAACTGGGCATTACCCTGGCGCTTGCCGAGGCGCGCTACCGGCGTCTGTACAGAAAGCTCGACGTGCCAGCCAAGCGACATGCCGTCGAAAAGGCAGTCGAATTAGGCCTCATCAGGTCTTTGCTGTGAAGGGAAATTCGATTCTGCGTCAATCCCGCTTTTCTGCATTTTGCGACAGATCATTTCTCTGAGATACGGTTGTTGTTCAGCGAAGCTGAGAATTCTGGAATATTTTTTAGTTATCACAATATTTTAACGAGTGCAATATCGAAACCGGGCGCGTTTCGATATTTTCAAATTGATTACCCGCGCCTATGCTTTCTCTAACGGTCGCTCCCTCCAATTACAAATTGTCATAGGGGCGTCCATCGAAGAAAGGAAACAGCATGGCAATGACTTCAATCAAGCGGCCAAAATGTCATCCGCATCGCATTGTTCATTTATTGAAGCGCATATGGGTTTCGCTAACGCTTGCACTCATTGCCCTGCCAGCCTACGCCGACGATCCAATTTCTCGCCTGCTCAATAAAGCCGTTGATCTCATGACCAACCAGTGGGCAGTAGCTTCTGCCGTGGTCACCATTGCCGCCATCGGCTACCGCATGAAGTACGGCATGATGGACAAACGCAAAGCGTTGGCCTCTGTCATTGGCATTGTGGTGGTATTCGGCGCTGTCCTGATCGTCGATCAAATCCGCACCTGACTTGCGCCTGATCATGGATCGCGAAGACCCCCTCTATCAAGGCATGACCCGCGACGCCATGGTGCTCGGCGTCACGCTTGATTGCTTCATCCTCGAAGTCATAGTCTGGTCGATTGCCTTCCTTGTCACTCGCTCGATGTGGGTGTTGCCAGCAACTGCGCTGTTTCATCTGCTGTGCTTCTGGAAGTGCTTGGATGACGCTGACTACTTCAGCATCTGGTGGGCCGGCTTTGCATTGACGGGCAAAGGCGCGAACAAACATCAATGGGGAGGCACTAGCTATGACCCTGACTAATCTGGGCCTGAGTTTTGGTGACTTGTTCGATAGCACTGCACCGGCAGGCAGCGACGCCAAGAGGAAGGAATGTCGGCTGCGGAAATTCATTCCCTATGTTGCCCACTACGACGAAAGCACACTGCTCACTGAAGATGACCAGTTGATCCAGATCGTCAAGCTCGAAGGCCTTGCATTTCAGACCCGTGATGAAGAAGACCTCAAGCGGCAAAAGCGTTTTCGGAATCGGTTGATCCGTTCAATTGCGAAGAGCGATTTCGGCGTGACGGTGCATGTCGTGCGCCGTCGGCACTTCGAATATCCGGAGGGTGATTTCCCGAATCGCTTCTGCGCCGAACTGAATGCTGCCTGGCAGCGCAAGCACGAACAGAACGAGCAGTACGTGAACGAGATTTACCTCTCGATCATCAAGTTCCCCTACAAGTCTGGCGTCGTAGTGGGTGCGAAAGATCGTTTCGCCTATATGAGCCACAAGCGCCAGCGCGACAAATTGGATTACTGGCGCCGTCGCTGCGCGCAAGAACTGCATGATGTCACGCGCCGCGTATTGCAGTCATTGTCTGCTTACGAGCCCCGGCTGCTCGGCATGTACCGGAAACACGATGGCTGGCATTCCGATGCGCTGCGGTTCCTTTACTACCTCATCAACTGGCAGGACACCGAAGTGCGCGTACCGCGCATGCCGATCCGCGACTATCTGGGCAAAAACCGGCCGATATTTGGGAACGAAGCCATGGAAGTGCGCGGCTGGACCCAAAGCCAGCTCGGCGCCTTCCTAAGCGTGAAGGAATATCCCGACCTGACCGATTACGACATGCTGGACAAGTTCCTCAATCTGCCGGTCGAGATGGTCATTACGCAGTCCTACCATTTTGAGGACAGACCAACTTCGACCAAAGAAATAGAGGTACAACAGAAACGTCTCGATCAGTCCGAAGACAAGGCAGCGGATCAAATCGACGATCTGACCGACGCCATGAGCGATGTCGCTTCCGGGCGTGTAGCAATGGGTTGGCATCACCTGTCGGTATTGGTCAAGGCTGCGGACAATCAACTCTCATCACTTGACCGTGCACTGGTTTCCGTTGAGGACTGCTTTATCGATCTCAATATCCAGGCAACACGCGAGACATTGAATCTTGAGGCCTGCTTCTGGGCACAGCTCCCCGGTAACTTCCAATACGTCGCAAGGAAGCGTCGCATATCAACGGCGAACCTGGCCGGTTTTGCCAGCCTGCACAACTTCGCCCGTGGTCGCCCCGATGGCAATTGGTGGGGCAAGGCGATCACTGTGCTGGAAACGGAAAGCAAGACGCCGTACTACCTGAATTTCCATGTCGGTCAAGGACCGTATTCACCTGGACATGTTCATGTCGCGGCTCCTACGGGTACCGGCAAGTCGACGTTGATCAACCTGCTGCTGGCGCAGGTGCAGAAAATCAATCCACGAATTTTCTATTTCGACGACAAGAACGGCGGCGAAATCTTTGCACGGGCATGTGGTGCGGCGGTGACTGATGTCGCCATGGGCGAGCCGAGCGGCTTCAACCCTCTGTCGTTGCCCGATACGCCGGTCAATCGCGCTTTCCTTTCCCAGTGGCTGGAGAACCGGGTTGCCGCGAGTGGCATGCCATTAGATGCTGACGAGCGCCAAGTGATTCAAGCTGCCATCGACGGTAGCTATCGCCATCCCGCATCCGAGCGCAACCTGATCGAAATCGCGAGCTACTTCGGTCTTGCGCGCGGCGGCAGTCTGCGCAGTCGGTTAGCAACGTGGTTGCCGGGTGGCAAGTACGCTGGGCTGTTTGACAACGCCCATGATCGATTCAAGCTCGACGCGCGGTTCTGCTACTTCAATACGACCCGCATTATCCAGGACGAGTCTGCACTACTGGCCGTATTGGAATACCTGTTCCATCGCATCGACCTCATCATGGATGGTGAGCCGTTCATCATCGTGCTGGAGGAAGGCTGGAAGCTCCGCCGCAGTGCCTATTTCCGCGCACGTATCGACGATTGGTTGATGACCATTCGTAAGAAGAATGGCGTAGTCATCTTCATTACCCCTGACCTCAAGCTATCCCACGACGAGCAATCCGACAGCCTGGTCAAACAGCCGGTGACCTTTCTTTATTTCGCCTGTGATCGGGCAGACGAACACGATTACCGCAAGGTCTTCGGCCTGTCGCAGCGTGAATTCGAGTTGGTGCGTGAGTGGGAACCCGAAGAGCGGCTGGCGCTGGTCAAACATGGCAACGACAGCGTCGTCGTGCGTACCGGGCTAGATACCCCAGACCTGCGTCGCTTCCTGCCAGTGCTCTCGGGCAACGAGGGCAACCTGCGCTTGATGCACAGCATCATGCACGAACTCGACAGCGAAGACCCCGAAGCGTGGTTACCTGTTTTTATGGAGAACGCAAAATGAAAATTCTTAAATTACGTTTGATCTGGCTGGCCGCATTCTTTTGGCTTTCCGGCGGGTTTGGTATGGTGGGCAATACCTACGCCCAATGGGCCGTGATTGATGCCTCAAATCTTCAGCAAAACATTGCGCAGTACGGGCAGATGGTCGAACAGGTCGCCCAGCTCAAAGCCCAATTAGAGCAGTTGAAAAGCCAGTACGCGGCGGTGACCGGTAGCTATGGTCTCGGTGGGCTGATGCAGGGTGAAACACTTTCAGCAGCCGGCATCGTACCGGGTTCATGGCAGGAGGTCGTCAGCCTACAACAGGCCGGCAAATTCAAAAGCAAAATGGATTACTACGAGAACCTCATGAGACGTGTCGATCCTGCGCTGTTTGCGAACGATTCCAGCCGCAGCACTGGCGCCTACAAGCTCAGTTACGACAACACACGCGCTGCCTTCGCCGTGACCGATGCTACCTATGACTCGGTGGAAACGCACCGCAAGAATATCGAGCAGTTGATTCAGCGCATCGACAGCACACAGAACGTCAAGGAAGCCACCGACCTCAACAACCGTCTGGTATCTGAAAACGCCATGTTGCAAATCTCAGTGGCGCGGCTGGCCGCCGTACAAAACAACCTCAACGCCAGCGCGGCAAACGACCGGGTACAGGCCCAGGCGACGAATGCGGAGATGCTGCGCTACGACGCCAACTATCAATACAGGACACGCTAGCCATGAAGCCCTTCACGATTATCGTTGTGCTGGCCGCGCTATCTGTGGCGAGTTGCGCCTCGAACTCTACTTTGAAGTCTCCCTGCGTCGGTGCCGCAGGTTCCCCGTGCAGCCCAACCCCGCTTTCCCATGAACCCATTGTGAGGACGACATGAACAAACGACGTTTATTGATTGTTGCAGCCTTCATTGCCCTGTCCGCCTGCGGCAAGCTGGGTAATCCGCTGCTTAGCGCCAGCGATGGTCAGTTCCTGAGATGGATTGCGCCCCGTAACGGTCTGGCTCCGTCCTGTGCTGCTGCACTCTATAAACCCGAGATGTTTATCGGGCAATACAACGGACTCAAATTTTCGGCGAAGGACAAAATATCTGCCGTAAGTGAGAAACAAAAAAGCGAGTGCATTGCGGATTTACAACAGCGTGCAAGCGAAATCGGCATCGAGGGCAATATCACGCGCGATCATCTATTGGATGATCGCGTGAAACAACGCTTTCTTGCTCTTCAGAGAGGTTAACTGTGGGGCTGCCTGCAACCGTGCTGACTGTTACCGATCAGGTCACGGCCGACTTTGTGACCCGCGTCTTCGGGCCAGTCGCCAATGCGGTGAGCACGCCGTTGTGGGCCGCTGTCACCTTGTTTGTTGCCCTATACGGATACATGGTGATGACCGGTCAAATCCAGCACCTGTACCAAACGGCTTTCCGCAACATCCTGCTAGTCGGATTCGTCACCTATACCGCTTTGAACTGGGACTGGTTCGGATATTTCTACGATGTTTTTACCAAGAGTCCCGATATGTTCTCCTCGACAATTTCCCTTGGGCACACTGCACCGTCGGCACTGGATGAACTCTATGACCGGGGAATGGTTACGGCATTCTCGATCTGGTCTCGCTCAGGCTGGGATTTGGTGATGTGGAGTTTGGGCGCGGCAGTCTTCGTCGTCACTCTCTGCCTGATTGCGTTCGCCATATTCCTGTTGCTGTTAGCCAAGCTACTTGTTGCCATCACGCTTGGGATGGGGCCGATCTTCGTTGCCTTCTGCCTGTTCGATTCGACCCGGCAATGGTTCAAGAACTGGATCGGCTCTCTGGTGACACTCGTTATCTTTCAACTGCTCATCTACGCGACGCTAGGGCTTGGTTATGGCATTTATCAGGCCGTTGTCCCGGAAGGCGATCTCTACAGCGCCAGTACGATGAACGCGGCGCAGCTCCAAGGACGTGTCCTCCCACTGCTGATGATTTTTCTGGCGCTACTGTTTGTCCTGCGCAAGGCGGATGGTCATGCACAGGCTCTGATCGGCTCCATGAGCTACGTCGGCGATGCCACCGGCCATGTCGTTCGTTCCGCGTCGAGGGCACTAGCCGCCGCTGGTCGGCGTGGACCACGCCTGTCAATGGGCGGACGCACAAAAACCTGAGAGGAACGCGAATGGACATGTCACCGATCCCCACTATGCCGCCCACCATCCAAGCCGATCCCGGCGCAAAGGAATGGGAATACCTCAGTCACGGCGCCGTCGTCGTCGAACGCAACCGCTGGTTCGTTGCAACCTTGGTCGCCGGCCTGATTGCTGCCGGCGCAGTGACCGCCGTTGCCATGATGCTTCCCCTGGAGAAACTGGTCCCACTGGCCGTGACGGTGGACTCGCATACGGGATTGGTCACCTCGGTGGAATACGGCAAAAGCGTTAGCGACTTGACTCAGAAAGAAGCTATCCAGCGCAGTGATGTGGCCCGCTATGTCACGGCACGCGAAACCTACGATCCGCAGGATTACGCGACGCATATCAAGATGGTGCGCGTAATGTCGGACGGCAATGTCTGGCAGCAATACGAAGACGACAACTCCCAATACAACGATGCCAGTGCCGTAAAACGCTACGGCTACAAGGTACGCCGTCGCATCGAGGTCAACACCGCGCTACCGCTGCCGAATGCCAGCAATACCTATCAGGTGCGCTTCGTCGCCATCGAAGAGTTTCCCGGTTCGCAAATGCTGCCGGTAGAAAAGCCCTATGTCGCCACAGTGACCTTCCGCTACAGTGAGCGCGCCTTGAGCAACGAGGATCGCATCATCAATCCGCTCAACTTCCGTGCAATTGCCTACCGCACGGATCAGGAAATCGCTAATCCAATTGCATCCTCGAACAAAGGGGTTTCCCAATGAACAAAGCCATCGCCCTTCTAGCGGCAGTGATGATCAGCCACGCCGCGCATGCGGAGCGTATTCCGCAGCCCATGGCAACCGACCAACGGATACGTCAAGTGGTCTATAACGCTGCTGAAGTGTATGAGGTCACCGGTAATTACCGGTTCACCACGACCATTGAATTCGAGCAGGGCGAGACGGTGCAATACC
Organism: Rugosibacter aromaticivorans; assembly: GCF_000934545.1. Classification (GTDB taxonomy): domain Bacteria; phylum Pseudomonadota; class Gammaproteobacteria; order Burkholderiales; family Rhodocyclaceae; genus Rugosibacter; species Rugosibacter aromaticivorans. The sequence goes on from NZ_CP010554.1 coordinate 1,925,760, forward strand.
TGACACTGGGCGACACGATTGCTTGGCAGGCGCATCCGATGGGCAATCGTGTCCACCTGAAACCGGTCGAGCCGCATGCAGTAACCAACCTCACTGTCGTGACGGATCGCCGTACCTATTACTTTCGACTCACCGGTACAACATCCAGGTCCAAACTGGATGCGACCTATCTACTGCGCTTCAGCTATGGCCCGGAAGGCGATATCGCCATCAACCCAGCGGCTGTTCGCAAGTCCAGTAGTAAGCAAGCCAAGGATGATCTCGCCACCAAGGTCAAGATTCGCAATTGCAATTACTCGGTCTCCGGTAGTAACAACGTCAAGCTTCTACGTGCCTGCGACGATGGCTTGTTCACCTACCTCGAATTCGCCGAGCACACCAACCTGCCGGCTTTCTTTGCTGTCGATCCCAAAGGTAACGAGTCGGTCGTGAACTATCGGATGGAGGGTAGGTATGTGGTGATCGAACGCGTCGGCAGCCTGTACACCCTGCGCGATGGCAACGAATCCCTGTGCCTGTTCAATGAAGACAAGCCGTTCCAGACCACCAATACGACAGTACGCAAGTCGATCAAGTTTGGGGGCAAGACATGAAACCTCCATCAAACACGAATGAACCAAAAACCACGAACGCTTCCGCCAACCGTGAACAGGCGATTCATGATTGGGAAGAGCAAACGGATAACGCCGCCCATGAAGGCCGCAAGTTCTCCGGCGAGCGCGTCAAGCGCATCATCAAAGGCGACTGGTTAAGCAAGGTCGGTTTCGTGGTCGTGACACTGGTAATACTTTTTTTCGTACTGACCCACGATAGCAAGCAGGCAAAGGCGCTGCGTAATGAAGCCCGCGCAGCGGAACTGACGGACGAACCCTCGGTACGCGACTACCGACCGCCCGTGATGCCGGCGCGACCCGTCGAACCCTTACAGTCCGCCAATTCGAACCAACAGGACAAGTCATCCGGTAAACCGACCGACGATACCGAGGCCATTGCCTTGCGTCGCAAGGCAGACCAGCTCGATGACGCCCGTACCAAGTCCGACATCATCGTGAAAGGTGGCGGTTCGTCGATTAACGCGACGGCAACCGCAGCGCCATCGGGTGTTCCAGCATCCTTCAATATCCCTGGATTGCAACTGGCATCGGGCTACGGCAATCGACCCGATAGCAGCGAGTCGAATGACCCTAACCGCGCTTTTGCGCAACAGATGAGCGGCCGAACTGTAGTGACGGCCACCCCACGCCGAGTCGGCAATCTGGATTGTCTGGCCCTGCAAGGCAAGATGATCGACGCCGAATTGGAAACGGCCATCAATACCGATCTGCCGGGGCAGATCCGGGCCGTGGTCTCGAACCCCTTGTACGCCGAACAAGGACAGGAGGCACTGGTGACGCCTGGCTCGCGTCTGAACGGCGTCTATAACACAGCAGTCAGCAAGGGACAGGTACGCGTATTCGTTATCTGGAATCGTCTGATCCGTCCCGATGGCGTGGAAATCACTCTCGACTCGGGTGCAACGGATGCCTTGGGCCAGGCCGGGTTGCAGGGCGAAACAGACAATCATTTCGCGCAAATCTTCGGCATGTCGGCACTGCTCAGCATCATCGGTGCCGGGGCTGGCACATCAAGCGTGGGTTCAGACAGCAACTACAACTCGGCGGACGCCTATCGCAGCGCCGTGCAACAGAGTTTTGCCCGCACCTCGAATAGCGTACTGGCGCCCTACGCGAACATCCCGCCAACGAATACGGTTCATCAAGGAGAACGGATCAAGGTCTTCCTAAATCGCGATCTGGATTTCTGTCGTTTGCGCGCAGAGACGAATGATCAAGCTGATCTGGTCTTGCCTTAATCAAAGGAGCGACAAGCCATGAATGCAAATGTTCAATCGGCGATGTTCCGCGAACAGCAATCATCCGAATCCGATGAATCAGTCCTGTCAGGGCAACCGGTAAATCGCAGCGATCTAGTACAGGTACCAGGCGGTGCTGCGTTACGCACGCATCTGATGCCGTTGCAGCAGTGGCTTGATGAACCTGACGTGACGGAAATATCCGTCAACGGTGCCCGTGAAATATGGATTGCCAAACAAGGCCAGCCTTATATGGAACGCCATGAAGCGGAAGAACTGACTCACGAAGTTCTACTGGAACTGGCGCAACAGGTGGCGACCAGTACCGAGCAGGAAGTCAGCAAAGAGAAACCTCTCCTTTCTGCGGAGCTTCCCAACGGCTATCGCATCCAGTTTGTACTGCCACCGGCAGCGGGTCGCAACGTCGTACTGTCGATACGCAAACCCGCCGTGCTCAATTTAAGCCTGGATGATTACGACAAGGCCGGTGCATTCACGCTGACCAACCAAATCTCGATGCTGGAGAGAGAAACCGAAAATACGCTGCGTACCGTCTATGCAAATCGTGAGTATGGAAGATTCCTGCGCATCGCCGTCAAGATGCGCAAGAACATCCTGATCTCGGCCGGTACCGATACCGGCAAGACCACGCTGCTCAATGCCATGTTGAAGGAAATCCCCGAACACGAACGACTTGTCATCATTGAAGATGCCCGCGAATTGCGGCCCCCGCAAACCAATGTCGTGAGGCTGTTTTACTCACGCGGTGAGCAAGGCCTGGCACAGGTGACGGCACAGGAACTCTGTGAAGCCACATTGCGGCTGCGGCCCGATCGCATCCTGCTCGGTGAGCTGCGCGGCAAGGAAGCCTTTACCTACCTGCGTACCATCAACAGCGGGCATCCGGGATCAATCACGACCATACATTCCGACAGTCCACGCCTTGCTTTCGAGCAACTGGCGTTGATGGTGATGCAGGGATTTCCGAGCATTGATAAATCGCTGGTCATCGATTACGTGCGCTCGATCATCCCAATCGTGATCCAGCTCAAACGGTCTGAAGGAAAACGGTATATCTCGGAGATTTATTATGCGGATGCCGATACGCCTGTGGTTGCTGTTTAGTTTTACCACTGGTCTCTCGGCCACATCTGCTTTTGGGCAGGTGTCGGCGTACCCGCTTGCCTCCCAAAACTCGATGCGAGTTGATCCGTCTGTACAGCGTGAGCGTGACACCACGCGCATGAGCATCTTGCAGGATGAGCTTGCCAAGGAAACCCGTGAGCTGGGTACTGCCGAGACCGAATGGCGCAACGCTCAAGTGGCCCGAACACCACCAGACAAGGTTCAGGATATTTCTGCACGCGTAACGCTACATCGTCAGAACGTAACCGCGCTGGAGCGAGAAATAGGACTGGTTAAGAACCGGCCTGTTTCCATCGCTCGCAATGATGACTTGGTAGAAACTCCCACGCGCTCTCGTACACGACAGCCCGATGATTGGCTGATTTTCCGACCACAGTTACCGGAACCGGATCAGAACGCTGCACCGAAAGTATTGGTACGCCGCAGATTGCCGTTAGCCGCACCGACTGTCAGTCAGCCGCAATGGATTATTCAGGCGGGTCTTAAGGGCCTCTTACCATGACTCGCGACGATAAAAACTATGTCTTTCTGGGGATTCTGTTCGGATTGCCTATCGTCTCCTGGTTGTGCATGGCGGCATGGCGTTACGGCATTGAACGACCCGTGGCGCGTGGTTTGGTGCGAATCGCCAGATTGACGCCGCAGGATCAATTTCTGATGGGCGCACTGGGCGTCGGTTTGGCGAGTGGACTCTTTATCGCTCACCGTATCGTTCAACATTACGATACGCAATTCGGCGGCGCGGGGTTTCGCCGCTTCCTGCGCGGTACGCGCATGACCAGCCATCGCAGCTTGCAGCGGCAAACGCGTGAAGCGGGTAAGACTCAGGTACTCGTGGCCGATACACCGATTCCGATCTGGCTGGAAACCCTGCATTTGCTGGTAACGGGTGCCACGGGAACAGGCAAGACCGTTGCACTGGCACAGGTGATCGAAACCATCCTGCGTCGTGGTGACCGATTGATTATCGTCGATCCGAATGGCAGCTTCCTGTCGCGGTTTTATTTTCCGGGGGACGTGATTCTGAATCCCTTCGATACGCGCTCGGAAAACTGGAGCATCTTCAACGAGCTGCATGATGAATATGACTTCAAGCGATATGCACTGTCTGTTGTGCCCAAGGGGCTGACCGACGATGCCGAAGAATGGAACGGCTATGCACGTCTGCTGTTTCAGGCGGCGACCAAGAAAATGGCTTCAGTGAATAACACGGATATTTTTTCACTAATCAAATTACTTTCAACGGAGAGTGACGAATCACTGAAAGAGTTCCTTGCCAATACCGAAGCCGAAGGTTTGTTCGTCGGCGCCAAGCAGGCACTCTCCAGTGCACGCTTCATCCTTGCCAAATATCTCGACCCACACCAATACCTGAGAGATGACGGCTCGTTCTCCATTCGCCGCTGGCTGGAAGAAGGCGAAGGGAATCTGTACATCACCTGGCGCGAGGATATGCTCGAAGCGCTGAAGCCATTGGTGTCGACTTGGGTGGACATTCTGTGCACGTCGATTCTGAGTTTGCCGGAAAGTCCGGTTCGGCGAATATGGATGGTCATTGACGAACTGGACAGCCTGCAAAAACTTCCCTCGCTGGAAGATGCTGCGACCAAGGGGCGCAAACACGGCCTGCGTATCGTGGCGGGGATTCAGTCCACGGCCCAGTTGGATCGCACCAATGGCGAGAAGGATGCAACGGTGCTGCGCAGTTGCTTCCGCAACATCCTGGTCCTCGGTGGTGGTCGCGCCGACAGCAAGACGGCAGAAGACCTGAGCAAGAGCCTGGGCGAGCACGAGGTCGAACGCGAAACGCTGGGCGAGTCCGCTAATGATCGCGGCGGCAGTCGCAGTCGAACGCTGCGTATCGAACGCGAACGCGTGGTCATGCCCTCCGAGATTCAATCCTTGCCGGAACTGACGGGATACCTGGCCTTTGCAGGTGATCTGCCGATTACGCGTATCAAGCTGACACCACGCCACTATCCGCTGCGGCATGCGGCGATTCTGGAGTGACTTGGAGATAACCCGTGCTGACCAATCACCCCATCGAGAACGCTGGTCGTGCCGCGCACTATTTTTCTGCACAGGATGACTATTACGCGAAGGAAGGCAACGGCTCCTGGCTGGGCAAGGGGGCGAAGCTGCTGGGGTTGGAGGGTGCGGTTGATCCGAAACAATTTCGAGCCTTACTCGAAGGTCGCCTGCCCACTGGCGGCAACATTCATGAAAAGTTTGACCCTCGCACGGCCTCCAAGCGCCATGGTTGGGACTTCACGTTCTCGGCGCCCAAGAGTGTTTCCATACAGGCTCTGATCGGTGGTGACCAGGCCATCATCGCCGCGCATCAGAAGGCAGTGCGCGACGCGCTCGTATTGATGGAACAGCAGGCCATTGGGCGCAAGAAGGTCAATGGCAAAAGCCATCGCGAATATACCGACAATCTGGTGACGGCTGCATTTGATCACGAGTTGTCACGCGCCAAAGACCCGCAACTGCATACTCACGTCGTCGTCATGAACATGACTCAACGCCATGACGGTCAGTGGCGCGCACTATCGAATGAAGCACTGTTCAAGCATACCAAGCTGATCGGCGCCGCCTATCGCGCCAGCCTGGCGCGCGAACTGCAGAACCTCGGTTATGAAATTCGCCTCAGTGACAAGGAAGGCAGTTTTGAGCTGGCCCATATCAGTCGGACACAAATTGAGGCCTTCAGCCAACGCAGTCAGATAATCGAAGCGGCTCTCGACAGTCGCGGCAAGTCGCGTGCTGACGCCTCTACCCTGGAAAAGCAAGTCATTGCGCTGGCCACGCGGCCGAAGAAAGATCGTCTGGCCGAACAGGACAAACGCTTGCTGATGGCGCACTGGAAACAGAAAAGCCAAGCCGTGGGAATCAGCTACGATCTCGGCGAACGCCGTCCAGCGAACAATTCATCACAAGAAGGTGCGGCCCGTGAATCGCTCGACTTTGCCATTGCGCATTTGACCGAGCGTCAATCCGTGATGCTCGACGGCATGCTGATGACGACGGCGATGCAGCATGCCGTGGGCCGCGCCACACATAGCGAATTACGAACTGAACTCACCAAGCGTATTGAATCGGGTGAAGTGATTGCGGAGCAGGCGCAATACTCTCTGGCTGGTGACCGCGAGTCAGCACCGGGGAAACCCCGATCCCATTGGGAAGCCGTTTTGGATAGTGACCAGCGTATGTCCTTACCTGAGAAGACAGTTGCCATTGATGAAGGCATTCGTAAGGGCAGATTGGTGCAGAACGAAATTCGGTATACGACTCAGTCTGCCTGGCAGACCGAGCAGGCCATCCTGCGCATGGAACGCGAAGGCCGGAATCGTCTGCCTGCGATCATGACGCCCGCGCTTGCCGACCATGCGCTTGCTCCGACCGATCTCAATCCCGGCCAGCGGGAAGCAGCGCGAATGGTATTGATCGGCAAACACCGTCTCTCCGGTATTCAGGGGTCGGCAGGTGTAGGCAAATCCCATCTCATCAAAGCCACCGCACAAGTTGCAGAACAGCAGGGTTATCGCATGGTCGTGCTGGCGCCCTATGCTAATCAGGTCGAGCGCCTGCAGGCCGAGGGTCTGAACGCTTCAACCTTGGCCACCTTCCTCGTTGCCAAAGACAAGAACATCGACGAACGAACGGTCATCGTGATTGACGAAGCCGGTCTCGTCCCTACGCGACAGATGGAAGCGGCACTGAAAGTCGCGGTACGCTACCAATCGCGGATCGTGCTCGCTGGTGACGTGCAGCAGTTGAAGGCCATCGAAGCCGGCAGACCATTCGCGCAATTGCAGGCGAACGGGATGCAAACCGCCATCGTCGATCAAATCCAGCGCCAAAAAACCCCTGAGCTAAAACCGGCTGTCGAACTTGCTGCAAAAGGCCACGCGGAAGAATCGCTCAAACATATCGACCGGCATGTCTACGAAGTCGTCGATGATCGTACCCGCTATGACGAGATTGCACGCGACTACGCCGCGCTGGCAGCGGCCGAACGCGAACGCACATTGATCGTGTCGGGGACCAATGCGGCACGCCGGGAAATCAATTCTCTTATTCGGCTAGAACTCGGCATCGAAGGCAAGGGCCGCGAATTCGACACGTTGTCACGCATTGACTTGACCCAGGCCGAACGCCGTAATGCGCCGAGTTACAAGATTGGCAACTATGTGCAGCCGGAAAGGGACTATGAGCGAACCGGTCTCACGCGAGGAATGCTATATCGCGTGACGGATATCGCCAGTCATAACGGCCTGGTACTGACGACTGATGACGGACGCCAACTTGAAATCAATCCGCGCTCCCATACCCAGCTGAGCGTGTACGAGAAGACCGATAGCGAATTTGCACCGGGCGACTGGGCGCGCGTCACGCGCAATGATCCCGCCCTCGATGTCTCGAATGGCGACCGGGTGCGCGTAATGGAAGTTACCCCCGACCGTATTCGCCTCGAAAACGAAAAGGGACGGCGCATTGATCTGGATGGCCGTCACCCGCTGCATCTTGAGCATGCCTATGCCAGTACGGTACATGGCGCACAGGGCTTGTCCACGGATCGGATGATGATGGACCTCAACACGCGCAGCCTGACCACCGGCAAGGATCTGTATTACGTCGCCCTGAGCCGCGCCCGCTACGACGTGAAGGTCTACACGAACTCACGTACTGAACTGCCTGCGGCGATCAGCCGTGACAACGTCAAGACGGCGGCACTGGATATTCAGCGTGCGCGCCAGCCCGTACCGCAGCAACAACTCCGGCAAGAAGCACCCGCGCCGAACCTGCAACGTAACCGTTAATTTTGGAGATTTTCGATGAGCAGAGTCATTAGCCTGCGACTGGATGATGCCGACGATGTGCGACTGAGCGGAGCCGCCGTGCTGAATGGAAAGACGGTATCGGCCTATATCAAGGGACTGATCGGCAGTGATCGCGTCGCCAGCGATACCGGCATTGCCATGATCCTGCACCGCCTGGACGAGCTGGCAACAACGGTAGCCGATGTCCAAGGTGCCGTTGGAGGGAAGAAGACACAGGACGTGCCTGATCTGCCGCCGCGAACCGTCATTGCCACGCGACTCAAGGAACGCGGTCTTCCCTCCAGCACGATTCGCCAGGTTGAAGCCGTGCTCGACGAATTGGGCGGTAAATCCGAACGCGCGGGATCGCCCTCATGACTACAAATGTAAACATCCATTCCGTACCCAGCAACGCTTTGCGGCGCGATGTGCACACATTTGTAAACGGGTGTTTACAGCAATGCCGCGTAGCGGCGCGGATTGGCGGGCATTTTGTAAGTGCGTTTGGTGTGGTGGGGTTTTCGGGAGTTAAAGACTCCCGAAAGAGCGTCCATATTGCCGAAGCTTCAGCTTCGGCCTGCAATGAAGCACAAATTCAGAAAAAGAAAACACAAAGACAACAGAAAAGTAACAACTGGGAAACCGAAGAGAAACAAACGGGTGACAGAAGAGAGACAGAAAGTAGACATTCAGTGCGCACGGGGAGCATTGATGAACGTTAAAGACGCCATCCACGAGCTGCCTATCGCCCGCAATACAAAAAAGTTGCTGCCACTGTGGCCTGACATCGAAGCCAAGCTGGCCGCTGGAGCATCTCAAGTCGAGATAGTGGCGCTGTTGAACGGTAATGGGTTCGACATGACGCTAGCGACCTTCAAGACCTATTTGCATCGACAGCGTAAAAGAAACCAGCGGGTGAGGCTGGGACAGCATGCCAAGCCCGTGCAAAGCGCTCCGATAGGAACTGAAACAGTCGGCGTGGTTGCGCCAGCAACGTCGCCGCCAATTACGGCAGTGAAGGTGGGGGCAACGCGCCCACCGACTTTCGAGGGAGTGTCCTGAATTTTGTGTGCAAGGCGGTTGATGTTTCATTGATTGCTGCCTGATTTTACGCGACACGTTTCGTAAAGCGATCCCCGAACTGGATGGCGAATTGCACCATCGCGGCTTTCCAGTGAAACACCGGCATTGCCCATTCCTTGGTGATGTTTCTCAGCGCCAGCCAGATCAGCTTGGTCGCCGCCTCGTCGTTGGGGAAATGCCCGCGTGTCTTGATCGCCTTGCGGATGCGCGCGTTGACCGATTCGATGGCATTGGTGGTGTAAATCACCCGCCGAATCTCGGGCGGGAACGCAAAGAATGGCGTCACGTAGTCCCATGCACGCCGCCAGGCCGCAGCGACATGCGGCAGTTTCGTTCCCCATTCGGATTGCGCGAACGCCGTCAGCGCGACTTCTGCGGCGTCTGCGCTCGTCGCGGTGTAGATCGGACGCAGCGCCGCTGCGACGGCTTTGCGATCCTTCCAACTGGCATAGTCCAGGCTGTTGCGGATCAAGTGCACGATGCAGGTTTGCAGGACGGCTTCCGGATACGCCGCAGCAAGCGCCTCTGGAATCCCTTTCAGACCATCGGAAACGGCGATCAGCACGTCCTCCACGCCGCGCGTCTTCAAGTCGTTGAAGACCTTGAGCCAGAACTTGGCCCCTTCGGTGTGTTCGATCCACAGCCCGAGAATGTCGCGGCTGCCGTCGGGCAGGATGCCCAGCGCAAGATAGACCGCCTTGTTCCTGACCAGGCCGTCGTCGCGGATCTTGACCCGCAACGCGTCGAAGAAGATCACGGGGTACATCGGCTCCAGCGGTCGGGCCTGCCAGGCAGAGACTTCGGCCATGACTTCATCGGTCACGGTGCTGATGAAATCCGGCGACACCTCGACGTGATACATCTCGGTCAGGTGCGCGCGGATGTCGCGCGTGCTCATGCCGCGTGCATACATCGACAGGATCAAGTCATCAAAGCCTTCGTAGCGGCGGCCATGCTTGGGGACGATCAGGGGTTCGAACGCGCCGCTGCGGTCGCGCGGGATGTCGATCCTGAGCGGGCCGGTGTCGGTGAGGAGCGTCTTGCCGCTGCTGCCGTTGCGATGGTTGGCAACGCCTGCGGGCTTGTCTTCGCCGGGTGCGTAGCCCAGATGCAGGCTCATCTCAGCAGCCAGCGCGCGCTCGATGATCGCGCGTTTCAGGCGTGCGGTGAGGTCGTTGACCTCGCTGCCGGTCATCGGTGCGCTGACCAGTGTGTCCAGCTGTGCCTGCATCTCGGGCGTAAACGCAGGCGCGTTGCGCGCATCCTCAATGGATTGCTGAACCATGCTCAGCTTCTTGGGTTTCGTTTGTTGCTCGGGCATATCTCGTTCCTTTCTCGAACTGATGAATATGCCTTACACACAAAAATTCGGATAGGCTCACTTTCGATTACGACCCACGGGGTATTCCCGATCTTCTTAAATGAAAGGTATTCCATGAAAAATTCCATTCACTTCGTCCTCCAGGCCAAAGGCGGCATCGGCAAGTCGTTTATCAGCACACTGCTGGCCCAGCACCTGATCAACGAAACCGGCGCCGTGCGCTGTTTCGATACCGATCAGGAAAACACGACGTTTGCGCACTATGAGGCGTTGGCCGTGCGTCATGTGGCGGTGGCCGACCAGTCGCGACTGATCGACCCGAAGAAGTTCGACGCCTTGATGGAGACGTTGCTGACGGAGGAGGGTAATTTCGTCATCGATACCGGTGCCAATACTTTCTCAAATCTGCTCGCCTACATGATCGAGAACGAGGTCTTCCCACTGCTGAAGGATGCCGGCAAGACCGTCTATGTCCATACCATTGTCGGCGGTGGCGACACCTTGGCGGATACCGCCAACGGTTTCTATGCCATCGCACAGAAGGTCAACGGCACTCGTGTGGTCGTCTGGTTCAATGAACACTTCGGCGAGATCAAGACTGCCGAAGGCAAGCCGTTCATCGAGACCCAGGCCTACAAGCAAAGTGCGTCGAAGCTGACCGGGTCAGTGACACTATTCAAGCGCAATGCCGCGACCTATGGCGCGGACATTCGCAAGCTCAATACCCAGCGCCACACCATTTCACAGGCGCTGGCCTCCTCGGATTACACCTTGATGGAAAAGCAGCGCATCAAGACTTTCGGGCGCGATGTATTCGATCAGTTGCGGGCGCTGGCTTGGTGATGGATACCAAGATGGACACTGCACGCCTGCGCGTGACCATTTTTGAGCGCAGCGGCATCGCCATTGATGAGCATGATCCGATCATGGCGGTATTGGTGGCATCAGCGCACCAGACGGAGGAAATTGGCGCACGCCTTTTGCGTCGAATGAGTCCTGTGCGCATCGTGGTAGCCGTGGCGATCACAGGTCTTGTGTTCGCCACGGCGGGCAGTCTCGTTACCTGGCGCGTTGAACAGCGGTTGTTTGCTGTTGAACGCGCTGACTGGATGCGCCAGCAAAGCGATCCACGCCGGGAAGCGCTACTGCGCTCCGGTCAGGGGATGGCTGCGCTGGCGCTCGCGGAGTCCGGTGTCGCTGAAATGCTCGCCAAGTGCAATGGTCGGCGCTCTTGGCGAATCGAGGATGGGTATTGCGTGCCGGCCACACCGGACGGCAAACCCGATGGATTTAAGGCGGTCGATAGGCAAGTCCGGATAGACGCCGGAACATGATTTCTACATTCAGGAGCAAAAGACGTGGACACTAAACTACTGACATCGGAACAAGTTGCCGACATTCTTGGCGTCACGGGACATACGCTGGCTGTTTGGCGCTGCACCGGTCGCTACGATCTTCCCTACGTGAAGTCCGGGCGCCTGGTACGCTATCGCGAAGCGGACGTTACGGGCTTTATCGAAAAGCGCATAAAAACCCCGTGGCGCGCAGGCACCGACAGCTCGCGACCTATACGTTAAGCACCCAAGTTGCGAACAGAAAATATGACAAAAGCAAATATACAGCGGTCAATTTTGTGGCCACTTTATGACCTACAACCTAACCCCGGCCTAACCCCACAATAAAAAAGGAGTTAAGCCATTCACTTAACTCCTTGATTTATTGGTAGGCGCGATTGGACTCGAACCAACGACCCCCACCATGTCAAGGTGGTGCTCTAACCAGCTGAGCTACGCGCCTCCTACTCAAAGACGGAATTCTAGCCCAAGAATAAGCACCATGCAACATCCATAAGGGAGGCGACATCTGACACTTGGCCCGCTCTTCTGAAGAGCATCGAAACTAACCCAAATAATCAGGTACCCGGTTTATTTTTAACCCGTCATGAAGAATGGCAATAACCAAATCGAATTATCGACGAAGCAATTGCAGCATCGCCTTGGCAACAAAGACAGTATTCGTAACAAGATAGCGCTTCCACAAGCGGCGGTTCTGAGCACAAGCGGTGCAGCCACTCCAGCTCCGCGTTCTGCATCCATTCTGGCGCCCGATTAATCGTACCGGCATGGTAATCAAAAACCGCGCCTACACCAATCATTACAGCATTCACCCGGCACCGGTGGGCAGCCATCCACCTTTCTTGCTTGGGGCAACCAAGGCGCACCCAAACAGTGCCAGCAGAATTAATCCGGGCCACATTGACCTCGTCCTCTTCAGCCGAGTCTGTCCGAAATTTTGTGTGTGAGGCATCCCATGTCGAAAGAAAGGAGCATGTATGCCAAGCAAGAAGAGGGTTGCTATCGTGCCCGAAGCGGCATTGCCGCAGATTCTGCCAGAATGGCTGGGAGTGTCCTGAATTTTGTGTGCAAGGCGGTTGATGTTTCATTGATTGCTGCCTGATTTTACGCGACACGTTTCGTAAAGCGATCCCCGAACTGGATGGCGAATTGCACCATCGCGGCTTTCCAGTGAAACACCGGCATTGCCCATTCCTTGGTGATGTTTCTCAGCGCCAGCCAGATCAGCTTGGTCGCCGCCTCGTCGTTGGGGAAATGCCCGCGTGTCTTGATCGCCTTGCGGATGCGCGCGTTGACCGATTCGATGGCATTGGTGGTGTAAATCACCCGCCGAATCTCGGGCGGGAACGCAAAGAATGGCGTCACGTAGTCCCATGCACGCCGCCAGGCCGCAGCGACATGCGGCAGTTTCGTTCCCCATTCGGATTGCGCGAACGCCGTCAGCGCGACTTCTGCGGCGTCTGCGCTCGTCGCGGTGTAGATCGGACGCAGCGCCGCTGCGACGGCTTTGCGATCCTTCCAACTGGCATAGTCCAGGCTGTTGCGGATCAAGTGCACGATGCAGGTTTGCAGGACGGCTTCCGGATACGCCGCAGCAAGCGCCTCTGGAATCCCTTTCAGACCATCGGAAACGGCGATCAGCACGTCCTCCACGCCGCGCGTCTTCAAGTCGTTGAAGACCTTGAGCCAGAACTTGGCCCCTTCGGTGTGTTCGATCCACAGCCCGAGAATGTCGCGGCTGCCGTCGGGCAGGATGCCCAGCGCAAGATAGACCGCCTTGTTCCTGACCAGGCCGTCGTCGCGGATCTTGACCCGCAACGCGTCGAAGAAGATCACGGGGTACATCGGCTCCAGCGGTCGGGCCTGCCAGGCAGAGACTTCGGCCATGACTTCATCGGTCACGGTGCTGATGAAATCCGGCGACACCTCGACGTGATACATCTCGGTCAGGTGCGCGCGGATGTCGCGCGTGCTCATGCCGCGTGCATACATCGACAGGATCAAGTCATCAAAGCCTTCGTAGCGGCGGCCATGCTTGGGGACGATCAGGGGTTCGAACGCGCCGCTGCGGTCGCGCGGGATGTCGATCCTGAGCGGGCCGGTGTCGGTGAGGAGCGTCTTGCCGCTGCTGCCGTTGCGATGGTTGGCAACGCCTGCGGGCTTGTCTTCGCCGGGTGCGTAGCCCAGATGCAGGCTCATCTCAGCAGCCAGCGCGCGCTCGATGATCGCGCGTTTCAGGCGTGCGGTGAGGTCGTTGACCTCGCTGCCGGTCATCGGTGCGCTGACCAGTGTGTCCAGCTGTGCCTGCATCTCGGGCGTAAACGCAGGCGCGTTGCGCGCATCCTCAATGGATTGCTGAACCATGCTCAGCTTCTTGGGTTTCGTTTGTTGCTCGGGCATATCTCGTTCCTTTCTCGAACTGATGAATATGCCTTACACACAAAAATTCGGATAGGCTCGAATGGCTTGAGCACTGGGAACATTTTGCCACCCCATCTCCATGAGTCGCCAAAAAAAACAGAAAACTACACAAATTAACGGCCTATGAACAGTCATCTGGCAACTCATTGACTGGAAACAACGAGTTCAACTGTTTACGATTGACGATAATGGCATTTGCAGTTTGATGCGATTGCCCCAGGGCAGGAAGCGCTGAGCAGGCACCCGCAAGACTCAGGAGGGAACTACACCGGACAACCTTGCAATCTAACGCGGGTTTACAGATCACTGGATGAACGTTATAGTTTGCCAATGCGCAAAACATCTCTCCAAAAAGCAGGCGCTTGTTTACTTCTGGGCTTGGTTCTTCCTTCCTTTGCACACGCCAATGAGCCTATTGTCATTCCGCCGCCACTGCGGGTTTCATTCATTGACCGCGCAACAGCAACCGCTCAGGACGTCATCGATAAGGCAGTGGCGCTGCTGGGCATACCCTATCGTTTTGGTGGGAATACCCCCGAATCCGGGTTTGACTGTTCCGGCTTTGTGCGCCATGTATTTCGCACAGGGTTTGGCCTGATTCTGCCCCGCAGTGCACTCGAACAGAGCAAAGCGGGACAGCCTGTTCCTGCTACCGATCTCAAACCTGGCGATCTGGTTTTCTTTAATACAATGCGCCGCGCGTTTTCGCATGTCGGTATTTATCTGGGCAACGATCAGTTCGTGCATGCCCCACACACCGGAGACCGGGTTCGTGTCGATAGCATGAGCGACAGCTACTGGATGCAGCGATTTAATGGTGCCCGGCGCGTAAATCCGGACTGACGAAGCGAAGAGTTACGAACCTCGTCTCACACAACGCCAGGTTATTTGCCGCTTCTGCACTTAGCACGTTATTGCTTTTCCATCCCTCACAATAAGTTAAGTAAGGAATTATCATGCCCCAACCAGAAATTGCCGCAAAATCACCTTTCGCTGTTGCTGTTGAGGCAGGCAAGGATTATTACTGGTGCTCCTGTGGCAAATCCAAAGGCCAGCCTTTCTGTGATGGCAGCCATAAAGGGTCATCGTTCTCGCCACTTAAATACACTGCCAGCGAAAGCACGACGGTCTACTTTTGCGGTTGTAAACACAGTAAAAACGGTGCGCTCTGCGACGGCTCACACAAGTTGCTATGACTGTAAAAAATCTGGCCAAATAAACCCGGTACTAGCGATGTTCTCGCGCGCTACAGCTGATGATTCCGTGGCTGTCAGCTGAGCTTGGGTTTCCGCCGGTTGCCTCGGCCCTGGCCGAGCCAGCCGGCCCCAATGGTCTTCTCGCAGCGGGCGGCGATCTTTCGCCGCCCCGCTTGCTTGCCGCCTATGCGCAAGGTGTTTTTCCTTGGTATTCACCTGGTGAACCTATACTGTGGTGGAGTCCTGACCCCCGCATGGTGCTCTTTCCAGAGGAAATAAAAATATCACGTTCTCTGGCTAAAACACTGCGCAATTCAGCCTATAGCGTGCACTTTGATACCGCCTTTTCCGACACAATCCGAGCCTGCGCGCACAAGTTTCGACTTGGTCAGAGCGGAACTTGGATCAGCCCTGAAATGATTACGGCTTACGAAAGGTTGCACCACCTTGGCTATGCCCATAGTGTAGAAACACGGGTCGATGGTGTATTAGTTGGCGGGCTGTACGGCATCGCGCTCGGGAGAGTTTTTTATGGCGAATCGATGTTTAGCCAGGTGCGTGATGCATCAAAAATTGCGCTCGCTCATTTGTGCGCCTACCTCAAACAGCAAGAATTCGGCATAATTGATTGCCAGATGGAAACCTCTCACCTCACCTCTCTTGGTGCTCGCCTGATTACCCGTAGTGATTTTGTTGCTACGGTGGGGACATTGATCGCATCAGATCCCGTCCCCGGCCCGTGGCCCGCCATGGCTATCGACGGTTATTTCAAGGGGGTGCGATGACACATCTACGGGATTTACCGGCCTTCCCTTTATTGCAGTTCTATACCACCACTTCCTATAGCTGCTCTTACCTGCCGAATCGTTCCGCTCGCTCACAAGTCGCCACACCGATAAACCTGATCGACAACAGAACGTATAGCGATCTCGTGCGCGCTGGTTTTCGACGAAGTGGCGTGTTTACCTATCGTCCGCGCTGTGACCTCTGCACGGCTTGTCAGCCGGTTCGCCTGGATGTCGCACGATTTACGCCTAGCCGCAGCCAGCGACGTGCATTCGCTCAGCATACCGGGCTCACTGCGCAGGATTGCGCACTCACCTTTCGCGAAGATCATTACCAGCTTTACCAGCGCTATCAAAACGCGCGCCACACGGGTGGGGGCATGGATCAGGATAGTCGCGAACAATATGCGCAGTTTCTGCTGCAAACGCATGTGGATAGCCGCCTGATTGAATTCCGTGAAGACGGTGTGTTGCGCATCGTTAGCATCATCGATGTCCTCGATGATGGCTTATCAGCTGTCTATACTTTCTACGATTGCGATATCCCTCACACCAGCTTTGGCACCTTTGCCATTCTCTGGCAAATTGCTGAATGCCAGCGCTTAGAGCTGCCCTGGCTGTATTTGGGTTACTGGATTCGCGATAGTAAAAAAATGGCTTATAAAGAAAAATTTCATCCCTTGACCGTGTTGCGCGAAGGCGAATGGCAAGCCTTTGTGCCACAGCAAGAATCCGGCGACTGAATAATACCCAAAGATTCACGCTTGAATTGACGCGTTTACCCTGGTTCAGCTCCCGCTTGCTGCTCACGTTGCCAATAAGCGCGGATGACTAGCCAGAGGACAGCCGCACCGCCTAACAAAACAAGCATCATCGGCCACGGGGCAGGCTGATTCCATTCGGCACGTTTTATCGCCCGTAAGCCAGCATCCACGCGCTGATACTTCAAGGTGTTGTTACCCACCTTGCCTGGCTTGCGATTTTTCAGCCAGGCATGCTGCAAACTGTAATCTTTAGGATGAAACCCCCATATCCACGGCGCATCCTTACGCAGTTGTTCAACCATCTGATCAATCAACACCTGGCGTTGCGGGCCATCGTCCATTGTCTGCATCTGCGCGAATAAAGCATCATAGGCAGGATTGCTGTAATTGACTGCATTCGATCCATCGTGCAATACAGCCGACTGCTGGCTGGACAGTAAAAAAAGGAAATTTTCCGGATCGGGATAATCCGCATTCCATCCAAAATAAAAAAGCTGGGCAGCACCCTTGCGTATTTTTTCCTGGAACCGGTTGTAATCTGTATTACGCACGACTAATTGCACATTAATCTGGCTAAGCTGTTTATTCAGCCAATCCATCCGTGCTTTTGAGCCAACACCTGTTACGGTTGTATCAAGGTAAATCACCAGGGGTGCACCCGTAGCGGCATCCCGCCCGTTCGGCCAGCCCGCTTCGGCCAACAATCGCTTCGCCTCAGCAATGGGTTTACGTCGTGCTTGGCCAGCAACCCAATCGTACATGGTGTGATTGATGCCCTCAGCACCCTCGCGATAGCCAAAGATACCCGGCGGTATCGGCCCTTGTGCTGCAACGCCACGGCCGTTTTGAAAAATCGAGATGAATTCCTCTTGATTGATGGCTATCGAAATCGCCTGCCTCAACTTTCGTGCGCGCTCGGCAGTTGCTGGATTACTGCCACCGACGAGCGGATCAAGCCAATTAAATCCCATGTAGAACGTTGACGTAGCAACAGAAGTTGATAACGTAATGCCTTGGGCTTGCATGGCATCGGTGAGCGTTGCTTGGCCACCACCGGTGACTTGCACCGCTTGATCAAAAGCATCAGAAGAAATGCCTGATGCATCGTAATAGCCTTGCAAAAACTTATTCCAATACGGTATCTGCTCTTTTTCGCGAGTAAAGACGACCTGATCGATAAAGGGTAAGCGCTTGCCGCAATCATTCAGCAGCCCGGCTTTTTTATCTTCCGGCTCTCCCTCACAGGGGTAGCGCTCCTCATGAAAATTGGGATTTCGCTGCAGTACCATGCGCGCATTTGGATCGTTCTCTGTCAGCATGTAAGGACCCGTTCCTACGGGATACCAGTCCAGTGTCAGATTTTTTTCTGCCATCCCAGGCTGGCTATAAAACTTGTCCGCCTCCCATGGCATGGGTGAAAAAAATGGCATAGCCAGCCAGTAAAGAAACTGCGGATACTTTCCCTTGATCCGGATACGGTAATGATATCGGTCGATCACTTCAGCCCCGTCGAGGGGATGTTTTCGCAGGTCTAGCCATGCATCGCGCTGCGTTTGCCGTATCACCAGCGCCGACTTTTGCAGATCCTTGGCAAAATCACTCAGCCCCACGATATAACCACTCATCAGCCCCAGGATAGGCGAATGCAGATGCGGATGCGCCAGCCGCTTTATGCCATAAACGTAGTCTTCAGCTACCAACTCTCGTGTATCTCGCACAGCGAAATCAGCCATCGTCGTGATGTGAGAAAGCTGTTCGGTAGATAAATCGTGATACAGATAACCTGCGGCAGGATTGCGCGCAAAGGCAGCATGCGGTTGATAGCGAATACCCGGCTTAATGGCAATGACGTAATCCGTAAAAGCAATCTGCGCAGCCGGGCTGTTTGCTGGTAACTCTTTTCCCTGAGCATCAAGATAGCGTGGCTGTGGCACGGCCTCAGCCGTTGCAGGAATCAACGTATACGGGCGCTTGAGGTAATGATATTGCAGTGGCGGTTCGTAAATCTGGGCGGTAAACGTAATCTCGTCCTCGCTATACGACTGCACCGGATCAAGATGTTTTGGGCGGTCAATAAACGCGGTGTATAAGATATTTTTCCCACTCTCTGCTACGGGATACGGGTTATTCCACGTCTCCCCGCAACCCGTCAGGAGTAGGGCAAGAAGCGTCAGAAACAGTGCGTGGAATGATCTCGACATGGTGGCGAGTTTAGCCGATCCGCTATAATCCAAAAGACTGATCCAACTGAATTCACTTGAGGAAAAACGATGGGATTTCTTGCCGGTAAACGCATTCTGATCACAGGTTTGATCTCCAACCGATCCATTGCCTATGGCATTGCCAAAGCCTGCCACCGCGAAGGTGCGAGCCTGGCATTCACCTATCAGAACGAACGCTTTGCAGATCGAATCACCAAATTTGCTGAAGAGTTTGATTCACCGGCAGTCTTCCCCTGTGATGTTGCTGAAGACGCCCAGATAGAAAATCTTTTTGTCGACATCGCCAAATACTGGGAAGGCCTTGACGGCCTGGTGCATTCCATTGCCTACGCCCCCGCCGAGGCGATCGAAGGCGATTTTCTGGATGGCATCACGCGTGATGCCTTTCGTATTGCACATGATGTTTCATCGTACAGCTTGCCTGCCCTAGCCAAAGCCGCTCGCCCCCTGTTACTCAAGGGCAACAATGCCTCACTCTTGGCGATGACTTATCTCGGTGCCGAGCGCACCATGCCCAACTACAACACCATGGGGCTAGCCAAGGCCAGCCTGGAAGCGGCAACGCGCTATCTCGCCTTCTGTCTTGGGCCGCAAGGTATTCGTGCCAATGCAATATCCGCCGGGCCAATCAAAACCCTGGCAGCCTCCGGTATTGGTAACTTTGGCAAACTGCTGGCGTACAACGCTCACCACGCTCCCCTGCGGCGCAATATCACGATCGAAGAAGTCGGCAATGCCGCAGCCTTCATGCTCTCCGATCTGGCCAGTGGCATCACCGGCGAAATCATGTATGTCGATGGCGGGTTAAACACCACCGCGCTTGGCAATACCGATCCCTTACCCGGTTAATTAACCCAATCACCTGGTTTCTGGTTTTATCATCCGCATGAAGAGTCTCTTTCATACCATTGCCCTGATCGGCAAATATAAAAGCCCGGAAATTTCAGAATCCCTGGTGGCGCTGGCGGCGTTTCTTCAAAGGCACAATCTTGAAGTCCTGATCGAAGAAGGTGCCGCAGCAGCCATGGAACCGCATCATTACACCGCCGCCAGCTATGAAACCATTGGTCAGCACGCCGATCTGGCGGTCATTCTCGGCGGTGATGGTACGCTGCTTAACGCCGCTCGTTGCCTGGCCGAGTTTGATGTTCCTCTCGTGGGCGTGAACCAGGGGCGGCTGGGATTTATGACCGACATTTCGCGCGAATCGATGCTAGACAGCATGACGGCATTGCTGACCGGAAAGTTTTCGCGCGAGCAACGTTTTTTACTGGATGCTGAAGTGTTGCGCAACGGCGAGCGTGCCTACCACGCCTTAACGCTCAACGATGTGGTCATCAACAAGGGTGATGCGGGCCGTCTGATCGAGCTGGAAGTCAAAGTTGATGACGAGCTGATCCACATCCTGCGCGCTGATGGCTTGATTATTTCTACACCTACCGGCTCTACAGCCTACGCTTTATCCGCAAATGGGCCCATTCTGCATCCTTCTGTCGCGGGAATTGCCATTGTGCCGCTCTGCCCGCATGCGCTATCCAACCGCCCCATCACCGTCAGCGACCACAGCACAATTAGTGTGACACTGCTACCGCCGCATGAGGCGCGAATACACTTTGATGGCCAGACGCGATTTGATGCACGTGGTGGTGATGTCGTGCGCATCAAGCGCTCCCTTTACGCCATTACCCTGCTCCATCCTCCGGGCTACAGTTATTTCGCGATGTTGCGCGAGAAACTGCACTGGAGTGCCACGCCGCGAAATTAGCGCACTATCCAAACTATCCCCGCACTATCCACTATCGCCATCCCATCATGTTGCAACGTCTGATTATTCGCGACTTTGTTATCGTCGACCAGCTAGAACTGGAATTCGGCCACGGGTTTGGCGCACTCACGGGTGAAACAGGCGCGGGTAAATCCATTCTCATTGACGCGTTATCCCTTGTCCTGGGCGAACGTGCCGATGCTTCCGTCATCCGCGCTGGTACTGAACGCGCCGAAATCACTGCTGAATTTGATGTGGCCGCAGACAGCGCCCTGGCCAGCTGGCTGCAGACCAATGACTTTGATGTCACCACCTGCCTGTTGCGCCGTATCGTTGATCAAAGTGGTCGTTCGCGTGCCTACATCAATGGCACCGCTGCGACGCTGGGGCAATTACGTGAAATCGCTACCTTCCTGGCGGATATCCATGGCCAGAATGCGCATCACTCGTTACTCAACACGGAAGCACAGCGGGCCTTGCTCGATGCCCACGCCAGTGCTCAAGAGCTATTACGCGATGTAGCCACCGCCTATAGCACCTGGCGTCAAGCACGCGAAGCCAGGCAAGTCGCCATGACCGATAGCGAAGCGGCTGCACGTGAGCGCGAATTACTTGAATGGCAAGTCAAAGAACTGGCCGCACTCGCTTTCAATGCGGAGGAATGGCAAGAAACAGAAACGGAACAACGTCGTCTGGGAAATGCCAGTGCACTGCTGGAAGCGGCTACCGGTGCACTTGCCGCTCTTGATGAAGGTGAAACAGCGGCGCTATCGACCTTGCAGCACGCGGGTGCACGCCTGAATGAATTAATTACAGTGGACCCAGCGCTCATCGATGCCGCCAAACTTTTTGATAGCGCGGTGATTCAGCTCGAAGAGTCGGCGCTGGCACTACGGCGCTACCAGGATCGGCTGGAGCTTGATCCCTCCCGTTTAGTTGAGCTCGACAGCCGGATTGATACTGTGACGCAAATGGCGCGCAAATATCGTGTGCCGCCACTGGAGCTACCTGCCTTGCTCGCTCGGCTAACCGCGCAACTGGATGAACTCAGCTTGCGCGCCGACCCCGTCGCCTTGGCTGAACGCGAACAGGCGACAGAAGCCGCTTATCTTGCCGTCGCTGAAAAATTGTCAGCCTTGCGTACCAAAACTGCCAAGCGCTTATCTGCAGCGGTTACCGCAGGAATGCAAGAGTTGGCAATGAGTGGTGGCCAGTTTGATATTGCGCTAGAAGCGCTCGGTGAAGGCGCTTCATTTGGTCTGGAAAGTGTTGAGTTTCAAGTCGCGGCCAATGCCGGTCAGTCGCTGCGTCCGCTGACAAAAGTCGCATCGGGCGGCGAGCTTTCGCGCATTGGCTTAGCGCTGCAAGTGATTGCCAGTCAGGCCAATCCGGTCGGCACCCTGATATTTGACGAAGTGGATGTCGGCATTGGCGGCCGCGTCGCCGAGATTGTTGGCCGCATGCTACGTGATCTTGGCAAAACCCGTCAGGTACTGTGCGTCACCCATTTGCCTCAGGTCGCTGCACAAGCAGACTGGCAGTGGACTATCATCAAAGAGACACGCAATGGGACAGTCGTATCGTCAGTCCGCAGATTGGATAAAGAGTCCCGCGTTGCCGAGATTGCGCGTATGCTAGGTGGCGAAAAAATCACCAGCACAACACAGCGCCACGCGGCAGAAATGCTTGGCCTTACAGAGTAAACGAGCAAAAAGTGCCGAGTATGACCACCATGCCCGTCAGCATAAAAACTCCTGCCGCAATCCAGCGTATGGCTTTCAACGGCAGGCGCTCCGCCAAACGTTCACCGATCAACACCGGGATGCAGCCAGTGCGTGATTGAGCACCGTGGCAACAAAAATTCCAGCGATGATGGATAGTGGTTTTCTTAGTCGTGCCGCAAGTACGAACGAGAGCAATTGCGTTTATCGCCTGTCTCGGCAAGCGCAACCAGTGTGGTCGAGGTAAGAAATGCCTCGATGTTCATGCCATTTTTTTGCGATATTGGCAGTCCGTTTTAGTACATTCAGCATAAAGATAAAGCGCATGCTCGCGCAGCTCAAAGCCACGCTGGCGGACGATTTCGTTTTGCCTTTTTTCTATCTCCGGGTCAAAAAACTCTTCCACCCGACCGCATTGCAGACAAACCAGATGGTCATGATGGTCACCTTCGTTCAACTCAAACATGGCTTTACCTGATTCGAAGTGGTGACGCTGCAGCAACCCGGCTTGCTCAAATTGAGTCAACACGCGATAGACGGTGGCTAAACCCACATCCATATTATCCGCTAATAAATGGCGATACACATCTTCCGCAGTGATATGGCGTGGCGTCCCCTCTTGCCCCAGCTTGTGAAACAAGTCGAGAATTTTTAAGCGGGGGAGCGTTGCTTTAAGACCGATGCTTTTAAGATCGTCAGGATGGGTAGTCATAGCACAAAAAATGAGTACAGCAAGAACAAGGCAGGATGACCTTCTATGATATAGTTTTCAGACGCCAATTGGGCGCCCTTGCCACCGATCTTGTCATCGATTTTGTAACAAACTCCGCACAATTTTGTCAGTCCCCGCATACAGACTCGTGTGAGTTTGTATTATCTCAAACCCGGAACTACCCGATGAAGCGATTTTTCTATCTTTTGCCTTTCCTTACGATTGTCACCCTGTGTGCCGCATGTTCAAGTGTAAATCAGGTCACATCTTATATCACCCCTTATCGCATCGATGTGCGCCAGGGAAATTGGGTTACGCAAGAAATGGTATCACAGCTCAAACCTGGTCAAACGCGAGAGCAAGTACGTTTCATCCTAGGCTCGCCCCTGGTTTCTGACATGTTTCACGCTGATCGCTGGGATTACATTTATCGCTTGCAGCCCGGGCGGGGTGAAGCAGAACAGCGCCGCATCGTCGTGTTTTTTCAGGATGACAAACTCGTTCGGGTCGGTGGTGACGTCATCGCCGATGATGGAAAAAAGACACCCACTAAAACCACCAATCAAGTCATTGAAGTTGTAGCTCCCGCCGATGCAAATCAAAAAAAATCGAAAACAGAATGAAAAAAATTCGCTATGCCATTGCGGGAAGCGCCGGTCGTATGGGGCGGACGTTAATTGAAGCTGTATTAAAAAATGAAAACGCCACACTAGCCGCTGCCCTGGAACATTCCACGAGCCCATTTCTTGGCAAAGATGCCGGGGAGCTCGTTGGCTCGCCTTGTGGTGTTCCCGTATCGTGTGACATTGACGCTGCTTTAGCCCATGTCGATTGTCTGATCGATTTCACCCGGCCTGAAGCCACCCTGCTTCACTTGGCTGCCTGCAAAAAACTAGGCGTTAGTATCATCATCGGCACGACCGGATTTTCTACCGATGGAAAACAAGCGATTGAGGCCGCCGCCCAAAAGATTCCTGTCGTTTTTGCGCCCAACATGGCAGTAGGTGTCAATGCAGTATTCAAGCTGCTGGCCTTAGCCGCAAAAATTCTTGATACGGGCTATGACATCGAAGTGATCGAATCGCATCACCGGCACAAGGTAGATGCGCCCTCAGGCACGGCATTAAGGATGGGTGAAGTCGTGGCTCAAGCGCTAGGTCAAGACTTATCTGAATGTGCCATTTATGGCCGTCAAGGACATACCGGCGAACGACCGACAACACAAATCGGATTTTCTGCTATTCGTGGGGGCGATATTGTGGGCGATCACACGGTACTCTTTGCCGGGGAAGGCGAGCGTATTGAAATAACCCACAAGGCGGCCAGCCGCATGTCTTATGCACTAGGCGCTCTGCGTGCTGGACGTTTCTTGCAAGAAAAAACGCAGGGGCTATTCGATATGCAAGACGTGCTGGGCCTGAAATAATCTCATTGCCCAGCACTCAAGCACTGTAAAGCCGTATTGTAAAACTTACGCTGCGTCGCTACGGCTTGCGCGTTTGCGATCATGTTCTTTGAGAAAGCGCTTACGGATACGTATGGATTTTGGTGTGATCTCAACCAATTCATCATCCGCAATAAATTCCACCGCCGACTCAAGACTTACTTGTATTGGCGGTATCAACCGTACGGCTTCGTCGGTGCCGGATGAGCGCACATTGGTGAGTTGCTTGCCCTTGATTGGATTCACCACCAAATCATTATCACGACTGTGAATACCGATGATGATGCCCTCATACAATGGGTCCCCAGGGCTGACAAACATGCGGCCGCGATCCTGCAACTTCCATAAAGCATAAGCCACTGCGGCACCGTCGTCCTGCGAGATGAGCACACCATTGCGACGCTCAGCCATGGCGCCAGCCATGGGGCCGTAGTCGTCAAAAATATGGCTGGCCAGACCCGTGCCACGGGTTAATGTCAAAAACTCTCCCTGGAATCCAATCAAACCACGAGCAGGAATTCGATATTCAAGACGGACACGACCTTTGCCGTCTGATTCCATAT
This sequence comes from Rugosibacter aromaticivorans, assembly GCF_000934545.1. Lineage (GTDB taxonomy): Bacteria > Pseudomonadota > Gammaproteobacteria > Burkholderiales > Rhodocyclaceae > Rugosibacter > Rugosibacter aromaticivorans. The sequence continues at coordinate 1,950,933 of NZ_CP010554.1, forward strand.
TCTGCAAATCACCGCGACGACGGCCCAGCTCTTCCATGACGCCGCCTTGGTGGTCATTTTCAATGTCCACGGTCAGCAGCTCATAGGGTTCGCACTTTTCGCCGTTAACTTCCTTGAATAACACACGGGGACGAGAAACAGCCAGCTCATAACCTTCACGGCGCATGGTTTCCAACAAAATCGTCAGGTGCAGTTCGCCACGGCCGGAGACTAGAAACACATCCGCATCATCGGTTTCTTCAACGCGCAACGCCACGTTGGCAAGCAACTCTTTTTGCAACCGTTCGCGAATCTGGCGGCTAGTAACAAACTTGCCTTCCTTACCCGCGAGAGGGGATGTATTGACCTGAAAGTTCATGGTTAGCGTCGGCTCATCCACGACCAACGGGGGTAAACCAACAGGGCTAACAGTATCGCATAGGGTAACGCCAATCCCGACTTGATCTATCCCGGTCACGAGAACGATATCGCCCGCTTCCGCTTCAGTCGCCTGTTCGCGCTCCAGGCCTTTGAACATCATGATCTGGCCAACTTTTGACTTGCCTTTAGCTTCATCGCCATACATCACGGCAATTTCCTGGCCAACTTTGATACGGCCCTGCTTGATGCGGCCAGTACCGATACGGCCTACATAGCTGCTGTAATCCAGTGAGCAGATTTGTAATTGCAAGGGTTTTTCAGCATCGACATCGGGTTGCGGCGTATGCTTGATAATCGCTTCATACAACGGGCGCATGTCAGTTCCCGGTTTGGAAGCATCCAGCATGGCAAAGCCATTGAGCGCCGAAGCAAAAACAACGGGGAAATCGAGTTGCTCTTCCGTCGCACCGAGTTTATCGAATAGATCAAACGTGTGACTAATCACCCAGTCAGGGCGGGCACCAGGACGGTCAATTTTATTGACAACCACGATCGGTTTAAGCCCCAACGCCAATGCTTTTCGCGTAACGAAACGGGTTTGTGGCATCGGCCCTTCGACCGCGTCAACCAGTAAAAGTACACCATCCACCATGGAGAGTACGCGCTCTACTTCACCACCAAAATCGGCATGCCCCGGGGTATCCACAATGTTGATGTGCGTGCCTTCAAAATCAATAGCGCAATTTTTTGACAGAATGGTGATCCCACGTTCTTTTTCAAGATCATTGGAATCCATCACGCGCTCTGACAGCTGCTGGTGCGCAGCAAATGTGCCAGATTGGCGAAGTAATTGATCAACCAACGTGGTTTTACCGTGGTCGACGTGGGCGATAATGGCGATGTTTCTGAGGGAACGGGACATAGTGTGGGATCGCGTCATGCTGCGGTGCGGAAAAGGCGCGCATTCTACCATGTTAAAACTTAGTGTCCGTAGCTTTTCTGCTTGAATTTTCAGGAGATTTTGATGCTTGGTATCGTCGGGGGCAGTGGTTTGACGCAGTTAGCTAATTTGGGTGTCTCTCACCGCGAAATTACCCGTACGGCCTACGGTGAGCCTTCAGGGCCGTTCACATTTGGTCGCATCGGCTGTCAGGATGTTGTTTTTATCGCGCGGCACGGCTATGGCCATACCATTCCGCCCCATCTGGTGAATTACCGCGCCAATCTTTCTGCTTTGCACAGTATTGGGGTAACCCGAATTATTTCCGTGGCATCGGTCGGGGGCATTCGTCCAGACATGGCGCCGGGCACTTTGGTGGTTCCGCATCAGATTATTGATTACACCTGGGGCCGTGAAATGACATTTCAATCCGGTACGGATGGCCCAGTCAAACATATCGACTTTACAGAACCCTATGCAGAAAATGTCCGCCAGCTTTTACTCAACGCAGCTCAGCAAACAGGCGAACCCATGATGAATGGCGCGGTGTACGCTGCAACGCAGGGGCCGCGCCTTGAGACAGCTGCTGAAATTAATCGGCTTGCGCAAGACGGTGCCGACATCGTAGGTATGACCGGCATGCCAGAAGCCGGGTTGGCACGCGAACTGGAACTACCCTATGCCGCGGTGTGCGTTGTTGCCAATTGGGCCGCAGGGCGAGGAGATTCGGCACATGCTATCCAGTTTGACCACCTTGAAACCGTGTTGCATACCTCTATGGATCGCGTGCGCCGCCTGATTGCGCACCTGTGCGAAGCATGATCAGGCCTGTGCTGCACATGGGTGACCCACGGCTTTTACGCATTGCCGAACCTGTCATGTCCTTTGGCACACAAGACCTCGCACTGTTATTGCGGGATATGCGCGACACGATGGCTCATCAGGACGGCGCAGGCATTGCCGCCCCACAAATTGGCGTGAACTTACGTGTCGTGATCTTTGGTGGTCAGCCCAGCCCGCGTTATCCTGAAGCATCGAACATTCCTGATACAGTGCTCATCAATCCAGAATTAACGCCCCGCTCAAACGAGGAAGAAGGCGGCTGGGAAGGTTGTCTTTCGGTTCCAGGATTACGCGGTATTGTGCCGCGCTGGAAATATCTTCACTATTCGGGCTATACCGAGCGTGGGCATTTTTTTGAACGGGAAGTCGATGGTTTTCATGCACGCGTTGTACAGCATGAGGTTGATCATCTTGATGGCATACTGTATCCAAGACGAATAAGGGATTTGACCCGCTTTGGATTTATTGACGCACTCTTCAATGGCAACCCGTCCTCGAGCGACTGAATTGAGCATCGCATGACAACCACGTTGCTCCATGAGCTTTCCATGCTCGACTATGTTGCGCTTGGATGGTTTTTCACCTGCTGGAGCGGCTATAGCTTTTTTTCTGAAAAAAGCACGCTAGCGCATAAAGGATTGATAGGGGTTTCTCATAACTATCGCCTCGACTGGGCAAAACAGATGTTAACGCGAGAAGTCCGCATTGTTGATTCAGCGTTAGTGGGCAATCTGATGACCAGCGTGTCGTTCTATGCCAACACCACGATTTATATCATTGCCGGTCTGATGGCGATCATGGGTACGTTAGACAAGACAATGTCAGCCACAGACATTTTGCCATTTACCCATTCCGCAGGCCGCGCGTTGTGGGAGCTCAAGTTACTGCTCTTGCTGGGTATTTTTATTTTTGCTTATTTCAAATTTACCTGGGCGCTTAGGCAACTAAACCTGCTTTCCATTCTGATTGGGGCTGCACCATCAATCTCCGCACCCGCAACCGAGATTGAAAAATTTAGCCACCGCATGGGGATGATTAATACACTCGCTGGTGACGAATTCAATCGTGCAATTAGAGCCTACTATTTTGGCCTGGCCACACTCTGCTGGTTTATTCAACCTTGGCTTTTTATCCTGATGACTGCAGCAATCACGCTTGTTCTCTACCGTCGTGATTTTTTATCCAGCACGCTGATGGCGTTGCGCGATTAATAAGTTAGCTGGATTTATCGCTCACTGCTGCCTTGCCCTGATAAGAAGAGGCATGCTCGCACAATGTCTCATGACTAACAAGAAAAATCTTTTCGGAACTGGATGCCGTATCCAGCCAGATAGCAGATAAATCAGGAAAGGCTGTTTCTACCTGATCGCGATTGTGTCCCACCTCAATCGCGATGAAACCACCAGGGTTAAGATGATCCACTGCCTCATCCAATATACGGCGCACCACATCCAAACCATCATGGCCGGCAGCAAGGGCCAGCGCAGGTTCATGGCGATATTCTGTCGGCAATGCGGCCATGGCCGCAGCCGTCACATAGGGTGGGTTGCTTAAAATAAAGTCGTACCGTTTGTCTGAGACAGCCGAAAATAAATCAGACTCAATGGGCTGCACACTTTCTTCCAGACCATAGTCAGCAATATTACGTCGCGCAACTGCAAGCGCTGCAGGAGATAGATCAATGGCATCAATTTGTGCTTGAGGAAAAGTGTGCGCCATAAGTATGGCCAAACAACCTGATCCAGTACATAAATCCAGCGCGCTGGTTATTTTTTCCGGATTATCGACCCATGGTGCCATGCCGCCTTCAATCAGTTCAGCAAAATAGGAGCGCGGCACAATGACGCGTTCATCAACATAAAAACGAAAAGACCCTAGCCAGGCTTCTTGCACGATATATGCCGTAGGCAAGCGGCGCACGATGCGTTGTTGAAACGCATTCCAAACTGCCAGTCGCTCTGCCCTTGTCAGGCGTGCATCAAGAAATGGTTCCAGACGATCCTGCGGCAAATTGAGCGTGGCCAGCAACAACCAGATGGCTTCGTCCCAGGCATTGTCGGTGCCATGGCCAAAAAAAAGATCGGCCTCCGTAAATCGGCTCACTGCCCAGCGCAACCAATCGCGCAGAGTGATGAGTTCATCCACTGGCGTCATCATGTCAGCAACCGATCAAAGGTACCTTCATAGATCTGGGCTAAGTACTCAAGCTCTGCAATGGCAATACGTTCGTCGATCTTGTGAATACTGTCATTGGTTGGCCCGAACTCGACAACCTGGCTGCATATATCCGCAATGAATCGGCCGTCAGATGTGCCACCGGTTGTCGCAAGCACCGGGGTGATCCCGGTCACCCGCGTAATGGATTCTGATAACGCCAAACACAGTTGGCCACGTGGGGTGAGAAAAGGTTTGGCGCCAAGCGTCCAGTGGATGTCATATGCCAGACCATGCCGATCGAGTATGTCATGCACACGGGCTTGCAAGCCTTCTGCCGTGCTGGCGGTAGAAAAGCGAAAGTTGAACAATAGCTCAAAAGTGCCCGGGCTCACGTTCCCTGCGCCGGTACCGGCATGCGCATTGGAAATCTGCAAACTGGTTGGCGGAAAATCTTCGTTGCCATCATCCCATGTAGCGGCAACAAGCTCAGCCAACACGGGAGCGGCCAGGTGCACGGGGTTTTTCACGAGATGTGGATAGGCTACATGCCCTTGCACACCTTTTACGATAAGTTTGGCAGAGAGCGATCCACGCCGACCATTTTTGACGGTGTCACCCAGTTGATCAACACAGGTTGGTTCGCCAACAATACAGTAATCGATGGCCTCTCCTCGCGCCTTGAGCGCCTCAACAACCCGCACAGTGCCATTGATTGCATCGCCTTCTTCGTCTGAAGTCAGCAGCAAGGCCAAAGAGTCGGCGCTGGCAGCACGGCGCGCCAGTAATCTTTCGATAGCAACGACACACGCGGCAAGCGAACTCTTCATATCCGCTGCTCCACGTCCATAAAGATAGCTGTCTCGAATCTCAGGGGTGAACGGGGGAGACGTCCACTTTTCAAGCGGCCCTGTCGGTACCACATCAGTGTGACCAGCAAAGCAAATAATTTTGCCTTGAGGATTACTGCCACGGCGCTTGGCCCATAGATTAGAGACTCCGCCCTGATCCATTCGCTCGATAGAAAATCCGAGAGGCATTAACCATGAGGCAATCAGATCAAGACAACCTCCATCTTCCGGGGTAATAGAAGCGCGGGCAATCAGCGCCTGAACTTTCTCAAGAACCTGCATTAACTCTCCGCATCCAGTTTGAGGGTGAACTCGCTAAATGATGTGCCAGGAGCCAGCGATCGCGTCGAGTCATCTGCCATCTGGCTGGCTAAGGGTGCTTCGACAACTGCCGCCGCATTGTTAATCAACCACTGCAGATTATTGGCTGAATCTGCATTGGCAAGCGCTTCATCCAGTGTGATGACATTGGCTTTATAAAGTGTAAACAGGCATTGCTCGAATGTCTGGCTCCCTGGCACCATACTTTTTTCCATGGCGTCCTTGATCTCGTTCAAGTCGCCCTTTTCGATCAATTCGGCAATGTAACGGGAGTTAAGCAGAACTTCCACCACAGGCGTGCGGCTGCCATCCGGTTTTTTAACCAGACGCTGAGAGACAACGGACTTTAACGATACGGCAAGATCGGCGAGCAATGCGGGCCGATTTTCAAGCGGATAGAAGCTGATGATCCGGCTCATCGCGTGATAACTGTTGTTGGCATGCAGCGTAGCAATGCACAAATGGCCAGACTGCGCATAAGCAACCGCTTGGCTCATGGTTTCCTTGTCACGAATCTCGCCAATAAAAATGACATCAGGTGCCTGGCGCAGCGCATTTTTCAGCGCTGTTTGAAAAGACAATGTATCCGAACCGACTTCGCGCTGATTAACGATCGATTTCTTGTTGCGAAACAGAAACTCAACTGGATCTTCCAGGGTAAGAATATGGCCACTTCGGTTTTCGTTCCGGTAGTCCAGCATCGAGGTGAGCGTCGTCGATTTACCTGACCCGGTCGCGCCGACAATGAGCACCAAACCACGTTTTTCCATAACAATGTCTTTTAAGACATCCGGCAGTCCTAAAGTGTCGATATTCGGAACATCGATCGGAATGTAGCGCACAACCATGGCAGGTGTATCTCGCTGATAAAAACAGGAAATACGAAACACCCCCACGTTGCGCAAAGGGTAGCGAACATTCAGATCTCTTTCTTTTTCGAGCGCTTCGATTTGTTCTGGGGTCAGAATTTCCATTAACAGCGTATGCATGGCTGCTGGATCAATCACCGTCGAATTAACTGACATGGCATTGCCATTGATCTTGATGGTGATCGGTGCCCCGCAAGAGAAAAACAAATCAGATGCTTTCTTGGCGACCATCAACTGAAACAGCTTATGCATAGTGCTCATAATCGTCTCCTCTGGCAAGCAGGCATTAGTCACGCAACAATTCGTTAATACTCGTCTTTGCACGCGTTTGTGCATCGACTCGTTTGACAATCACCGCACAATACAGACTGTATTTACCATCAACGGACGGCAAATTGCCACTCACAACGACGGAACCTTCAGGGATACGCCCATAAGTAATCTCGCCCGTGGCACGGTCATAAATCTTTGTGCTCTGACTGATGTACACCCCCATGGAGATGACGCAATTATCTTCAACGATGACCCCTTCAACGACTTCAGAACGTGCACCGATAAAACAATTGTCACCAATAATGGTTGGATTAGCCTGAAGAGGTTCGAGCACGCCACCGATGCCAACGCCGCCAGAAAGATGGACGTTTTTACCAATTTGGGCGCAAGAGCCAACGGTTGCCCACGTGTCCACCATCGTGCCTTCATCAACATAGGCGCCAATATTGACGTAGCTGGGCATGAGCACCACATTCTTGCCAATAAAGCTACCGCGACGGGCAACCGCAGGCGGCACAACGCGAAAGCCACCTTGTTCAAATTGATGCGTATCGTAATTAGAAAACTTCGTCGGCACCTTGTCGAAATAGCGCATCGGGCCATTGTCGATTAACGCGTTATCTTCCAGACGGAAAGAAAGCAGCACCGCTTTTTTTATCCACTGATGCGTCATCCATTCGCCATTGATCTTCTCGGCAACGCGCAAGGCCCCGCTATCTAATTCGCCAAGCACATGCGCAACAGCCTCGCCAACGCGTGCTGAAGCAGTTCCCGGTTGCAGATTGGCGCGGTCTTCCCATGCCTGTTCGATGACCTGTTGTAAGTCATTCAGTGGTTTATTCATATGTTTTTCTTTCACAAAGAGAGACAAAAATCGTTTATGCGATGCGCCGCCTCGAGGCAGTCTTCAAGACTTGGCACCAGTGCCAGGCGAATAAAGTTCGCGCCCGGATTGATACCATCGGCAACCCGTCCAAGATAACTGCCGGGAAGTACCGCAACATTTTTCTGCTGCAAAAGCTGGCGTGCAAATTCAGTATCCGCTATCGGCGTTTTCGCCCACAGATAGAACCCGGCATCGGGAATGGCGCAAGGCAAATGGCACGCGATGAGTGGCATAACCGCTTGAAATTTTTCCGCGTACCGACGCCGGTTATCCTGCACATGGGCCTCATCGTTCCAAGCTGCGATACTCGCCGCCTGTACCGCCGGATTCATGGCGCCACCGTGGTAAGTGCGATAGAGTAAAAACTTCTTCAGAACTTCCGCGTCACCCGCGACAAACCCCGAACGTAACCCGGGAACGTTCGACCGTTTGGACAAACTTGAGAAAACGACCAGATGGCGATAATCGTCACGCCCCAGTTGCCTGGCCGCGGTCAATGCACCTAGCGGAGGCGCATTTTCATCACCATAGATTTCGGAATAACACTCGTCGGACGCAATCACAAAATTATAACGATCAGCGAGTGCAAATAGCGCGCGCCACGCATCCAGCGTCATCACGTTGCCGGTCGGATTGGCGGGCGAGCACACATAGACTAGCTGCACATCACGCCAGACTGACTCCGCAAGCGCAGTCCAGTCCATGGCAAAGCCATTTTCAGGCATGGTGTTCAGATAGACCGGCTCGGCACCGGCTAACAAAGCGGCCCCTTCATAAATTTGATAAAACGGATTCGGACAAACTACTTTTGCATGAGGACGCGTGCGGTCAATGACCGTCTGGGCAAATGCAAACAGTGCCTCGCGCGAGCCATTCACAGGCAACACCTGAGTCTCCACATCCAAAAAAGGCACGGCATACCGACGGGCAATCCATTGCCCGATCGCCTCGCGCAAACCACGCGTGCCCTGCGTCGTTGGGTACTGTGCTAATCCGCCAAGATGCTCAGACAACGCGTGCTGAATCAAGAGGGGTGTGGCGTGCTGCGGTTCACCGATAGAGAGCCGAATTTCGCGAAAAGTCGGTGCTGGTGACACGCCAAGACACAACTGACGCAGCCTTTCAAACGGGTAAGGCTGCAACCGAGCGAGATCGGGATTCACAAGTGGCAGAGAAAAGTCAAAAAGAGAGAGCCATTATAAGACAGGGGCTCAATAGAAGGCCTGATCGGATTAATTCAAATAACCAGCTAGCTCCCCTGGCTCGAACTATCCGGATCCCAAATGGATTTTCTCATCCCCCATAAATGCCTACCCATAAACCAAACCATTGAAATGTAGCCACATATACCCTTTTCTTTGCAGCTTTTTTTATCAGTCGGCAAATTACACTGACATCAGCTTATTCATTGCAATTCGGCAGTGATGGAACTTCGGTTTACATGCAAAAACTTATCGCCTTTTCCTTTATTCTTTCGCTGCTTGCCGCAGAAGTTTCAGAGCAAGGAGTCATTGCGCCGTCTATTGATAGCAGTCAAGCGCAAATGTTTTTTGCGCTCATTGGCATGCTGTCATGTCTTCTCGGCTGTCTCTGGTTGGTAACCAAATTTACCATACAGCGTGGGGTGACTAAAGCAGGATTGCACGTGGTGACAACCACCCCTATTGGCTATCAAAAATGGGTTGTTATTGTTGAAATGAGCAGCAGCTCACTGAGACAAAGCGAAAACCCAATTCGGGTATCAGACCCTGGCTGAAATAGAAACATCGACAGACATATCTTTTGAGAGACGAATCTCAGACTTGTTCTGTTTGAATACCTAGCACCCCCTTTACAAGCACTCTATTCACTCGGGCGTCAACCAACTTGGCGTAGTGGCGAATACCTGAGTCATAAATTGCGTCAAGTGAGTAATGGCAGTAGTATCCATACTTGGTTTTTCAATAGCTGCCTGAGGATAACTTTCTTTATTCGCGACTAAGTATCCTTATTGAAAGCTTCCAACCCATCTGCAACCCAGTAGCAAGTAACAATACCTCTTCCACTGTACTTTTATGACGCGCTTCCAAGCGGAAAATTTCATCATTATTGGCGTAACGCTTGGAGGCCAGCCCTTTCGGCCGAGCGACTGGGCGGAACGCATCTGCGGTGTGATGTCCGCCTTTGGTGCAGAGCGGCGCATGGCTTATTCCCCCCATGTGCAACCAGGCACTCATGAAGGGTACAAAAGTGTTTTTGTGAACGCCGACCTCTATGCTGCCGAACCCATGGCATATACGTTTTTGGTAAATTTTGCCAAAGACAATCAGCTAAAAGTGGCTCCTTGGTAGCTCACACAAATAAGCCATCAAACCGCGCGTTTAAATTCATCACCGTATCGCCAGCGCCGACTTTTTATCAATATATAGGTGCAGAGCGCAAACCTATTCAGCGGGATTATTGGCGGCTTGCAGCCTCTCAAAGAAACGTCTTCGAGCAAATTATTTGGGGGTACTCTGGCGTCACAGGCACTATCGTTCGCCCATCCCATCATTTCACGTGAAAAGGATGGTAAAACCCTGTCCTTTTTGTGCTCTAAGCGCAGACATTAAAGTGCCTTGAGGCTATTTAACCACCTAGCGCTTCGGCCAAATTAATTGGCGAAATTTCCATTTAGATAGCGCAGCCAAGCTACTAAGCTACTAAGCTACTAAACCACTGTACCAACCTACACCGCCTGCATCTTGCAATCAAGATGCAGGGATAGTGGCGTCCCCAGGGGGATTCGAACCCCCGTACTCACCGTGAAAGGGTGATGTCCTAGGCCTCTAGACGATAGGGACTCGTCGTTGGTGGAGGTACGCGGGATCGAACCGCGGACCTCTTGCATGCCATGCAAGCGCTCTCCCAGCTGAGCTATACCCCCACAAGAGAGCGCGGATTATAGGGTCACAAACATGTCATGTAAAGCATTCGACAAAAATTTAATCAAAATTTATCAGACTTTAAATGACTTGTTACAGCAGCTTGCCGGGATTCATCAAACCTTGTGGATCCAATGCTGCTTTGACAGTGCGCATGAGATCCATTTCAGTGAGACTTTTGTACTTCAAGACTTCATTGCGTTTCAGTTGCCCCAAACCGTGTTCCGCTGAAATGGAACCGCCTAGTTCGCAGACCAGATGGTACACGATCCGGTTTATAACCGGGGTCTGCGCAATGAAATCTTCGTTGGATTGCGCATCCACTTTAGAAAGGTTGTAATGCAAATTTCCATCGCCCACATGCCCAAAGCAAACAATGCGTACATCGTGCGAAACGGCTTTTAATGCCGCGCCTGCACGTTGAATAAACTCATCAATGCGCGAGACAGGCAACGCAATATCATGCTTGATGGAAATGCCTTCGATCTTCTGCGCTTCAGAAATATTTTCACGTAATGCCCATAGTGCATGCCTTTGCGCTTCACTCTGCGCTAACACCGCATCAATAATATGTCCGGCTTCAATCCCCGCTTGCAAGGCCTGTTCAAGAATGTCGTGCAGATGATTACATGCACCGGAAAGCTCAACCAGCACATGCCAGTTGTGCTGACCTTGCAACGGCGCGCGCGTCCTGGGCATATGCTGCAACACTAACTCGAGAGACGTTCGATCAACCAATTCAAACGCCGTCACATTGTCGCCGACAACCGCACGTAAACTCCCCAGCAAACGCACGGCCGCTAAGGGGCTGACTACCGCTACCCAGGCAGTCGCCTTTTCCCGTGGCTGTGGGAAGAGTTTAAGTGTTGCAGCCGTTATCAGGCCCAGGGTTCCTTCGGCGCCAATGAACAAGTGCTTAAGATCGTAGCCGGTATTATCTTTACGCAGGGCACGCAATCCATCCCAAATACGGCCATCCGCCAGGACAACTTCCAGCCCCAGCGTAAGTTCTCGCGCATTGCCATAACGCACTACCTGAACACCGCCGGCATTGGTAGAAAGATTACCGCCTAGAGTGGCAGTGCCTTCAGCCGCTAAAGACAGCGGAAACAAGCGATCAACCGAGGCTGCGGCATCCTGCACGGCTTGCAACGTACACCCCGCTTCCACGGTGATTGCGTTGTTATCGGCATCGACAGACCGAATACGATTCAACCGCCGGAGACTAATCAGCACCTCACCACCGATTGGTGTTGCGCCGCCGCATAAACCGGTGTTGCCACCTTGCGGCACGACAGGCACACCGGCTGCTGCGCACGCGCTAACCACGGCGGCCACAGCCTCCGTATCGCTCGGCAGTACAACGCACAGCGGCTGGCCTGTATAGCGGCCACGCCAATCGGTGCAAAAAGGTGCGAGCGCGTTAGCTTCAGTTATAACAAAGTCGGCGCTGGCGATACGGCGTAATTCGACCAACAGCGCTGCCAGCAAGGCATTCACTGCAGTGTCGCATACAGATCATGCACATCACAGTCTGTCACGGTCACCTCGGCGAAATCGCCCACCGCCAGGTGATGTCCATCAACGATGTACACGAGACCATCAATGTCCGGCGCATCGCCTTCAGAACGTGCAATCGCGCCATCTTCGTCTATTTCATCCACCAGCACTTTTATGCGATGACCAATTTTTCTTTCCAGTCGCTGCGTGGAGATATCCTCCTGATGCCGTAACAAAGTCGCTTTACGCTCCTCGCGCACACTTTCCGGCAAGGCCTCCGGCAGGTCATTGGCACTGGCGCCATCAACGGGTGAATAGGCAAAAGCCCCCACGCGGTCAAGCTGTGCTTCATCCAGAAAATCAAGTAACGCATTAAATTCGGCCTCGGTTTCTCCCGGGAAACCAGTGATGAAGGTACTGCGTATGGTGAGATCAGGCACCACTTGCCGCCAGGCGGTGATGCGTTCCAGAACCTTTTCTGCAGAAGCCGGGCGCTTCATCAATTTAAGAATGCGCGGGCTGGCATGCTGAAACGGAATATCCAGATAGGGCAAAATTTTCCCTGCGGCCATGAGCGGCATGAGATCGTCCACGTTGGGGTACGGATAGACATAATGTAAACGCACCCACAGCCCTAGCTCGCCGAGTTGTTCGCACAGATCATAAAGCCTCGTCTTCACGGGCTTGCCACCCCAAAAACCTGTACGGTATTTTGTATCCACGCCATAAGCGCTGGTATCTTGAGAAATAACCAGCAGCTCGCGCACGCCTGCCTCAGCAAGAATTTCAGCTTCACGCAGCACATCGCCAATGGGCCGTGACACCAAATCACCCCGCAGGGAAGGAATGATGCAGAAACTACAGCGATGATTGCAGCCTTCAGAAATCTTTAAATACGCATAATGGTCCGGCGTAAGCCGGATGCCTTGAGCTGGAACGAGATCGACAAAAGGGTCATGCAATGGCGGCAAATGCGTATGCACAGCTTCCATCACTTCCTGCAAGGCATGTGGCCCGGTAACAGCCAACACGTTGGGGTGTGCGGTGCGCACAATGTCATTACCAGCCGCATCTTTTTTCGCGCCTAGACATCCAGTAACAATGACCTTACCGTTCTCAGCCATCGCTTCGCCAATGGCATCGAGCGATTCTTCAACCGCCGCATCAATAAACCCACAGGTATTGACTACGACAAGATCAGCGCCCTGATAGCTGCCTGAAATCTTGTAACCCTCTGCTCGCAAGCGGGTAAGTATCTGCTCAGCATCTGAAGCGGCTTTAGGACAGCCGAGTGAGACAAACCCAATGGATGGCACATTAATCTTGCTTTTTTTCATAAATAATTTGATTGGGTTACTTGTTACTTATTTTGACTTATTTTGACTTTGCACTGCCTGACGCCTTACCTGGTTTATGCGCAGCATTCGCGGTTGCATCAGGAAAAATTTTTCGTGTCGTCTCTTTCATTCTGTCTTGCATTTGCTGGAACAACTGCTGTGATTGTTCAACATACGCACTCATCATGCTTTGCATGGCCGGCCCCTGGAAATTCAGAAACTGATTCCACATATCCTGAGTCCCCAGCCCTGGGGTGCCAAACGATGACATAGCCTGCTCTGAAAACTTAGCCTGCATATCAACGAAGGCTTTCATGTTGCTATCAAGATAACGCCTCATCATGCTCTGCATGGCGCTGCCATAAAAACGAATCATCTGCGATAACATTTCGGATGAAAACATAGGCGCACCGTTCGCTTCTTCCTCAAGAATGATTTGCAACAAAATCGCCCGCGTGATATTTTCGTCTGATTTCGCATCGACCACTTGAAATGCCTCATGCGCCAAAACCAGCCCTTTGACATCCACTAACGTAATGTAGGTGCTGGTGCGGGTGTCATACAACCGCCGATTAGGATATTTCTTGATTATTCGATTCTGTTCAGTCATGGTGCTCCTCCCTTGTTGACCTACTTGACCCACTTTTCAGGTGACTTATCAATCTCCGCTAGTGCGAGTTTGCTCTATTTTCATACACCCCGACTATCAACTGAAGTGCAAACCACCGTTGATATTCAGCGTAGCACCTGTCATGTACCCGGCAAGGTCTGACGCAAGATAGGCGCAAAGCCCGCCGATTTCTTCCGGTTTTCCCAAACGCCCCATGGGAATAGTCGCGACGATCTCATCACGCACCTCCTGTTTAATCGCCATAACCATATCTGTACCTACATACCCAGGTGCAATGGCATTGACCGTGACACCTTTTTTTGCAACTTCAGCGGCAATCGCTTTGGTAAAACCGAGAATTCCTGCCTTGGCAGCAGAGTAATTGGCTTGACCAAACTGGCCTTTGATACCATTCACGGATGAAATATTAATCACCCGTCCCCAGCCGCGCTCGGCCATACCGGCCAGCACATGATGCGTCACGTTGAAAACAGAATCGAGATTAGTGGACAACACAGAATCCCATTGGCCTTTATTCATTTTCTTGAAAACGGCATCGCGGGTAATGCCCGCGTTATTGACAAGTACATCCACCGGACCAGCCGTTGTTTCCAAGTGGTTAATCATCTCTGCGCACGCGTCATAGTCTGTCACATCGGCCTCGGTCACGAGAAAATCAAAGCCCTCCGATTTCATCTTTGTCAGCCACGCTGCTTTGGGCTCAAAATTGGGCAGACAATTGGCTGCTACCGTAAACCCATTTTGTGCCAATGCCTTGCAAATTGCCGTTCCCAGCCCACCCATTGCGCCTGTTACCAATGCAACCCGCTTAACCATATTTCCCACTGCCCCCATGACTCAAAAATTGTGCGCAAGCAGGCACATTGCCTGCGATATTTTTCGTTCTATTTCTTTGTTCTTGGTCAATACATGTGCTGGCCACCATTGATGGAAATATTCGCGCCAGTCACAAAAGCCGCCTCATTAGAAGACAAATAGGCAACCAGACCGGCGATCTCTTCGGGCTTACCCAGGCGACCAAGCGGGACTTGCGGCAATATCTTGCTATCCAAAACCTCTTGCGGAATAGCCGTCACCATTTTGGTGCCGATATACCCTGGAGAAATGGTGTTAACGGTTACGCCTTTTTTCGCCACCTCAAGCGCCAGCGACTTCGTAAAACCATGCATCCCGGCTTTAGCCGCGGCATAGTTGGTTTGTCCAAAAGCACCCTTTTGACCGTTCACTGATGAAATATTGATCACGCGCCCCCAATTGCGCTCCATCATTCCATCCATCACCTGTTTGGTCATATTGAACACAGAATCAAGATTGGTACGCATCACCGCATCCCAGTCGGCCTTGCTCATTCGCTTAAACGTCATATCACGAGTGATCCCCGCGTTGTTCACTAGCACATCCACCGGGCCCAGATCAGCGGTTATTTGATCGATGCACTGTTTGGCTGAGTCGAAATCGCTCACATCACACGGATAGGCCTTGAAACCATATCCCATATCATTCATTGCGCGCAGCCAGGCATCCGCATTGGTGTTACTGGGACTATAGGTTGTCACCACTTTATAGCCCAGTGCAGCCAATTTAATGCAGATGGCCTCGCCCAGACCACCCATACCTCCGGTTACCACCGCTACTTTTTGCACTGCTCTCTCCTTTAGAAAGTCGCTTTCAAGTTGCGTCCATACCCCCGTTGATCATTATGCCTTTTCCTTGACATAGCGTCCCGGGGCAGCCTCGATCACGGAAAACTCGGCGCTACCAAGACGGCGTGGCGCAGAAATTTTATCCCCGCCCCATATGCTTAACCATTCCGCCCAACGGGGCCACCAACTGCCTTTGACTTCCGTCGCTGTAGCTAACCATTCATCCGCATCCTTCGTCTCGCGATCATTCTTCCAGTAACTGCGCTTGTTTTTTGAGGCCGAATTAATCACGCCAGCGATATGGCCTGAAGCGCCCAAAATAAATTGACTTTTGCCACCTAACACATGACGCCCAAGATACGATGTTTTCCACGGCACAATATGATCTTCCCGACAGGCCAACAAAAAGACCGGCATATCCACCCGCCCAAGATCCGCTTTGACGCCACACATCTCGAGTTTACCGGGTATACGCAAACTATTTTCAAGATACATATGACGCAGATACCATGCCAAAAAAGGGCCAGGCAGGTTCGTCGCATCCGAATTCCAATACAGCAAATCAAAGGCCACCGGTTTCTTTCCCTTGAGATAGTTACTGACTACATACTGCCAGATGAGGTCATTCGCGCGCAGCGCTGAAAAAACGGCGGATAACTCACGTCCAGGAAGCAATCCGCCTTTACCGATGCTCGCTTCGCGCGCCGCCACTGACTGTTCATCAACAAAATAACCGATCTCACCGACATCAGAAAAATCGAGCAAGGTTGCCAGTAGCGTGAGAGATGCCACCGGGTCTTCACCGCGCTGCCGCGCAACCGCAAGCGCGGAGCTGAGAATAGTACCCCCGACACAAAAGCCCAGCGCATTCACTTGTGCTACACCACATAGCTTCTGCATCACGCGAATCGCCGTCAATGGCCCTCGCTCAACATAGTCATCCCACGTCAGATGCCCCAGGGTGGCATTGACGTTTCGCCATGACACCAGAAAAACCGTGTTGCCCTGCGCCACGGCATAGCGCACCAGCGAATTTTCCGGCTGCAAATCGAGGATATAAAACTTGTTGATGCATGGCGGCACAATCAACAGTGGACGCGCGGCAACTTTTTTCGTCTGCGGCGAATATTGAATCAACTGCATCAACGCATTTTCAAAAATTACTGCGCCTGGCGTCGTTGCCAAATTACGGCCCACGTCAAACGCCGCCTCATCCGTCATCGAGATACGGCCCTTTTCAAGATCGTCGATCAGGTTCTGAATCCCCTGACGAATACTTTCCCCTTGGGTTTCCAGCGCTGTCTGGATGAACTCCGGGTTGGTCGCGATAAAATTCGAAGGCGCCATGGCATCCATGATTTGTCGGGCGAGAAATACCGTCTTCTTTTTTTCCCGACCTTCCGGAGCGATCGCGGCGAATCGCTGCAGATACTCAGCGTTAAGTAAATAGGCCTGCCATAAATAATCGTGCGGCCGACTCTCTGTCCATGCCGGATGAGCAAAGCGCCGATCTCCCACCGAAGCGCTCACTACTGGCGGCAACGACTGATCCTTGTCCGTGTTCAACATCCGCTGCCACAGTTGGGCATGCCTGCCTTGCCATTCCTGTATGAGCGCCTGACGCAACGCCTGGACGTCTGCGGACATCATCTCACCGTTGAAAAGAGCATCCTTCATAAGCTCAGCCAACGAATGCGGTAACTGTGCAGCAAAAAACTGCTGGGGGCCATGAAACAAAGCATCAGCGGCGGATGACATGCAATAACCTTTGCAGAGAAAAGATAGAGAACATGAAGTCTTCGGCAAAATAAGCACTTAATGGATGGCAGATTCATTTTGCATCGCACAATAATCAGTGTCAAGAAACCGTGTTAAAAAACAAAATGGCTAGTCCGCAGCAGATGCTTCACCAAACTGATTACAATCGCGCCATGTATGTGATCGCCATTGGATGGCTGTATATCACGCTGCTCATGGCAGTCACAGAGCCGAGCCTGACTGCCGGAATACTCACCTTTGTCGTATATGGCGCTGCGCCCCTGGCTTTGTTGTTGTGGCTCTTGGGCACGCCACAACGGCGACGGGATCAGCTATCCCAGAAAATGATCAATCGTACGGTGACTCAAAAAGATGGTAGCAATGCCGGCACCGATCAATAAAATTTGCTGTACCGTCGCTTTGATTTCAGGCCGCTTGTGTAACCCCGGAATAAGATCAGCGACAGCAACATAAATCATGCTAGCCGCAGCTAAGGCCAACAACGCCGGCACCGCGGTTTGCATTTTCCCAAGTGCCGCATAGGCCATCAATGCCCCCACCACCGTCGCCAAGCTCGAGAACAGATTAAACGCTAGCGCCCGTGATTTTGAATAACCTGAATGCAGCAATATCATGAAATCGCCGATTTCCTGTGGAATCTCATGGGCAGTAATCGCCAATGCCGTGATAATCCCCAGGCGGATATCTTCCATGAAGGCCGCGGCAATGAGGATGCCATCAACAAAATTATGAAAGGTATCCCCCACCATGATCAGCAGGCCACTGCGTCTGTTCTCATGGCCATGCGCATGCGGTTCATGGCCCTCACACGACTCGACATGACAATGCCGCCAAAGCACTAATTTTTCCAGCACAAAGAAAATCAGAATGCCGCCAAGAACGGTAGCCGTCGTGCCCACTGCATCACCATTCGCCGTAATCGCATGGGGCAAAACCTCAAGAAAGGCTGCGCCCAGCAACGCCCCAATCGCATAGCTAATGAGGTGTGATACCCAGTGTGCCTTTGCCTTCAAAGCAAATACTGCGGCGGCCAAGACGCTCAACGCCCCACCTGTCAGCGACATCGCGACGATCCAACTTAAAACAGACATCAGCTTATTCCCAATAAATAACTTCGCAGTCCGCAAACCCTCATGAATAACGGCTTTTGATCTTGCGGTGCAAACGGAAAGTATACCGTCTTTGTCAACGTCGCGAAGTCTCGCTCATGATCTGGTGATAATGCGCCAACCGCCGTGGATGAATCGCGCCGCTGGCTAGCGCTGCCTTAACAGCGCAACCTGGTTCCGCACTATGTTTGCAATCACGAAAACGACACGTTCCCATCAAGGGACGAAATTCGACAAAACCCGATTCAATTTCCTGTGGCGACAACTGCGCCAGACCAAATACCTGTACCCCAGGGCAATCGATCAACTGGCCGCCATTGGGCAGGTGATACAGCCGCGCATACGTGGTGGTGTGTTTACCTGAATCCAGTGCCGTTGAAATTTCACGAATGGCCGCCGCTGCATGCGGCACCAGCGCATTGGTCAAGGTAGATTTACCCATACCCGACTGCCCTACCAGCACCGAAACCTCACCCGCCAGCCAAGGCAGCAGCGGCGTGGCATCTTGCGCGGCAGAGAGTGTTAGCAGTGGGTAGCCTAATGCCACAAAGGGGGCGAGCAGATCGTGCGCAGCAGGCAATGCGGCCGTTAGATCACACTTGTTTAACACGATCAGTGGGCGTAACCCCTCATGTTCGGCAGCGAGCAGCGCACGGGACAGCAATAAATCGCTAAACGAGGGCTCGGTCGCAACTACTAACAGCAACTGGGTGGCATTAGCAGCGATCAGTTTTTGCCGATACGCATCACTGCGGTACAACAGATTTTTACGCGGCAGATGGCTGGTAATTTGCCCGTCCTGCGTGAGCTCAACAACATCCCCCACGGCATAGGGGCTTTTTTTGCCCTTAGGAAAACCCTGCGCCACACGACCATCAGCAAATTCGATTTCGTAGTGCCGGCCAAAAGCGGCGATGATTGTTCCGCGCTCGCTCAAAGTAAATGACAGCACATGGCAAAGCGCATATTACAGCTCAAACAACGCATCAATTTTTGCTGCACAAATGAAATCATTTTCACTCAAGCCGCCGATCGCATGCGTGGTATAGCTCACCTTGCATTCGTTGTAGCTAACGGTCAGGTCGGGATGATGGTCTTCGCGGTGAGACACCCAGGCCGTCGCATTCACAAACGCCATGGTCTCGTGATAATTCTTGAACCGGTAGATTTTAAAAATACGCTGATGATCACGCTTATGATCATTGACCTCTCGCTGCCATCCTGAAAGCCTCGCCAATAACTGCTCGGCAGCATTAGCATCCAGCGCCAAAACACCCCCTTCGCAAGGCACACAGCGGCGGTTTTTCAGATCAGTCATCGTTCCTCCGTGTCTTATTCAAAAGGATTGCAAACGTGCAATCCGTTGGCTGGCCGGCGGATGCGAATCGTGAAACAACGAGTAGAGAGGGTCCGGTGTCAGCGTCGCAGCATTATCACGGTAAAGCTTAACCAGTGCCGCGACAAGATCTTTTGCTGCCGTTTGTTTTGCGGCATAGGCATCGGCCGCATATTCATCCAGCCGCGAAAGCGCTGATGTCAGCGGCGCTAACGGAAACAGAAAAACCGGCAGCACCATAGAAAACAGCAGCAAACCCATCGCAGTATGTGCCGTATTCACCGTGTCACCAGCACCGATGTTTAACCCTTCATAAAACCACGGCTGATCGATCACCTGGCCAAGCAACCACAACATGCCAAAACTTATCACCGCCAGTAGTGCAATCCGTTTTAACACATGGTGATGATGATAATGTCCCAATTCATGTGCAAGCACAGCCTCGATCTCTTGCGGTGCGAGTTTTTCCAAAAGCGTGTCGAAAAATACAATGCGCTTGGCGCGGCCAAAACCAGTGAAATACGCATTGCCATGCGCCGAACGCTTTGAGCCATCCATCACGAATAAGCCGGATGAAGCAAAGCCGCAACGATTCAACAAGGCTTCGATACGTTCTTTTAGAGCACTATCCGCCAGTGGCGAAAACTTGTTGAACAAGGGCGCAATCACCGTGGGGTACAACACCAGAACCAGCAGATTAAAGCTCATCCAGAACAGCCAGACATAAAACCACCAGTTCGCGCCCATCATCTGCATCAACCATAAAACAGCCAGCAGCAACGGCGCGCCAATCAGGATGGCCAACAAACCTGCCTTGAACAAATCTGCCAACCACAGCCGCATCGTCATTTTGTTAAAACCAAATGCCGATTCAAGCCGAAACGTGCGGTAAAGACTCATCGGCAAACCCATCACGAAGCCCAGCAACGCAAAGCCGGCAAACAGCGCCAGATCATGGGCATAACCCATGCCCAGCCAAGCGTGCAGCACGGCGTCAATCGACTGCAACAATCCACCCATCGTGAACACAAGCAACAATGTCGCCTCGATAAGAATCTCGATCAGCCCCAAACGGCCCTTGGCCACGGTGTAATCAGCAGCGCGCTCATGGTCAGCCAGGGTGACTTGGGCGGCAAATTCCGCAGGCACTTCTCCCCGGCACGCACGGACATGGCGCATATGTCGCACGCCCAGCCAAAGACGAAGCGCGGTTGACAGCGCTAACGCTACCAAGAAAAAGACGGTGATGTAAGCAGCAGTCATGAGAAAAATACCAGATGTGCAAAGATGCTTCGTTCATTTTATAGGTAGTGGCCGATTAATGTGACTTGATCTGGTAGCGAATCAGTTTGCACATTTGAAGGCACGTATTTGTCTATTCAAAATAACTCAAACAATCAAACAATCATACTGAGACTTCAATCCGGCACTGACCACAGGGCGGGAGAATACTTAAAGTCATCCTATCCGCTAATTAGTTTGAAAAATTCTGCTGCAAAGCAGCACCAAATACACAGACACCAAAAAATTACTTGCATATAAGAATCATTCTCATTTATAATAAGAATGATTCTTATTTATAAAATATTTTTGACTCCACTTCCATATAACCCAACCGATGGCCGCACAGTCTTTTCCCAGCTATCCATGCACAGCGCCGCAGCGCGTCTCCCGCATCTGCACCGGAATCGTGATCGCTGCGCATGTGCTGGTGATTTGCGGACTGCTCCATGGAAAATCCATCAGCGGGAGTGTCCTGAATTTTGTGTGCAAGGCGGTTGATGTTTCATTGATTGCTGCCTGATTTTACGCGACACGTTTCGTAAAGCGATCCCCGAACTGGATGGCGAATTGCACCATCGCGGCTTTCCAGTGAAACACCGGCATTGCCCATTCCTTGGTGATGTTTCTCAGCGCCAGCCAGATCAGCTTGGTCGCCGCCTCGTCGTTGGGGAAATGCCCGCGTGTCTTGATCGCCTTGCGGATGCGCGCGTTGACCGATTCGATGGCATTGGTGGTGTAAATCACCCGCCGAATCTCGGGCGGGAACGCAAAGAATGGCGTCACGTAGTCCCATGCACGCCGCCAGGCCGCAGCGACATGCGGCAGTTTCGTTCCCCATTCGGATTGCGCGAACGCCGTCAGCGCGACTTCTGCGGCGTCTGCGCTCGTCGCGGTGTAGATCGGACGCAGCGCCGCTGCGACGGCTTTGCGATCCTTCCAACTGGCATAGTCCAGGCTGTTGCGGATCAAGTGCACGATGCAGGTTTGCAGGACGGCTTCCGGATACGCCGCAGCAAGCGCCTCTGGAATCCCTTTCAGACCATCGGAAACGGCGATCAGCACGTCCTCCACGCCGCGCGTCTTCAAGTCGTTGAAGACCTTGAGCCAGAACTTGGCCCCTTCGGTGTGTTCGATCCACAGCCCGAGAATGTCGCGGCTGCCGTCGGGCAGGATGCCCAGCGCAAGATAGACCGCCTTGTTCCTGACCAGGCCGTCGTCGCGGATCTTGACCCGCAACGCGTCGAAGAAGATCACGGGGTACATCGGCTCCAGCGGTCGGGCCTGCCAGGCAGAGACTTCGGCCATGACTTCATCGGTCACGGTGCTGATGAAATCCGGCGACACCTCGACGTGATACATCTCGGTCAGGTGCGCGCGGATGTCGCGCGTGCTCATGCCGCGTGCATACATCGACAGGATCAAGTCATCAAAGCCTTCGTAGCGGCGGCCATGCTTGGGGACGATCAGGGGTTCGAACGCGCCGCTGCGGTCGCGCGGGATGTCGATCCTGAGCGGGCCGGTGTCGGTGAGGAGCGTCTTGCCGCTGCTGCCGTTGCGATGGTTGGCAACGCCTGCGGGCTTGTCTTCGCCGGGTGCGTAGCCCAGATGCAGGCTCATCTCAGCAGCCAGCGCGCGCTCGATGATCGCGCGTTTCAGGCGTGCGGTGAGGTCGTTGACCTCGCTGCCGGTCATCGGTGCGCTGACCAGTGTGTCCAGCTGTGCCTGCATCTCGGGCGTAAACGCAGGCGCGTTGCGCGCATCCTCAATGGATTGCTGAACCATGCTCAGCTTCTTGGGTTTCGTTTGTTGCTCGGGCATATCTCGTTCCTTTCTCGAACTGATGAATATGCCTTACACACAAAAATTCGGATAGGCTCCCATCAGCCAGCCAAGCGCACCAGTTGCCATGAGCGTGCGCCTGCTACCGCTTGAAGCACCGCAGACAAAACCTGAAATCGTCCCCCCAAAACCCCGTCCCATGGCACGCAAACCCTTGCCAATACAAACTCCGACGTTGCTCGCTGCGCCTGTGGAAATGCCTGCACCCACACCGACTGTCGCTCTGCCAGCGCCGACTTTTGCAGAACCTGTTACAGCAATTGCCATGTCACCTGCGTCAATACCAACCCAGCCACGCTTCGATGCCACCTATCTGGACAATCCGAAGCCGCCGTATCCAGGCATCTCGCGACGTCTTGGCGAGCAGGGCCGCGTCGTGCTGCGCATACATGTTACGGCGGACGGTTTGCCGCAAATTGTCCAGATACACACCAGCAGCGGCTACACGCGTCTTGATGATTCAGCGCTGGAAACCGTGCGCCGCTGGAAATTCGTGGCAGCCAAGCTCGGCAACGAGCCTGTCGCCGCTACTGTTCTCGTTCCGATTATTTTTTCACTGAAAGGCTGACACCATGGAAAACTCACTGGGCTTCGCCCACTTTCTCGCCAATAGCGATGGCATTGCACGGTTTATTCTGGTTCTGATGACGCTGATGTCCATCGGCACCTGGTATCTGATTCTTGCCAAAAGCGCCCGCCGTATCGCCATCCGGCGCAAGAGCAATACCTTCCTCAAGTCTTTCTGGGTAGCCAACAGTCTTAATGACATTGCCGACGAAATACGCGCAAATAACCCCACCAGGGGCATTACCGAACCCTTTGCGGATTTGGTGCAACGAGGAATCGCCGCCGTTGAGTACTGCAAGGCAGACAACATCAGCCAAAATCCGCAGGGTCTGATCGATTTTGGTACGCCCGGCGAGTTCCTCATTCGCTCGATCAGGCATGTCATTGCGCAGCATAAGGCACACATGGAATATGGCAACACCTATCTCGCCACCGTCGCCTCCTCAGCGCCTTTTGTCGGCCTGTTCGGCACTGTCTGGGGGATTTACCATGCGCTGCTGGCCATCGGCATGAGCGGCCAAAGTACGCTGGACAAGGTCGCCGGCCCGGTGGGCGAAGCCTTGATCATGACCGCCATCGGCCTAGCCGTTGCCATTCCCGCTGCCGTTGCCTACAACACATTTACCCGCGCCAATCGCAATGCGCTGGGCGAGCTCAACGCGTTCGCTCATGAATTGTTCACCCTGCTCGCCACCGGCCTCAAGACCGTACCTCAAGGTAGCAAGGGCAACGAGGCAAACCATCCAGCCAACCACGCAGCTGGGCCAAAAAACGTACTCGCAGTTGCCTAGAAAGTGACGCCATGACAGACTCTTTTTTCGAAGATGACGGCGATGAAGCTCTTGCCGAAATCAACATGATTCCCCTGATCGACATCATGCTGGTACTGCTGGTGATTTTCATCATTACTGCGCCGCTGTTGACGCACTCAGTCAAGATTGATCTGCCCAAAGCATCATCCACCCCGAACCTGACCGAGCCAGACAATATCCAGGTCGCCATCGACAATAGCGGCCAAGTGTATTGGCATGGTGAAGCAGTTACTGCCACAACGCTCGACGAACGGCTACGCATTGCCGCCGGGCACTCGCCACAACCGGAACTGCATCTGCGGGCGGAACGTACTACGCCGTACGAAAAGGTGGCTCAAGTCATGTCGGCCGCCACGCACGAAGGGCTCACGCGAATCGCCTTCGTCACGGAACCCAAGACACCCTGACGATTACTCTCAATTTTTCACACCCCGTTCCAGCCAGCCAGAACAACATTACCTGAGGATATCCCATGAATCAGCTGACAAAAAACACCAGCAGCATCTATAAGAAAAAACCGTCGCCGCAATTGCTACCGCTCAGCGCCATGATACTGGCCGGGCTGACCAGTTCGCACGTTGTCAATGCGCAGGAAATAGCGAATGGAACGGAAAAGCAATTACCCACGGTGACTGTGCAGGCAGAAGCCGATAAACCCGACGGTTATCGTGCTACCACCACGCGCGTTGGCAAGATACTGCAAGATCCGCATGACATCCCTCAAGCCGTGACCACCATCACCCAGACCCTGATGGAAGAACAGCAAGTCGGATCGCTGCGTGAAGCCCTGCGCAACGTCTCCGGTCTGACCTTTAACGCAGCAGAAGGCGGTCGCTCAGGCGACAACATGAATCTGCGCGGTTTTTATACTTTCGGCGACATGTATCTCGACGGCATACGCGACACCGCGCAATACAATCGCGAGACCTTCAATTACGAACAGATTGATGTCTTGCGTGGTGCCGGCGCGATGTTATTCGGCCGCGGCCAGGCAGGTGGCGTCATCAATCAGGTGAGCAAAACACCGTTGAATGAAGAGCAATACAAACTCACCGGCAGTATCGGCGAAAACGACTACAAGGAAGTCACGGCAGACCTCAACAAGCCACTCAATGAGAACACTGCCGTGCGCATCAACCTGATGCAACGTGACGAAGGCAGCTGGCGCAGTAACCCGGCAACCGGCAGCGAGCCGGAAATCCATCGCAAGGGGATCGGCATCAGCCTCGGCTTCAACCTGTACACCAATAACCAGTTCTGGCTCAACCACTATCAGCTCAAGACCGAGGACAATCCGGACTACGGCATGCCATTCGATACTGCAACACGAAGTATCACTAAAAACTTTTCCCCAGATACTTTCTGGGGCACTGACAGCACGTTTGACAAAAGCGATACGAAGATCACCACGCTGATCAACGAATATCGTTTTTCGCCGGACAGCCAGTTGCGTACACAGGTGCGAATAGCCGATTACGAGCGCAGCTACTGGGCGCGCACCCCCAGTGCGACTCAGGCGCCGAACGCCCAAGCATTGGTTCTCAATGGCGTCACTGCCAACGGCGGCCCGACACGTACTGCCGATTACGAAACCGTGACCCTGCAATCGGACTACAGCACCAAATTCACCGCCATGGGCATGAAACACGAGCTGCTCACCGGTGTTGAATATTTGAAAGAAAACAGCTATCGACATTCACTGCGCAATCTGGGCGGCACCACGGCGGCTAACCCGCCCTACTATCAACCGTATGACCCCAGTCCAACAGGCACGCCCGTACGTTTCGACTCGGATTCCTATGCTGTCTATGTGCAGGACACCATCGAATTCATCCCCAAGTGGAAGGCAACGCTAGGCATGCGCCGCGACGAGATGGATGCTAATTTCAGCAGCGCCACCTCGCCCAATCTTTACTATGGCCAGAACAGCTACCGCAGCGCGCTGTCCTTCCACCCTACCAGTCAAACACATTACTACCTCAGTTGGAGTGACTCCTTCAGCCCCACTGCCGATCTTTATCAACTTACCGTATCACCGCTGCCACCGGAACGCAGCGACGTGATTGAACTTGGTGCCAAGTGGCTGTTGTTTGATGGCGATCTGGCACTCCGCGCGGCACTCTATCAAGCAACCAAAAAATGGGAACGCAATGGTGATCTCGAGTCAACAGCAGCGATACTCACCAAAAAGCGCCGCACCAAGGGATTTGAACTGGAGGCTGCTGGCCGCATCACCAATAGTTGGGAGATATTCTCCGGACTCGCCCTGATGGACGCCCGTATTCTTGAAGTTGCAGAAAATGTGAACCCCACGACCGGCATCATTACCATGGCAAACCCAGGTTATGTCGGACAACGCGCGCGCAACACGCCATCGTATACTGCCAACCTATGGACCACCTACAAACTCGACGGCTACTGGAAAGTTGGGGGCGGCATCGAAGCCAAAGGCGAACGTCTAGGCTACAACCCGAGCGGCGCGGGCGCCATCCCTACACTGCCTGGCAGCACTACGTTTCATCCAAATACGCTGTCCTCTTATACACGCTGGGATGCCATGGTGGCCTATGAAAGGGAAAAATGGACACTACGCCTCAATGTCAGAAATGTATTCGATAAAATCTACTACGACTCGTTTTACGAAAATGGTGGTTTCGCCACTCCAGGCACACGCCGCGCTGCAATCCTGACCGGCGAAATCAAGTTCTGATCTTTCGGCAAAGCCATGCTCATCACCATTGATAATCTATTGACACTGGATGAACTGGCCGCCACGCGCGACTTGCTGGCCCGCTCCCGCTGGGGCAGCGGGCTGGCAACTGCTGGCACGCAAGCGGCACTGGCTAAGAACAACCAGCAACTGACGGAAGACGCCGAGCATCTGCCAACCTTGCGGCATCTTGTGCTCAACGCACTTAACCGTAATCCCCTGTTTTTCGCCGCCACGCTACCACTGAAAATCCTGCCGCCCTTTTTTAACCGCTATGCCGACCAAACCAATACCTACGACTGGCATATAGACAACGCCATGCGCCTCGCACCCCACCCGCCGGGCACTTATGTCCGTGCAGACATCTCGGCCACCTTGTTTCTATCCGATCCGGAAAATTATGACGGCGGCGAGTTGACTATCGAAGACACCTTCGGCTCACACCCTATCAAGCTCGCAGCCGGCAGTCTGGTCATTTATCCCTCTTCCTCGCTTCACGCCGTCACCCCCGTCACGCGCGGCGAGCGGCTAGCCTGCTTCATGTTCATCCAGAGCATGGTGCGCGACCCCGGCCAGCGCCGCCTGTTATACGACATGGATATGGCTCTGCTGGCGCTGCGCAACGACATCGGTGAGACCGATCCGGTGATACGGCTGACAGGGACGTATCACAACCTGCTGCGACGCTGGGCAGAAAACTGATGACTGCACCTTCGAGCCCGACACCGCTGCCACCGATAGATCGTGCACGTGACTACCTGCCGCTGGCCGAGGCGTGCCTGGGCCCAAGTATCTGGCATTACTTGCAGACTGGCAGTAGTGATGCTTCCGTAACAGATAAGCAAAATGCCTTCACCACCATCCGCCTGATACCCCGACCGTTGCGCAATGTGCAAGGCGGACACACCCGCCTGACTCTCTATGGCCAGGAACTGGCGCATCCCTTGCTGTTAGCGCCCGTCAGTTACCAGCGGCTGTTTCATGCGGATGGCGAATGTGCCAGCGCCATGGCAGCTAGCGCACAAGGTGGCCAGATGCTGGTCAGCAGCCTGGCCAGCCAGCCGTTTGCGGCAATTGCCCGCGCCAGCTCGACGGAAAACCTCGACGACCCTGGATTTCAATTGCCCTGGTTTCAGCTGTATTGGCAAGGTGAGCGAGAACGTACAGCGCGCCTGCTGCAGCGCGCGGCGGCTACCGGATTTTCCGTCGTCGTGCTCACTGTTGACGCGCCAATAAAGCGGGCAAGCTTGCAACTGCCTGACGATGTTGCCGCTGTCAATCTGGAAAACCATCCGCCACCAGCGCCGCTAAGCCAAGCACAAAGCATGGTATTCGACGGCTGGATGAAACAAGCGCCTACCTGGGATGATGTCGCCTGGCTGCGCCAGCAAACGCAATTGCCTTTGCTGCTCAAAGGCATACTCCACCCTGACGATGCAGAACATGTGCTGGCCCTCGGCTGCGACGGCATCGTGGTTTCAAGCCACGGCGGCCGCGTGCTGGATGGCGCGCCGACCAGCCTGGATGTCCTGCCAGATATCGTGCAGCGTATCGACGGCCGCATGCCCATCCTGTTCGATAGCGGAATTCGCAGCGGCCGCGATGCATTCATTGCGCTGGCGCTCGGTGCCACGGCAGTGCTTGTCGGCCGCCCCTATCTCTGGGGCCTCACCGTCGGTGGTGCGCTAGGCGTAGCTCATGTCATCCGCCTGCTGCGGGACGAACTGGAAATGACCATGGCCTTGACCGGCTGCGCACAGCTCGGTGATATCGGACACCACTGTTTAATCGCACGCTGATTGCGCGCAAAGTGCCGACACCGTCGGCACACCAAGTAAAATCGCCGAGAAGCATACGATTGCTGCACGCCACAACACCCCTATCTCGATATCGCGGTTAACATCCACCCATGAATCTACTCCGCACGCTGGTCACTGTCAGCGGCATGACCCTGCTCTCTCGTATCCTCGGCTTCGTGCGCGACTTTGTCATCGCGCGAAGTTTTGGCGCCGGTCCGCTGACCGATGCTTTTTTCGTCGCCTTTCGCCTGCCCAATCTGTTGCGTCGCCTGTTTGCCGAAGGCGCGTTTTCGCAGGCTTTTGTGCCCATTCTGGCGGAATACCGCGCGCGCCAAGGGGACACAGAAACCAAACGTCTGGTCGACCACGTCGCCAGCATCCTGTTTCTGAGTCTGATCGTTGTCACCGCACTGGGCATGCTCGCCTCGCCCATTCTGATTACCATTTTTGCACCGGGCTTCGCTGCCAATCCGGACAAATTTCAACTCACCGTGCAACTGACGCGCATCACCTTTCCCTACATTTTTTTCATGTCGCTGGTAGCGCTCGCTGCGGGCATTCTGAATACCTGGAACCGCTTTACCCTGCCCGCCTTTACGCCGGTGCTGCTCAACCTCTCTTTCATCGGCATGGCGCTGTTTGCTGCACCCTGGTTTAATCCACCCATCCTGGTGTTGGGCTGGGCAGTTTTTCTCGGCGGCGCACTGCAACTCGCCATCCAAATCCCCGCGCTGGCAAAAATCGGCATGCTGCCGCGCTTTGATCCGGTCTGGCGGGACGCCGGTGTGCAACGTATTCTCAAGCTCATGGGGCCTGCGGTGCTGGGCGTTTCCGTATCGCAGATCAGCCTGCTGATCAACACCATCTTCGCCTCATTCCTGGAAAACGGCAGCGTCTCATGGCTTTACTATGCGGATCGGTTGATGGAATTTCCCGCAGGTTTACTTGGTGCAGCGCTAGGCACCATTCTGCTGCCCAGCCTCGCACGCACCCATGCCAGCGGCAACCCGACCGAATTCTCCGCCCTGCTCGACTGGGGCTTGCGACTAACCTTGATGTTGACGCTTCCCGCATCTCTTGCGCTGGCGCTGCTGGCCGTGCCTTTGCTATCCACGCTGTTTCAGCATGGCGCATTTACTGCCCTGGACGTGCTGCGCACGCGCGAAGCACTGGTTGCTTATTCCATTGGGCTAACCGGGCTGATACTAGTCAAAGTGCTCGCCCCCGGCTTTTACGCACGGCAGGATATTCGCACGCCAGTGAAGATCGCCCTCTTCACGCTGCTGCTTACCCAATTGATGAACCTGGCCTTTATCGGCTGGCTCAAGCATGCCGGGCTGGCCTTGTCTATCGGTCTGGCTTCGTGTGTCAATGCAGCGCTGCTGTGGCGCGGGCTGCGCCAGCGCGAAGCGTATCTGCCCACAGCGGGCTGGGGTATGTTCATGCTGAAGCTGGTCGTAGCGCTTGGTGCACTCAGTGCAGTGCTTTGGTTGAGTGCCGGCAATGATGCCAGCTGGCTCGTGATGGGCAGCAGACAGCGTTTGCTAAAGCTCGCGTTGATCGTCTCCGGTGGCGGCATCAGTTACTTTGCCACCCTCGCGCTGCTGGGTTTTCGTCCGAGCGATTTTCGCCGTCGGAGCTGAGGTAAATGATTGCTCGAAAAGACCTATGCGTAAAAGATACATGGATTCAAATCCGCAGCGGGATAATGCGGCGATGTCAGCCAGCATTTTGACATGAGCACCGTATCACCAACGCCGATTTTTTGTGGCCGCGACGTGGATTTAACCTGCTAGAGTTCATTTTTTACGATTTATTTCACACCGTATTTTTATACCAACAAGGAGAGCTCGATGAGCATCAAAACTATTCGCAACTTCATTGCCGGTGAATTTGTATCATCAGGTGCCACGTTTGAAAAACGCTCACCGGTGAATAACGAGGTGATCTCCACTGTGGCCGAAGCCTCGCGTGAAGATGTCGATAAAGCGGTCGCTTCGGCGCGGACCGCCTTGCGTGGCAGCTGGGCAAAAATTCCGCTGGCTGATCGCTCTGAACTGCTCTATGCCGTTGCCAACGAAATGACTCGGCGCTTCGATGATTTTGTCGAAGCCGAAACAGCCGATACCGGCATGCCTGCCTCCGTTGCCCGTCATGCCTTTGTGCCGCGCGGTGCGGCCAACTTCAAGATTTTTGCCGACATGGTGAAAAACGTACCGACAGAAACTTACGAGATGGCAACGCCCGACGGAAAAGGCGCACTGAATTATTCAGTCCGTCGCCCGGTGGGCGTGGTGGGGGTAATCTGCCCGTGGAATGCCCCGCTGCTACTGATGACCTGGAAGGTCGCACCAGCATTAGCCTGTGGCAACACAGTCGTTGTCAAACCTTCTGAAGAGTCGCCACAGTCAGCGGCCTTGCTCGGCGAAGTGATGAATACCGTGGGCATTCCCAAGGGCGTTTATAACGTCGTCAATGGTTTTGGGCCGGGGTCGGCTGGCGAGTTTGTCACCACACACCCAGGGGTGAATGCCATCACCTTCACGGGCGAGACCCGCACGGGTGCGGAAATCAGCAAAGCCGCTGCGGTTGGCGCACGCCCTGTGTCGCTCGAAATGGGCGGCAAAAATGCCGGAATTATTTTTGCTGATTGCGATTTTGATGCCGCAATCGAAGGTACGCTACGCTCCTCCTTCGTTAATACCGGGCAAGTGTGCCTGGGCACGGAACGCCTGTATGTCGAACGGCCGCTTTTTGAGCGCTTTGTCTCCGCGCTAAAAGCCGGAGCAGAGAACATGAAAATTGGCGCCCCGTTTGATGCGAGCGTTGCCATGGGCCCGATGATTTCCCATGAACAGCGAAACAAGGTGCTCTCGTACTACAAAAAAGCCGTGGAAGCAGGCGCCACCGTGGTGACAGGCGGCGGCGTCCCCACAGTATCCCCGGAACTTGCCAGTGGCGCATGGGTTCAACCGACCATCTGGACCGGATTACCTGAAAACGCGAGCATATTGCGTGAGGAAATTTTTGGCCCTTGCTGCCATATCACGCCTTTTGATACCGAAGAAGAAGTCCTGGCTTTAGCCAATGACACCACCTATGGGCTTTCTGCCACGCTGTGGACCAGCAATCTTTCGCGTGCCCATCGTATGGCTGGCGCGCTTGAAGCCGGTATCATCTGGGTGAATTCATGGTTCCTGCGGGATCTGCGCACGGCATTTGGCGGCATGAAGCAATCCGGCATTGGCCGTGAAGGAGGTGTACATTCGTTGGAGTTTTACACCGAACTGAAAAATATCTGCATCAAACTCTGATAACTCAATCGGCAAAGGAAAAACCATGGCACTCACACCCAACGAGGTAAACCAACTTTGTGATCGGGTTTTAGCAGCGCAAAGAGGTGCGTATGCCATCCCCAAACTCACCGATGATTTTCCTGCCATGACCGTGGACGATGGCTATGCCGTGCAAGCCGCCCTCAGAAGGCGGTTATGCGCGGAAGGTAGACGCCAGGCCGGCTGGAAAATCGGCCTCACCTCCAAGGCGAAAATGCAGCAAATGGGGGTTTCAGTCCCCAGCATCGGTTTCCTGATGGAGGATACGGCACGCGCGGATGGCAGCACGATTTCGACCCAGGACCTGGTACATCCTCGCGTTGAATGTGAAATCGCATTTTTCACAAAAGCAGAATTGCGTGGCCCCGACTGCACAGCAGAACAGGTGTTGGCAGCGACAGATTATGTGGTTCCAGCCATTGAAATCATCGATTCACGCTTTTCCGGATTCAAGTTTGATCTGCCGAGCGTCATTGCCGACAATGGCTCAAGCGCCCGGTTCGTGCCGGGATCTACCCGGCACACGGTTGATGCGCTTGATTTACGGGCGATTCATGTATCGCTTGAGAAAAATGGTGAGCCGGTAGTCGCCGGTGTATCAGACGCGGTACTGGGAAACCCAGCCATTGCCATTGCCATGCTCGTCAATTTGCTTGCCGTACAAGGCGAGAGCCTGCCCGCCGAAAGCTTTGTCATGAGTGGCGCCATTACCGAGGCGATTCCTGTCAAGGCAGGCGATAGCATTCGCGCCAAATTTGATGGCATGGGCAGCGTTAACATCCAGTTTGACGCCGCATAACAACCCATAAAACAACACGCCACAACAAGTCGCTAATAAAAAGCCCACATGAGTAAGCGTTTTTTATCGGCGACCAGATGGCTAAAAACTTAGAACCGATAACCCAAACCAACGCCAAGCAATATCGGATCAACCCCTACTGAACTGACTTTAGCGCCTGTTGCTTTTAGCTTGACATCGCTACTGATCCAGACTTTCTTCACATCCACATTGAAATACCAGTTTTGATTCAGCTTCACGTCGAAACCAGCTTGTAGCGCTCCGCCAAAGCTGTCATTTTCCAAATCCAATGCGCCGACTCCTGGTACTGCGAGGTTCACCGACGTGATCCGGGTGTAATTAACGCCCGCACCAACGTAAGGACGGAACTGCGCATCCGGTTGGAAATGGTATTGAAGCGTCAAGGTAGGCGGCAGATGCTTGAAAGTACCAATCTTCGTGCCGGCCAGAGTCACGTCATGTTTTTGCGGATAGGTAAGAACGAGCTCCGCAGCAATATTTTTGGTCAGGAAGTAAGTGAAATCAACTTCAGGAATTACTCTGTCATTCACATGGATCGCATCGGCGGGAACCCCCAGCGCCGGGATTGCGTCCGAATCGTTCGCTGGCTCCAAACTCACTGCTCGAACACGAACCATAAAGCGCCCTTCCTCGGCCAGCGCAGGTGTTGCGCTAGTGGAACCCAGTGCGGCAGCAACGAGAACACCCAAACCAAATAATTTTTTCATTTTGCTTTCCCCTGTAAGTGAAACGATAAAAGGTTTTCCCAGGGGATATTCTGGACAGGCAAGCCCAGCGCTGCGTTGACAATTGTCAAGAAGGCTTTATTTTTTACTGCGAAAAAGAGGCGTTCATCAAACCTGGTGCAGGTTGTTGCAAATCGCAGCTAATGGGTAACCCCTTTGGTTTTTAGTCCTCTTTAGCTCTTTTGGATCAACACCACTTCAGTAATTCAATTGAAAGCACCCTAGGTGCGATAAAGAATTAACTTTTGTTGTCTGCCCCAGACTAAATTACACAGACAAAGAAGACGCAAGATTTCAAACATTGGGACATCTGCACGAGCGATGCAAGTGTTTTGTACGATTGCATCACAAAAGGGGCGGTGTGAGCGCAACCAACAGCGTTTCTAAGTTGATCGCCAAATTGACTTGATCAAAGATAAAAATGATGGATAGAGAACGCGATTTCCGTAGCCGCTTAAGTGGTCGCCATCAAAGAACAGCGGCAGGTTCTCGTCAAAGGCTGTACAAGGCTCCATCGGGCATAAGACTGGAAACGGATCCCAAACCACCAATCCTGGGTGCTCCTTACCCAATTGCTTTATCGAATTCATGACTGGCTGCCTCTGTTCCAACAAGAAACGTCGGCTCATAACGAAACCACCATCACATACAGGGTTGCGTGCATTGAACCAGTCGGAGCATCGAAATGGTGGGGACTTGAAAATTGGCTTTGGCGCATCAATCACAACCGTCAGTGAGGCCTTTTCAAGACCCTCAATTAACGACTCTGCTTCTAGCAAAGCAGCCGCCCGCTGTGCAATGGATGCAGGCTCCCGTTGTTTTTCCACTACGGCTGATTCATCGAAAGTTTCCCATTGATCGCCAAGTCGATTCATTCGCAAGGACGCTAAGAACACGATGTCACCCGGAGTGGCCTCTGCTCTAATCTTCGCGACAGCCTGTTCAATAAATCGAACGCACTCTGGACTCGCATCCCTAAGCAAATTTGCCACGGCACAACCGCCCTTAGAGTACTGATGAACCACGACACCTTGATCGTCCTTCAACTCTTGCAACATGGTGCTGTAAGCGCCGGTGTGCGAGTCGCCCAATACATATAACGTTCGACCATGAAATGGGAGGGCGGTTGATTGCGATTTATTTGAGTCTGCGGACCAGGAGTCTGGGTACCAGGTGCTCCTGTCTTTCGTAACGCTGAGACTTAGATACGGTTGCGACTTGAAAATCCCGATAGCGAAGATTGAGCTGGCCACGATAACCATTAAACCGCGGGAGACAATGTGCCAATCAGGCCTTGAAATGGCGAACCGGCTTTTTCTTATGGGCTTTTCAATGACATGGTAGGAAAAAATACTTGCCAGGGTAGTAAGAAAAATTGCGGAAATTACTGCGAGCGGCTTGTCTAGGCCAACTGTCCACCTGAAAATTACAACTATTGGCCAATGCCAGAGATAAAGGGAATAGGATATTTTTCCCACGTAAACCATAAACACATTATTCAGAATCTTACTACTCCACAAACCTTTACCGATTTCACTAGTAACGCCCGCTATGACGAAAAGTGCACCACCAACTGACATCATTGCCCACGGGAACGGGAATGACTTCGGCTCAGAAAGAAAAAATCCCAGGCTAATTAAAGTCAGACCAACAATGACACATCCGCTGGTTGAAATTGCGGACTTTGTAACAAGTTTGCCTCGAGCGTGCAGCTTGAAGAGCATTGCACCACAAGCCAACTCCCAGAATCTACTAGGGAGAAGATAGTATGCGTGGTCTGGCGTTGCAGTCGTTTGGTACCAAGAGAAAAGCAAAGAAATTGCCAATAAGATGGGAAGCAGCCAGTTGGAAAAAGTACCTATTGCGTCTTTTCTATCGCGTCCTTTCATCCAAATAAAAAAAACTATTGGAAACAGGAGGTAAAACTGTTCTTCGACAGCAAGGGACCAAGTATGCGTAAACGCATTGAACTCTACACGTGGCGAAAAATATCCATCACTGAACCAAATCAATGCAAAGTTACTCAAGCCAAAGAATGCGAATATCGCCGTCTTAGCAGAAGTCGTACTCAGCCAGGAATTTGGAACTAGTAAGGCCTGCAACAGCCCAGTTAATACAAGGCATACAACGAGCGCAGGATATATTCGGGTTATTCGGCGAGCGTAGAAGTTAACCGCAAAGTGCCAGAATCCAGATTGTCTTTCTTTGGCTAAACTTCCGCTAACGACATAACCGGATATAACAAAAAACACATCTACGCCAGAAAAGCCACCAGGCAAGATAGAAGCTTTAAAGTGAAACAAAATAACCGAAAGAACTGCAAGCGCACGCAGACCGTCAATTCCGGGTACGTAGCTGGCTTTGTTATTGGATAGGGATGAGTATGCGATGGTCATATTAACTAAAGAGCTACAGGAGCTAAAGGGTCAACATAACATTCATCTTCATCTTTCTCTCCTCAAAACCTGAATCCCATTTGTTCTTCAATCCCGCCCGCCGATTGCGCTTTTCCTGGCGGCTAGTTCCTCTGCTAGAGCCCACTAGCGCAACAAAACTAGCACAAGCAACAACCAGCCAAAAACTGCTGCCATCAAATGTGGATCGGTCAGCAGCTCCTGCGCTGCATCGCCTCCGCCGCCTTGGGCGTGCAGCCGCCACAGGTAACGCAACATGCCGTAGAGGACAAAGGGCACGGTCAGGATCAAGCTGCGCGTGCCATGCAAAGCGAGGGTTTCTGCGCTCA
Source organism: Rugosibacter aromaticivorans (assembly GCF_000934545.1). GTDB lineage: Bacteria > Pseudomonadota > Gammaproteobacteria > Burkholderiales > Rhodocyclaceae > Rugosibacter > Rugosibacter aromaticivorans. The sequence continues at coordinate 1,987,302 of NZ_CP010554.1, forward strand.
CGGTATAGAGCGCGTAGGAAATCACAGCCGCCGCCGCCGTGATACTTATGAACTGGTCAAGCATAGTCGCGGTGTAGTGTTCCAACACGCGGCGATGACCGCCGCTTTCTTTTTGCAAAGTGTTCAGTTCGGCAAGCCGTTTGGCAAAGCCGAGGAACAGGGTGAGCATCAGCCCGCACAGCAACAGCCAGTGTGAGGGTGCAATGCCCAAGCCCAGCGTGCCCGCCAGAATGCGCAGCATGAAGCCGCTGGCAATGATGAAGACATCGAGAATCACAATATGCTTTAGCCCCAGGCTGTAGGCGATGTTCATCACCACGTAGGCAAAGAAAATCCACGGCGCGGTGCCGGCATAAAGCACAGCCAGCGCGCCCCCGCCCAGCAAACACACCACTGCAAGCGCAATGGCCGCCGGCACGCTCACCGTATCCGCCGCCAGCGGCCGATGTTTCTTTTTTGGATGCTGCCGATCTTGCTCACGATCGAGCAGATCGTTCATCACATATACCGCCGATGACAGCAGACAAAAGGCCGCAAACGCGGCTAGCGCCTGCCCTACGATGCGGGGGTCATGCCAGGCATGGCCGAACAGCAGGCCGACGAAGACGAAGCCGTTTTTCAGCCATTGGTGCGGCCGCAACAGGCGCAACATTGGCCAACTCAGCGCTGGCATCTTTCCCCCGGAAAGTAGCGGTCGCAAAAATAGCACGCCGTTTGCGGCAGCCACTTGGGTATCGCGTAGTACTTGCGCTTCACGCTGGCCAGCACACCGTCACGATAGGCCGGGTAATTAAAGCCCTCGCCCTTGACGCGCCAGAAGCGCGCACCGCGCACCACGAAACTATCGACGGTGACCTGCCGAAAGTATGGCTGGTACTCTGCCAGATCAGGCGCTGACTTGCGCAGGATGAGAATGTTGCGCCCGGCCAGCGTGCGAAAATCGGTCAGGATGTCGTCATGCCGCGCATGGCTGGACGCCTCGCCGAACACAATAAAATAGCGCCGCGCGTTATAGCTCATGGTGACGGCATTGGAATAACCATCCATCGCCAGCACCCAGTCTTTGGCGTAGGGCGCCAGCTCTTTGAGAATTGCCTCGTGTTCGAACGTCAATACCAGACCATCATAAATTCTCGTCTTGCTCCAGGTTTCCAGCGGCAGGCGGGAGAGGACAAAAATAGCCCCCACATGAATCGCGGCAAAGCTGATGAAGAAGAGACACAGGCGGCGCAATGTCGAGGCTCTCAGACGCAGCGCAACCCATATCAAGGCGAACGGCACAAACGACAGCAACCAATGCAAACCAATTTGCTTGACCAGTGACAGCGCGGCAAACAGTACGAAGGGCGCCCAAACCAAAACGCCCAGTGTGCCCAACGCGGGCAGCGATGAAAAGTCGGCGCTGGTAATACGCCGCAAAGCGTTGAATCCGTCGCTGGAAAGTCCCCTTGAGGGACGGCGATGGCGTAGCGCCAGCCACGCTGCCGGCGGCGTCAGCAGATACAGCAGCGATATGGCATACAGCGCCGGGGTTCTAAAAGACAACCCGGCATCCGTATTGCGATTGATGAAGTTGAACATGTAATTCGGCCAGCAATGCCCGGCATTCCACCAGGCCATCAGCGCCAGCGCGGGCAGTGTTGCGGCATAGGCAATAGCCAGCCCCGTCCATGCGCGCAGCGTGCGCCGCCGCAGCACGTCAATCAGATAGGCAAACCCCAGGATGGCGGCAAAATATTTCGACAACACCGCACCGGCCAGCAACACGCCCGCCGCCAGATACCAGCGCCAATGCCCACGCTGATCGTCTCGCGCCGCACGCAGCCAGGCCAGCCCGGAAAACACGCTGAAATAAACCAGCGGCGTATCGGTAGTGATGAACACGTTCCACACATTCGCCGGCGCCAGCAACACCAGCGTGCCGATACCGTAGCGTTGCTCATCATCCAGCGCGGGCGTCAAACGGCGCAAGGCCGCGATAACACCCAGCGCAAGTATCGCGGGCTGAATAATTACCGGCAAGCGCAACCACACTGCCGCATCGCTCACTGTCAGCAGCGCAGCGAGCCACCAGCCGATCATCGGTGGATGATCGTAAAAGCCCCAGTCCGGACGCCATCCCCACCAGATGAAATAGGCCTCGTCACCCGTGATCGGCGTCACCGCTGCCAGCCAGCAGCGGAAGACCAGCGTCACCGCCAGCAACGCGGCGAACAGGCGGGCGCTCATGCGCAAATCGTCAAGCCTCGGCCAGCGCCAATCGGCGGGCTTTGACCGCATTGGCCAAAACGTCAAGCGCGATCAGCGTGTCCTCCCAGCCAAGACAAGCATCGGTGACAGAAACACCATATTCAAGCGGCTTGCCAGGTGTCAGATCCTGCCGCCCTTCATGCAGATTGGATTCGATCATGACACCGAAAATTCGCGCGTCACCTGCCGCCATCTGCGCAGCGACATCGCGTGCTACATCAAGCTGCAACTTGAACTGCTTCCTGCTGTTGGCATGGGAAAAATCAATCATCAGCCGTGCCGCCAGCGCCGACTTTCCGAGCTCGACGCAAGCCGCCTCCACCGAGACGGCATCGTAATTAGCCTCCTTGCCCCCACGCAGAATGACATGGCAATCTTCATTACCATGCGTCGACACAATCGCCGAATGACCCGCTTTGGTGACCGACAGGAAATGATGCGGGCTAGCCGCCGCTTTGATGGCATCGACCGCGATGCGGATATTGCCGTCCGTGCCGTTCTTGAAGCCCACCGGACAAGACAGTCCCGAAGCCAGCTCGCGGTGCACCTGGGACTCCGTCGTACGCGCGCCGATCGCGCCCCAACTGATTAAATCCGCCGTGTATTGCGGCGTAATCGCATCGAGAAATTCTGTGCCGCAAGGCAAGCCCAGTTGATTGATCTCCCACAACAGCTTTCTTGCCAGCCGCAGGCCGTCGTTGATCTTGAAGCTGTCATCCATATACGGATCGTTGATCAGCCCCTTCCAGCCCACGGTCGTGCGCGGCTTTTCAAAATACACGCGCATGATGATAATCAGCTCATTGCTCAGGCGCTCCTGCTCGGCCTTGAGCTTTGCTGCATAGTCCATCGCCGCCGCGACATCGTGAATCGAACAGGGGCCGACCACGGCCACCAGACGATCGTCGGCGCCATGCAGCACACGATGCACCGCCTGGCGCGCCTGGTAAGTTGTTTCGGCTGTTGTTTCGTCGCCCGGAAATTCACGCAACACGTGCGTTGGTGGCGAGAGCTCTTTGATCTCGCGGATGCGAACATCATCAGTAATGTGGGTCATGGCTCAAAAACAAGAAAATAAAAACGCGATTCTACCGGGATAGCACAAAATACCCACGCATTGAGCAATACACGTTTTCGCAGGGGTTACCCTGGACACTCCCAAAATTGTACAAACTGGTCAACCTAGCATGAGCGTCAACAGCTGACTTCACGCGCCATCAACAGATGAACACGCCACCCGCTACGAGAGGAGTTACAGCAGGAATTCGACGTCATAGGCATCATGATTGAGGAAATGGACTTTTGTCTTTTTCCTTCCACCATGACGAATATCTTTCGTTAGAGAAGTGGAACACCTGCGGCCCGGATAGTTTTCCTGCCATCGAAATAGGCGCGCACCGCAGCAACCGCGATGGGTACGACACCGAAAACGATGAATACCAGATCACCAGGCAAACGGGACCACTCCAACAACCGCGCAAGATCGCTGCCGGTGTAAGCGAGGCTTCGAGCATGCCAATAGCCGTTCTCCAGCACATCGATCAGTTGGAGGATTCCAGCGGGAAACAGGCTCATGACAACCATCATCAATAGGCCGCCGTTGAGTCCCCAGAAACCAACCCGTATATATTTTTCAAGGTCGCGCCAAAGTGCCTCATCGACTGTCTGTCGAATGGCGAAGACGACGAGGCCGACACCCAGCATGCCGAAGACGCCCATCATCGCGGCATGGCCATGATTGATTGTCAGCAGCGTACCGGTCTCGAAGTAACTGACGATCGGCAGGTTGATGAGGAAACCGAAAATCCCGGCACCGACGAAGTTCCAGAAACCGACCGCCATGAGGAAATGGAAGGTCCATTGATGTGGCACTTCCACTCGCTGGTGACCAATGTCGGCTACTGGCCGGGATAATCTGACAAAATCCCAAGCGTCGAGTGTAATGAGGGTAAGTGGTACCACCTCGAGCGCGGAGAAAAGGGCACTCAAGGCCATGTTAAAGCTCGTCTGCCCTGTCCAATACCAATGATGCCCGGTACCGATAAACCCGCCAGTGAAGTAAAGAATGGCATCGAGATAAATGACGCGCGTTGCCGTAAGGCGTGTGACGACACCGAACTGAAGGAAGATGATCGCTACCATGACGGTCACGAAGAACTCGAAAAATCCTTCGACCCAGAGGTGGATGATCCAGAATCGCCAGGCGTCAACCACCGAGAAATGGGTCGTTCCGTCGAAAAACATCGCTGGCAGATAAAAGACCGGGATCGCAATCGCGGCGCACAAAAACAGGCCGGCGATCTCGCGGCGTTCAGCATTACGCAACGCCGGGGCCAGTGCGCGAACCAGCAGACCAAACCAGAACAGCAGTGCGACTGCGAGCAGCATTTGCCAGGCGCGGCCGAGTTCGAGGTATTCCCATCCCTGATCGCCCAACCAGAACCAAAGCTGCGGCAGCATCTGCCGCATGCCAGCCCATTCGCCCAGCAGGCTGCCGACGACGACAATCACCAATGCCCAGAATAGCGTGTCGATGCCTTTTTTCTGCCCGGCAGGATCACCTCCACCGAGCGCTGCGGCCAGAAAGAGTGCACCAGCGACATAGGCGGTGGCAATCCAGAAGATTGCAAGTTGCAAATGCCAGGTACGCAAGAGGTTGCTCGGTAGCCACGCGGCAAGGTCGAAACCATAAAAAGTGCCCGGGTCGGCGCGATAGTGGGCGACGGCGCCTCCGACCAGGGTTTGCGCCAGAAACAGGAGCGCGACAAGCGCAAAATATTTCAAGGTCGCACGCTGACCTGGGGTCACACGAGCACCCAGCAGCTTCGGGTGCAGATACCCGGGTCTGGCCTGCCAGCCGAGATAATCGAACTTCCCGAAAGCAAGAAGCACCGCCGCGGTGCCTCCGAGCAGGAAGACAAGACTCAACGCGCTCCACAGTACCGCGTCCGCAGTCGGCGTATTCCCTGCCACGGAATCGAAGGGGAAGTTGTTGGTGTACGAATGCGTTGTGCCCGGCCGGTTGGCGACCGACGCCCAGGCGGTCCACGCGACAAATGCGCTGAGTTGCTTCAGATCACCCGGATCCCTGATGGTTCCGGCACCGAGACCGCCGTTTTTCACAGGGCTGGAAAAATACGCGTTCCACGCACTGCTCTGGTGTCGGAACCAGGCTTCGTAGCTGGGTCCGACTGCCAGCACTCCGGTTTGAGCATCGTAGCGGTTCTGCTTGAGCTCAGTACGTACTTCTGCTTCAACAATGGCACGCTGCGCGGGCGTCAAGTTGTCGAATGGAAGGCCGTAGCGCACCTGGGCGAAGCTCGTCGCGATGTGCAGTGCCAGAGTGTGCAGATACTCGGCCGAGAAATCGGGGCCGAGCAAAGCGCCATGACCCCAGATCGATCCGTTGTCCATCAGACCATATTTAAGAAATACCTGTTGGCCATCGCGAATATCTTCGCCGGTGAACAGGACAGACCCGTCAGGGCTCGTCACCTTGCCGGGGATGGGTGGCGCTTCGTGATAGGCCTTGACCGTCAGCAGAAGGAGGACTGAAAAGCCGAGCGCCATGGTGAGAAAGCTGGCACGCCGCCACCACGGTGACAATTTCCCGTTGCGCTGGCTCTCAGACAGTGGCGCTGCTCCGGCGGCAATTTCATTTTGCATATTTGCTCCTTCTATTTACGGTTATCGGCATGGCCAAACTCTGTTGCACCCGAACTCGGATACGTGATTACCGTGCCGTTCACCCGGGCAAAAGAAGTCAGCGCGTGTAGCTGGCGTCGGGTCGGGTTAATGATTTCCTCGACGCGAAGACCGTGTACCATCAAAGCGTCGGCAATTAACGAGCGATGACAGCGCCACGGCACGGCCTCGGCGCACATCAACGCGACTCGCCCCTGTTTTGCCAGTTTCCTAAGGAACGCCAGTTCCTGCGCAAATTCTGCGGTCTGCATGTAGTCGGCGTAACCACGGAATGAAGCGTTTCGCCAACCCCGATTCGGGGACTCCGTCCCCGCGCGGCGAAAGCCCCCCAAACCCGGGACGTGTGCATAGCCGATGTTGGCGGCCTCAAGCGCAGTCGGAAAGGTGTCGCGGTTGAACTGCGGGTTGTGGCGAGAGCGCGGCATGGTACGCACGTCAACGAGCTGGGTCACCGAGTGGGCCGCAAGTAACGCAATAAATTCAGCAAGGGGTCGTGTCGAATGGCCCACGGTCAATACGAGGGGCGGAGAATCCTGCTGCATCATGGTTTCCACAAACCCTGGGGTAGCGCGCAGTCGAGGCAGTCATCCGGGTCGATGACCAGGAAAGCAGTTCCCTCGCGAAAGACGTCCGTAGGGCAGACGTTCACACAGTCGGTGTGTTCGCATCGAATGCGTAACCCGGTCATCGCGAAGGTCATGACGGTTTACTTTGCCAGTAGTTCTCGAACGCAAGTTGCCCGGGTACGGCGCGACGAGTGGTGCGGAAACCGCGCGCCGTGAGTTGCCCGCGCAGTTCACGTGCCATTTCCGGATTGCCGCACACCATGATTCGAGAACGTTGCAGATCAAGTTTTACCCCCGCAGCCTGCTCCAGCCGGCCGTCTTCTACCAGTTGCGGAATGCGCGCCGCCAGGGCGCCGGGCCAGGGCTCCCTCGTGACGACAGGCACATACCGCATTTTCGCCGGCAATGCCGCCAGCAGTGGCTCGTGCGGAATCGCCGCGATCTCATCGCGATAGGCAAGTTCGCCTGCGTAGCGGACGCTGTGGACGAGAACGAGATTGTCGTAGGTCTGCCATGTCGCCGGGTCGCGCAGGATCGCCAGGAACGGACCGAGGCCGGTGCCACTCGCGAGGAGCCAGAGGTCTTTTCCCGGTGCGAGTTGATCAATGGTCATGAAACCATAACTCGCCTTATCCACGCGAATCGTGTCGCCCAGGCGGATATTCGACAAAAGCCTGGAAAAATCACCGCCGGGAACGAGCACGGCGAAGAACTCGAGATGCGGATCGTGCGCGCCGGACACGACCGAGAACGGTCGCCAGACCACGCCATCGTTCGTGTCGTTAAGGCCGAGTCGCGCATAGTGTCCCGGCGTGAAGCGAAAGCCTGGCGCCCGGCTGGTGCGAAAGGACAGCAGGCTGGGCGTCCAGTAACGCAGCGCCAGAATAGTCTCGGCCGTGAAACGCTCAGCGGCGGGCGCGGAATCCATAGCAAGCCCGCCGGAATTGCTTAAAGTATCGACCATGGGGCTCGCATGACCAGCGCATGTCGCACCGCCTTCATTCTCCCAGCGTTCGGTTGCGAGCCGAGAGGTCTTTTTATCCGCAACAGAAGAAGGATCAAATAGTGGATCAGCCATTAAAACGACTCCTTGACCATCATCAACCGGATCTTCTCGATCGCACGGGACGGAACCAGACCTTTGGGGCAAACCTCGGTACAGTTCATGATTGAGCGGCAGCGGAACAGCCGGTAAGGGTCGTTCAAGTCATCAAGCCGTTCCTGCGTGGCTTGATCCCGGCTGTCAATAATGAAGCGATACGCCTGCAAAAGACCGGCCGGGCCGACAAACTTATCCGGATTCCACCACGACGAAGAACACTGGCTCGTACAACATGCGCACAGGATGCACTCGTATAAACCACTCAGCTTCTCCCTGTCTTCAGGCGACTGCAAGCATTCCCTTTCTGGCGCGGGTTCATTGTTGATCAGGTAAGGTTTGATCGAATGATACTGTTTAAAGAACTGCGTCATGTCGACCACCAGGTCGCGAATGACCGGGAAGCTCGGCAAGGGACGCAACTTGATAGGCTGCTTTAATGACCTCACCGGGGTAATGCAAGCCAGTCCGTTGCGGCCGTTGATGTTCATCGCGTCAGAGCCGCACACGCCTTCGCGACAAGACCTCCTGAAGGTGAGGGTATCATCCTGAACCTTGAGACGCACAATGACATCCAGCAGCATCTGGTCGGTTGTCTCCAGTTCAATCTCGTAATCCTGCATGTACGGCTTCTCATCCTGTTCTGGATTGAAGCGAAAAATCGACAGTTTCATTGCGGTCTCCTGACACTCATCCCGCACCCGGGTGTGCGCTTTAGCTGTGCTCCCTCAATAAAATCCGCATGACCCATGCCGTAATCGCCACCAGGCCGATACCCAGCAACGTCAGCGCGAAAATGCGCAAGGCAAGCGGATGAATATAGTCCATCAGCACATCCCGGACACCCACCCAGACATGCAACATCAATGCGGCAAAAAAGATAAGGGTAGCGATGCTGACACCGGAGCTCATCATCCAGCCATGCCAAGCCTGATAAGAATCTGGCGATTCGACAAGGAAATGAGTCAGAAAAAAAATGATGAACAAGAGCATGTAAATCGCACTGATTCGCTGCAACAGCCATGCGCGCAACCCTGTGACCGTCCTTCTCACAGAAATACTCCAGTTGCGAGCAGCGCCACGACCACGCTGCCGAGATTCACGATCCAGGCGCTGCGGCGCGCGGCAGACAACTGCGAACCGACGTCGATATCGCTCAATAGATGGCGTACTCCGGCCAACAAATGATGCGTCAGTGCCCAAATCAGAATGATCGCTGCCACCCTGAAAGCGCGCTTGTCGAACCAGGCAAGCACTTGTGCATAGCCTTGCGGACCTTGCAGCGACAAATCGAGCACGTAAACACTGAATGGAATACTGAGCGCCAGAAAGATGCCTGTTACCCGATGGGTAATGGACGTCAGCGCACCTACCGGCATCTGGATCTGCAGTAAGTTAAAAAACACGGGTCTTCGCTTTTTTGATTCTGCCATAGCACCCATACGCATTTATGAAAACACCGGAGTAGCCGCAGCGTGTCTGAAGTTTCCCGTTCGGAGTTTTCGAAAATCAACCTGACACGGGGCTTGAGATTACCGTCATGTTGACGGTTTCTGTACGATGATGGTCACGAGCATGGAGGCATCCTCCATTGCCCGCAGCATATGCGGTACTTTGCCCACCAGCTACATGAAGTCGCCGGTGCGCATGATCTTGCAACTGCTGTGGGCAGTGACATCACCCGCACCCTCGAGGCCGTGCATCGTCATCGGGCCTTCGATCGCGTACTCGGGCAACTCCTTGCCTGCGGGCAGGACGATTCGCATGACCCTGAGCTGCTCGTCGTGCAAGAACGCGTGGACTACGTGCCATTGAGCGGCGCGCCCAATGGTCGAATGTCGATGATTTTGCCGGACGAGCATGATGAGTAGCCATAATGACTCCTGTAAAAAGTGGTTTTACCCTGACTTGCCATCCAGGCGGGGACGCGTGAGTACCGGCCAATAGCGTACCGCATACAAACCAAATGCCGCAGCCCACAGCAGCGCCGATAGCTGAACGCTCGCCATAGTCAGATCAGAGGACACAATGCCGCCAAAAACACGCACAACGGCTGCGAGCTGAATCAGCAAAAAAATAATCATCTCAGCGCCGTCTGCAATCAAGGGGCGCCCCGTATGGCCGCGCGCAGTTCGCGTCATCATGCCCAGCGTTAACCCGCCAATGGCGCCAACGGTGAGCGCATGTGTTGCATACGACCCTGTCAAGAGCTCCAGCGCATTCAAGCCGCGCATCGCCAGATGCACCACGATCCAAAGGTATGCGGCATGAAGTATCCATACCAGTGGTGCAGCAAGCGTGCGCCACGGTTTCCACAGAGACAGGCGCACACCATGCACTAGCGCGCTGAGCAGCGCAATGATAGCGATGGCGGTCTGGGGCAATTGCAGCAGATCTGCCAGGAACAACAGTATGACAGTGCCCAGCGCGAATTTTTCCACCGGCGCGTGACGTGTTGCGTTGGCACCGGGTACGCCGTTGTTGGTAAACATCGGGATCACGCGGCCACCCATGACCACCATGATGAACAACACCACATCCAGCGCAAGTTGCAAACCCAAACGTGGTGGCCATTCGAGGTACTCCTGTAACGCCAGATGCACCGCAAGAACAAGCGCACCCATCAATATCAGCAGCCCCGCAAAAAAATAATTGCGGACATTACGCGCTCGAAACAACGGAATGCCAATCGCCCACGCGATAGCGACAGGAAAAGCCGCATTTACCACAGCGGCCGTCATGGCGAACGGCGTCAACACCAAAACCCTGCCACAAACCCAGAGCGCTGCCAATGCCATCAACGGAAGACCACTGGCTGTCGGCTGGTTGGTCCAGGCACGCACGGCAGTCAGCAGAAAGCCCGCGATGACAGCCGTCGTGTATCCGAACAGCATTTCATGGCCGTGCCATACCGAGCCTTGCAGGTATGTGGAAGGAAGGTAGCCTGCAAACTGCGCGGCCCAAAGCAGCACGCTGAAGGCGCTGAAAATGCTCGCCAGCAGGTAAAACGGACGAAAACCCAAATTCCATAGCGCGAAGCCGACGGCATCTGCCTGGTCTGTAGTGGGTCGGATAGATTGGATCAGTGGTTGCTTATGCATGGAAAGTTACGGCAATCCAATATGTTTCGGGCGTTACCGTTACAACGTCGCAGGATAAAATTTCAATCATCAATTCTTGAATAGTAAGCGCATTGTGAGCCGCTTGCAAAATCCAGAAGCCCACGCGCCGTGTTTGCACTCAGAAAAGAGTCTGAAACACGCCGCAGGACGCAGTAGAATCAGCCCTCCCCATACATATATATGCATATTTCATGCAGACATTCCTGTCTGCTGACTCTTTCCGGAGCCTCGACTTGGCAATCCACGACTTTCCACTGCAAGGTGACTTCATTGAGCTCAATGTGCTGCTCAAATTGATAGGCCTCGCCCCCTCGGGCGGCGCTGCCAAGGCCATGATTGCAGAAGGCGCTGTACGCGTGGGGCAAACTATCGAAACCCGCACACGACGCAAACTCCGCGCAGGCGATGTCGTGCAGCTGGGTGACGACACCCTGCGCATCGTTGTCGCCAACGGAACAGACACCTCATGAGCATTCAATGGTTCCCCGGTCACATGACCTCGGCCCGCCGCAAGGCGGCAGAAACGCTGGCGCTGACTGATGTCGTGATTGAAGTGTGCGATGCGCGTTTACCCGAGGCCAGCAGTAATCCGATGATCCGCGAATTGCGCCTGCATCGCCAGCGCCCTTGCCTTAAGCTGCTCAACAAAGCTGATCTGGCCGACCCCATAGCCACTGCCGCTTGGCTCGATTTTTACAACGCCCAGCCCGGTGTTAAAGCGTTCGCCATTGCCTGCAAAAAACCTGGCGATGCCGCGCGCGTGCCTGCGCTGTGCCGCACCTTGGCACCGCATCGCAACACCGGCGTCAAGCCGCTACGCATGTTGATTATGGGCATTCCGAATGTGGGTAAATCCACTCTGATGAATGCCTTGCTCAAACGCCGCGTAGCGGCTGTGGGTGATGAACCCGCAGTCACCAAATCACAACTGAGCCAAGATCTCGGCGGCCACATGACCATCACCGACACACCCGGGCTGATGTGGCCAAAAATCACGCACGATAGCGATGGCTTCATGCTCGCGGCCTGCCATGCCATTGGCCGCAACGCCGTGATTGATTCGGATGTCGCCACGTTTCTTGCCGATTTTCTGCTCAAGAATTACCCCACACTGATTGCCGCGCGTTATGGCTTTGATACAGACAGCATGGATGGCATTGGCGTTCTCGAAGCCGTGGCAATAAAACGAGGTTGCTTGCAGCAAAGACGCGGCAAAGAGCTTGACCTGGAAAAAGCCGCGATGATTTTTCTGACCGACTATCGCAATGGCAAATTGGGCCGCATCACCCTGGAAACCCCGGCGAGCCGCGCCGCCATGTTGGAGCAAGCAGGCGCGGCACTAACCGCTACAACCGAACGTGCCGACTAAGCCACCAAGGCACTAAGTAATCTTTAACAGATGGGCCAGCGTGTCGAAAAATACGCAATACAGCGTAATTGGCAGTGGCAAACCCAGTAAAGTGCCGATCATATAGTGGCGGAACCGAATGCCAGACAACGCCAGTGTGTAATTGAGCGCAGGCACGGTTTGAAAGAAAACCCGCAACAGCGCCACGCTTGCGACTGGCCGAGCATCCAGCTGACGAAAAATACGCATGGCGGTTTTATTTTTCATCTCCCGCAAAGCATCCCCGCCCAAAAAGCGGATGCTAAAAAACGTCACTCCACACGAAATAACTGCCGCAATATAAGTCACCACCCCACCCCAGAAGGCGCCTAATGCAAGCACGGCTGACGCCAGAAAAATCCAGCCTGGAATGTGCACCAGATTCCCCAGCGAAAACACCGCCACAAAAATAAGCAGGCCACCCACTTCGTGCGTCAGAATAGTTTGCCGCAGATAGGCTAGCGTGAAATGATCGCGCAGACCGGAAAACTCAAAAATAGCGAGCATTGCCCCCAGAAATAATAAAACGCCCAGTAAACGCTGATAACGGCTCAAGGCGATGACCCCACCCAAGCAGCAAGAAACTCGCGCCAGTGCGGCGCATCAATCGCAGCGAGACTCGTCTTTACCAGCGCAATTTCACTCTCATGCTCGGCTGCGGTGAACACGCCGCGCATGAGTTGAAAGCGCAGAAAAACCAGCCAGGTATTCACCACATCGGTTTCGCAATAATCGCGAATTTCGTCTATTCGCCCGTCACACCAGGCACTCCACACGGCGGAGCCATCCATGCCCAGCTTGCCGGGCAGGCCCATGAGCCGCGCCAGTTGATCGAGCGGCGCATTGGCGCGCGCTTGATACATGGCAAGCAGATCCATCAAATCAAGATGTCTCGCGTGATAACGGCTGATGTAGTTGTTCCATTTGAAATCCCGCGAATCACGGTAATCGCCTTCGCCCATATCCCAGTATCGCGGCGCGGTGACGTTGTGCATCAATCCGCGATAATGCAGCACGGGCAGATCAAAACCGCCGCCATTCCACGACACCAATTGCGGCGTGAATTTTTCTACGCCATCGAAAAACCGCTGGATGATTTCGCCTTCATTTGATTTCGGCTCGGCCAATGACCAGACACGAAAGCCTTCGTCGCTGCGCAAGGCACAGGAAATAACCGCAATGCGTTGCAGGTGCAAAGGCAAAAAATCACTGCCGTTTTTTGCCCGCTGCCGCTGCATGGCCAACTCAGCCACCTCACTATCCGCCAGCGTGGCTGGCAACTCGTGCAAAAGGCGCAAGCCAGCAATATCGGGGATGGTTTCGATGTCGAAAACGAGCGTGGGAATCATGACGCGTACCCTGTAACAAGATTTGAAAAAGTCGGCGCTGGTGATACAGCGCGCAACGTTGCGAGAGCGAAGAATTATAGCGGGGCACTGCCAGCACGCTGGGTATCTGCTCGGTATGCCACTGAATATGCCAAACTGATAGCATAGCGGACATGAAAAAAATGCCACAACACGCCCAGCCCGGATGGGTTTATCTGGTCGGTGCCGGCCCCGGCGACCCGGACCTGCTCACCTGCAAAGCCGCGCGTCTGATCGCTGAGGCGGATGTCATCGTCTATGACAATCTGGTAGCTCCGGCCATACTTGAACTCGCGCGCATCGATGCCAAGCGCATCTATGCTGGCAAGCAACGTGGCGACCATGCGTTGGCGCAGGAAGAAATCAATCATCTGCTGGTGCGGCTGGCGCAAGCGGGCCACCGTGTGGTGCGTTTAAAAGGCGGCGACCCTTACATCTTCGGGCGCGGTGGCGAGGAAGTCGAAATTCTGGCGGCGGATGGCATTCCCTTCGAGGTCGTGCCCGGCGTCACTGCAGCAGCCGGCGTTGCCGCCTATGCTGGCATTCCGCTCACGCACCGCGACCATGCGCAAGCCTGCGTTTTTGTCACCGGGCACCTCAAAGATGGCAGCATGAATCTCGACTGGCCGGGTCTGGCCCGCCGCCGCCAGACCGTTGTCATCTACATGGGGCTCTTGGGCCTGCCCATACTGTGCGAAAAGCTGATGGCGCATGGCCTGCCGCCCGACTGGCCCGCCGCCATCGTGCAGCACGGCACACAACCCAGCCAGCGCACTGTGACCGGCACCCTGGCGACCCTGCCTGCGCTCGCCGCAGCAGCACAACTACGCGCACCGACATTGATCATCGTGGGCACCGTGGTTACTCTGCATCACAAGTTGCAGTGGTTCGCTGAACAGCATGGCTGAAGAAGTCGAGCTCAAACTAGCGCTGGCAGAAAAAGAGCAGCGGCGTTTTTTGCGCCATCCTTTGCTCAAGCAAGCCGTGCATCGCCAGACGGAAACACTGGACAACATTTACTACGACACACCTGATCTCGCCCTACGCCGCCACGGCATTGCCCTGCGCTTGCGACGCCAAGGCAGGCGCTGGCTGCAAACAGTGAAATTGACAGGCACAGCCACCGCTGGCCTGGCTAGCCGCCCGGAATGGGAAACACCCTACGCCGGTCGGTTGGATTTTTCTGCTATCTCTGCGGCAAAGGTGCGCACATGGCTGCAACGTCCGCACTTGCTGGCACAACTTACCCCCATTTTCGAGACCCGTTTTCAACGCCAAACCTGGCGCTTTGAGGCCGCTCCCGGCGCAGTACTGCTCACGCTTGATCGCGGCTGGATTACGGCTGGCGACCAGCGCACAGCTATTTCTGAAGTTGAGCTGGAACTAGCCAATGCCCCTCTTAATGCACTCTTTGATCTGGCACTGCCGCTGACGGAAAGCCTGGTGCTCACGCCCGCAGTGCGCTCCAAGGCCGAGCGGGGATATCAGCTACACAGCCACACCCCGCCGCAACCTGTCAAAGCTGCTGACGTATCGCTCACCAGCAATCTGTCGCCGCTAGCGGCTTTTCGCAGCATAGCCCTTGCCTGCCTCGAACATTTACAGCAAAACCACCACGGCGCGTTGCATACGGAAGACCCTGAATACATTCACCAGATGCGAGTAGCCATGCGCCGGTTGCGCGCCGCACTACGATTTTTTTCACCCCGCCTACCCGCGAGCTTTACCCGGCCGCTAAAAGATGCCTTCACGCCGCTCATGATTCAGCTCGGCCAGGTGCGTGATCTGGATGTGCTACACACCGACATTGCCGCACCAGTGCTTACCGCAATGACTGACGGCCCGCGCAAACCACCTCTGACGGCATTGTTAGCGGCCATAAATCAGCAACGGCAGCACGTCCGCAAACAAGCCCTTGCGCTGCTTGATTCACCAGCTTATGGACACGCCCTGCTCACCGCATTACAAACACTCTATCAGCAAGAAGCCGACTCGCACACCAACCCCAACTTACCCCTCTCTCGCTTCGCTGCAACACGTCTGCACACCTTGGGGAAACACGTCTCGCGGCGGATACGCGCCGTGCACCATGAAAACCCAGGCAACCCGGACAATCCAGCATCGCTGCATGCCCTACGCATTGCCATCAAGCGTTTACGCTACGCCCTGGAATTTTTTAGCCCACTCACTGAGTTGAAAGCCGAGTTAAAAAAACAGCAACCGATTTTGCGCCAACTCACGCGCCTGCAAGACATTTTGGGGCAGCTCAACGACCTCTCTCAAGCCGGAAAATGGCTAATGACATGCGCCGGGGAAGACGCCTCCCTGCACGAGGCGGTTACCCTGATCGGTCACTGGCACGGCACACGCTATGTGCAATTGCTGGCAAGCCTGCCCCTCGCCTTGCGTCGTCTTGAAAAGCAATTGGAAACCCTTAAGCTGCGGTGACCGCCATCTCTCTGCGCCGTATAAACAGCCCGTCACACGCGTGTCATGTTCAGCGCCTACACTCGTGTCATGCAAATGATCATTGGAATAATGCAATGGATTTGATTCTCTGGCGCCATGCCGAAGCAGAAGAAGGTGGAGAAGCTCTACCCGACCACAAACGCCGCTTAACCTCTCGTGGCGAGAAACAGGCCAAAAAAGTGGCACACTGGCTACACCAGAATTTACCCCGCAAGCGCCGCATTCTTGTCAGCCCGGCTGAGCGAACGCAGCAAACAGCCAACGCGCTCGAACTGCCCTACAAGGTTGAAAAAAAAGTCGGCGTTGGTGCAACGGTGGCCGATATTCTCGCGGCGTCCAACTGGCCTGAAGACCCCGGCGCGGTTGTGATTGTTGGCCATCAGCCCACGCTGGGGCGGGTAGCCGCCTTGTTGCTTAGTGGTGAAGAAAACGACTGGCCCATGAAAAAAGGTGCAGTCTGGTGGTTCTCCAGCCGGATGCGCGAAAGTGAACCGCAGATCGTGCTGCGCGCTGCTATCAATCCAGACTTTCTGTAGGCGGAAAATTGCTGCGCCAGATTGGCGTAGCAAAAAAACAAGAAATCACACGTAGAGCGCATCGGCGACGCCGCACGGTAAAATCAGCCGATTGGGGAAACCCGCTATCTGTGCAATAACCTCCGCCCGTGCATCCCGCCGTGTCGAACCCAACACTCCCTGCAGATTTTTTGGTGGCCTGCTTATGCGCTGAGTGGTGCGGCACCTGTCGCGACTATCGCGCAGGCTTTAGCGCACTAGCCACGCAGTTTGCAGATACCGCATTTCGCTGGATCGATATTGAGGACGCGGCCGATGCGATTAATAGCATCGATGGAATCGGCGATATGGATTTCGAAAACTTCCCCACCTTGCTCATTTTTAATCACGACAAGGTGGTTTTTTTCGGCCCCATGCTGCCCCAGCCGTGGCTACTGGAGCGCACATTCAACGCACTGCGCGCCCTTAACGGTGACGCCTTAACAAGCTATATTTCAGCCAACGAAATGCATCGCCAATGGCAGCGCTTTCAGCCCTTGCGCGCGATATTGTTCGCCTATCCGCCAGCGTAACGCTCCCTGCCTCCGGGTGTTACGGTGCTGGATTCGTATAACGCAAATGTAGTGCTTCGATCTCCTGCAAAACATCTTCCGCCAACGGCTGCGCACAAGCAGCAATATTTTCTTTTAGCTGCGCCAAGCTTGTCGCGCCAATAATCGTGCTGCCAACAAACCAGCGTGACGCCACAAAAGACAGGGCCAATTGCACAGGTGTCATGCCGTGACGGCTGGCCAGATCAACATACGCGGCAACCGCTGGTGACATGTTAACTTTTGTGTAACGCTGAGCAAAAGCACCAAACAGCGTTGCCCGGCCCCGTGCCTTTGGATCAGCCAAATACTTGCCCGACAAAAAACCAAACGCCAAGGGGGAGTAAGCCAGCAACGACACCTGCTCGCGATAGCCGATTTCGGCCAGGCCCATCTCCCACGTCCGGTTAAGCAAGCTGTAGGCATTCTGAGTCGACACGACACGCGGCAAGCCATGCGCTTGGGCCACCTGCAAAAACTGCATCACGCCCCACGGCGTTTCGTTGGACAAACCGATATGGCGAATCTTGCCTTCCTTCACCAGTTCATCGAGCGCTTGCAGGGTTTCCACAAACGACACAAAGGCGCGTTCTTTCTGCGGTTCAAACTGATATTGACCAAACGTAGGCACATTGCGATCCGGCCAGTGCAGCTGGTAAAGATCGATATAGTCCGTTTGCAGGCGAGCCAGGGAGCCATCAACCGCCGCGCGCAGATTTTTGCGGTCGAACGTCAGCGTTCCATCGCGTATCCAGTCTATCCGACCTGTACCCGCCGCCTTGGTGGCAAGCACAACACGATCCCGCGCCTGATGCTTCAACCAGGTGCCGATAGTGCGCTCCGTCGCACCGGTAGTTTCCGCCCTGGGCGGCACCGGATACATCTCAGCGGTATCAATGAAATTGATGCCTTGGGTAAACGCGTAATCAAGCTGTTCATGCGCTTCGGCCTCGCTATTTTGCTGGCCGAAAGTCATGGTGCCAAGACACACGGAGGAGATCCGCAGATCACTTTTCCCCAAGTTTACAAATTTCATTTCTTCCACTCCCTTTCAGTCAATGCATGATCGCCACATCGCTGATTTTCAATCAGCGCCCAACTGACAATATCAGGAAGTTCCATCTTTAGCGAGCACCACAGTCCTGATATGCAGCACGTGCGCCACCCCAAGTTTGAACCCCGCCAGAAACAACAGCACGGCGATACCCACCACACCGTAGGCGATAAGAACGGACTAGTTCAGCCGCGCTGGAAATGATGGCGATGAGGAACAGCGGGATGAGTTTTGTAGAGGGTTCGTGCATGGTCAGCGCGCCTCATTCAGCCATGCATCAAATCGTCACCAAACATATGGAGATGAAGAACACAGCCGCGATAGCGGCAGCAAGGTTATCAACGTCATGGACGCCGTGATGCCAGCGCCGACTTTTCGTCGCTGGCTTCCAGGCTCTTGGACACTGCATGCGATTCGCCATTGAGCGCGGCTTCCGTCCGAAATTCCGGCGCTCTTTTGTCTTGCGGTATGTGCTCCATTACCTTCCCCTGCTAGTCTAATTTTACGAATTAAAGGACGCTATTTTTTCGACATGCCTCAGGTTTCCATAGCCTGCATAATGGCGGATTTTTTACTACTACACATCCTGCATGATGAACAGGGCCAAGATAGCCAGCCTCACGGCTATTTTTATACCGAAATATCGATTAGGCTAAGCTTCAAGCATGATGTTTTTCATCATCAGCAGAAAAAATCAAAACGAAGGTTTGTTGCGTGTAGCAATCAGGCTGGCGAGAACACTAGATCCGATCAAGACGGCAACAATGGCCAGGGAAGCTGCCACCGGCACGTGATACCACGGCATGATGAGCACTTTGGCGCCGATGAAGGTGAGCACCATAGCCAGACCATATTTCAGCAGATGAAAACGGTCCGCCACGTCAGCCAGCAGAAAATACAACGCCCACAGACCCATGATGGCGAAGATGTTCGAGGTGAAGACAATGAAGGGATCGGTAGTGATGGCAAAAATAGCCGGGATCGAATCCACCGCAAACACCAAGTCAGTGACTTCGATCAGGATGAGCACCAGGAACAGCGGCGTGAAATAGCGCACGCCGTCCTTCATTACGGAAAATTTCTCACCGTGATGATCATATGAGATGCGTAAATGCCGACGTGCGAACTTCAATACCGGGTTCTTTTCCAGATCGGGCGTCTTTTCCGCCATGACCAGCATGCGCATGCCGGTAATCACCAGAAAGATGCCAAAGATATAAAGCACCCATGAAAATTCACGCACCACCCAAGCACCGGCCAGGATCATGATGGCGCGCATGACGATAGCACCCAGCACACCATAAATGAGCACCCGACGCTGGTATTCGGCGGCGACGTGGAAGGACGAGAAGATCAGCAGGAAGATAAACACGTTATCCACAGACAGCGACTTCTCGATCAAGTAGCCCGTAAGAAATTCCAGCGCCTTCTTGTCAGCAATCTCCGCGCCCACCGTGCCATTCAAATACCACCACAAACCAGCGCTGAAAATAAGCGCCAGACTGAACCAGGCCATCGACCAGAGTGCAGCTTCCTTGACGCTGACCTTGTGCACCTTCCTGCCACCAAACACGAACAGATCAAGCGCCAGCATGACCAGCACGAAAGCGATGAAGCCGGCCCCCCCCCACATCCAGGGTTCACCGATGGAGATTGTGTTATTCATGCTGAAGTATCCGATGGTTTTTCAAAAGGGGGGTTTGCGCTCGACACTCGTCCATGACGGCGGACGGGATCAGGCGCAACGCCAGCCAGACCAGGCCCGGCACGATGATGAGATCGTCTAGATGGCCGATGACTGGCAGGAAATCCGGGATCAGGTCGAACGGCAACAGGGCGTAGCCAACGGCCAGTCCCAACAACGCCTTGGCGAACCAGGGCGTATCCGGATGGCGTAGCGCGCAGCGGTAGATCTCAAACTCGCGCTTGAACGCCGCTGCCAGCGCGGCCAGCCGCCCGCGCATCACTGTGCTGCCTTGAGCGCCGCGATGCGCTCTTCCAGCGGAGGGTGCGTCATGAACAGGCGTTTGATTCCGGACGCGCCGCCGCCAGCGATGCCAAAAGCCGCCATCCTCTCCGGCAGCGGCGCCGGATGCTGGCTATCGAGGCGCTCCAGCGCAGCGATCATGTTTTTCCGTCCAGCCAGGCTGGCGCCGCCACGGTCGGCACGGAATTCGCGCTGGCGCGAGAACCACATGACGATGATTGATGCGAGGACACCCAGCACTAGTTCAGCAATGATCATGGTGACGAAAAAAGCCGGGCCGCCACTCCGTTCACTCTTGAACACGACACGATCGACGGTATGGCCGATCACTCGCGAAAGAAACATCACAAAGGTGTTCACCACCCCTTGGATCAGCGCCAGCGTCACCATGTCGCCATTCGCGATATGGGCGATTTCGTGCCCGAGAACGGCTTCGGCTTCTTCGCGCGTCATCTGCTGCAACAGCCCGGAAGACACAGCGACCAGAGAATTGTTCTTGCTCATGCCAGTGGCAAAAGCATTCACCTGGGGTGAATCGAAAATGCCGACTTCCGGCATCTTGACGCCCGCATTCACCGCGTATTTGCGGATGGTGTCGATTAGCCAGAATTCGGTCGAGTTCGAGGGCGCCTCGACCACCCGCACGCCCATCGACTTCTTGGCCATCCATTTGGAAATCGCCAACGAGATGAATGACCCGCCAAAACCCATGACCGCAGTGAAGATCAGCAGCGACTGGAGATTCAATCCCTGCTCAGTGAGGTAAGGCTCAACGCCAAGCAGACGCATGCTAAGGGACAACACCAGCACGATGGCGAAGTTGGTAGCAAGAAAAAGAACAATACGTTTCATGGGGATTCCTCCGGGATTGCAAAAATCAGGGTCTGCTTTGCTCTGTGCAACAGCAGTGTCTTCAGTTCGCGCAAATCTTCGCGCATGGTACTCACCTCGGCATGCGGATCGGCCTCGATATACGCCCGTACCGCCTTCTTGTATTCCATCTCGATGCAGGGGCATTAACGGTGATGGCAATAAACAGGATCAGGGGCATGCTGCCGCTCTGGACGCGGGGATGTTCAAAGCAGTATGCAGGCAGTTGCACCAGCTGCCGTCAATGAACTTAGAGATCATGCCATGCATCGCGTGTTCATTCTCATCGACAAAAATTCAGCAGAACGGCGGATGACAGGGCATTGCGCTTCATTTGATGCACCTTCAAAATTTCTCCGGACGCAATATCTCGACATCACTCATGAACAGGATCATGGCGTAGTTGTCGTAGTAGCGCGTCCGCAAGTGCAGTGCGATGGCGCGGGCCGTCGCGTCGTCGCAAAGCACTTCCACCCGGATGTTGCTTGCCTCGCCCCAACCGGCATCGCGCACGCCGCGGCTGCCTTTGCCACGCGCATCGGTGACGGTATAACCGTGCGCACCCAGCCGCTCCATATCGGCCAGCAGATCGCGCTCGATAGCAGATTCGGTAATAACAGTCAGCAGTTTGCGGTATTCGTTGGACATGACATCAAGCTCCCAGGCGATGGATCAGACGGGCAAGATCAAGATAGAGGGGAACGCCCACCAGGACGTTGAACGGAAAGGTGACTCCGAGGGATGCGGCAAGGGACAGCGTGGGATTGGCCTCCGGCACGGCCAGGCGCATGGCAGCGGGCACGGCGATGTAAGAAGCGCTGGCCGCCAGGGTGGCGAACAGCGCCGTGCCGCCTACCGACAGACCCAGCAACCAGCCTACCCATCCGCCCACCAGCGCCGACAACAGCGGCATGACAATGCCGAACACCACCAGAAAAGCACCGTGCCGACGCAGGCTGGCCATCTGGCTGGCCGCGATGAGGCCCATTTCCAGCAGGAACAGCGCCAGGAATCCCTTGAACAGATCGAAGAACAACCCGCCGAGTGGACGCATGCCCTCCGGCCCTGCCGCCCAGCCGATAAGCAACCCGCCCCCCATCAGAACCACGCCCTTGCCCAGGAACACTTCATGCCCGAGCCGCTTCCAGTCCGTCTGCCGCCCCATGCCACGCGCCAGCAGAATACCCACCATAATGGCGGGCATTTCCAGCAGTACCACGAACACGGGTATGTGCGCCTCGTAGACAACGCCTTGTGAGGCGAGGAAGGCCACAGCCACGGCGAAGGTGCCTACGCTTACCGAGCCGTAATGAGCCGCGATGGAAGCCGCATCCGGCCGTGCCAGACGCCAGCGCAGCACCGGATAAGCCGCCAGCGGCAACACAATGCCCATGAGTAATACAGCACCCAGCTGTGGCAGGAGCTCCACCGGAGATTGCCGGGCGAGTTCCACCCCACCCTTGAGGCCGATGGCGAGCAGCAGCACCATGCTCAGAAATTCGTAGATAGCACCTGGCAGGCGCAGATCGGCGCGCGCCAGTCCGGCGGCAAGGCCCAGAAGGAAAAACAGAACGACAGGATCAAGTGCTGGCATGATTCAAGATTCCATAGTGTCGAAGCTTGCCCGCGTGCCGGTGCAAGCATTCATCTGCGTATTCGATCATATTCCCGCTGAACCGAACCTGCGTCCACCAGCGGCAGTCATTAACTATGCGCATAGAAAGGTTTTTCTCAATCATCGCCAATGCCAATGGCTGCACGAGCCGCCATTGCCGCCTCGTGCACGGCTGCCGGATTGTCCCCGATCACGGTGAAATGCCCCATCTTGCGCCCCCGCCGAGGGCAATTTTTGCCATAGAGGTGCAGCTTGAGGCCGGGCACCGACAGTAGCGTGAGCCAATCCGGCTCCCGGATGTTGTGATCCCCGCCGGGAGTCCAGAGGTCGCCCAGGAGATTGACCATCACGGCAGCAGAATGATTTCTGGCATCGCCCAAAGGCAGGCCGCACAGCGCCCGCACCTGTTGCTCGAACTGGTTCGTGACACAGGCATCCAGCGTGTAGTGGCCGGAATTGTGCGGCCGGGGTGCGATTTCATTCACATAGAGCTGCCCCTGGACGACGAAGAACTCGACGCTCAAGATACCGATGTAAGCCATCCTGGCCGAGATGTTGCAAGCCAGTTGTTCAGCGTTGCTCAGAAGGCCACCGGAAACCCGGGCTGGTGCGATGGAAATGTCCAGGATACCGTGCTGGTGGCTGTTTTCACTGGCAGGGAAGCACTGGGTCTTGCCCGACTCGTCCCGCGCCAGCACCACCGAGACTTCACCATCGAGCGCCATTTTCCGTTCGAGAACGCAGGCCTCGCCCTTGAATTGGCGCCAGGCTATCAGCGCCTCGTCCCGATCCCGAACACTGGCCTGACCCTTGCCATCGTAGCCGAAGCGCGCCAGCTTGAGAATGCCGGGGAAGAGATCGACGTGTGCGTTCCCGACATCATCCTCGCTGCGGATATCGGCATAAGGCGCATGAGGCAGACCATGCCGCTTGAGAAAGTCCTTCTCCGCGCTGCGGTTCTGGCAGACCGCTACCGCCTCAGCGCCGGGTCGAACCGGAACAAACCGGGCAAGATAAGTCAGCGCGGCAGACGGCACGCTCTCGAATTCCGTGGTGACCGCTGCGCAACTTCGCGCCATGTGATCCAGGGCATGCTGATCATCGTAAGCCGCAGCGAGATGCTCGTCGGCGATCCGTCCAGCCGGACTGTGGCGATCGGGATCCAGAACCATGACGCGGTAACCCAGTTCCCGTGCGGCCATGATGAAGTAGCGGCCCAACTGGCCACCGCCCAGCAGGCCTAGGGTAGCGGGTGGCAGGATCATGCGCGCCCCGGCAACTGCATGGCCAGCACCTTGTCGGCCTGGCGGCGGCGGAAATTATCCAGCTTGTCGGCCAGTTCGCGGCCAAAGTCACCTTCACCCGTGGCCAGCAGCGCAACGGCGAACAGGGCTGCGTTGGCCGCACCGGCTTCGCCGATGGCAAACGTAGCCACCGGCACCCCCTTGGGCATCTGCACGATGGAAAGCAGGGAATCCAGGCCTTGCAAATGCTTGGAGGGTACGGGCACGCCCAGCACAGGCACGGAAGTCTTGGCCGCCAGCATGCCCGGCAAGTGGGCTGCACCACCGGCACCGGCGATGACGGCGACAAGACCCCGCTTGCGCGCCGTCGAGGCATAGTCGAACAACAGATCGGGCGTGCGATGCGCCGAAACGACGCGCGCCTCGAAAGGGACACCGAATTCTTCCAGCGCGTCCGCGGCAGCCTGCATCACCGGCCAGTCCGAATCCGAACCCATGACGATGCCAACCACAGGATTTTTTTCACTCGTTTTACTCATATTTTCTCCGTCTTGAGTTCGTCAGCTTGCACAACGCTTTCTTCAGTGTTTTCATCCATTCGTCTATCGGGCGCGAATTCCCGCTGCCGCGCCAAGCAGCGCAGCAAGGCACGTCCAGCGCGCTCGGCCGCACGGTCAATGGCCACGTAAAGATCGACCTCGGTATCCTCGATCACCACTTCCGGCAGCCCCTTCAGACGCACCTCAAGGTGGCAGCGCTTATCCTTGCCGCCACGCGGGCCGTTAATGTCGGAAAGACGCACGATCACCCGCCCTATATGGCCGTCACCACAATTCAGGCTATAAGCCAATCGTTTCCTCGCGTAATCGCGCAAACCATCGGTCAGATCGAAACCCCGGCACTGGATATCCATCTGCATGACTGTCTCCACATGAAAAGTATTGGAATTCAACAGCGCCATGATAACCATCCTGTTCCATCAAGAAAATTCGTTTATTATTTGCGAATCGTTCGTTATTTACGAAGTATCGGATCATCATGTTCAACTATCGGCAATTGCATTACTTCTATTCTGTGGCCAAGGCTGGCGGCATGGTGCGCGGCGCCGAACAACTGCACCTCACGCCGCAGACCCTCTCCGGGCAAATCGCTCAATTGGAAGAAAAACTGGGGGTGGCACTGTTTCGGCGCACCGGGCGGCGGCTGGAGCTGACCGAAGCCGGGCGTCTTGCCCTGTCTTATGCCGACGAAATATTTCAGGTCGGCAACGAGCTCGAGGAAACGTTGCGCAATCGCCACGGGGAGCGTCCATTCCTGTTCCGGGTGGGCATCGCCGATGTGGTGCCCAAATCCATCGCCTACCGGCTGCTGGCACCAGCTCTGGGACTGCCCGAACCGGTGCGCATGGTGTGCCGGGAGGACAAGTTCGAGCGGCTGCTGGCTGAACTCGCCATTCACCGGCTAGACATGGTGCTGGCCGACCGGCCCTTGTCGCCTGGCATGGACGTAAAAGGCTACAGCCACCTGCTGGGTGAATGCGGACTGACATTTTTCGCTGCGCCCGGCCTTGCCACAAAGCTCGAAGGCGGATTCCCGCACCTGCTCGACAGTGCACCGCTGTTGATCCCCGGTGAGGACAGCGCGATACGCGCCCCGCTGCTGCGCTGGTTGCGCGGCCAGAACATCCACCCGCGGCTGGTTGGCGAGTTCGACGATGGCGCGCTGATGAAGTCCTTTGGCCAGGCTGGTGCGGGCGTATTTCCCGCACCGACGGCCATCGCCGCCGAGGTGGCGGCACAATACGGCGTAGTATCGGTTGGCCGCACCGAGGCCATCAACGAGCGTTTTTTTCTTATCACGGTGGAACGCAAACTCAGCCACCCAGCGGCGCTGGCGGTTAGCGAAGCGGCTCACCAAGGACTGTTCCCCACCAGGGAAACGCTGCACAAGCAACCGTAAAGCACAGCGCCACCAGTGAATCGAGACAAAATCGTGACCTGAAAGGAACGCTCATCCTGGTGTCCATTGCGGCAGATACCACCCATCACCCGGAAAGAGCCCATACCGGAAATTCATGCGGTTAGCAACATCCTTGACTGAGTGTACTATAATGCCCTCGTAGGCAATGCCGGTTGGCCTGCAATCCGGCATTCCGCCGCACAGCATTTTCCAGTATTTCGCTGCCTGAACCGGTTCCCCCTCAAAAGGGCAGGCCGATTCAGGAGCTTCATTGAACGAAAACACTTCCCCCCTTGGCTTGGGTTCCCCAGCCGTATCCTCTTTAGACATCGTCGCCACGTCAGCCGCCGTCCGAGAATTGGACTTGCTTCGCGGTGTATCACCAGCGCCGACCTTTGACGGGCTCGGCCTGTTGCCGGAACTGTTGCGTGCCGTCAAGGATGCAGGCTACACAACCCCCACGCCGATTCAGACGCAAGCCATCCCGATTATTCTGGCCGGGCACGATGTCATGGGCGGCGCACAAACCGGCACCGGCAAGACCGCAGGCTTCACCCTGCCCCTGCTGCAACGCCTGGCACCGTATGCCACCTCGTCGCCATCTCCCGCCCGCCACCCGGTGCGTGCGCTGATCCTCGCGCCAACGCGCGAGTTGGCCATGCAAGTGCATGAAAGCGTCGTCACCTACAGCAAGCACTTGCCGCTGCGCTCGGTCTGCATCTATGGCGGTGTGGATATCAAACCGCAAATTGCCCAGCTGCGCGAAGGCCGCGAAATTGTTGTTGCCACACCGGGTCGGCTGCTCGATCACGTACAGCAAAAAAGTGTGAGTTTTAACTCTGTTGAAGTGCTGGTGCTGGACGAAGCCGACCGCATGCTGGATATGGGCTTCATGCCCGACATCAAGCGCATACTGGCCATGCTGCCCACGGCGCGCCAAAGCCTGTTGTTCTCCGCCACTTTTTCTGGCGAAATCAAAAAGCTGGCGGACACCATGTTGAAGTCGCCACAGCTCATTGAAGTCGCGCGCCGCAATGCCGTCAGCGAAACAGTTACCCATCGCGTCTATGCCGTCGCCAGTGACTTGAAGCGCCATCTCTTGGTCAAGCTGCTCACCCATGAAGACATGCGCCAAGTGCTGGTGTTTGTCGGCACCAAGTTCGGCGCCAGCCGGCTGGCCGTCCATCTGGCCCGGCAAGGCATAGCAGCAGATGCCATTCACGGCGACAAAAGCCAGGCGCAACGCACTGAAGCCCTGGAAAATTTCAAGTCCGGAAAAATTCGCGTGCTAGTCGCCACCGATGTCGCCGCACGCGGACTGGACATTGACGACTTGCCGCATGTCATCAATTACGAACTGCCGCATACAGCAGAAGATTATGTCCACCGCATCGGCCGCACCGGTCGCGCTGGCAAACAAGGCATGGCCATTTCGTTGTTCGCCCCGGAAGAAACCCCTCGCCTGCACGATATCGAAAAACTGATCAACCGGACCATAGAACGGACAGACAGCAGCGGCTTGACGCAAGACGCCAGCGCGCCCGAAGCTTCCCCGCGGGGTGACAATCCTCGTCATAGCATGCGCACAGAGAACCCACGCACTGAGCGCACACCGCGCCATGAGCGGCCTGAGCGGCCCAAAGAACGTCTGGAAAAACCGCGCGACCATCGCCCGCCGTCCTCCCCCTCATCCATGCACTCGGCCATCCCATCGGTCAGCACACAGACAAAGCGCTTACCGAAACTCGATTTCGACCCCACCAAACCTTACGAAAATAAAGTAAATGCCACGGCAGGAACATCAGCAACGGCAAAACCTTCCATCACCTGCCAAAAACGCACAGTGGCGGCTCTGCTAGGTGGCTTGAGCAAGAAATAATCAAATGCAAGTTTCGCTGATGAAATAAAAAATCCCGCGCTGCAAAACAGCGCGGGATTTTTTTATGGGTATCCGGAAGCCGGAAATCTTGATATCCAGTGTCCACCTGGCACCGATGAGTCTACCCGTGAGACTTGGAATCACAGTAATAGGGTCCGGTCGCATCATCGATCATCCGCGCATTCATCGCACGTCTATCCACCGCCATGCTCTGCGCTTGTTTGGGACGATAACCGCGCCCGCACAGTTGCGTGCCAGCTCCCACTGATGGTCGATTTTCGTTCCAGCACGCTGGCTATTTCGCTTTGCGTGTGTCCTGCCTTCTTCAAGGCATAAATCTGATATCGTTCTTCTTGGGTGATGTGTGTGTAGTTCATTTTTGCAATTTCGACTGGCTGATCAAAAAGGCATGGATGCTACCGCATCCCGCCCTCCTGACCCGCGTTACTCAAAATTGCACTTCATTCCTGAATTCGCCCTCTTTGGAGTAGCAGAGAAATGCATTTCGATAAAAATCCGGCCTTCTTGCGTATTCCGGGCATGCTTCCACAACTGGCGGCGATGCTTTCGGCGGTTATAGGACTGGCTGGCTTTGCAGGCTGGATGCTCGACATTCCCCTATTGAAAAGCTTACTGCCGGGTGCGGTCGAGATGAAAGTCAACACGGCCGTGGGTCTTGTTCTGGCCGCCGGTGGCTTATTCATCCTCGGTGGTCGACCGTCGCGGTCACAACAGCGTTTGGCGCAAACCTTAGGATTGGCAGTCTTGGCGCTTGGTCTCGCCACCCTCAGCCAATACCTGTTCGGATGGCAATTAGGCATCGACGAATTGCTGTTCCGCGACACGACTGACGCATACAACGCGATCCGCGGCCGCATGTCGCCGTACAGCGCCGTTGCCTTCGCCTTTATCGGACTGGCGCTAGCCGCCTTGCCACGGCGCTCCCTGCACCTACTGGTACGGCTGGCGTCAATAATAGTCATAGCCATTGGCGCAATTTCGTTCCTGGGATATCTGTGGAATGCCAGCGAACTGGTTACCGACCGCTGGCTGCCACCCGTGGCCGCGAATACTGCTTTCGTCTTTATCCTCCTCGGGGTTGGCCTATTCCGCTCAAGTTGGGAATCCAAACAACAGCGAACAATCTGGACTTCGGTCGAGTTTAAGGTTCTTGCCGGTTTCATCAGTACTTTTGTGCTGCTGATATTGATGGGAGGCTACACCTACAAGGCTGGTGTCGCCTATGCTGAGTCTGCACAGTGGGTTAACCACACGCAGCAGGTGCGTGCCAGATTGAGCCACCTCTATGGTTCGATATCCAATGCTGAATCAGCGCAACGCAATTACCTGCTAACTGACAAAGAAGTATACAAAGATGAATACCGGCGCTTTGTCACAGAGATAAACATTGACAAGAATAATCTGGCTTGGCTCGTCGTCGATAACCCGGTGCAAACGAAAAATCTCGCAGAATTGAAACTGCTTCTTGAGCAACGAATAACCACGCTCTCAAAGCATATCCCCATTTTCGAACACCAAGGCCTTGCTGCAGCCAGGGCTGCAATCTTTCGTGATGGTGAAATGCAAACCATGCAGGCCATACGCAGCCTGACCGACCGCATGGACAGCACAGAAGCGGCACTCTTGTCTACCCGAGAGGCCGCACTCGAGCGCGACAATGAATTTTTATTTGTCGCGCTGCTCGCTACGCTCATGGTCATAGCGGTTATCCTCGTTACCTTGTTTTTGGCAATCCGGCGGGAAATCATTGCGCGTTCACAGACGGAGGACCAATTACGCGCCAGCGAGGAAAACCTTTCCGTCACGCTCAACTCCATCGGCGATGCGGTGTTGGTCACCGATGCCGCAGGCCGCGTGACGAGCCTGAACCCGGTTGCCGAGCAACTCACCGGCTGGACGCGCGAAGAATCAGCTGGTCGGCCGGTAGCTGATATCTTTCACATCATCAATCTTAAAACACGCCAGCCTGCGCCCATCCCGGTAGCAGCAGTTTTAGCACAAGGCGTCATTTACGGACTGGCCAATGACACTGTGCTGATTGCACGCGATGGTAACGAGTATTCCATCGCCGATAGTTGCGCGCCGATTCGCAACCGCGATGGCGACATCATCGGGGCAGTACTGGTATTCCGCGATGTAACCAGGGAATACGCAGTGCAAACAGCGCTGCGCGACAGCGCCACGCGTATCCAGACGATACTCAAAACCGTGGCGGAAGGCATCATCACCATCAACGAGTATGGCATCATCGAGACGATCAACCCGGCCGGCGAGCGTTTGTTTGGCTATGCCGCCGCCGAGGTTGCCGGACAAAACGTCAGCATGCTGATGCCCGAACCGCACCGTAGCTGGCACGATGGCTACCTCGAGCGTTACTGTGCCACCGGTGAGGCGCACATCATCGACGCCAGGCGGGAAGTCGAAGGGCGGCGCAAGGATGGCAGCACTTTCCCGATGTATCTGGTAATCAGCGAGATGACGCTGAATGGTCAGCGCTATTTCACCGGCCTCGTGCAAGACATCACCGAGCGCAAACAGGCCGAACGGGGTCTTATCGCCGCCAAGGAAGAGGCGGAACTGGCCAACCGTGCCAAGGATTCTTTTCTTGCCACCATGAGCCATGAAATCCGCACCCCGCTCTCCGGTATGCTGGGCATGCTGGAGGTGCTTTCCCTGACATCGCTTGATCGCGAGCAGGAAGAGACATTGCAGGCAGCACGGGATTCCAGCAGGAGCCTGTTGCGCATCCTCAACGACGTTCTTGATTGGGCAAAGATCGAGGAAGGCAAGATGCAACTGATGCCGCAAGCAACCTCGATCCGGCAGTTACTGCAAGAGGTCATCAATACCTATTCACGTATAGCCAGCGCTAAAAGCCTGGTGTTACGGCAGTACGCCGATGCGCGTCTTGGCCCGGCGTACATCGTCGATCCGTTGCGCCTTTCACAAGTGCTGAACAACTTCGTCAGCAATGCGATCAAGTTCACTCCACGTGGAGAGATCGAGCTTCGCGCCGAACTTATCGACCAACTCGATGACGGCGAGCGGATACGCTTCTCTGTCAAAGATACAGGCATCGGCATAGCCAAGGATGTCCAGCAGCACTTGTTTCAACGCTATCGGCAGGAAAGTGCCGACACCGCCCGCATGTATGGCGGCACTGGACTGGGGCTGGCAATCTGCCGGCGCCTGGCGGAATTGATGGATGGACAGATCGAACTGGCAAGCGAGCCGGGACAGGGCTCCACCTTCAGCATTACGTTCACCCTGCCAGTTTCGGGCATACCGGTAGAGACAACGCAAGTTCAAAATTTCGAGGTTGAGCAAAGATCGGTTAAACCGCTGTTTGAAGGCGGCGAGGATGCACCGCTCGTGCTGGCGGTGGACGACCATCCGACCAACCGCGATCTGCTGGCGCGTCAGATCAGGCTGCTTGGTCTGCATGCCGAAACTGCGGGGAATGGTCAAATGGCGCTGTCCATGTGGCAAGAGGGGCGCTTTGCGCTGGTTATCACCGACTGCCACATGCCGGAGATGGATGGTTATGCGCTCTCGCGGGCAATACGCACAATCGAAACCGAAGGGCAGCTTTCTCACACCCCGATTCTCGCCTGGACGGCCAATGCGCTCGCTGGGGAAGCGGAGCATTGCCAAGCCGCCGGCATGGATGAGTTGTTGATCAAGCCAGTCAATATGGCGCAACTGCGGAAGGCGCTGGCAAAATGGCTCTCTATCTCAGAAACAAGCAATAGGCCTTCTCCACATGATGCGGAGAAGGGGCGGATTGCAGCCCCCATTGATTATGCCGAGCTGAAGAAAATTGTGCCGGACAGTGCCACTCAGATTCAAGTGCTGCGCGATTTTCAGTCGCATTTTCGCGCTGACCACGCCAAGCTGCTCGAGAGGCTGGAACAAGATAACCAAGCCGATGTGGAGCGTATGGCTCACCGCATGAAAGGCTCCAGCCGGATGGTGGGAGCTAAGGGTTTGGCGAATGTTTGTGCCATCATCGAACAGGCTGCAAGGAACGGGGATATGGCCGGGGCAAGAGCGGCAAGAACAGCATTGGACGAAGCGATCAGACACTTTGAAACATATCTCATTGAAACGGGAAAGCCTGATGAGAAACTCGCTGGACTAACTATTTTGGTTGTGGAAGACGATGACTTCCAGCGCCGGATAGTCGTGAACATGTTGCGCTCGCTGGGTGAAACATCGATAGGCGATGCGAGCAATGGCCAGCAGGCGCTCAGGATGATTCGGGAGAAGAGCGGGCAGCCGATGGACATCGCGATCTGCGACCTGGATATGCCGGAAATGGATGGCCTGGAGTTCCTGCGGCATCTGGGCCAAGAACACCACGATGTTGCCATTATCCTGATCAGTGCACTGGGTAGTAAATTGCTTGCTTCAGCGGGGAAAATAGCCAGGATGTATGGCATTAGATTACTTGGCTTGATTGAAAAACCCCTGCTGCAGGAACAACTCAAGGATCTGCTTGCAAAATACGAGCATGTGGAAAACAAGTGGCCGCAAGCCAATGTCATGGCGAAATTCACGCTTGAGGAGATATTGCAAGGAATCCGTGCAGAACAGTTTGAGCCGTTCTTCCAACCGAAGGTGGATTTTAAAACAGGCCGGTTAGTAGGGGCTGAAACCCTGGCGCGCTGGATTCATCCGGAGCAGGGTGTAATCCTCCCCTATGCCTTTATCCCGTTGCTTGAGCAGAACAGGAAGATTGACGACATCACTTTTCTGATGCTCAAAAAATCTGCGGCAGCGTGTCGTGCGTTACAGGATAAAGGTTATCCATATACCGTCTCGGTCAATCTTTCGCTGGTCTCGTTAGACGATACCGCGCTAGCAGACAAGATTACCCAAGTAGTGCAGGATGCCGGGCTTGACCCGCACCATCTCATTCTGGAAATCACGGAAACAGCGGCCATGACCGATGTCGCACCCGCATTGGAAAATCTGGCACGTTTGTGCATGAAAGGGTTCACGTTATCCATCGATGACTATGGGACTGGTTATTCCAGCATGCAGCAGCTCACACGCATCGCCTTCGGCGAACTGAAAATAGACCAGTCTTTTGGGGGTCGTCTCAGAAAACGGAAAATAAAGCACGTTAAGCCGGTGGCAGCGGTCGCAACGGCCTGAACTTACCCGCACCAACCTTGGCGCTGCTGCGCCAGAGGTAATCGCCGGTCAGGTTGATGTGCTCCCACCCCAGCGGCGACAGGTACTGCAACAGCGCGTCATCGACTGTCTGGCTGTGGCTACGCAAAGCACTGGTGGCGCGCTCCAGATAGATCGTGTTCCACAACACGATGGCCGCTGTTACTAGGTTGAGGCCGCTAGCACGGTAGCGTTGCTGCTCGAAGCTGCGGTCACGGATTTCACCCAATCGGTAGAAGAACACAGCTCTGGCCAGCGCGTTGCGCGCCTCGCCCTTATTCAGCCCGGCATTAACGCGCCGGCGCAGCTCCACGCTTTGCAGCCAATCCAGAATAAACAGCGTGCGCTCGATACGCCCCAGCTCGCGCAACGCCACGGCCAAGCCGTTCTGGCGCGGGTAGCTGCCGAGCTTGCGCAGCATCAGCGAGGCCGTCACCGTTCCCTGCTTGATCGAAGTGGCCAGCCGTAGGATTTCATCCCAATGAGCGCGAATAGCCTTGATGTTCAGCCTGTCGCTGCTAATCATCGGCTTGAGCGCATCATAGGCGGCATCGCCCTTGGGGATGAACAGCTTGGTATCGCCCAAGTCACGGATACGCGGTGCAAACCGGAATCCCAGCAAGTGCATCAGGCCGAAGACATGATCGGTAAAGCCTGCCGTGTCTGTGTAGTGCTCCTCGATGCGCAAGTCCGACTCGTGGTACAGCAGGCCATCGAGCACATAGGTGGAATCGCGCACGCCGACGTTGACCACCTTGGCGCTGAAAGGTGCGTACTGGTCGGAGATATGGGTGTAGAAAGTCCGTCCTGGGCTGCTTCCATATTTCGGGTTGATGTGCCCCGTGCTCTCGGCCTTGCTGCCGGTTCTGAAGTTCTGTCCGTCCGACGATGACGTGGTGCCATCACCCCAGTTCGCGGCGAAGGGTTGCCGGAACTGCGCATTGACCAGCTCGGCCAGGGCCGTTGAGTACGTTTCATCCCGGATGTGCCACGCTTGCAGCCACGACAGCTTCGCGTAGGTCGTGCCAGGGCAGGACTCGGCCATCTTGGTGAGCCCAAGATTGATGCCATCGGCCAGGATCGTCGTCAGCAGCAACGTCTTTTCCTTGGCGGTGTCACCGGTTTTCAGATGTGTGAAGTGCCGGGTGAAACCCGTCCACTCATCAACTTCCATCAAGAGTTCGGTGATCTTGACGTGCGGCAGCAGCATCGCCGACTGGTCGATCAGGGCTTGCGCGGTCTCCGGCACCGCCGCATCCAGCGGCGTGATCTTCAGGCCGGACTCGGTAATGATGGCATCCGGCAGATCATTGGCCGCCGCCATGCGGTTAACGGTGGCGAGCTGCTGTTCCAGCAATGCCAGCCGGTCGTGCAAATACTGATCGCAATCAGTGGCCACGGCAAGCGGCAATGCGCTGGCCAGCTTCAAGGAGGTAAATTTCTCGACCGGCACCAGGTACTCGTCGAAGTCCTTGAACTGACGTGATCCCTGCACCCAGACATCACCCGAGCGCAGCGCGTTCTTCAGCTCCGACAGCGCGCACAGCTCGTAGTAGCGCCGGTCAATGCCTTCGTCCGTGAGCACCAGTTTGGTCCATCGTGGCTTGATGAATGCGGTCGGCGCGTTGGCGGGCACCTTGCGGGCGTTGTCGGTGTTCATGTCGCGCAGCACCTCGATGGCATCGAGCACGCCCTTGGCGGCTGGAGCCGCCCGTAGCTTGAGTACATCCAGGAACTGCGGCGCGTACCGGCGCAACGTGGCATAGCTTTCACCGATGCGATGCAGAAAGTCGAAGCCCTCCGGTTGTGCGAGCTTTTGCGCCTCCGTGACGCTGGCGGCAAAGGTGTCCCACGGCATAACGGCCTCGATGGCGACGAACGGATCGCTACCGCTCTGTTTGGCTTCCAGCAAGGCTTGGCCGATTCGGCCATACATCCGCACCTTGTCATTGATCGCCTTACCGGAAGCCTGAAACTGCTGCTGATGTTTGTTCTTGGCCGCATTGAATAGCTTGCCGATGATGCGGTCGTGCAGGTCAATGATTTCGTCGGTGACGGTGGCCATGCCTTCAATGGCCAGCGCTACCAGAGTGGCATAGCGTCGTTGCACCTCGAATTTGGCCAAGTCGGCGGGTGTCATCTGTCCACCCTCACGGGCGATTTTGAGCAGACGGTTCTGGTGAACTTGACGCTCGATGCCTGCGGGCAAGTCAAGCGACTGCCAAGCTTTGAGGCGCTCGATGTGTTCGAGCATGTGCCGAGAATTCGGCTTGACGGGCGACTGGCGCAGCCATGCCAGCCACGTCACTTTGCTGCCGTCCTTGCGCTTGAGAAGTTCGTCCAGTCGCTGACGGTGGGGCTGCAACAAAGAATCGGCCAGCGCCGCGTAAATACGCCGGTTGGCACGGGTGATGGCCTCGGCGCTTGCGCGCTCGATGGCATTCATGGCGGGCAGGATGATGCTCTGCCGCCGCAGGTTTTCGACAAGGGTGCTGGCCAGCACAATGCCTTTGTCGGTCTGCAAAGCCAGCTCGGTCAATGTATGCACGGCTTGCCGATAGTGGCTCATGGTGAACGGCTTGAACCCAAATGCCGCTTGCAGCTCGACCAGGTGCTCGCGCCGTGTCTGCTCACGCTGGCCGTACTCATCCCAACTTTCCACCGGCACCTTGAGCTGTGCCGCCACCATGCGCAGCAAGGGCGCAAACGGCGACTCATCGACACCCAGGATGACGCCAGGGAATCGCAGGTAGCAAAGCTGGATGGCAAAGCCCAGCCGGTTCGCTGCCCCGCGACGCTGGCGAATAACCGACAGATCGGTTTCGTTGAACGTGTACTGCCGGATCAATTCGTCTTTGGCATCTGGCAGTGCCAGCAGGCTTTCTCGCTCGGTGGCGGACAGGATTGAGCGGCGCGGCATGGTCAGTCTTCCCGCAGGTACTGGTACAAGGTTTCGCGGCTGATGCCGAAGTCACGGGCCACCAAGGTTTTTTGATCCCCTGCCGCGACTCGCCGTTTTAACTCGGCAATTTGTTCGCTGTTCAACGATTTCTTCCGCCCCCGGTAGGCCCCGCGCTGCTTAGCAAGCACGATTCCTTCGCGCTGACGTTCGCGGATCAGGGCGCGCTCGAATTCAGCAAAGGCCCCCATGACCGACAGCATCAGATTGGCCATCGGCGAGTCCTCACCGGTGAACGTCAACCCTTCTTTGACAAACTCCATGCGCACGCCCCGTTGCGTCAGCCCTTGAACGATGCGGCGCAGGTCATCAAGGTTGCGTGCCAGCCTGTCCATGCTGTGCACCACCACGGTGTCGCCCTCGCGGACGAAGGCCAGCAGCCTTTCAAGTTCGGGGCGCTTGGTGTCCTTGCCAGAAGCCTTGTCGGTGAACACCCGCGCCACCTGAACACCCTCCAATTGCCGTTCCGGGTTCTGGTCGAAACTGCTGACGCGGACATAGCCGATGCGTTGACCTTGCAAAATGCCTCCAAAGGTAAAAGTGTCAGGATGAAATCTATTACCTTTAGCGAAATGTGTCAATAAACATAAATTAAGACTCTATCCTGACGAAATTTACACACGGCATCTGACATCAGGTTAGGGTATAGCTCAAGCAGACACATGCCTTGAGTCAACCTTGAGGCGACACTATCTGGCGTTTCGAACGCAAATTGAAAGCGAAGGCGACTAGCGCCGTGAACAGTACGGCGAGTTGAGCCAAGAGTGTTTGCCACGATGGATGAATGCCCAGCAGGTCGATGCGAGGAATTGCGATTGGACTAGTGTGCAGCAATCCGGCTTCTTGAAGCCCCGCGATGCCCTTTCCTGCTAAGACCACGGCAAGTACGGCCACCAGTAGCGAGCTGGCAGCGAAAAACTGACCAATCGGCAGACGCGCACTGGTACGCAGCAGTATGATCGCAAGTAAGGCCAACAGTACAATGCCGGTGCCCAAGCCTGCCAGTAAGGGCCAGCCATTCCCCTCTGTCCAGAGCGCGGCAAAGAACAGCACTGTCTCGAATACCTCGCGATATACGGCGACGAAGGCCAACGAAAACAGGAACCATGCCGTGCGCTTATTGAGTGCAGAGGACAACTTTTCCTTGAGGTAGACCTGCCAGCGACCGGCAACGCTCTTCTGGTGCATCCACATGCCGACGCCGAGCAGTACCACGGCGGCAAAGAGTGACGAAAAGCCCTCAGTTAGCTCCCGGCTTGCCCCGCTGACGCCGACCAAGTAGGTCGCTACTGCCCATGTTATCCCGCCAGCCGCCAGCGCGACAATCCAACCAGCATGGACGTATACCACCACGTCCTGCCGTTCGGCCTTCTTGAGAAATGCCAGCATGGCCACCACCACCAGCAGGGCTTCCAAGCCCTCACGCAGCAGGATGGTTAACGCACCGACGTAGGCCGCCACGGCATCGTCTTCGGAGGGGGCAAGCACTTTGTCCGCTTCATCCAGCAGTCCCTGCAAACGTTGCTGGGCCGTCTGAACGTCAGTGGGTGCGCCTTTAGCAACCAAGGCGCGATAAGACACCATCGCGGCTTCGATCTTCTCGAACAGCGGCCGATTGCGGGTGGCCAGCGCGGGTTCGACTGGCTCGAAGCCATCGAGATAAGCAGACAAGGCCAGCTTGGTCGCGCCTGCGCGGTCGCCAGCCAGCAATGCCGTCACACTCTCGCTGAGTTTGGCCTTGGCAATCGCGGTGCCCTTCGGGCTGTTGACGTTCAGCGCGTTCGGGTTGGCGCGTAAATAGGCGGTCAGGGCTTTGGCGGATGGCACATCCAGCTTGTCCGCCAAGACATGCTCGGAGGTTTGCGTCAGCGCATCCAGACTGGCGACCGTCTGGCGAACTTGCGCATTGGCTTGCCAGAGCTTGGCCCCTTCGTCCTTGTCGCTTTGCGCATAGGGCAGTGTGCCGACAAAGAACGCCAGTGCCCAACGATCTTCATCCGACAACGCGCCAAAGCCCTGCATGGCGGTGCCTTGGACACCGTTGCTGATAATCTGGTGCAGCGCGAACAAGCTGCGCTCACGCGCCCGCGTGTGATCGGCCAGCGCGGTCGGCTTGGGGTTCAGGGATGCCGCCAGAGGGCCGTCACCGCGCCCTTGCTGACCGTGACAGGCCGCACATTGCGCCTGAAACAACTGTCCTCCCTTCGCCAAGACCGGCATGGCAGTCGGCGCGACTGGAAACGGATACGTCTTTTGCACCGCACTGGACAGCGCATGCGCCAGCTTCGCCACGCTGACCGGATCGGCCTTAGCAGCTACCGCAGCACGCAACGCGGACGCTTGTTGCAACAGGATGCCTTTATCGGTCTGGTCAGGCAGTTCTCCCAGTTGACGCTCGGCTGTAGCGGCAAATTCCTGCATTTCAGCGTACTCCGACGCTTTCAGCACGGCACCGTT
The DNA here is from genome assembly GCF_000934545.1 of Rugosibacter aromaticivorans. Taxonomy (GTDB): domain Bacteria; phylum Pseudomonadota; class Gammaproteobacteria; order Burkholderiales; family Rhodocyclaceae; genus Rugosibacter; species Rugosibacter aromaticivorans. Next base: position 2,025,595 of record NZ_CP010554.1, read on the forward strand.
GGCGACCGCGCCGCCGTAATCGACGGCGACGTAGTCCAGAAGTTGCCAAATCTGTTTGGCTTTGAGTTCGGTGGTGTCGGCTGCGTAGTTTGGCCCGCCAATCAACGCACAAGTCGCCAACAGCAAAGTCATCAGCCAGCGATAGGTTGCTCGGCAAGTCATGGAAATTCTCGGATTATATCATTGTGAATGATTATAATTCTCATTTACTCCGGTGTCCAGTGCCTTGCCTTGGGTCAACATCTGCATGATGAGCAAAGCAGCGCCCGATGTGATCGCCACATCAGCGAGGTTGAAGGCGGGCCAGTGCACAAGCTGCCAATGGAAGTCGAGGAAATCGACAACCGATCCACGCAGCACACGATCCACGACATTGCCGATCGCACCACCAAGGATCAGGCTGTAGCCCACCGCTTCGAGGCGTGGCCGCTGCTGGCACAGCATGCGACCCAGCCAAGCAGAAACGACCAGACCCAGCGCCATGAAAAAGTAACGTTGCCAGCCGCCAGCGTTCGCCAGAAAGCTGAATGCCGCGCCGGGATTCAGGACATGGACGAGGTTGAAGAAGAGCGTGACTTCGACCTGTTCACCGTAGGCAAACGTGCGGGTGATGGCGAACTTTGCGAGCTGATCGGTCATGACAGCACTGGCGGCCACTGCGAACCAGACCCAAGTCGATGTGCGGCGAGCCGATTGCCACACAGGGGCGGCCAGCGGCATCAGCCACCCGGCGAGCGCCGTGCAACTCAATCCAAGTACCCACCCCGCCAGCACATCGGCAGGGAAGTGCATTCCGGCTGCGATGCGTGACCAACCGACCAATGCGGCGTACAACACCAAGCCGATGCGGCCACGACGGCCTATCAAAGGCCAGAGCGCTCCGACCACCAGCGCCGCATAGGTGGCATGCCCGCTGGGCAGGCTGTAGTGTCGTTCGATGCCCCCGATAACGCGCACCATGTCGCCAAAAACGGCAGGCGGGCGTGGAAAGTCGATCCATAGCTTCAAGATGGTGGCGACGAGAAATGCCAACGCAAAGGCCACGCTAAAGACTCTGAGTCTGTACCTGATGGCATCGGCCCGCGTTGGGTCAGGTGCCGACTTTGACCATCCCCACATCGCCAAGAGCATCAGTGGCGCAGTCCAGTAGTTGCCTATCACAAGGTTGAAGAACGATGCCAGCGGTTCCAGCGCTGCAGGTGTGCTCATGTTGATGGCTTGGAACAACGCGATGTTCAGACCACCCCAGTCGTAAAGAAAGAATTTCCAGCTCATTTGCGCAACAGCCTCAAGCCATTGCCAACGACGAGCAAGCTGGCCCCCATATCAGCAAACACCGCCATCCACATGGTCGCTTGACCCGTGAAGGTCAGCACCAGAAATACTGCCTTGATGCCAAGGGCCAGCACAATGTTTTGCATCAGCACCTGCGCCGTCGCACGCGACAGGCGCACGAAGGTCGGAATCTTGCCCAGGTTGTCGTCCATCAGGGCCACGTCAGCGGTCTCGATGGCGGTATCTGTGCCAGCCGCTCCCATGGCAAAGCCGATGTCCGCACGCGCCAAGGCCGGGGCATCGTTGATGCCATCACCGACCATGCCGACCTTGCCCTTTATGGCCAGTAGCTCAACTTCGCGCAGTTTGTCGTCTGGGAGCAGATTGCCTTGCGCACGGTCGATCCCGGCTTGTGCGGCAATGGCCTGTGCCGTGTGGGGGTTGTCGCCGGTCAGCATCATGGTGTTGATGCCCAGTGCATGAAGCTCGGCAATGGCGCTCCTGCTGCTTTCCTTGATGGTGTCCGCTACGGCAAATAAGGCATGAACCCCTTTTGCGCTGACCAACATCACGACAGTTTTACCCATGGTTTCCAGCGCCGCGATGCGCTGTTCCAGCTCGGGAGTACGCTGCCCCAGCTCTTCGAGCATCCGCTGGTTGCCAAGATGGTAGGTTTCACCGTTGATTTGGCCCTGCACACCCCGACCGGGCAGCGCGTTGAATTCGGCCACGTCGAGCAAGGCAACCCCATCCGTCTGCGCGGCTTGTGCCACCGCTTTGGATACAGGATGGTCGGAGCGGTCTGCCAGACTGGCCGCGATGCTGCGGCTGTCCGAGGCGAGTGCATTGCCCCAGGTGACAAAATCGGTCTGTGCGGGCTTGCCGTGCGTGATCGTGCCGGTCTTGTCCAGAGCCAGCCAACGCAGCTTGCGGCCTTCTTCCAGATAGACGCCGCCCTTGATGAGGATGCCGTGGCGGGCGGCGGCGGCCAAGCCGCTGACGATGCTGACCGGCGTAGAGATCACCAGCGCGCAGGGACAGGCGACCACCAGCAGAACCAATGCACGGTAGATCCAGTCGAGCCATGCCGCACCCATGAACAGCGGCGGCAACAACGCGACGGCGATGGCAACGCCGAACACAATGGGCGTGTACCAGCGGGCGAACTGATCGACAAAACGTTGAGTCGGCGCACGGCTCCCCTGAGCAGCCTCTACGGCGTGAATGATGCGGGCCAGTGTGGAGTTGCTGGCCACGGCGGTGACGCGATACTCGAATGACCCGGATTCGTTGATGGTGCCTGCGAACACCGGGTCACCGGGGGATTTTTCGACCGGGAGGCTTTCGCCCGTGATCGGGGCTTGGTTGACTGTAGAACGGCCTTCAAGCACCTCACCATCAAGGGCGATGCGCTCACCCGGTTTGACCCGGACGCGGCTGCCAATGGCGATTTGCTTTGCGCTCACCTCGCGCCATGTGCCGTCAGCCTGTTGCACTGTGGCCTGTTCCGGGGTCATGTCGAGCAGGCCACGGATTGCGTTGCGAGCGCGATCCAGCGACTTGGCTTCGATCACTTCGGCCAGCGCGAAGAGCACCATCACCATCGCCGCTTCGGGCCAGTGACCGATCAACATGGCACCCGTGACGGCGATCGACATCAGGGCGTTCATGTTGAGATTAAGGTTCTTGAGCGCGATCCAACCCTTTTTGTAGGTGGAGAGGCCACCTGTGAAGACCGAAACGAGCGCCAGAACGACAACCGACCAATGATTGCCGTTGTGGAGCCAGTAGACCGCCTCGGCTGCCAATGCAGTGAGCAAGGAGATGCCTAGCGGCCACCAGTTAGTCGGCGTGGTCACAGGGGACGCGGACGGCGATGCGGCCTCTGCGGTGTCCATTACCTGCGCCTCGAATCCAAGTGTTTGCAGTGCCACGAGCACGTCTGGCAGAACATGGTCCGCATGGCGTACCGACAGCGTGCGCTGCATCAGGTTGAAATCGAGATCAGCAACCCCGGCCATTGTGCCGAGCTTCTTGCGGATCAACGCCTCTTCGGTCGGGCAATCCATCTTGGCAATGGACAGCTTGGTTGTTTTTTCGGTCGATGCCTGATCCATGCGCACGGCTTGCATGCCGATGGCGGCTAGCGCCTGCTCAACGGGTGACAGCGAAGGCAGTTCGTGCCGAACGGCCAAAGTACGCTGCATCAGGTTGAATTCAAGACCTGCCACACCCGCCAGCCCGGCCAGCTTGCTTCGGATCAGCGCCTCTTCCGTGGGGCAATCCATGTTCTCGATGCGGTACACCGCTTGAGCCGATTCGGTTGTCTGCGGGGCTTGTGCCGGGGGTTGGGTGATCGGCCCAGCCGAGCAGCCACACCCTTTTGAAGCGCATTCGCTCATGGATAACTCCTTTAAATCGTCTGTACAGCCCCCATTAAAATCTCTATAGTCGCTATAGAGTCAAGCGATAAATGGAGATTGAGGCATGGAAATCAGAATTGGCGACCTCGCCAAGCGCTCTGGATGCGAGGTCGTGACCATCCGCTACTACGAGAAGGAAGGGCTACTGCCGAAGCCAGCGCGAAGCGGTGGCAACTTCCGCCTGTACGGTGAGGCGCACATTGAGCGCTTGCAATTCATCCGTCATTGCCGTTCGCTCGACATGACGTTGCGCGAGATTCGGGCATTGCTGGGTCTGCGAGACAACCCGATGCAGGACTGTGGGGAGGTCAACACGCTGCTGGAGGCCCATATTCAACAGGTGGAAATGCGTGTGTCCGCGCTGTTGCAGTTAAAGCGGCACTTGGTTGATTTGCGCGAGAAGTGTTCTGGCTCTCGATCTGTAGAGGCGTGCGGCATTTTGCAAGGGTTGGGCAATTGCAATTGCCATGGTGAAAGTGCCACGAACAGTCAAACATCTGGGTAAGTAAGGGCTTAGCGTGCTTTATTTTCCGTTTTCTGAGGCGACCCCTTTTGTGAAGGACTTTGCTGACAATGAGGCGTTGCGCATCGTGGTCGAATCGAGCATCGACATGGCGCACAAGCTGCTCATCAAAAGCGTAGCCGAGGGGGTGGAAACCCAACAGGACTGGGATATGCTTAAAAGCATGGGATGTGACACAGCACAGGGTTACTTCATCGCCAAACCCATGAATCTGGTCTCGTTTATTGAATTTTGTGCGGAATATAAGCCTGCCGATACATCCGGCTTGAAAATCCAGTCTTAAGGGTTGTTATGGATCGCGTCTTTCGGGATGATCCAGTCACGTCGACAACAGGACTGGAGAAATTCTGAACAAGATGGAAATATAAAAAACCGTGCTGCAAAACAGCGCGGGCTTTTTAAATGCCAAGAACTGACTCAGGCAGCGGCTTGCGTCGGAATTTTCTTGCCATGATGTGTGATGCGGTTTTTTGCATCCACGTACACCAGGCCCGGCTCAAAATTCACCAGTTCGATTTCGTTCATCATTGCATAGCTGGCAATGATTAACAGATCGCCCGGTGCTGCCTTGCGCGCGGCGGCACCATTTACCGAGATGGTGCCAGTGCCGCGTTCTGCACGAATGGCATAGGTAGTGAAACGTTCGCCATTATTCACGTTGTAAATGTCGATCTGCTGGTATTCCTCAATGTCCGCTGCGTCAAGCAGATCTTCATCAATCGCACAGGAGCCCTCGTAGTGCAACTCGGCTTGTGTCACCGTAACACGGTGAAGTTTTGATTTCAGCATCATGCGCTGCATTGTCGTTCCTTTCTCATGCAAAGGGGAGGCAATTACCATTGAGATACATCACATCGCCACATATCACATCGCCACATCCACAGCTGGCGCATTCATTTTCGCTACTGGCACACCACCGGCATGAGCGCATCGCAGTGACCTAAACTTCCAGATTGTCGATGAGGCGCGTGCCACCTAACCGCGCCGCTGCCAACACCACCAGTCCGGATTCGTGAGCGGACGCGAATTGTAAATCAAGTTTTTTACGCAATGCAACATATTCCGGTAACCAGCCATGGGCCCGCAATTCAGCCATTGCCTCCTGCTCAAGCTGCCTGGAATCAAGATTTCCTGCACGCACGGCAGCCGCTACCTTGGTCAGCACCTGAAACAAGCGCGGCGCTTCGGCGCGCTCGGCCGCTGAGAGATAGCCGTTGCGCGACGACAGCGCCAAGCCATCGTCCGCCCGCACAGTCTCACCACCAATCACCTGTACGGGCAGATTGAAGTCAGCCACCATATTGCGGATCACCATTAATTGCTGGTAGTCCTTCTTGCCGAATAGCGCCACATCGGGCTGTGTGATTTGCAACAGCTTTAACACAACCGTCGCCATGCCGCGAAAATGCCCAGGGCGAAACTCACCATCCAGAATGTTTACCTGTTCCGGCGGCGGCTCCACGTAATACGTCTGCGGCTGCGGATACATCTCGGCCTCATTGGGCGCAAACAGATGATCAACGCCTGCGGCTTCCAGTTGCGCGCAATCGGCGGCGAAGGTACGCGGGTATTTTTCGAAATCCTCACCCGGCCGGAATTGCAGACGATTGACAAAGATGGTCGCGATGACGCAATCGGCATGTTCGCGCGCCTGGTGCATCAGCGCAATATGCCCCGCATGCAGATTGCCCATGGTCGGCACCACCGCGACGGGTTGTCCACGACTCACCGCAGCACGTGCCGCGCGCAGGCCGGCAATGGTTGCGTGTACCTGCATTAGTAACAATGCTCCGGCGCGGGGAAACTGCCGTCTTTGACTGCCTTGACATACGCAGTGACCGCGCCGTCGATACTTTTCGCTTCGGCCATGAAATTCTTGACGAAGCGGCCTTTCTTGCCAGGATACACGCCGAGCATGTCATGCAGCACCAGCACCTGGCCATCGCAATCCTTGCCTGCGCCAATGCCAATCGTCGGGCAAGCGTGCAGCATGCGGGTTATTTCAGCCGCCAGATCTGCGGGCACCATTTCCATCACCATCAAGCTCGCGCCCGCTTGCTCGAGTAAAAGCGCATCGGCCTTCATGCGCGCGGCAGCCGCATCACCCCGGCCCTGCACACGGTAACCGCCGAGCGCATGCACCGATTGCGGCGTGAGACCAATGTGCGCGCACACCGGCACGCCGCGTTCGACCAGAAAATGCACCGTCTCAGCCATGGCTTCGCCACCTTCCAGCTTGACCATTTCCGCACCCGCCGCCATCAGCCGCACGGCATTGCGCATAGCCTGCTCTTTCGATTCGTGATAACTGCCAAAAGGCATATCCGTGACACACATCGCGCGCTGCGCCATATGGCCAACGCATTCGGTGTGATACACCATGTGATCCATGGTTACAGGTAAAGTCGATGTTTTACCTTGCAATACATTGCCGAGCGAATCGCCGACAAGAATCACATCTACCCCGCAACGGTCTTCCAGTGCGGCGAAGCTGGCGTCATAGCCGGTGAGCATGGCGATTTTTTCGCTCTCCTTCTTCATGCGCAACAGCTCAGGCAGGGTGATCGGTTTATTTGCAGCGAGATAAGTCATGGCGATCTGAAAATAAAATAAACAGCGCCTAGGATACACAAAGCAGCCCAAAAATAATCCAGCTTGAGCGGCTGGCGCATGTAGAAAACCGCAAAGGGAATAAATACCATCAGCGTGATGACTTCCTGCAAAATCTTCAATTGCCCCAGAGACAATTCCTGATAGCCAATGCGATTAGCCGGCACTTGCAGTAGATATTCGAAGAGCGCAATACCCCACGAGACCAACGCAGCAATCCACCAAGGCTTATCGTCTAGATTTCTGAGATGCGCATACCAGGCAAAAGTCATGAAGACATTCGATGCGGAAAGCAGCAAGGCAGTTTGCCAGATGACCGGAATATGCGGCATGGTTTATTAATGTAGCCGTTCGATTTGCTGTTCAGCGCATTGCGCCAGCAGGTCACTGACAGCACCCAAACACGGAATAATCAGCAGCGGCGCAATTTCTGCCAGCGGTGCCAGCACAAATGCCCGCTCGTGCAGACGCGGGTGTGGCAAGGTAAGTTGCGCATCACAGCGCACCAAATCGCCATACAGCAGCAGATCAAGATCCAGCGTGCGTGGTGCATTGGGTACGCCACGCTGACGGCCAAAGCGCGCTTCGATGGCAAACAACTCGGCGAGAAAAGTCGGCGCTGGCAATACGGTGATCATCTCCACCACGGCATTGATAAAGTCCGGCTGATGCGTCAAACCCATGGGCGCGGTGCGATACAGCGATGAAGCGGCAACCAGGGACGACTGCGGCAGTTGGTTTAAGGCAGCGATAGCAGCCTTCACCGTGGCCAGCGGATCCCCCAAATTAGCGCCCAGTGCTATATAAGCGACGCAGGCTACAGAGCAAGGCTCATCCACAGCTTACGCTTCGGGATTGGCACTGGCGGCGGGCGCAGTGAAATCGCCCTCCCCATCGGTCGAGTTACCTGTGATCTTTTTGGTGCGGCTGCGGCTGCGGCGTTTTTTCGGCCCGCTCTCGGGCAAGAGCATGGCCTCGCGCTCGGCAAGATCAGCCATTTGAAAATCGTGCCACCAGGTGGCGAGCTCTTGGTCAATCTCGCCACTTTCTGCGCGCAAGGCTAAAAAATCGTAGGCCGCGCGAAAGCGTGCCTGCTCCAGCAAACGATGGGGCGATTTTCCAGCACGTTTTTCAAAGCGCGGCTGCAAAGCCCATATTTCCTTGATGTCACCCGCGATGCGGCGTGTGATGGCGAGCTTCTCGCCCTGCAGATCAAGCACTTCATCCATCGCCTCATAAAGCGCCGGCGTAGGCAGTTCGCAACGCGCTTTGCGTGCTTCCCAATTGGCCAGCACTTCGTGCCACAGCAGTGTGGCAAACAGGTAACCCGGCGAGAGCGACTTGCCCGCCTTGACGCGCGCATCGGTGCTCGTTAAAGCCAGCAAAACAAATTTTTCGCCCAGCGGCTGTTCGAGAATCACATCCAGCAGCGGCAACAAACCGTGATGCAACCCATCATCGCGCAAGCGCTTGACGCATTCCACGGCATGGCCGGAAAAGAGCAACTTCAACATCTCGTCAAACACCCGCGCCGCCGGTACGTTTTCCATCAGTCCGGCCATTTCGCGGATCGGCGCGCGCACAGCAGGGTCAAGCGTCAACCCCAGCTTGGCGGAAAGCCGCACTGCGCGCAGCATGCGCACAGGGTCTTCACGGTAGCGCACGGTCGGCTCGCCGATCATGCGCAGTGTTTTTTGCTTCAAATCTGCTACACCATGATGGTAATCGTGCACCATTTGCGTCGTGGGATCGTAGTACAGCGCATTCACAGTGAAATCGCGCCGCGCGGCATCTTCTGCCATTGAGCCGAACACGTTATCGCGCAACACGCGACCATGCTCATCCTTGACTGTCTCCGCATCATGCGCGGCGCGAAAGGTGGAAACTTCGAGTGTTTCATTGCCTTGCATCACATGCACAATCTGAAACCGGCGGCCAATAATGCGTGAGCGGCGAAATAAACTCCGCACCTGTTCCGGCGTGGCATTGGTGGCGATATCGTAATCCTTCGGCTCAATGCCTGCGATCAAATCACGCACCGCACCGCCCACCACATACGCCGTGTAGCCAGCTTTTTGGAGAGTCTCACACGTGCGCCGCGCGCCAGGCGAAACGCGCTCACGGTGGATACCGTGGCGAGCAAGAGGAATCAACCCCGGCTTACCAGAAGGCAGCGGGCTACCGCGACGAAAAACGCGGTGAAACAGCTTACGGATCATGAAAAGAGAGGACGCAACATAGAACAAAGTCTGCAATGGCGCAATGATAACGGAAAACGCGGCACAGTCGAGTTGCAATGCAGGCTAACGTGGGCCTTATCAACGTTAAGCGAAGCGGCCGGAGCTAAAACGCGGCACAGTCGAGTTGCAATGCAGGCGAAAGCCGGCGTAACGCAAAGCTAAATCGTCATCGCAGCGATGAAGCACACAGGTTATCCCGTTGGCTTCCGCTAGAATTGGTGTTTTTTGCCATCTGCGTGCCCCATGGAACTTGCCAAGAGCTTTGAACCTGCTGAAATTGAACGGCGTTGGTACCCGATCTGGGAATCTCGCGGCTACTTTGCGGCAGGGTTGGACACGACTAAAACCGATAATTTCTGCATTCTGCTGCCCCCGCCCAATGTCACCGGCACGCTGCACATGGGCCACGGCTTTAACCAGGCCATCATGGATACGCTGACCCGCTACCACCGCATGCGCGGCGATAACACCTTGTGGCAGCCGGGCACCGATCACGCCGGTATCGCCACGCAAATTGTGGTCGAACGCCAGCTCGATGCGCAAGGCATTTCGCGCCATGATCTGGGCCGCGAAGAATTCATCAAGAAAGTGTGGGAATGGAAGGAGTATTCCGGTGGCGCCATCACGCAGCAAATGCGGCGACTAGGTACCAGCCCTGACTGGACGCGCGAACGCTTCACGATGGATGCAGAACTGTCGAAAATCGTCACCGAAACCTTCGTGCGTCTTTATAACGAAGGTCTGATCTACCGTGGCAAACGGCTGGTGAATTGGGACCCGGTGCTCGGCACCGCAGTATCCGACCTCGAAGTGGTAAGCGAGGAAGAAGAAGGTTCGATGTGGCACATCCGCTATCCGCTGGTCGATGGCAGCGGCAGTTTGACAGTAGCCACGACGCGGCCGGAGACCATGCTTGGCGACGTGGCGGTGATGGTGCATCCCGACGACGAACGTTATCAACATCTGATTGGCAAGCACGTTATTCTGCCGCTGTGCAACCGCGAGATTCCGATTATTGCTGACAGCTATGTGGACAAGGAATTTGGAACTGGTATCGTGAAGGTCACGCCCGCGCATGACTTCAACGACTATGCGATAGGGCTGCGGCACAAGCTACCGATGATTGTAGTTATCGACCTCAACGGACGAATCTCCAGAACTGCAACCGTATTACGCTCCGATGGCGGGATCGAACCCAGTATTGATCTCCCGAACGAATTTATTGAAAAAGATCGTTTTGAAGCAAGAAAGTTAATCGTTTCGAATTTGGAGTCCTTGGGGCTCCTGGAAAAAACCGACAAGCACAATCTCAAGGTGCCGCGAAGCGATCGAACGCATGCGGTGATTGAGCCAATGCTCACCGACCAGTGGTTCGTCGCCATGAGTGAACCCGGTGCGAACGGCAAGAGCATCACTGCACAGGCGCTGGAAGTCGTCGCCAATGGCGAGGTGCATTTCCACCCCGAAAACTGGGTGAACACCTACAACCAGTGGCTGAACAACATCCAGGACTGGTGCATTTCCCGCCAGTTGTGGTGGGGACATCGCATTCCTGCCTGGTACGACTCAATGGGTACCATATTTGTTACTCACTCTGAAAGGGATGCATTAGAGCAGTTCGAGAATCACCTTGCCGAAATGACGGACAGAGCCAAGTCAGACGCCAACATTGAGAATCAAGAGACAGGACTAGAGGTCGTAGAAATTCTGAGGCAGAAGGGCATTCGTCAGGACGACGACGTGCTTGATACCTGGTTTTCATCTGCCTTGTGGCCATTTTCTACGCTCGGCTGGACGCCCGAGTATCCCGAAAAATCCAACCCCTCGCTCGATCTTTATCTGCCATCCACCGTGCTCGTCACCGGTTTTGACATCATCTTCTTCTGGGTAGCGCGCATGGTGATGATGACCAAGCACCTCACCGGCAAGATTCCCTTCCGCGACGTGTATGTTCATGGCCTGATCCGCGATGCGGAAGGCCAGAAGATGAGCAAATCGAAAGGTAATGTGCTCGATCCGATCGACCTGATCGACGGCATTGCGTTGGAAGACCTGGTGAAAAAACGCACCACGGGGCTGATGAACCCGAAAGATGCGCAAAAAATTGAAAAACGTACGCGCAAGGAATTCCCGAATGGCATTCCTGCCTTTGGCACCGATGCGCTGCGCTTTACCTTTTTGAGCCTGGCCAGCCCCGGCCGTGACATCAAGTTCGACATGCATCGCTGCGATGGTTACCGCAACTTTTGCAACAAGCTGTGGAACGCCACACGCTTCGTGCTGATGAACTGCGAGGGCAAGGACTGCGGCATCGCCCCATCCCGTGAAAATGCAGCATGCGGCGGCATTGGCCCGCTTGAGTTGTCCCCTGCCGACCGCTGGATTATCAGCTTGTTACAAAAACTGGAAACCGAAGTCGTCAAGCACTTTGCCGACTATCGTTTCGACCTTCTGGCCAAAGCCATCTACGAATTTATCTGGGATGAATATTGTGACTGGTATCTGGAGCTGGCTAAAGTGCAAATCCAGCAGGGTAACGAAGCGCAGCAACGCGGCACGCGGCGTACCCTGATTCGTGTGCTGGAAGCAGTGTTGCGCGTAGCGCACCCATTGATCCCGTTCATCACTGAAGAACTATGGCAAAAGGTGGCGCCCATTGCCGGCAAGGCGCCGACGGATGGCAGCGAATCCATCATGCTGCAACACTATCCACAAGCCAGCGAGATCGCTATCGACGCGGCAGCAGAAGCCTGGGTCGCGACGCTCAAAGAGATGGTCACTGCCTGCCGCAGCCTGCGTGGCGAAATGAACATCTCTCCCGCACAAAAAGTGCCGCTGATCGGCTCGGGTGGAAACAACCTTCAGAAAGTTCCCGAAAGCGACCCAAAGGTAGTGCAGAGCAAGTACCGCGCTGGCGTTGGTGAGACGGCAACTTTGCAAAACTATGCGCTCTATCTTGCCGCGCTGGCGAAGCTCTCCGAAGTAACGGTCGTCGATACCCTGCCCGCAACCGATGCTCCCGTGCAAATCGTCGGCGAGTTCCGCCTGATGCTGAAAATCGAGATTGATGTCGCCGCTGAAAAAGAACGCGTGGGTAAAGAGCTTGCCCGTATTGAAGGTGAAATCGTCAAAGCCGAAAACAAGCTGCAAACCGCGAGCTTTGTCGAACGCGCACCGGCCCCGGTTGTAGCGCAGGAACGCGAACGGCTGGCGGGATTTATCGCACTGCGAGAGAAGCTGAGCGCACAAATCTCGCGGCTGATTTCAAGTTGATTGCGGATCGACTCACTGAGTACTGAATATTGCGTATTGATGCCGATTATTTGCGCTGCATAAAAAACTCAAACTCACCGTCAAGGTTTTGGCTGCCGAGCAAGGTGTTGCCGGTCTGGCGAGAAAATGCCGCAAAGTCTTGTACCGAGCCAGGGTCTGTCGCCAGTATTCGCAATACCTGACCGGGCGTTAGCTCAACCAGCGCCTTTTTCGTACGTAAAATCGGTAACGGGCATTTCAAGCCACGCGCATCAAGTTCTTTATCGAAGTTCATTTTTTTACGCCTCTTATCGCGAGATGGATACGCCCCGAAATAGCCGGGCATCAAGTAGTCTACTACGCGTAATTTACCTGAAAACCAGTTGTCACGAGAGACGTCACTACCTGACACTGATCCTTGCGCAAACTCGCTTATGAAAATGAATTTCTCTTCCCTGCTCACCCGGCAATTCGTTCGCTATCTGGGCGTTGGCGGATTAAGCTTTGCGGTTGACTTTGCTTTTCTGTACTACCTTACAGAGTATGTCGGCATCCACTACCTCATCTCTGCTTCGCTCGCTTTTTGCGTCGGTCTTACCACCAACTACTTGCTCTGCCTGGCTTGGGTATTTGATTTTCGCCGCATGCCAAACCGCTGGCATGAGTTCATGGTGTTTAGCGCGATTGGTTTTATAGGGCTCTTGCTCAACAATTTGCTGCTCTGGTTATTAACAGAGCATGCCGGTCTTTATTACCTGTTATCAAAAATCATAGCAACCGCAGCCATCCTGTTCTTCAATTTTTCGCTACGTCGCTGGCTGCTTTTTTCACCCCCCCAGACACCTGCTACCCCCAGGGGAATACTGCCATGATGCAAATCGCCCTCATCATCGGTGCCGGCCCCGCTGGCCTGACGGCTGCGCTTGAGCTTGCCAGAAACTCCGACATCCGACCCATCGTGCTCGAAGCCCTTGATGATGTCGGCGGCATTTCCCGCACCATCGAGTACAAGGGCAACCGCATGGACATCGGCGGCCATCGTTTCTTTTCCAAATCCGACTGGGTGATGGACTGGTGGCGGCAGATGATGCCGCCCGCGCCCGACAAAGATGCTGACGGCTTTTCGCAGATGCCGCAGAACGACCGCCACCTGCTGATCCGGCCACGCCTGTCGCGCATTTATTTCCTGCGCCGCTTTTTCGATTACCCGATTTCGCTATCAAAAAAAACCATGGCCAACCTTGGCCCCGTGCGGCTGGTTCGCATCGGCGTCGCTTACATTTGGGCCAGCCTGTTCCCGCGCAAGCCGGAAAAAAATCTCGAAGACTTTTTCTACAACCGTTTCGGCGGCGAGTTGTATCGCACCTTCTTCAAGGATTACACCGAAAAGGTCTGGGGTGTCGCCTGCCGCGCCATCAGCCCGGAATGGGGCGCGCAGCGCATCAAGGGTTTGTCGATCACCAAGGCCATCCTCCATGCGGCAAAAAAAATCGTTTTCCCCGCTGGTAAAAACGCTGCGGGCGTAGCGCAAAAAGGCACCGAGACCAGCCTGATCGAGCGCTTCCTCTACCCCAAATTCGGTCCCGGCCAGATGTGGCGCATCGCCGCCGAAGCGTTGCGTGCCCAAGGCGGCGAGATTCACTTTGGCTTGAAAGTCATCACGCTTAAACAGGAAAATAATCGCATCGTCGCCATCGAAACCGAAGACGCGGATAAAAGTCGGCGCTGGTGGCACGGCGACTGGGTGATCTCCTCCATGCCCATGCGCGACATGGTGCAAGCCTTGCAACCACCAGCGCCCGACGAAGTGCGCACCGTGGCAAACGGCCTGATGTACCGCGATTTCATCACCATGGGGTTGCTGCTGAAAAAACTCAAACCACGACCAGAAGGCAAACCACCGCTCAACCTGCTGCCCGACACCTGGATTTACATCCAGGAACCGGATGTCAAAATCGGCCGCCTGCAAATTTTCAACAACTGGAGCCCGGCGCTGGTCAACGACCCCAACACGATCTGGATGGGCCTCGAATATTTCTGCCAGGAAGATGACGAACTCTGGCGCATGAATGATGAAGAATTTTCGCGCTTCGCCATTGCCGAACTAGCGAAGATCGACCTCATCGACCCCGCCGACACACTCGACTGGCGCGTCGCCCGCGTACCTAAAGCCTACCCGGCCTATTTCGGCAGCTACGACCGCTTCGATACCCTGCGTGAATTCACTGATGGCATCAGCAATCTGTTCCTCGTCGGTCGCAACGGCATGCACCGCTACAACAATCAAGATCACTCGATGGTTACCGCCAAGCTGGCGGTAGAGGCGATTCTGGCGGGCTCAACCGACAAGTCAGGAATATGGTCGGTGAATGTGGAAGAGGAGTATCACGAAGAAAAAAAGTCTGATCCCACATGAGCCGTGCAGCGCCTTATCCTCATGTTTATATTCGAGACTCCTTTTGTCTATCCAATTTACCGACACTCGTTTGCTCACCTCCGTCAGGATTAACTGCCTTCACGGTTACCTTTGGCGGCGTAAGGGCGATGTCACTACAGCCAAGAATGACCTCCTTGATAACAAATATCGGGCGGCCTTTTGACTGTTCGAATATTCTTCCAACGTATTCCCCAATAATCGCAAGACAAAAAAGCTGAACACTTCCCAGAAACAGAATGATCAGAACGGTGCTCGCCCACCCCGGGATTGTCTGCTGATGAAGAACACCATAAAAAATATAAATTGCCAAGGCAATAGCCGCTATCGCACTGAATGCACCAAACATGTATGCAAGTCGTAGCGGCTTCACAGAAAAGCCGGTAACCGCATCGAACGCAAGCCTCAACATTCGTTTCAACGGGTACTTGGTAGTTCCTGAAAAGCGAACATCCCGCGTATAAAGAATTGGTTTCTGCGTAAACCCGATCCAAGCAATCATCCCTCGGATGAACCGATGTGTTTCAGGCATCGACATCAGTACCTGCACAACACATCGCCTCATCAGCCGGAAATCTCCTGTATCAACAGGAATATCGACCTCTGACAGCGCTCTGATCAAACGGTAAAATTTCTTTGCCGTCCATTTTTTGAACCAACTTTCTCCGTTTCTATGACGCCTTTGGCCATAGACAACATCGGCACCCTCTTCCAGCATGCGCATCATTTCAGGCAAAAGCTCAGGCGGATCCTGTAGGTCAGCATCAATAATGAGAACAGCCTCACCGCGCACCATGCTCAACCCGGCACTTAGTGCAAGTTGATGACCATGATTTCGTGACAGATCAACAACTACCATGTGTGAATCTCGGGATACCAGCTGTCGCAAGATATCCAGCGTGCCATCTGTTGATCCATCGTTCACGAAGACTAGTTCATATGAATCACCAATCTCCGCATTACAGATGGAAACCAAACGCTGCCAACAGGCGAAGACCGACTCCTGCTCGTTAAAGCATGGAACCACGACTGAAAGGCGCAGCGAAGACTGAGTCTCTGCTATGAGTGGAACCACCCTATGCATTTAATTCACTCTCCCTCATTTCATTAAATTGCGCAGATCAATTTCGCAAAAAATCTGTATGAAAATTCGACTATGCAACATAGCAACTCCAATAGAAAACCCGCCTCAATACATCCCAAAAATCTCAAACCCCTCCTCGTTATTTCCGGAAAAAATTCAATCGAAAAACCCCATGACCGACGTCATACCAACGATAAATTATCTGTCGCAACAATGCATTGAGTCGACACCTTAACCAGGCATAACAATAGAGTCCTAAGCCGATATCGCCGTTAATGCGCAAATCATCAAGAAACGTTGAAAACACCTCCACCTGCTTCAACCCCATGCCTGCGCTATAAGACTGCGACGATAGACGAAATCGTCCAACTGGTTCCTCTTTTACCATCCCTGGCCCCAATTCCAGTAGCTGAAGCCACATCAGAATATCAAGCAGCCAAGGCTGACCCCCTGGAAAACCACGAACAAGTCTGGTCGCACTACCTCTCATAAGGACAAGGGCCGGCTCCCCAACCGGGTTAGTGCCTTTTATCGCGATTGCTCGACATACATCTTGACGGTTAACTCTACCGTTCAGCCCATGGTTTATCGCTAGCAATACTCGGCCCGCAGAATCAATCAACTGTTTTGATCCAGAGACAAAAACCAATTCAGGATGAGCATCCAACAGTGATATCTGACGATCAAGAGCACCCGGTAGCAGCTCGTCGTCCTGGGAAAGTATCTTGAAATACTTTCCAGTGTTAAATTCAAGACACCGCTTGTGATTTTCGATCATTCCAACACGTTCTGGATTACGAAAATAATCAATCCCGAACTGAGAGAACTCCTCCAAAATTTCTTTTGGATCATCCTCCGATGCATCGTCAATTACGACCAATCGCATATCCTCGCGCCAATTCACCACAACCGAAGCAATTGCTTGTCGAAGGAATCGAGAACCGTTGTAATAAGGGATAGCAATCACGGTGTGGTGTTGTTTCACAGCCTGCCTCACCTAAATATCAGCGTAAATAATAAAGAAACCTATTGCTCAAGGTTGCCAACCAACAGGGTGTCCAAGTGACGGAAACGCACCCGAATAAACCCCAAGAGGCTTCAAGTTAGCACACATCAGATGTCTTACCTTTACTGGGGTGGCTACGATACTTATAAGTACCGTTTTCGGTTGTATTGAAACAAAGTAGTGAGGCGGGAATGGCTCAGAAGGATTGATACGAGAAAATGCATCTGGCAAGTTCAATGTGAGATGCGGCTCCCATCTCGGCATAAAAACAGCCCGGGCGATTTCATTAATTGCGGTAACTGATCCAAGTGACCAGATCGCTACCATAACAACCCACCGTCCTTTGCCGACGGCTGTCGATTGCCACTGCGTCATGAAGGAAGCAAACCCTAGCCCAATAATTGTCAATGCTGGTATTGAAGTGCGTAGTACCAGATCGTTCGCACCTCCGAATTGAAAAAATGGAAGCGCCAACAGGGTGACGAACGAAATAAAGACGACGCTCGATCGCTGCCACATGAGTATGGCCAACGCGGGAATAGCCGCCTCTAGCGCGATAAATTGCATCGTTTGACTATCGAATCCCCGTACTATGCTGTGACTTTGACTGTTGTGCGGTAGCGGAACATGTGACATGCCTGCAGTAAGATAGATTGCAACGACAAGCATCGGCAAAATCAACGGTAATGCTCGAAAAAAATCGCTCAATCGCACTTGGGAGCGACAATTAATTAAAACTAGACCGATCCACAAAATTGCCACACCCATAGCACTTAATGGTGACCACAAAAAAAGTGCAGGCAGCATGAGTGGAATAATCCGGAATAAGACCAGACAATTACTCCCGAACCGAACAAGTAGCGCCGTGGCGATCCAAGCACCAAGCGAATGATTGGGAGCCCAAAATAGCTGGGTGGTATTGGATGGATACTCCAGATAGGGCACCCACCACTCAATATGCTCACCCAACCTAGGCCACAGCATGCTTCTGGTCATGTATCCGACGATATCAAGTCCGCTGGCCAGAATAAACACCATGCTAGCCGCAGCCAGTCGCTTCCAGGAGTATCCGGAAAAGGCAACCAGAAAGAACAAGGTGACGCCTAACGCTGTCCAGAAGTACAGCAAAATATCGAGGTAATCGATTCCAACATGTCGCGCTATTGCAGCCGGGATAAGGTAAAACCCCAGCGGAACGCGCATCAGATATTCGGTGGTGCCATTTCCATAACTTATGGGCCACTCATAGACAGCTAGATCATGAGCAACGGCAAAACGAGGTATCCAGTCAAAGCCATTCGCATAAAAGAAGTGACCGGCACCGCTCAGGCCCGTCCAGAGTAGCGACAAAACCAGTACGGTCACTAGGCTGCCGAGTGGCAGCACTGCGCGCCGGATATCAACGCCCTTTAAGTACCAAAAAGAAACAAATAACATGACCGCAGCGGTAATAAAACCCAAGGGTTGCGCTATCCAAAATGGCAAAAAAAGAAAAATCGGGGCAACAACATACAGTACCGCGCAAAGCTCCACCCGGGTGAAGCATTCAGGATGAACTCCCACTGTTGAGCGACTCATTTCTCAATCCTTTGAAAGACCCATCTTCCATTTATTACTAGCCCAACGGCAATCACAATCACACTGCCCAGAAAATAGCTCGCATAAGGACCCCATCCATACAAATCACTCAGCACAAAAATACTCGTCAAAAATAAAAAAAGATTGAAACTCTGAGCGAAAAAGAAACGACCAAGCCGGTGCAATCGATTGTCGATAACCTGAAAAACGAGATGGCTTTGCGTAAAAAAACTGAAGAGGACCGACAGAAAAAAACTAGTCACACTTGATGGGAAAAGACCAAGTTTTTCTCCGCAAAGATTCCATATAATCCAGAATATGAAGTTGCCCATTGCCGTGTTTACAATGCCGACAACAACATATCTTGCAAGCAATTCAGGACCGAAATATGTCCCTATCGACAACAAGAAGCGACGCAATTGAAAATATGTAGGTTTCACTATTTAGCATGCCCCCATCGACAATGAACAACGCCAAATCACGTACTGAAATGTGGCAGGTCTAGGAAAGTAATTCATAGTGTGGAAACCTTAGTCCGGTTCACAAATCAAAGATCGATATCTTTCAAAAAGTCGGCACTCCAAGGGTACTTCCTGCGGAGCGCGCTAGCGACACGGCACGTAGCGGCGTGCAGGCGTAAAGTGCCGCACCAGGCAGCACAGCGACGGCAGCAACACCTGCCACAGGCTGCGGCATTACTACCCAATCCACCACCGGGTCGCCACACAGCGCCAAGCGCTTTTCGGGGAGATTAACCACCTGCTTCAAGAATGCATCACGGCGTCGCCATTCCATGAATTTGTCGCGCGAGAACACCACGCCGATATGCTGAATTTCACCCACGTAGTTTGCCGTGTGCAACACGAACCACACCGTCGTTTCCTTTTCCGGCCAGGCGATGGTTTCGGTCGGTTGAATAAAACGCGCAAACGGGTGTGGTGCGGCATGTGGATTCAGCCAGCGCGCTTCCTCGCTGCGTTGTGCGTTATTGCGCCAGTCCCACTGGGCAAGGGTCACTGCAATCACGCCCCCCAGTATCACGACAGCAAGGGGGGCTGCTACTCGCCATTTCGCCAACCAGCCGATACCTGCTGCCAGTAGCAAGGGCAACAGCCATATCCCCCCGGCGACCAGTCCATGCAGGGCCACGGCGCCATGCCACCAAGCACCAACAAAACGCGCCCCAACAATTTCCAGCTCTGTCCACAAACCAGGCAGTGCCACGCACCACAGCGCGATCAAGCCAATCAAGGCGCTGCGACGCCAGGTTTGCAGCACACAGGCTGCATTGATAAAAAAACGCGGTGGCAGAAAACTTGCCGCCAGCACGACAACACTCAGCGCCACCAACCCCCACGGTGTCGATACCACACCGAGCGTCACCAGTGCCAGCAACAGCCCACACAACCAGGGCACGGCAAAACGCACAGGGGATGCGCGATGCAGGGTTTGCAAAACATCAAGCAGCGCCATGCCGGATACCGGCAGCGCCAGCCAGGTTACCCGCCACGGCTGCCCTTGCACCACAATTTCCAGCGGAAAGAAATCGCTTGCCACCAGCGCCAGCAGCAGAGCCACGCCGCCAATGAGAAAAAGCCGCGCATACAGCGGGCGCAGATACGGCGAACCAGCGCGCGTACCAAGCAACAAAATCGCGAGCGGCATAAGATGAAACGGCAGACGTGATGCCCCTGGTTTGAAAATGATATCCGGCGCGTTTTGTACAAATTCCAGCAAGGCGCCATCGATCAATCGCAAACCAGAGATATCCAATCCGCCCACACTACCGATCACCAGCACTGCGAGTGTCGGCACACACGCCAGCACGAGCAACAGTCGCAACGACAGGCGTTCTACCGCAAGCAAGGCCAAAGGCCAGATGCCGAGCAAGGGATGCAGCAAGAAGGCAAGCAGCGCCAGCCCCGCCGCCGTGATTCGTCGCCCGTTGATCAGCAACGCAACGGCCAACACTCCGCACGGCATCGCCCAGACTCGCGCTGTGGCAAAGTTTTCATTGAGAACGAAGATCGAGGCATTAGGCGAATAACTCACCGATAGCATCACGCCGAACAGCACCGCGAAACGTCCGGCCAGCGTATCGCCCAACATCGCACGCGCCAATGCGAACAGCGCCGCAACCCACAGCGCGCCACCCGAGAGCACGACCAATCGCGCGGCGACATCCAGCCCCAGCACGCGCACCAGCGCGCCATAGATCGGCGTAAACAAGCTGAGGCTGCCTTGCGAGCCAAAACGGAAGAACAGATCGCTGGCCAGCGCTTCAGGATAAATCCAGTGCGCGGCGATCAGCCCATACACGCGTGCGTCGTGCCAGATGCCTTGATACGGGTGATTAAGCAGCCAGAGCAAAAAAGCCAGCAGCAACACGCTGCCCGTTGCCCAGGGGCGCCGTGTCATCAGCGCCGACTTTTCAACCGCCCTGGACGACATGCAAAAAGGCAGTCTCCAGCGATAGCGTGGGTTTGACCTCGATCACCGCATGCCCGGCAGCTTCCAGCGCGCGCAGGGTTTGCCACAACGCGGTACGCGGCACTTCGATCACCCAGCGGCCGCCCGGTTCGGGCTGCATGCCATCGACCGCCGCCGCCCCCTGACTGCGTACCAGCACGCGATCATCCTCACCCGCCAGCTCAGCGGGTGAGCGCACGGCGCGCAGCTCGCCTTTATGGATCAGGCCGAAGCGGTCGGCCAGGCGCTCGACATCATGCAGCACATGGGAGGTGAGAAAGATCGTACCGCCGCCCTTGCGGTAGTCCGCAAGAATATCGACCACATCACGCCGGCCGATCGGGTCCAGCCCCGAGAGCGGCTCATCGAGAATCAGCAAGCGCGGCTGTACAGCGAGTGCATGCGCCAGCGCCGTGCGTTGCGCCATGCCTTTGGAAAACCCGCGCACGGTTTTGTTGGCCACATCGCCCAGGCCAAAACGCTCCAGCCAGTGCATGCAGTGCGCCTTTTTATCAGTCACCTGCCGCTTGTGCAACGCCAGCCCCATGCCGAGAATTTCCAGCGGCGTCAGGTAGTCCGGCAGGCTGGGGTTTTCCGGCACATAGCCTAGCCCCGTGCGCGCGGCGCTGTTGTCCACCGCCACGCCAAACAACTGCGCCGTGCCGGCGGTGGCGCGCATCACGCCGGTCAAAATCTTGATCAAGGTGCTCTTGCCCGCGCCATTGGGGCCGATGAAGCCAAACGTCTCGCCCTCCGCCACGGTGAGCGAGACGCCCTTCAAAGCCTCAAACGGGGGCGACGCCCAGCGGCGCGGGTAGGTTTTACGCAAGTCGTGAATGTCGATGGCAGCTGTCATGGTGAGGGAGGGGAAGTGCGTAGAACAATCTGGCCTTGTTTGTCAAAACCAAAGCCAAAACCAAAAGGATCTTGCGGCAAGGCGAGAAGAATGCCCGAAGTGACTAGCGTTTGCAGATCGGGCACGGGTTTGCCAAAGCGCTCGCGATAGCTGTCTGCAGCGCTGCGCAACTGCTGCAACTGACGCAAACGCACGACACGCGTTTGCAGATATTTACGGAAGTCCGGGCG
Source organism: Rugosibacter aromaticivorans (assembly GCF_000934545.1). Lineage (GTDB taxonomy): Bacteria > Pseudomonadota > Gammaproteobacteria > Burkholderiales > Rhodocyclaceae > Rugosibacter > Rugosibacter aromaticivorans. The sequence goes on from NZ_CP010554.1 coordinate 2,047,575, forward strand.
GCGTGCCTCTTTGGCCAGTGCTTCCACCACGCGTATCGCCAGCTCGGTGTCTTGCGCCCTGTCCACCCAGCGCGCAGCCATGTTCTGCATGGTCAGCTGCTGGTCGGGGTCGGGCAGTTTTAATGCGGCCTCACGCATCCAGGCGGCAGCGCCTGTCGGGTCGTGCTTGTAATACCACTGATTGAATCCATAAAAAAAAGCCGGCTGGTAATCGAAAAATCGCGCGCGGCTGGCACGGGCAAGTATTGTTTGCGCCGCATCCACTTCACCATACTGGGGCAGAATCGCGAAGGCGATGTAATAGTTGTCTTCATGCGCCGGGTTCAGCCAGGACACATCTTTTTGCACTTTGCCAAGAATGGCATAATCTTCGGGTTTCATTTTTTCGGTGGAGACCACCAGGGCGCGAATCGCTGCGATGTTGGCTGCCAGATAACGGTCGCCCATGGCCATGAATACTTGCACGAATAACGGCAAAGCTACCTGCATCTCGATAGCCACCGTTTGTCGTGGCGCAGATTTCAACTGCTGCGTGGTAACAGTAAAAGTGAGTGCCCAAAGCACTGCCAGGATGGCAACTGACCATTGTTTGCGCAAACTGGTCATGATATTCACTGTATCCGCCGTCTCATGAGCGCCGACTATTCACGTTGGTTATTCAAAATCCCGGCGGGTGAAAGTCATCACCGCCAGGGTGAGCAGTAGCGCCGCATAGCTCGTTGCCATCAATAAACCCAGCCCGACCGCCTGGCTCGCCGGTGCCAGGTCATACATCGGCCATGCCCGAAAATCCAGCCGCGATAAATCAGGCAGCACCCATTGAATCGCATCAATGATCGGCGCAAAACGCATCAGCGCCGGGTCGCCATCCGCACCCCTGGCCAGATACTCAGCCACTGCGCCCAGGCTTTTGCCACCCACAGCAAACGCCAAACCAAGCGCCAAGGGCAGCATCGGCACGGTAGAAAACGTGGAAACCCACAGCGCAAAGGCTGCAACCACCGCCGCATCAACCCACAACCCTGCCACGGTGCTCCAGTAGGGCAAACCAAGAACTACGGGAAAACCCTGCGCGTAACCTTTGCCCAGACTCAGCACCACCACCCAGAGCAACAGCCCGAGCAACAAAGCCGCCAGGGCAAGCAGCCCCAATACGCCCAGATAGCGGCCGACAATATAGCGGCCACGAGGCACTGGGTAAGTGAGTGAAAACAACACCGTGCGCCGTTCGATTTCACGCGCGACCAGCTCTTGCACCCAGAATAGCGAAAATAAAACCAGCGTGATGCGCAGGCCGGAGAAACCCACATCCAGCGCCACCGTCTGTGGCTGGCGCGGAGAAAACGACGCAGAAAGATAAGCAATGCCGACGAGCAAGGCACCGAGGATCAGGATGGACTGAATACTCCGGCTACGCAGCCCGGCACGTCCGGCGGAGAGCATGAACTGCCACATGACGTCACCCTCAACAAAAAGAGCGCACCAGCGGGTGCGCTCTTTTAAAGAAAAACAGCCTTGATTACGAACCAGCGGCAGTCGTCGCCAAGCCATTTGCAGTCGTCACATTAGCGGCAGTGCAAGCATCATTAGTGCCAGTACACTTCGCACTGGTGGTTACTGCACCCCCATTGCTGGAACCAATGAATGTCTGGTTACCCTTCATGGAACCTGAAGCCACGGCAAACGCAGTACCCGAAACTTCGTTATAGCTAACCAAGGTATTTGCAGAGCACTGAACATCAAACCCAGTCTTTAAAAAAATTGGTGCAGTAGTAATCACGGTGCCGCCAATGACAGTGCCAGATCCCCCTTGAACGGTACTTTTGATCGCAGCGCCTCCGTTGCAGACGCACTGTTCACCGGAGGGAGCAGTTGCTCCGCTTACAGCTGCTTGCGCACCGCCACCAGTGGTACAGGCAGCCGCAAATGCACCTGCCGAGAGGAAACTGGAGATCAAACCAACCACAAGTATCTTTTTCATTTGAATGTCCTTTGAATTAGTTAGTGTTGGAGATCGCTGAGGTCAGCACATTTTTCGCGTCCGACTGCGCGGCCTTGTTCTCGGCCTTCTTGGTGTATTCCGTGAACTGCGGAATCGCAATCGCGGCCAGAATGCCGATGATCGCCACGACGATCATCAGTTCGATCAAGGTGAACCCCTTTTGTAGCTTGTTCATAAAATCTCCTTTGCAAAGAAACGCGACGGGTGTCGCTGCGGATAATAAAGCACAGGTCATGCCAAAAATAGAAATGCTGGTTATATGAGGACTTGCGCTTGATTATTAAAAATTGTCTGCGGCTCACCTGACAAAAAACGTCACTCTGCGGCGCATTGCGTCACATTACATAAACAACTCGGCCTCATTCACTGCGTCGACTTGTTCAGGATTGAGAAACCGTTCGGCATACTGTTGATAAACCCCTTGCTTGACAAAAATATCAAAGAGGTCCGGGTCAATGTGGCCATTCTTCTTGAAATCGGCAAGAATCTTCATCGCTTGTGAGAGCTTCATGCCATTCTTGTAGGGCCGGTCACGCGCGGTGAGTGCCTCGAAAATATCGGCAATACCCATGATGCGTGCCTGGATTGACATTTGCTCACGGGTGAGACCCTTGGGATAGCCCTTACCGTCCATGCGCTCATGATGGCCACCGGCGTATTCGGGTACGCGTTTCAAATGCTTGGGCCAGGGTAATTGCTCCAGCATCTTGTTGGTGGCGACGATGTGATAGTTGATGGTTTCGCGTTCTTTTTGCGTCAGCGTGCCAGAGCGAATGGTGAGATTTTCCATTTCTTCCGCCGTGAGAAATTCCGTTTGCACGCCATCCACATTGCGCCATTGCCGCTCGGTGCCGATGGTACGCACACGCTGTTGATCGCTGGCGGCCATGGATTCGCTGCCAATGTTCGCCTGGCGCAGGAAATCACGGTCTGCGTCCAGCACACGCAACTGTTCGGCCAACGCGTTTTGCACGCGCACTTCGGCTGATGCATCGGTTTTGGTACGCAAGGCTAATTGCTGACGCAAGGCAGCAATTTCAGCATCGCGCTTTAATACTTCAAAACGCGTATCGACCAGATGGATGCGGTCAAAGAGTGTTTGCAGTTTGGTGGCTTTATCAACCACATGGACCGGCGTGGTGACTTTGCCGCAATCATGCAACAATCCGGCGATTTTGAGCTCATGCTTATCGGCTGTCGTCATGGCAAATGCAGCCAGCGGGCCGGTTGTTGTTGCTTCGACAGCCTCAGCCAACATCATGGTGAGCTCCGGGACGCGCTGACAATGGCCGCCGGTGTAGGGCGACTTCTCATCAATAGCCAGATTAATAAGATTGATAAAAGATTCGAACAGTTGCTCAAGTTGATCGATCAACTGCCGATTGGTGAGTGCAATCGCCGCTTGCGAAGCAAGTGACTCGGCCAGGCTTTGATCGGCTGCAGAAAAAGAAATAACTTCTCTTTTGACCGGATCAAACGCATTAATCAGTTGCAGCACACCAATGAGCTCATCCTCATGATTGACCATCGGTACCGTAAGGAAAGATTGCGAGCGATAGCCTGTCTGCTCGTCAAACGCTCGTGTGCCGGAAAAATCAAAGCCTTCTTCCATATACGCATCAGCGATATTGATCGTTCTGCCCTGGATTGCAGCACAGGCGGCTACCATCGAGGTATTGGGCTGGCCTTTACTGTTAATGAGCGGCAGATCAGGAAAGGTAACCGGCTGTCCTGTCGTGCCACCCATCGAAATGTTTAATGAATCAGTGCGCATAATCTCGAAACGCAAGGCTGATCGATCTGCCGTCAAGAGATAAAGCGTGCCGCCATCCGCACGGGTGATGGTTTTTGAGGCAACCAAGATGGCCTCAATCAGGCGATGCGTATCGTGCTCTTTGGACAACGAAGCACCAATGACGTTGAGCTGCTCGAGGCGCGAAAAAAGTTTATCGTTTTTTTTCATAATGAGTGCCCTTTTCTTTTATTTGATGCATACCGCACGTACCTGCTTGACGTCAGTCACGCCTTGCAGCGCTTTTTCCAGACCATCCATTTTCAACGTCAGCATGCCGTCGTCAAGCGCTTGCGCAAATAACTGAGTGACGCGTGCATGCTCTTGAATCAGTTTTTTCAAAGGCTCGGTGCCTATCATCAGCTCATGTAAACCCGCGCGTCCCTTGTAACCCGTGCCACCACAAGTATCACATCCTTTGGCGCGATAGAAAACAAGATGCCCGTCCTTGCCATAATCATGGATCAGACGCGCTAAGGTCGCATCATAGGCCGCTTGAAAATCTGTTTTGAAGGCGTCGGTATTCATCAACTCAGTGCAGTATTCGGTCATGAACAGCCTGACCTCATCTGGCTCGGGGACGTACGCCTCTTTGCACTTGCAAAGCCGTTTGGCCAGCCTTTGCGCAAGAATGCCAAGCAAGGCATCAGAGAAGTTAAACGGATCCATACCCATATCGAGCAGACGGATGATGGATTCTGGCGCGCTGTTGGTGTGCAGCGTAGCAAACACCAAATGGCCGGTAAGCGAAGCTTCAATACCGATGCTGGTGGTTTCAGCATCACGCATTTCACCGACCATAATGATATCCGGGTCAGCACGCAAGAAAGCCTTCATCACCGTGGGAAAATCCATCACTTTCTTGTTCACCTGCACCTGGCGCAAACCTTTCTGCGTGATCTCCACTGGATCTTCAGCAGTCCAGATTTTGGTGTCAACTGTATTCAAGTAACCCAACACCGAGTGCAGTGTGGTGGTTTTTCCTGAACCTGTCGGGCCGCATACAAAAAATAGGCCATAGGGCTTGGCGATGGTCGCTTTGAGTTTTTCCAGATTGGTTGGCAGGACACCCAGTTTGTCGAGCGGGATGGGCTCACCTCCGGCAAGAATCCGCATCACCACATCTTCAACGCCTCCTGTAGAAGGAATCGTTGCCACCCGCAGCTCAATATCCAGCGGACCATATTTTTTGAACTTGATCTTGCCATCTTGCGGCTTGCGACGTTCGGCAATATCGAGGTCGCACATGATTTTCAAACGCGCGACCATGGCACTGCGGTAACTGGCAGGCACTTCGATGTATTTAACCAACGTACCATCCTTGCGAAAACGAATCAGCACTTTGTCCTTGCCCAGGCCAGGCTCAATGTGGATGTCTGATGCGCCCTGCTGGTAGGCGTCGATAATAATTTTATTGACCAGTTTGACAAGTTCATTGTCAGCCGCCGCAGAGATTTCGGCACCCCCGCCTTCGGCCTCCAATTCATCCTGGTCGAGCGTAGCCAGCATATCGCCAACCGAACTATCGTCGGTAAAACCAGGCACCCCACTATTACCAAATAGCTGATCAAGGGTTTGTCGGAATTCGTGATGTGAGGTAACACGATAGGTGATCTTGCTACGCGGGAAAATATTCTTTACAACCCGTGCGCCCATTACCTGTTCAGGGTCAGTGCAGACAACCACAATACCTTCCGGCCCCTCTTCAACAGGTGCCCACTGATTTTGCTGCAGGTATTCCCATTTTAGATTTTTGAGCAAATCTATGGGCTTGATGCGATCGCTTCTGAATGGTTCGTAAGGCACACCAAAGAACTTTGCCAGCGCAACGCCCAGCGCACCTGACTTAACCTGAAACTCATTGATCAGCACTTCTTCCAGATCAAGATTCTTGCGCCGGGCAGTACGCTGCGCCAATTCAAGCTCTTGTGCAGAAATCACCGCATCGGCGATCAGAAAATCATATTTTGTTTTTACCTCCCGAACTAACTTGTTGCGCTGGGAAAACGCAATTGCGAGGGTTTCACATAGACTCTTAATACCCTCCTCGGCTATCCTTGAGAAAGGCTTTCCATCCTTGGTATTAAGTATCTGCACCACACCAATCAGATCATTGCTTGGTACATCAATGATGGGTGCGACAAGCATCTGCCGGGTACGATAACCTGTACGTTTATCGACCTCCTTTAAAAACCGGAGCGGTGGACTGATCGCTGTGAGCTCGGCTTCGTCATACACATCTTGAATATTCACGAGGCTTCTTGAAAGCGCAACATGTCCAGCAACACTTTGTTCAGAAATGGGAAGACGCAAAGCTTTTAATGTATTCAGCCCTGTTTTTACTTTCGAGACAATCGATGCCTTATCTTCGCCAACAGCATAAATTGTCAGGCGATCCGCATTAAATAAGCCACATACATCGGCTGAAAGCTCGAGCATGAGTTCATCAATATTCGATGTCGCGTGAATTCTGTTGGTAACCGTCTGCAGATTTTTTAAAAAAGCCAGGCGGATTTCACTGTCAGTGACGGAATTGTCACCTTTGCTATTCGATAGGGCATTCATTTAATAAGCCCTGGAGGAAAAAATGCCGTCATACTGGCCTTGGCCTCGCTCAAACATTTCGCTAAAAAAACAGCCACTACAATGTAACCATCCTGCCCCATGGAATGGGCCGTCTGCGGGGTACATCTCGTGGCGAAAATCCGCTCCGAATAATTCATAAATCAAATACTTGATGACCCTGCAAAATACGTAAATGATATGCACCGCTATAAGTCGCTAACTCCTGCATGGTCATCTCGATTTGCCCAGGTTTCAGGTGAGTAACAAAAACTTCTGCTTCATGCTGCCACTGAGCTAACTCTTTCATCAGCAAGCTAGGGCAAAGATGCAACGATTGAACGGCAAGCTCTTTTTCTTGATCAGGGAAAGCGCATTCGATAAGTAAATAGCGCAGGTTTTGAATTTTATTCACCGCCTCCCAAAACTCAGGGCAAGGGCCGGTATCACCCGAAAAAACCAGACTTGCGCTGCCAGAATCTAGCTGGTATCCCACAGCAGGCACGGTATGGTGGGCAGGGAGCGCGGTGATCATCCGACTATCGACCGTAACCGTTTCTGCCACATGAATAGGCGAGTAAGCAAGAAATGGCTTGTTATGTGGTGTCTGACTAAAATCTGGCCAAATCAACCAGTTGAAAATATGCTCGCGCAGAATGCGAATCGTGGCTTCGGTCGCATGAACGATCAGCGGTCGATCTCGCATATCACCGACAGCATCGACAATGAAAGCTAACGATGTCACATGGTCCAAGTGAGAATGCGTAATAAACACATGATCAATTTGCCTTAACTCAGCAATGGATAAATCACCCACACCAGTGCCCGCGTCAATCAGGATGTCGTGATCAACCAAAAATGACGTTGTACGTAAATGGTGGCCACCAATGCCTCCGCTACAGCCGAGCACACGTATTTTCATATCAATTTTTAGCTATTCCTTGCACCATTCCAGTTGGAGGAATGATGCAAGGCGTATCGTTAGCTACGAACCAAAAAAATGCCCAATGCCTTTGGTCAGCGTGGATTAGTCGAAATACCAGCATTAACTTTTCAAAAAGAATGTCATTTTTATTCCGGCTAAATCAATGATATCGTAGTCTCTGAGCGCCTGCGCCCGAACACCTATCATGGTGCCATTGATAACGGGAAAGCTTGCGCCTTCGACGTGAGTAATAAAATAGCCCTGTGGCCGGCGCGCAATGACCGCAACCTGGACCTTGGGCTTACCCAGCGTGGTGAGGTTTTTTGTTAGCTCCAGCTCTTTACCCGCATTGTTACCAGAAAGTATCTGAATCGCACCTAACGGCAGAACCGCAGTGGACTCAGTAACAGCAGGCAATGGGGCGACAGGTGACACAGGCGCGGGCATCGCGGGTGGCTGCTCCGACATGTCGTCCGCTGGCGTCTTGAACTTATCATCCGCCGCGTTATAACTTTCTGCCGATGACGGCATGGTAGCAGCCATAGCCGCTGTTCCAGGGCGAAAAATCATGGTGCGTTCAAAATCATCATTGTTGCGGGGAGATTGCACAGCATCATTGACATACTTGAGGCTGTACTTACCCAGCGCAATGACATCACCTGTCTGCAAAAAATGTTTTTTGATCGACTGACCATTCACGAAGGTGCCATTAGTACTATTGAGGTCTTCCAGAAAAGAGTCGTTATAAATAGTAATAATGACGGCATGCTCGCCTGAGATTGCCAGATTATCGATCTGAATGTCGTTGTGCGGTTTGCGACCAATGGTGGTTCGCTCTTTGGTGAGCGGAATTTCTTTAAGAATCGCACCATCAATACTAAGTATGAGTTTGGACATTCTTTTCTTCCTTCACGAAACCACAATACTTAAACCAGGTTAAGAGACGATGCCACCAGCTAACAAGGGGCGAGACCAAGGTCGAGGTCGTTTTTTTTACTTTGACTAGAATGACGGAAACATTATCACGCCCACCATGATCATTCGCCAATTGTATCAACTGCAATGCACACAGATCGAGATTAGCTGACAGCGCGCTCAATGTCGCCCCAATATCTTTATCCGGCACCATATCATTGAGTCCATCAGAACAAAATAGATAGATATCGTCACTGATCATTTCAAAATCATGGATTTCTGGGGAGACTTGCGCATCGATGCCTACAGCGCGCGTCACCAGATTTTTGTTCCGCGATAATTGTGCCTGCTCACGGGTTAATAATCCACTGGCGATTTTCTCTTCCAGCCACGAGTGGTCACGTGTGATTTGAACAAAATCTTTTCCTCGCAACCGATACACGCGAGAGTCACCAATATGCGCTACTGTCAGTTGATTGCCTTGAAACACGCCAATGACCAGCGTGGTTCCCATCCCGGCATACTGCGCCTGAGTTTGTGCCGCCGAAAAAATGGCACGATTTGTCTCTGCGATGGCAACTGCTAATGCGGCGTGCGTCGAAGATAGGGCAGCGGCCAGCGTGGCGCCAACTGCTCGTTTGGCAAAGACTTTTTCCAGCCGCTTCCCCAGCATCGAGGTTGCCATGCCACTGGCAACTTCGCCTGCGTTATAGCCACCCATACCATCGGCAAGGACAACAATGCCACATGCAGCGTTCGCCAAAATAGAATCTTCGTTATTTGATCGGACCTTGCCCGGGTCGGTCCGGGTGACTATTTCCAGCACTGAATCCAGCTGCATTACTGCCTCCATAAATGCAATTATCCACGCAGGGACAACTGCTTAACCTGGATTCGCTCGCGCTGTCCAGAATACTTGGTTGCTTAGACACTCACGCCCTTAATTATCCCAGAATCATACGGGGCGACGTCGTGGATTCCAACTATTTCGGGTACAGACGCCATTCTTGCAGCCCTGACGCAACCCCGTCAATCCATTTAATGATCGATGGTAAAAATTGCTGCGGCCCCTCGCCTTGTTTAGGCCACACACGCAAAAAGCCGCTCCGGCATACGCTGGAACGGCTTTTTTTGGTTCTTGCACTGTCTTGCCAGCACGCCCTGCAGGGGCCGCGAAGCCAATCCCCTTGCGGGAAACTTGCGGTGCCGACTTTTGCGTTACAGCATGGCTTTGAGCAATTTGGCCATTTCTGACGGATTGCGCGTTACCTTGAAGCCACAGTCTTCCATAATGGCAAGCTTGGCCTCTGCCGTATCCGCACCGCCGGAAATCAGCGCACCGGCGTGGCCCATGCGTTTACCTGCGGGAGCCGTTACGCCAGCGATAAAGCCGACGATCGGTTTTTTCATATTGGTTTTGCACCACAGCGCCGCATCGGCTTCGTCCGGACCACCGATTTCACCAATCATGATCACTGCATCGGTATCAGGATCCTCATTAAAGGCACGCATCACGTCAATATGCTTTAATCCGTTGATCGGGTCGCCACCAATGCCCACCGCTGACGATTGGCCGAGGCCGATTTCGGTGAGTTGCGCCACCGCTTCATACGTCAATGTACCGGAACGCGATACTACGCCAATACGTCCTTTGCGGTGAATGTGACCGGGCATAATGCCGATTTTAATCTCATCCGGTGTAATCAAACCCGGGCAATTGGGGCCCAGCAGCAGCGTCTCTTTACCGCCGGCGGCGACCTTATGCTTCATCTTGTTGCGCACCATCAGCATGTCGCGCACGGGAATGCCTTCGGTGATGCAAATGGCCAGATCAAGGTCGGCTTCGCAGGCTTCCCAGATTGCATCGGCAGCGCCCGCGGGCGGCACATAAATGACGGAAACCGTGGCACCTGTTTCCGATTTGGCTTCCTTGACCGAGGCGTAAATCGGAATATCAAAAATCTTCTCACCCGCTTTTTTCGGGTTTACGCCAGCCACAAAACAATTTTTGCCATTGGCGTATTCCTGGCATTTTTCGGTATGAAACTGACCCGTTTTACCAGTGATACCTTGGGTGATGACCTTGGTGTTTTTATCAATCAGAATGGACATTTAAGTTTTCCTTAGCGTGATTCTTAACGCAATTCTTAGCGAACAGCGGCGACGATCTTGGTCGCCGCCTCGGCCATGGTGTCGGCAGAAATGATCGGCAGGCCTGAATCCTTGAGTATCTGCTTGCCGAGGTCTTCGTTGGTGCCCTTCATGCGCACCACCAGCGGCACCGAAAGATGTGTTTCCCGCGCGGCGGTAACTACCCCGTTGGCAATGGTGTCGCACTTCATGATGCCGCCGAAAATATTCACCAGAATGCCTTTTACCGCCGGATTCTTGAGCATGATCTTGAACGCTTCGGTGACTTTCTCAGTCGTCGCACCACCGCCCACATCAAGAAAGTTGGCAGGTTCCGCGCCGAACAGCTTGATGGTATCCATGGTTGCCATCGCCAGGCCGGCGCCATTGACCAGACAGCCGATATTGCCATCCAGCGAGATATACGCCAGATCAAATTTCGAGGCCTCGATTTCAGCCGCATCTTCTTCGTCCAGATCGCGATAGGCCACGATGTCTGGATGACGAAAGAGTGCGTTGGGATCAAAATTGAACTTCGCATCCAGCGCCTTGATTTTGCCGTTGCCTTCGAGAATCAGCGGGTTGATCTCAGCCAGGCTGGCATCGGTTTCCATGTAGCAGGTGTAGAGATGCTTGATTTGTTGCACGGCATCAGATTGAGAGGCTTCCGGCACGCCAATACCACGCGCCAGATGCAGCGCCTGCTGGTCGGTTACGCCAACCAGCGGATCGATAAATTCTTTCAGAATCTTTTCCGGCGTGGCGTGAGCGACTTCCTCGATGTCCATCCCCCCTTCGGAAGAGGCCATGATCGCCACCTTTTGGGTCGCGCGATCCGTCAGCACCGCGAGATAATATTCTTGCCTGATGTCGGCACCTTCTTCAATCAGCAAGCGACGGACTTTTTGTCCGGTAGCGCTCGTCTGATGGGTGATGAGCTGCATGCCGAGAATCTGGCTGGCGTACTGGCGAACTTCGTCGAGCGATTTGGCAACCTTCACGCCACCGCCCTTGCCGCGTCCACCGGCGTGGATTTGCGCCTTCACGACCCACACCTTGGTGCCCAGCGTCTTACTGAGTTCTTCGGCCGCTTTCACGGCCTCATCAACAGAAAAGCACGGAATGCCACGCGGAACAGTCATCCCAAATTGTTTCAGGAGTTCCTTACCCTGATATTCATGAATTTTCATGCGTCATCCTTATCCTTGTAGTCAGTGGTTAATGGTGCTTGGGTCTTAGCCGGTCTGAGTCTGAATTAGCCGGCAGCCTTGTGTTGTCGGTACCATCGCGGATAGAAGCGCCGCACAGTCTCCGAAGAAGTTTCCAGCGCGTGGCATTTATCGAGCTGAAAAGGTTGTTTTGTCACATGATCGTCCCAATCCATGACACCGTTGTCGCGTTGAATACTGGCCATGGTCTGAAAAGCAGCGGTTGGCAGCGACCCCAGCAACTCGGTCATGTGCGAGCAACCACGCACCCCGCCAAAGCGCTCGGTCACCGCACGACGAAACCCCTTGAGTAGGCTTAAGCCAATCAACTGCCGATACACTGGCGCGATGGTGTCACACCCGCCCGGATAAGGCACCGCATCTGAGCTTGCCACGGCATCATGAATTGTCATGCCCTGGTCAATGGTGATCCGCACGCGCATATCGTGCAAGGGTTCGCCTTTGGCGCGCACCCCAAGAGAAGGCGGCAGCGGGTAATCCTTGTCTTTTAGGTCGATCATGCGCGCTTCAATATCCAGCAGTCCATCTTCACGATGCCAGCATTCGATGTCGACGCGGCGAATATGCACTAATTTTCGAGGAACGCTGGGAGCAGGTAAAGGCATGGCGTTAAAAAACGAAAAACCAGGGAAACTAATGGCGGGAAGGTTAGTGGAACCAATGAGCCGCCTTAAAAAATCAAGGACAACTCCAGGCAATCTCATGTAGCGAGCAATGGTAGCGGCTACCTACCTTTGCCTGCTTTTTTTGCGGTGCGAGATGATACCATGCTACTCCGTCCTCATGCTAAACCCGGGACTGCCAAGACATCTTGCCTTTGCGTTTCCTTTACGTATGATTGATCTGTGCACCCTCGCTTTGTGCGCCAATCACCGCCAACGCTTAGCCCTCCCGATCGTTGTTATCTACCGACCCTACCCACTGATACCATGACCCATTCCTCTGAAACCCCTCCCCCGAAAGAAAAAACTACCCCGCTAGCCACCTTGGGTGGCGGCTGCTTCTGGTGCCTTGAAGCAGCCTTCATTCAACTCACGGGAGTACATTCGGTTATCTCCGGCTATGCCGGCGGCGCGGGAGAAAACCCCGATTACAACAGCGTGTGCAGCGGCAGCACCGGACATGCGGAAGTCGTTCAGGTACATTTCGATCCGGCGGTAATCGACTACCGCACGCTGCTCGAAGCCTTTTTCGCCATTCATGATCCGACCACGCTCAACCGGCAGGGCAATGATGTCGGCACGCAATATCGCTCAGTCATCTTCACGCATGATGCCGAACAAGCCGCTATCGCGAATGCGCTGATTGCCGAGCTCGGCGTAGATCGCATCTGGCCTGATCCCATCGTCACCACCGTGTTGCCAGCGCCGACTTTCTGGCCGGCGGAAGCGTATCACCAGAACTACTTCGCGAATAATCCGCACCAGCCCTACTGCCAGTTTGTTGTCGGACCCAAAGCCGCCAAGTTGCGTCAGGTCTTTGCGCACCGCTTAAAGCACTGACAGCGCACCATCGCAGCATGCGAAATCAGGGCGGTGCAGTTTGCGTACCGCGTAACAAGGTAGCCGCCTGACGATAGGCTTGCAGCGCCTCGCGACGGCGGCCAGCCGCTTCAAGCTCGCGGGCGCGGCGCAAAAACTCTTCCGGCGGATCAGCCGTGTCATTTGTCACCGCCTTACTAGCGCCATCCCAGAGGATACCGTTGCGCATAACTTTTTCAGCAGCAGTGCCGATGGCTGGCGTGGCATAGCGCAATCCCGCAGACTGCGCCGCCGGATTCCCGCGCTGTGCGGAGATCACCAGGCCAGTGGCGACCTGCGGAGCAGCCTTCTTGCCAATCGTCTTCTCGACCTTCTCTGCTTTGCGAATCGCCACCAGCGCAGCGCGATAGAGTTTCGATGCCGCATCGTTCTGTCCTGCCGCCGCCATTTTTCGCGCCTGCGCCAAAAGCATATCGACACGATCCGGCACCGGTTGCGAACGCATCGCCTGACCCCAGGTTGCTGCTGGGGCAATGGCGACAAAATTTTTGCTGCCAGCAATCTCGCGTGCGATGTAAACATTGTTGTTACGCATCGCCCAACGCACAGCATTTTCGCCATTGTCATTGACGATCGTACCTTGAGCTCCGGCCGCCAGCAAAGAAGTCACAATCCCAGCCTTCCCTTCTCTTGCCGCCATCATGAGCGGCGTAGAGCCATTCGGCGACAACGCATTCACATTCGCCCCCAGGTCCAACAAGTAACGCACAATGGCCTCATGGCCTGCAAATGCAGCATAGTGCAAGGCAGACCATTCTTTACCCTGCCGATTGGGTTGCGCACCCTGCGCGATGAGCCACCGCACGGCGTCAAGATGCCCCTTCCAACTGGCGTGCAACAGGGCTGTTTCGCCATGCGTATTCACGGCATTGACATTTGCCCCGTACGAGAGAAACAGCGCCATCATCGGGATACTGCCTTCCCATGCGCCGATCATCAGGCCGCTGCCGATCAGGCTGCCCTCAAAATCCGGCGGCAGACCCGCAGCCAGCCATTCGCGCGCCTGCGCCACATCGCCACGTTCAATGGCGACCGAGAACCTCACCCGATCCGGCAGGCCCGCAGCCGAGGCCAGCGCAGTAGCAAGAATCAACAGACAGGCAAGCAATGCTTTCATGGCGCGCAGTATACAGGCAGGCCCGGCACACCGAGCGCCGAATCCTTGCGAAAAGCCAGCGGATCAATGAAGTCGTCGTCAATGCGGCGGTAGATCACATGCACACGGCGCGGCCCGTGCGTGGTACGCATGAACACGGTGTCATCGCGGACAAAAAGATCGTTGCCCTCAACCAGCTCGACACCTATCTGTTGCGCCAAAAAAGCGTGCTCGAAATAAGCGCTGTTGAACTGACCAGGTGTCATCACCACCATGTTCGGGTGGCTTTCGCTATCAGGTGCGACGGAACACAAATTGTCGAGCAAAAAATCAGGATAATGTTCGACTGGCGCAATCGCCTGGCGGGAAAACAATTCGGGGAACAGCCGCATCATCATCTTGCGGTCTTCGAGCATGCAGGAAACGCCGGAGAGTGTGCGCATAGATGTTGCCGGGCACGTTGATGCCGAGCATTTCCTTGCGGTACTGGACATTGCCGAGTATTTGCTGCGCCGGGATGCGATCTGCCTTGATCATCTTCTGATCGTGATACACCTTGTGCAAAAAGACATTCAGCGCTTTGACCCGCTGGCGCCATCCAGCCTCGATTTGCCGCCACTCACGGGCGGCAATGATTTTGGTGCGAAACCTGCGCCTGTAGAAAATTACAGTGCGCACGCAAACATTTTTTGCGTGCAGCCTCTAGCAAACACCTAAAATCGCCGCCATGCGGCTCCTTTTCGCTTGCCTGCTCAGTCTGGGCGCTCACCTTGCTCTGCTATTCGCCCCTGCATGGCTTTCCGCCACGCCAGCGCCATTGCGCACTCCCATTCAGGCAACGTTGCTGAATGAACCAGTCGCGCCCGCAACCATGGCCGACGCAGTGACAAGCACCAACACCAGCAGTGGGCCGACATCCCCTCGGGCATCTGCGCCAAAAAACCTGCCCGGCGCTTCCCTCCGCCGGGCACAGGCCATGCTCTCAAAGCACCTGTTTTATCCGCCGCCCGCTGTAAGCCAGGGTCTGGAAGGCGAGGTCGTGCTCTTGCTGACACTGGATACTGCCGGCCGGATTCGTGCGCTGGAAATTGCCAAAAGCTCCGGCCATGCACTGCTTGATCAAGCGGCGCTCGATGCCGCACGTCATATCGGTGCATTGCCCGGCAACCCGCGCCAGACGCTGCTGCCCGTTACTTTCCGCTTGCAGTAATCACACCGGATTGTCGATATCGATGAATTCGCATTCAATACCGCAAGCCTTGTTCAGCTGTGCTGCCAAAGCCATCACGCCATAGCGTTCGGTTGCGTGGTGACCGGCCGCCAGATAAGCCATGCCGGTTTCGCGCGCCAGATGAACAGTCTGCTCCGAGATTTCGCCGGAGACAAAAATATCGGCGCCGGTCGCCAGCGCTTCTTCAAAATAACTTTGCGCACCACCGGTGCACCAGGCAATGCGTTTTATCGAGCGCGTCGCTTCACCTATCAGTAAAGGCGCACGTCCTAAGCTGCGCTCGACTGCGGCGGTCAGATCGCCGGCAGAAGTCGGCGCGGGCGGGACGCCGAAAAAGCCGATGTCCTGCTCGCTAAAATGCCCTTCGATCGTCCAGCCCAGGCGCGCGGCAAGCTGCGCGTTATTGCCTAGCGTCGGGTGCGCATCCAGCGGCAGATGGTAGGCAAAAAGACTGATATCATGTACCAGCAAGCTTGCCAGCCGCTGACGGCGATAGCCGGTCACACGACCATCTTCACCCTTCCAGAACCAGCCGTGATGCACCAACAAAGCATCGGCCCGATGTTTAATCGCCGCATCAATCAGCGCTTGGCTTGCCGTAACGCCACAAACAACGCGTTGCACGAGCGCCCTGCCTTCCACTTGCAGGCCATTTGGGCAATAATCGCGAAAGCGCGCTGCTTCGAGCAGCCCGTCAAGATACATCCGCAGTTCCTCACGTTGCATTGTTTTCAACCTTTTCACTACTAAAAAAGAGTTCGATTATGCGCCGTCTCTGGCTTACCTTCGCCCAAACCGTTACCATTTGTATCGCGCTTTTGTTTACGATCAAAACACTCAAGCCCGAATGGCTGGGTTACTGGCCAAATTTATCCTCTTTACCTGCGCCATCTGCCACAGTAATCGATGCCCCCGTAAGCACTGCGCACCGCCCGGGTTCATATGCCGATGCCGCGCAAAAAGCTTTGCCAGCGGTGGTTCATGTTTACACTAGCCAGGATGTCAAGATACCACGTCACCCCTTGCAGGATGACCCGCTATTTCGCCGTTTTTTTGGTGATCACCTGGGCGAAGGATCTGAGCGCAGATCAGGTCTGGGCAGTGGTGTCGTGGTGTCGTCCGAGGGTTATATTTTGACTAACTTTCATGTCGTCAATGGCGCAGATGAAATTGAAGTCGCCAGCAATGATGGTCACAAATACAAAGCGCAGGTGGTGGGATCAGACCCTGAATCCGACCTGGCGGTTCTGCGCATTCCAGCCGACCATAAGCTGCCTGTGATCACCTTTGGCAATAGCGACACCTTGCGCGTGGGCGACATTGTGTTGGCGATCGGCAATCCCTTTGGTGTTGGGCAAACGGTCACTTCGGGCATTGTGTCTGCTCTTGGCCGCTCGCACTTGGGCATCAACACGTTTGAGAATTTCATTCAGACGGATGCAGCAATTAACCCGGGTAATTCAGGGGGCGCGTTGATTGACACCAACGGTAATCTGGTTGGCATCAATACCGCGATTTATTCACAAAGTGGTGGCTCGATGGGCATCGGTTTTGCGATTCCGGTATCGCTGGCTAAAAACATCATGGAAGAAATCGTGAAGAACGGCGTCGTCACCCGGGGCTGGATTGGTGTTGAAGTGCAAGAAATTACGCCTGAACTGGCGGAATCATTCAAACTGCCTAACGCCAATGGCGCGCTGATTGCCGGTGTTGTCCGTGGCGCACCTGCCGAGCGGGCAGGCATTCAACCAGGCGATGTACTGCTTGATGTCGCGGGTAAACCTGTAAAAGATGCCCAAGCGATGCTCGGGCTCATCGCTGCCCTTGAACCAGGAAAAGTGGCTCGCCTAACGTTAATGCGCGCGGGTAAAACTTTCAACGCCGATGTCACCATCGGCAAGCGCCCTAAACCGCTGGCTGAGGAATAAAGGCAATAAGACCTTGAGTCCTCGCCCGATGGCGAGCTTTACGGTGCGCTATCGCCGGAGGCAGCGAGGGCTGGCTTGGCGATGAAGCCCGCCATGAAAACGCCTGCTTCAAACAGCAGCCACATGGGCATGGCCATCATAAATTGTGAGATGACATCGGGCGGCGTGAAAATTGCGCCGATCACAAACGCTCCAACGATGACATAAGGCCGCCACTCGCGTAGCTTTTCAACGCGCACAAATCCCATTTTGACCAGCACGATGACAATCACCGGTACCTCAAACGTGGCACCAAAAGCAAGAAACATGGTGAGCACAAATGAAAAATATTTTTCAATATCCGTCATCCACGAAACGCCAACGGGGGCAAACCTCGCCATAAAGCCAAAGACCATCGGAAAAAACGCAAAGTAGGCAAAGGCCATCCCCGTAAAAAAAAGCAAGACGGAAGCAATTAACATCGGCACAGCAAATTTCTTTTCGTGGGCATATAGCCCTGGCGCGACAAACGCCCATATCTGGTACAGCACGTAAGGCAGCACCACAAGAAAAGAGACGACCAGCGCTACCTTCATGGGCACCAGAAAAACCCCGACAACATCGGTAGCGATCATCGTGCCGCCCGCAGGCAACACGTGCAAGAGCGGTGCGGCCAGCAGCGAATAAAGCTCCCGCGCGAAAAACGCCATAGGTACAAAAACAACCAGCACGGCAATCAGGATGCGAATCAGGCGATCACGCAACTCCACCAGATGCGACAGAAAACTTTCCTGACCTTCCACCATCAGGTTCGCTCCGTCGGTGTGGCCGGTGTTGTCAGTCCGGCAGGTGTTTTTTCAGGCACCACAGCGTCTGAAAAAGTCGGCTCTGGTGATGCGCCGTGAAGCAAGTCCTCTTGGGGTGCGCCGCGGAACAAGTCCCCTTGGTGAACGGTGAGCTCCGCAGTTTCCTCTCCTGGAGGCGCAATGTCCTGCGCAACGGAAGACGCCACCTCATGCATTTCATGTCGCACAGTGGATTCGGCCGCAGCGATGCGATCAGCCACTTCCTGCTGCATTTTTTTCAGCTCGTCAAGTTGCATTTCGCGGCTGATGTCTGCTTTGACATCATTGACGTAACGGCGCAACCGGCCTGACAACAGCCCGGCAGTGCGCGCCACTTTGGGTAACCGCTCGGGGCCAATAACGATGAGCGCTACCACGGCGATCACCAGCAGTTCAGAAAACCCAATATCAAACACGAAGAATCAACGCCACAGAAGTGCGGTAGCGCGCGTCTGCTTTCGCCACCACGCCATTAAAAATCACAACTTGGATTGCTCGCGATGCGACTCAACATCAATCGTTTGCCCGGTCACCTGCGCGGGTGGCGCGGTCGATGCGTTATGCGTAGTCGGTGCATCCGACGCGCCTTCTTTCATGCCCTCTTTAAACCCTTTGACTGCTCCACCAAGGTCAGAACCTATGTTGCGCAATTTCTTCGTGCCAAATATCAGCATGACAATCACCAACACAATTAACCAGTGCCAGATACTCAAGCTTCCCATTATTTTCTCCTTGTTAACTCGCTCGTTGCTTCAGCATGGGGCCCAAGGGTTCCGGGCCACCCAGAATATGTGCGTGCAAATGATACACCTCCTGTTGCCCCACATAGCCTGTATTGATGATGGTGCGAAAGCCGTCGTTCAGGCCTTGGCCTTTAGCGAGCTCGCCGGCCTTGGCAAGCAGACGCCCCAGGATTTTCTGGTGGCTCATGTCGGCTTCAGCCAGCGAGGCAATGTGTTGTTTTGGCACGATCATAAAATGCACCGGTGCAGCGGGATGAATATCGTGAAAAGCAAAAATCTCATCGTCCTCATAAATTTTTTTTGAGGGAATATCACCGCGAATGATTTTGCAAAAAATGCAGTCACTCATTTTGTATCCCCACGATTTTTTTTCTCGTCGATACCAGAAAGGCCTTCGCGGCGACGAAACTCAGCCACAACATCATCAATACCTACATCAAACTGGGTGAGCAGCACCATGCTGTGAAACCAGAGATCGGTGACTTCATGCACCAGATGCAAACGGTCGCCGTCTTTGGCAGCCATAATTGTTTCAGCCGCTTCCTCCGCGACTTTTTTACAGATCGAATCAACCCCTTTGGCGTACAAACCAGCGACATAGGAGGAATCCGGCGCAGCGGTTTTGCGCGCATACAGAGTTTTTTGCAAACGATGCATCACCTCAAAATCTATCATCTGTATATGTCCTCCGGCGCTTTGAGTACAGGATCAACCGCCTGCCAAACGCCCGACTCAAGACGCTGAAAAAAACAACTCTTGCGCCCGGTATGGCAAGCGATTCCAGAAATTTGTTCCACCTTCAACAACACCACATCGTTATCGCAATCAAGCCGAATTTCTTTGACCCATTGCACATGACCAGACGCTTCGCCTTTGCGCCACAGCCGATTGCGCGAGCGAGACCAATAAATCGCCCGGCCTTCGGCCACCGTAAGAGACAGTGCCTCGCGGTTCATCCAGGCGAGCATCAAAATCTCGCCGCTGGCCGCTTCTTGGGTGATAACCGGCACCAATCCCTGCGCATCCCATGCGACGGCCTCTAGCCAGGAAGTTTCACTCACGGGTGTTTTCACGGGTACATTCATAGCCTCACCTCGACACCCTGTTGCTGCATGTATTCTTTCGCTTCACGCACGGTGTATTCGCCATAATGGAAAATACTCGCCGCCAGCACAGCATCGGCTCGTCCGATAGTAACGCCAGCCGTCAAATGAGCCAAGTTGCCTACGCCGCCACTAGCAATCACCGGAATAGTGACAGCATCGACCACTGCGCGAGTCAATGCTAAATCAAAGCCGGCCTTGGTGCCATCACGATCCATGCTGGTGAGCAAAATTTCACCCGCACCCAGCAACTGCACCTGCCGCGCCCAGTCAATCGCATCCAAACCGACATTCTTGCGCCCGCCGTGGGTAAACACCGTCCACTTGCCGGGGCTCGTCTGCTTGGCATCGATCGCAACCACGATGCATTGCGTACCGACTTTGGCTGCGGCATCAGCCACTAATTGCGGATTATTCACCGCTGCGGTATTCATGCTGACTTTATCTGCGCCGGCGTTAAGCAAACGACGCACATCCGTCACCGCACGCACACCGCCGCCCACGGTGAGGGGAATGAAAACCTGAGAAGCCACTGCCTCGATGATGTGCAAAATAATATCACGCTCATCTGAGCTCGCCGTGATGTCCAGAAAGGTAATTTCGTCTGCGCCCTGCGCGTCATAACGACGGGCAATTTCCACGGGGTCCCCCGCATCGCGTAACGCCACGAAGTTAACCCCTTTCACGACGCGACCGGCATTCACGTCAAGGCAGGGAATGATGCGTTTAGCCAGCATGGCAAGCGGCCCTAGCGACCAGAGAGCGCGTCTGCCTCAGCTTGCGCTGCGCTGAAATCCAGCGTGCCTTCATAAATCGCACGGCCGGTAATTGCCCCCATAATTCCCTCGTCTGCTACCTGACACAGCGCCTGGATGTCTTGCAAGCCGGCAATGCCGCCGCTAGCGATCACCGGAATGGTCAGTGCCTGGGCTAATCTGACAGTCGCTTCGATGTTTACACCGGACAACATGCCATCCCGTCCGATGTCGGTATAGATCACTGCCTCGGCGCCATAGCCTTCAAACTTTTTAGCCAGATCAATCACATCGTGACCGGTCAGCTTGGACCAGCCGTCAACCGCAACCTTGCCATCTTTTGCATCCAGCCCAACAATAATATGCCCGGGGAAGGCACTGCAAGCGTCATGCAGAAAACCAGGATTCTTCACTGCTGCCGTGCCAATGATGATGTAGCTAATACCATCATCAAGACAGCGTTCAATGGTATCCAGATCACGAATGCCACCGCCCAGTTGCACGGGAATTTCATTGCCCACTTCGGCAAGAATCGTCTTGATAGCGGATTCGTTTTTTGGCTTACCGGCAAAAGCGCCATTCAGGTCAACTAGATGCAAGCGGCGCGCGCCTTGCTTGATCCAGTGCCGCGCCATGGCGGCCGGGTCTTCAGAAAACACGGTGGCATCATTCATTTCGCCCTGTTTCAAACGGACACAATGGCCATCTTTCAGATCAATTGCAGGTATGAGCAGCATAAAAATTAAGAGATAAGAAAGTTAACAACACAGCAACGCAGGCACCCGATCAAGGCTGCCAGTGCATGAAATTTTCCAGCAAACGCAAACCAGCCTGGGCGCTTTTTTCCGGATGAAATTGAACAGCAAAGAGGTTATCGCACGCAATGGCGCTGGTAAAGGAGATGCCATGGGTGGTCGACCCAGCAATGCAAGTGGCATCTTGTGGCTCAACGTAATAGCTATGCACAAAATAAAAGCGCGTTTCATCTGCAATGCCGTCCCATAGCGGATGTGGATGCGTTCCAACCTGCTGCACCTGATTCCACCCCATGTGCGGCACTTTAAGACGCGAACCATCGACTGCCACCATGGCTGCTTGCGGAAAACGCGGCACACGACCAGACAAAACGCCAAGACCCATGACATCGCCTTCTTCCGCATGCCCAAAAAGCATTTGCAGCCCAACACAAATACCCAGAAAAGGTTTTTCAGTGGCCGCACGAATCACCGCATCGCGCAGATGCCGCTCCGTGAGCTCACGCATGCAATCGGGCATAGCACCTTGACCCGGCACCACGACGCGATCCGCCGCTGCTATTTCAGCAGCGTTGGCGGTAACGCGCACGGAGGCGCGGGGTGCCACATGTTCAATGGCTTTGGCCACCGACCGCAAATTACCCATGCCGTAATCGACCACTGCAACCGACGTAGCCATCGTGTTCATGCTCGAATCAGAGTGAGCCTTTAGTCGAAGGAATAGCGCCCGCCGCACGCGCATCGGTCTCGATCGCCATGCGCAATGCACGGGCGAAGGCTTTGAACACGGTTTCTGCCTGATGGTGGGCGTTCACACCACTGAGGTTATCGATATGCAGGGAAATGCCCGCGTGATTGACCAGCCCTTGAAAGAACTCATGAATCAGATCGACATCAAATTCACCGATGGCAGCGCGGGTAAAAGGCACGTTAAAAACCAACCCGGGACGGCCAGACAAATCAACCACCACCCGCGACAACGCTTCATCCAGAGGCACATAGGCATGCCCATAGCGGCGCAAGCCTTTTTTATCACCCAAGGCTTTAGCTAACGCCTGGCCGAGGGTAATGCCCACATCTTCTACCGTGTGATGCGCATCAATGTGCAGGTCCCCCACAGCATCGATCATGAGATCAATCATGCCATGCCGTGCAATCTGGTCGAGCATGTGGTCAAAAAAACCCACGCCTGTGGAGAGTTTGGCGACGCCCGTGCCATCAAGATTGATGGCAACATGAATACGGGTTTCCAGGGTATTACGAGAAACGTCAGCTTGCCGCATGGCAGTCTCGGACACGCAGTTGAACAAGAGCAACATGATACCATCGCCGAAGTTTCATTTTCACCCATTATCAACCCTGCCATCAACCCTTATACCCAGGCTAATCTGCAAAATCATGTCCGAATTTTGGAGCGATGTTGTCAAAGGCCTCACGCCTTATGTTCCTGGCGAGCAACCCAGGCTTGCCAATCTGGTCAAGCTCAACACCAACGAAAACCCCTACGGCCCTAGCCCGCGCGTGCTCAAAGCCATTCGCGGCGCGGTGGACGAAGATTTGCGGCTTTATCCAGACCCGAATGCCGAAGCGCTAAAAGAAGCCATTGCCGACCACCACGATGTAACTACTATCAACGTGTTTGTGGGTAATGGCTCTGATGAAATTCTGGCACACGTTTTTTTGGGCTTGCTAAAACACAGCCAACCCGTGCTGTTCCCCGACATCACCTACAGCTTCTACCCCGTGTATTGCGGACTCTATGAGATTGCTTTTAACACCGTACCGCTAGCTGACGATTTTTCCATCCGTATTGCCGACTACGCTCGACCCAATGGTGGCAATATTGGCGGCATTATTTTCCCCAACCCGAATGCGCCCACAGGCCGAGCGATTTCTCTTGCCGAGATAGAGCAGCTTTTGCAGATGCATCCGCATACAGTGATTGTTATCGATGAAGCCTATGTCGATTTTGGCGGCGAGAGTGCCATCCCGCTCACCCATCGCTACCCGAATCTTCTGGTTGTACATACTTTTTCCAAATCACGATCTCTGGCCGGTTTGCGCGTTGGTTTTGCCATTGGCCATGCCGATTTAATTGAAGCACTCGAGCGGGTAAAAAACAGCTTTAATTCCTACCCGCTGGATCGCCTGGCCATAGCCGGTGCCATCGCTGCGCTAGAGGACAAAGCCCATTTTGAAAGAACCCGCAAAGCGGTAATCCACTCACGCGAGGGCTTGGTGTCAGCACTGGACGCACTAGGCTTTGAAGTGCTACCCTCGGTCGCCAACTTTGTCTTTGTACGCCACCCACAACACGACGCCGAAAAGTCAGCGTTAGCATTACGGCAACGCGGCATCGTGGTGCGCCATTTCAAACTGCCACGCATCGAACAATTTCTGCGCATTACCATCGGTACGGATGATCAATGCGCAACGCTAATTAATGCGCTGCGGGAAATACTGGCATAACGCTAAACCAGTTTGATTTCTGGGGTGTCTTGACCATTACCGACACACGAAATATCTCTTGCCAAACCGGGAGGCGTCCATAATAAGACGTTCAACGTTCAAATGGAGCGGCGTGCCGCTTTTGGCACGTCCCGCGCGAACGACTGATGGGGTGCCCCCTTTTGTTGGCGCACGCCATGCGCAGCTGAAGCTGGACGTGGGTGTCAGCACCGATCAACGCCGAGGAGGAAGCCAAAATATGAGTGCTACTACTGTTGCCGACGGGCCGTGGAAGATCATCGAATCGCATCGCCTTTCGCGCACCCAGTTCGAGCGCTGGTTCCAGAACCGCGATGTCCGCCGGGTCATCATGGAAGCCTGTGGCTCCGCTCACCACTGGGCGCGCTAGCTTAACGGCTGGGCATCGAGGTCAAGCTTCTGCCCGCCACCTGCGTTCGTGCCTATGTGAAGCGCAACAAGACCGATCCGCCGATGCCTGCGCCCAGCTGGAAGCGGCACGGGCCACTCAGAGCCCACTATCGATGCCGGATATATGACCGCATGCACTTACCCTAAGCCAGAACTATCGGTCAGTTCTCTTGAGGGGGAGTCCATATAGGCAGGGTTAGGCGAAAACCACAGAGGACCCCTGCCTGAGCTATTCCGGGAAACCTGACCCCGGGATCCGGCCCCGCTTCAATAATATTTTGACCTGTTTTTGACTGCATCAAGCAGCGTGCTTTTCCACCCGCGCGACATACCAATCCGGTACGGGTCGTTGATGTTTTCGTCGATGCACTAGATCCTGGCCAGCGGGGGCTTGAAGGCGTCAAACCGGTGGCAACCGGCCGGCCGGCTTACCATCCCGCATGTCTCCTGAAGATTTACATCTACGGTTACCTCAATCGAGTCCAGCCGGCGGCTTGAGAAGGGAGTCCAGCGCACCGTTGAACCGATGTGGCTGACCGGTCGTCTGATGCCCGACTTCAAGACCATTGCCGATTTTCGCAAAGACAACGGCAAGACCATCCGCAGTGTCTGCCGTCAGTTCATGGTGCTGTGCCAGCGGGTTGGTCTGTTCTCCGCAGCCCTGGTCGCTCTCGACGGCAGCAAGTTCAAGGCCGTCAATAACCGAGACCGGAACTTCACCAGCGCCAGGCTGCAACACCGGATGGAGGCAATTGAGGCTCAACTTGATGCGGCACCGGACAAGCAGATTGCGCTGACTGACCCCGATGCCCGTTCGATGAAGACCCGCGGGGCTGGCATCGTAGGCTACCAGACGGCGGGGATGCGCAGCATCACCTGATGGGGCGCATGAGGTGCCTAATGTCGGAAGCGATCGGGATCAGTCAACCTCGATAGCCAAGCTCGCCCGTGATGCAAGGGAAGTCCAGCCTCCTACGGTAGCTGCAGACCAGGGCTACTTCAAGGGCGAAGGTGCGCACTTCCTGACGAAGACCCTGAAGCGGGTCATTACAGAAATAAGCCTGCACGTCCTCGCCTATCACCTCAAGCGAACAATGAAGATGCTCGGCCCCGGGGTCTTAATGGCGGAGATGAGGGGCTGAGACGCTTGATGTCCCCTTCAATGCGGCCTCGCAGCCCTCGAACGAGAACTTCTCCCCAATCAATACCCTTTGACAGGTCGAAATCGCAGCCACCTTGAAGCCCCAACAACCGCAGGAAGATGCCAGAAAACGGGACAATTTGTAGCACCCATAATCTCTTGCGTTTTTACACACTCTGCGCCGATAGCAGCCATGCACAATTATTTGAGAACTCTGACATCCGCTTGATGTCCGAATAAATAATTAATTCTAGATAGGCTGTTAAGCGATAGTAAGCCATGGCTACAAATAAATGGATTGTGCTAGACTGAAAATATGAAAGCAGGTTTCAAACTTTTGGTGTTGTGGCTAATGCTTATGGCAATCCCTTTCCAGGGCTTTGCAGCAATCACCATGATGTGTTGCGGATCGATATATTCTTCTCATGGTGTGAAGCTGACCGAAATGGCGGATGATATTGCACACCATCACGCGCAAACTGAGTCTTCAGCCCCTCATCATGACGATCAAGACCGTTTGGCCACAGGCGGTTTGAGCGTTTCCACGCACCATCCTCACGGCGAGGATACATCAAAGCGCGTCGCGTTTAAGTGCGGCGCTTGCGCGGCATGTTGCGTTGGGGTTGGTATTACCTCCTCTGCGCAACACTCGTTCGTCGCTTTGACATTTGGTTCGACCCGAATCGCCTTCTATCCTGCTTATTTCTACGGTTTCGTTCCCGAAACCCTGGAGCGACCTCCCTACCGCCTCATCGCCTAGCCCCCGAATGCTGAGAACCATGGCCTAACCGGCCACAAGTTCCCAGTCTTCGGTCTTGATTCTGCCCGACGCTCCTGCGTCCGCGCAGGTTCTCATTCGCTATCCGAAGAGGTTTTCATGAAAAAGTTAAGCGCAGTCGTGCGCGCCACCCGCGTCACCATTGGGATGATTTTCCCCCTCGTGGCATTTGCACAGTCCGGGCCACCGCAACCGCGGCCGGACCCAATGGATGCAAAAGCCTCCGTTCCGCCTTTGCACTACGAATCGGCGCTCGAAACCTATCGTCCGATGGACGAGAAAACCGCCCCTGCCAGGGAATGGCGATCTGCCAATGACCTCGTCGGCAGCACTGGCAGCATGTCCGGCATGCGCAGGGGCGACGAGTCCGGCGAAATGCAGAAAATGAGTCAGGACGCCATGAAGAACATGGATCACGGTGCGATGAAGAACATGAAGGGCATGGATATGGACGGGATGGATATGAAGAAATCCAAGCCCGAAAGTAGCAAGCCCACGAAACAGAAGACGCCACCTCAGCAAGACAGCATGTCCGGCATGGATATGCCCTCTGGCGATCACACCAAACACGGTAAGGAGATGCCATGAACCCGTTCATTGTTTCTTCTGGTTCGCTACGAAAGATCACAGTCTTTGCCTTGTCGACTTTGCTGCTCGGCGGTTGCGCCACTTTCTCTAAAGATGGCGGTTTCGATACCGTGATGCAAATTACCCAGGACCGCACCGGCAAAGCGGTGAAGACAATCCGTTCCGATGACGATGCGGCATCGGTGCAGTCTTCGATAAAAAGTCTGCTCGCCAGGCCGCTCGATGCAGGCGATGCGGTACAAATTGCCTTGCTCAACAATCGCGGCTTGCAGGCGACCTATGCCGAGCTGGGCATCGCTGAGGCGGACCTCGTGCAGGCAGGACGTTTGCACAATCCGGGGTTCACATTCGGACGCACACGTCAGGGCGACGACGTGCTTATCGCGAGGACTTTCACGCTCAACCTGATCAACCTGATCACGGCGCCACTGGCACAAAGAATCGAAGGGCGGCGTTTCGAGCAGGTCAAGCTGCTGGTAGCCAATGAGGCGCTGCGCGTAGCGACCGAAACCCGCAGGGCGTATTTCGAAGCCATCGCCGCCGAACAGGGCATCGCCTACGCCAAGCAGGTCAGTCTTGCCGCTGAGTCCGGTGCCGACCTCGCTCACCAGATGGGTCGTACCGGAAACTGGAGCGCACTGGAGCAGGCACGCGAGCAGGCTTTCTATGCCGAGGCCACGGCTGGCGTAGCGCGTGCGACAAAAGCCTCGGTCATGGCCCGCGAGAAGCTCACACGTCTGATGGGTCTGTGGGGAGACGATATTCACTTTCAGTTGCCGGACAGGTTACCGGCACTTCCAGTTCAGCCGCTCGAACTGGATAACGCCGAAGCATTCGCCTTGCAAAACCGGCTGGATATTCAGGCCGGCAAACTCGAAACGGCCGGACTGGCTGCGTCACTTGGCCTCACCAAAACAACGCGCTTCGTCAACGTCCTTGATCTGGGCTACATACGCAATAACCAGACCGGAATACCTCCGGAGCGCGGCTACGAACTTTCTATAGAGATTCCTCTGTTCGATTGGGGCGGCGCCCGTGTGACGAAGGCGGAGGCGATCTACATGCAGTCGGTCAATCGGCTGGCCGAGAATGCGATCAATGCGCGTTCCGAAGTGCGGGAAAGCTATTTGGGCTACCGCACCGCATATGATCTGGCCAGGCACTACCGCGACAACATCGTGCCGCTGCGCAAGAAAATCTCCGACGAGAATCTGCTGCGCTACAACGGCATGCTGATCGGCGTATTCGAGCTGCTTGCCGATGCGCGTGAGCAGGTCGCCAGCGTCAACGGCTATATCGACGCGCTCAAGGACTACTGGATCGCCGAGACCGATCTGCAAGCTGCCTTGGGCGGCAAGCTCCCCAACAACAACTCCACGAAAGGACAGTGATCATGTCATCACGTCGCGATTTTCTTTCCGCCTCGGGCGCACTGGTCGGCGCTGCACTGGTCAGCCGGGCGCAAGCGGCTTCGATTCCGGAAGCGCCGATGCAGGGCAGTGCCAGCACGCAAGCACCGCTCGCCCCGCCCAACGGCAGGCCCTACCACCCGGTCGTCACATTGAACGGCTGGACGCTGCCGTGGCGCATGAAGAACGGCTGGAAGGAATTCCATCTTATCGCCGAACCGGTCGTGCGCGAAATCGCACCGGGCATGAAAGCCAACCTCTGGGGCTACAACGGTCAAAGCCCCGGCCCGACGATTGAGGTTGTCGAAGGCGACAAGGTGCGCATCTTCGTCACCAACAAATTACCTGAGCACACCAGCATCCATTGGCATGGGCAACGCCTGCCCAATGGCATGGACGGGGTTGCCGGCTTAAATCAGCCTGGCATCAAGCCGGGGCAAACCTATGTCTACGAGTTCGTGGCGAAGCGTCCGGGGACTTTCATGTATCACCCCCACGCCGACGAAATGATGCAAATGGCGATGGGCATGATGGGCTCCTGGGTCACGCATCCGAAAGACCCGACGCTATACCGGGTCGATCGCGATTTCGTGTTCCTGCTCAATGCCTACGACATTGATCCTGGCAGCTTCACGCCCAAGACCAGCACCATGCTCGACTTCAATCTATGGACTTTCAACAGCCGCGCTTTCCCCGGTATCGATCCCATCGTTGCGCGCAAGGGCGACCGCGTGCGCATTCGTATCGGCAACCTGACCATGACCAATCATCCCATCCATCTGCACGGCCACGAGTTCGAGGTCACCGGGACCGATGGCGGCTGGATTCCCAAGACCGCGCGCTGGCCAGAGGTGACAACCGACATCGCTGTCGGCCAGATGCGGGCCATCGAGTTCGATGCGACCGATCTAGGCGACTGGGCCTTCCATTGCCACAAATCGCACCACACCATGAACGCAATGGGCCACACCGTCCCCACCATGGTTGGCGTCGATCAGCGCGAGATCAGCAAAAAGATCAGCCAGCTTGTCCCTGACTACATGGTAATGGGCGACACGGGTGGGTCGATGGGCGAGATGGAAATGCAGATTCCCGACAACACCCTGCCGATGATGACCGGCCAAGGCCCGTTCGGCGGTGTCGAAATGGGCGGCATGTTCACCGTAGTCAAGATTCGCGAAGGGCTCGCGCGCAACGATTACAAGGACCCCGGCTGGTACAAGCATCCGAAAGGCACGGTCGCGTTTCTGGCGCAAGAAGGCGAAGCGCCACCTGCGCCAAGGGCAGCAGCCCAAAAACCCGCAAATGGAGGAAAGGAGGTCATCTTGAACGTCACGCGCGACGGACCGATGAAACACTGACCCCCTCCCATATTTGATGAATCACCGATCCACCACATACGGACTGAGTCCGGTTTAACAGGAGTATTTCCATGAAGAAACTTGCAATGATCACCGCCCTGATATCTCTGGGCCTTACCAGTACAGCCTTCGCCCACGGCGACGAAGAACATGGCAGTAAAGACGCCATGGAGCATCACGAAGATCACGCGGCGGCAATCGGCAAACCGGGTGATGCGGGCAAGGTCAACCGCACCGTTGAAATCACCATGAGCGACACGATGCGTTTCTCGCCATCAAGCATTGCGGCCAAAAGGGGCGAAACAATCCGCTTCGTGCTAAGGAACACCGGAAAAATCAAACACGAGATGGTGCTCGGCTCAATCAAGGAGCTGAAGGAGCACGCCGCCATGATGCAGAAAATGCCGGAGATGGAGCATGCCGACGCCAACATGGCCAGCGTCGAGGCTGGCAAGACGGGGGAATTGATCTGGCAATTTACCAAGTCGGGCAAGTTTGATTTTGCATGTCTTCAACCCGGTCATTTTGAAGCCGGCATGAAAGGCAAGGTTGTCGTCAAGTAAGTCTCTCTCAACAATCGAAAGGAAACTATATGAAAGCAATTCACCTCAAAACACTTACGACCATCGCCGCCGCGATGGTTTTGTCAGCATCGTTCCCGTCTTATGCCGCAGAGGACATGAGCAAGATGGACATGAAGACACCGATGCCTGATGCCTCCGCTGTAACCGAGGGAATGGTCAAGAAAATCGACAAGGACGCCGGCAAGATCACCATCAAACACGGGCCGATCAGCAACCTGCAAATGCCCGGCATGACCATGGTGTTTCATGCCGCCGATCCCGCCATGCTCGATCAGGTAAAGGAAGGCGACAAGGTCAAATTCCATGTTGAAAAAATGAACGGTGCGCTGACCATTACCAATATTGAGGCCACCACCAAGTAAAAGCGATTCATATTTTGTGCAGCCCGGGACGTGATGGCGTGCGTCCGGGCTAGCTTGGTTTCCAGTGCAAATGATGATCTTTAAGCCAACCTCAGTAGTAGTGACGACACGATGAACTTGAACATGTTTGGCCTCATTCTCGTCGGGGTGTTTCTCGGTGTTGCCGGACAGTTATTTCTCAAGGCAGGCACCAATCACGTTGGCAAGTTTGCCTTCCGGCGGGACAACATTCTGCCGATAGGCTGGAAGCTCGCCACCGAACCACGCATCATCACCGGACTGGTCTGCTATGTGATTGGTGTGGCGGTTTGGATCGTAGCCCTGTCGCGCGTGGAGGTCAGTATCGCTTACCCGATGGTTTCCATCGGCTACGTAGTTAACGCAGTGGCAGCATGGTATCTGTTCGGCGAAGCCGTTACGCGATCACAACTTGTCGGCATCGGGTTCATCACAATAGGTTGCTATATCTTGGCGCAGAGCTAATTGTGCGCCTCCCCATTTATCGATACCAACCAATCAATAGCAGCCGTCTGACCAACAATTTCTACTCTAACCAGCACGCTGTGTCGTACATCGAGCGCCAATACCTAAAGAGGAGCTAAATTTGAAATCCGTAACAGTCATCGTTCCCGCGTATAACGCCCGGGACACCATCGGCGCCTGCATCGAGAGCCTTCTCGGTCAGATGCACAGGCCCGATGAGCTGATTATCGTCGACGATTGCAGCCGCGACGACACCGCACAGGTTGCGATGATGTACGGCGTCAAGGTAATCAAGCTGGAAAGTAACTCAGGGCCGGGCGTCGCGCGCAACATCGGCGCAGCGGCGGCGGCAGGCGAAATTCTGGCGTTCACCGACGCCGACTGCGTGGCGCCTCCCGACTGGCTGGAGCGGATCGTTGCGGCGCTCGATGCACCCGGTGTCGTTGCGGTCACAGGCGGCTATGCGGGGGTTGTCAAGGACGGCTTTTTAACGCGGCTGCAGCATCTGGTCATTCGTCAGCGGCAGTTGGCCCTTCCACCGGAGATCAACTCGACCATCACGTCGAATTTTGCATGTCTGAAAAGCGCGTTCGAATCCGTAGGCGGCTTTCCTCTTTATTACCTTAAGCGTGATCCCGTGAAGCCAATCTGGGGGAACGAGGACGAGGAACTCGGCTTTTTGCTCACGCGCGCGGGCGGCAAAATCCGGTGGATGTCGGATGTCGGCGTTCTGCATTTGTTCCGTCTCAGCTTGACTGGCTACCTGCGCCAGCAGCGGTTTTATGCCGAAAGAATCATCATGAGCCATTTCCGTTTTCCGGAAATGACCAAGAGCCGCACCAACTATAGTCGGCTAAACGGCGCACTTCACCTTGGATCCGTTCTTGGCGTCAATCTGGGCATGCTCACCTTTTTGGCCTGCCTGGTGGAGCTTTGGGAGGCGCTTTGTGCGGTCAGTTCTTTACTCTGGATTGCGACACCGGCGTATCTGATATTACCGGCTCCAACCCTGTTCGCCTTTCGGCGACAGGGCCAGACCAAGACCTTTATTGCGAAAGCCTACATTGTTTCGCTGCTTGTCGATATGGCGTGGCTGTCGGGCGCGGTATCGGGTATGGTTTTATCTCTTGGAGGCTTCAAAAATGGGAGTCGGTAATCTAGTGCCGCATCTGCCGCGGCTGATCAATAAAAGCGGGCTGCCGCTGCATCTGACATTCTTCGTTACGGCCCGCTGTAATGCTGTATGCAAGCACTGTTTCTACCATGACAGCCTCAACAAGGGGCAGACAGACCTGACGCTTGAGGAGCTCGACAAGATCGCCTCCTCGATGAAGCGGGCATTATGGATCGCGTTCACCGGTGGTGAACCGTTCTTGCGCAAGGACCTGCCCGAATTCGCAAAAATCCTGCACGACCGGCTAAGCCCGGTCACACTGTCGATCAATACCAACGGCATCCAGACGGACGATATCGTTGACTCCGCCGAACGGCTGGTGAAGAACTGCCCGAACACGTTTGTCAGTATTCTCTGTTCGCTGGACGGATTGCAGGAAACACACGACCGCATTCGCGGTGTATCGAGAAACTTCGTGCGCACAGTCGAAACGTTCCGCCAGCTCAAGCAGCTGCGCGCGCGCTTGCCCAACATGGGTGTAGGCATCTCGACGTGCTTCTGCGCCTGGAACCAGGACGAGATGGACGAGATGTACGACTATGTTGTAAACGACCTCGTGCCGGACAACTGGGATCTGTCGTTCGTGCGCGGCAAGCCGATGGAGCCGGCCATCGGGGTGGCTGACGTGGCCAAGTACCGGCGGATCAAGGCAAAGCTGGAGCATGCGTTCGCGACGGGCAAGCTCAATTACTACGAGAACATGCCGCTGGCGCGGTTCGTGCATGCGAAGGAGCGCCTGTCGACCAAGACGGTGCTCAAGACCATCGACATGGGACAGTTCCAGGTTCCCTGTTATGCCGGGGCGCTGTCAGCGGTGATCTCCGAAGAGGGTGACGTCTATGCGTGCGAGATGCTGAGCAACAAGATCGGCAACCTGCGCGAGGCCGGCTACGACATGGCGAAGCTTTGGGAGGGCGAGCGGGCGCGGTCAATGCGATCGTTCATCGGCGACACGAAATGCTTTTGCACCCACGAGTGCAACATGTCGATCAATCTGCTCTTCAATCCCGCTGTGTACCTGAAGATCGTCAAGGAAATGGTCAGTGAGATGATCGCGCCCGGCAATCCCGAGGGCATCGGGCCCGACTTGACGGGCGCCGCCAAAGCCGGCGGTGCGAAGATCGCACCGATGACGCGACACATCCCGATCCTCCCCGGGGATCCCAATTAGGGAAAGCATTCCCTTGAGGAACGTCTGAACAAGTAGCTGCTATTCGAGGCGATGACTACATTGACGGACCAGGATCGCGAAATGAGGTCGAAGCGGCAGGCAATCGCGCCGTTTTTGCTGCCGCGGAAGGCGATTTTCCATTCACTGGGCACACATCAGGCCCACATCAGGCGATTTGCAAGGGACTCAAAAAATCATAATGAAGACAAATTTGAATACCTATCAGCAATCTAAACCCTACCGTCGAGTAGTAGCTGACATCCTGGCAGGAACCGACCTAAAAACCGTTCTCGACACAGGCGCCGGTGGCGGTTATTTGCGGTCTGCGCTGGCCCCGTCCATCGAGATGGACGGCGTGGATAAGCAAGCGAATCTCCTCCCGGGATATCTAAACTGTTGGCCCGTCGATTTGGACGAAGGGCTGCCAGACTGGCTGCCATGCTACGACGCGATCATCTGTTGCGAGGTTATTTCCTATCTCTCAAACCCACTAAATTTTCTAAAAAGCGCGCTGAGGCATCTTGTGCCGGAAGGGATGATTGTCATCAGCACTCCAAGCGTTTGGTATCCCGAATCCCGACTCTTCTACTTGCTAAAAGGATACTTTCCCTCAGTTCGCAGTGTGACAGTTTCCGGACTTGGATCGCCGCATTACGTTGTGCCTTATTCCTTCCCGCAACTTTATTCACTGTTGATACGGAGTGGGTTCAAGTGCGTGCGTTTCCATGGGGTGGACAGAGGACCCAAAAGGATCTACGAATGGCCATTGGGATTGCCGCACTGGCTGTACTGCAAGTTTAAGGAAAATCGGGCGACTGAGTGTGAAGAGAAATCCTTTTGGCACCAAGCCGGTTCGGTGAGCGCGATCTATGGCCGCCGGATGGTCGTAACGGCTGTGGCCCCGAAAGAAGCAGTTTCAAAGGGTTTCCAGTGTTAAGTGACGAGATAAACAGCGACGGTCACAACGTTAACGATCTGAACGATATGCTGTCCGGGTTGCGTGTCATGTTACCAAGCGCCCAGTTGTTAACCGCGTTTCTGCTCACTTTGCCGTTCAATATGGGGTTCGCCCAAGTCGTGCAGTCGCAAAAATGGACTTTCTTGGCGACCTTCCTTTGCTCGCTCACCAGCTTGGTTATGTTAAGCGCGCCGGCAATCCAGCATCGCCTGATGCGACCTTTGCAGAATCGCGTGAAATTCAAGCAGTTCGCGACCCGCGAAATTTTAATCGGGTCGCTAATGCTGTCACTGGCGCTGATCCTCGGTACTCATTTGGTGACGGCTGAAGTGTTCGGCGACCCGGTGGACAACATCTTGACTGCATTCGTCGCATCACTAATCGTTGTGCTTTGGTGGCTTCTCCCTACAATACTCAAAGCTCAGCAGCGAATGTGACCGAATGAGATTAGGATGTGCCATATGCATCCATGAAGCGCATGGTGCGCAAGATGCCATTACGAATGGTTACAGATCAAACATAGCCTTTAATCGGTTCTCTGCCAATGCAAAATGATCTTTCCAAACGGACGCTGCTTGTCCTTCTGCTGTTAGCTATAGTCGCCTGGTTTGGCACGCTCGACTATCGCAAATTAATCAAGACCGACGAAGGCCGGTACGCGGAAATCTCCCGCGAAATGGTGGTAAGCGGCAATTGGCTCACCCCGCGGCTAAACGGCATCAAGTATTTCGAGAAACCCTCCCTCCAGTATTGGGCAACTGCCGCAGCATTCAAAACCTTCGGCTTTCACGAATGGACAGCACGGCTGTGGACGGCGCTTACCGGGTTTCTGACGGTGCTGGTGGTCTGGTGGTCGGGGCGAAAATTGTTTGGCGAGTCCGCTGGGCTCTACGGGGCCATGGTGCTGATCAGCAATCTGTATTTCGTTGGCATGGGCCACTTCAATGCGCTGGACATGGGGCTCACCCTGTTCACCACGCTAGCTCTTGCCGGCTTTTGTTTCGCGCAGCGCGATGGCGCCACGCAGCAGGAACAAAAACTGGGCATGCTCCTCACCTGGGCAGCCATGGCTTTCGCCGTATTGAGCAAGGGGTTGATCGGCATCGTGCTGCCGGGCGTAACGCTGATATTGTATTCACTCTTCGCGCGCGATTGGGCGCCTTGGCGCAGGTTGTCCCTTATTCCGGGCACGCTGATTTTTCTCGCCATTGCTGCCCCATGGTTCGTCGCCGTTTCCATGGTTAATCCGGAATTTCCCCGGTTCTTTTTTATCCAGGAGCATTTTCTGCGCTACGCCACTGATGAGGGGCGCAGGGAAGGTCCAGTCTATTACTTTATATCGATTCTGCTGATCGGGATGTTGCCGTGGCTGCTAGTAATGCTGGATACCTTGTGGCGCACTGCAAAAGAAAGAAGCAAGCTGGATCGACCCGCACTGATTCTTCTGATCTGGACGATATTCGTTTTCATTTTCTTCAGCATCTCGAGATCGAAACTGCCTTCGTATATCTTGCCCATATTTCCGGCGTTGGCGCTGCTGATGGGAAGGCATCTGGCTGCGCTGAGCGCAAGCGAACTCAAGGCACGCACCATGCCGGTGGGTCTGATAATGCTTGCGGGTTTATTCTTTATCGCGAAAGCGGCAGATGATGTCCGCGACCCCATCTCTCACCCGCTTTACCAGCAGTACGAATATTGGCTTTATGCGGCCACGGCGGTCGCGCTTTTCGGCGTTATTTATTGTCTGTACCAGGCTGGCAAAGACCGCAAGCTAGCCGCGCTGATCGGCTTTTCCGTCAGCGGGCTTATCGCCAGTCTAATTACATTGAACGGCCACAACACTTTAGCCCCAACCCAGTCGTCTTACGACATCGCGCAAAAAGTCCGTCCCCTGCTGACGCCGGATGTTCCGTTCTACAGTGTCCGAACCTACGATCAAACGCTGCCGTTTTATCTCAACCGCACCCTGACGCTGGTGGATTACCGAGATGAATTTGATTATGGCCTGAAGCAGCAACCGGAATTGGCGATTCATAGCATGGATGACTTTCACTTGCGTTGGACAGCGGATAAACAAGCTTTCGCGCTGATGACCCCACCGGAGCATGAAACATTGCGCAGCCAGGGCCTCCCGATGGAAGTAGTGCTCAACGATGGCAAACGGGTGATCGTGAGAAAAGCGGATGCAGGCAGATGAATGCAGTAAGTTGGCTCTGGTGAAATTCGTGTGGGGACAAAAGGTTCAGGGGATAGCGATGAGACACGCCAACCCCTAGGTCTAAGTCTTTATCCCAAAATTTATTTATGTCTCGTGGGCAGTGTCACGAAAAGAACTTGCCGCCGTTGAACCGCTGCTCTTGCAGCGCAGTCAAAGTTATGCTTACCGCTGCTGATAGGTTAGATAATCGTCAGGCGCTAGTCGTGGTGTCAAAGCTTATCTCAAAACCACAATTATCGCACGGAGTGACAAGGAGAATGACATGGAAGGCATCAAGAACATTCACTGGTTGGCGACGAGTGGCAATAAAAAACCTCTGATGAGAATAGTTCCTGGGAAACTGCACTGCGCTTACGCAGCCAGAAAATACAACTCATCGCTTCGAATATCGCGAATGCCGATGTGCATCATATGCGCATCGGCATGAGGATTCCAGAAAAATTCAGATATGCACCAATGGCTGATTTTCGGCGCAGATCAGACCATCAACAGCCCGAGACATCTTGCAAAATCAGCCCCCAAGGGTACTTCCTGCGGGGCGCGCTGGTAGGATGACGGCATCTGGCGACTACACCGATCAAAGTCCCGCGTGGGTTGCCCAGAATTTCGCGGGAGTCACGATGGGGTAGCGATCAGCGATTTCCAGCAAGCCTTTATCTCCAGTGATGAGATAGTCAGCGCTCGATGTTTTTAGGGCCGATAGCAAAGTGTCGAGCACTGGCTGGTCATCAACATCACGCAAATCCGGTTCTACGCCGGGCAGCGGCTCAATGACTTCGGCTTGTATGGAAAGTGCATCGACCAAATCGTCAATCTCCGCCACGGTTTAACGCTGTTTGGTTGATGGGCGCGCACGCTTGCGTTCAAGCGCAGTAGCCGCTTCAATTTCAGCCAACCCTTCCGCCTCTGGCACGGTTGCAAAGCCCGCTTCTATGCGTTGGCACAGCGCGTCGAAGCGACTCTGCATGCGCCGAATGCGTCAAACAACCGTGCGTCAACCAGCGCAGCTACTGGCTTGCCGTCTTTGTTGATGACTACGCTGTCGTGCCGATATTGCACTTGATTAAGCATTTCGCCAAGTTCTGCCTAAAGCTGACTGCACTGGTTTCAGTAATCATGATGCCCTCATTGATACGACCATGTTGATCATTATGACTTGATGGAAACTGGTGGTCAACGCTATTCCCCGTGGCAGTAAAGCAGCCAAAGGCATCGTGCAAAAAGTCGGCGCTGGTGGAACGGCGGCAACGCCTCTTGCACGCCTTACAGCTTAATGCGCAGCTCCGCTGCACGGGCGTGGGCGGTGAGCCCCTCGCCATGCGCCAATGTGGCGGCAATCGGCCCTAATGTTTGTGCGCCTGCGGCAGAGACTTCAATCAGGCTGCTGCGTTTCTGGAAGTCATACACGCCGAGCGGTGAAGAAAAGCGCGCGCTGCGTGAAGTCGGCAGCACATGGTTCGGCCCCGCACAATAATCGCCCAAGGATTCGGAAGCATAGTGGCCGATGAAAATGGCACCGGCATGGCGAATTTTTTCGACCAGTGGCTGGGGTTCGGCGACCGCAAGTTCAAGGTGTTCCGGCGCGATGCGATTGGCGA
Organism: Rugosibacter aromaticivorans; assembly: GCF_000934545.1. GTDB lineage: Bacteria > Pseudomonadota > Gammaproteobacteria > Burkholderiales > Rhodocyclaceae > Rugosibacter > Rugosibacter aromaticivorans. The sequence continues at coordinate 2,085,808 of NZ_CP010554.1, forward strand.
TGGTGCAGGCTTCATCCAGATCGGCAACCTGAATCAACGCACCCCGCCCTTTGAGCGAGGCCTCGATCACCGCGCGACGCGGCATTGTTGGCAAAAGTTTTTCAATGCTGGCAGCAACACGGTCGATGAAGCCCACATCGGGGCACAGCAAAATGGATTGCGCCATCTCGTCATGCTCGGCCTGGGCGAACAGATCCATGGCGACCCAATCTGGATTGGCCGACGCGTCGGCAATCACCAGCACTTCGGAAGGCCCGGCGATCATGTCGATGCCGACGGTACCGAACACGCGCCGTTTGGCGGCTGCGACATAAGCGTTGCCAGGGCCGACGATTTTGTCGACTTGCGGAATGGTTTGCGTGCCGTAGGCCAGCGCCGCTACGGCTTGTGCGCCGCCGATGGTGAACACACGATCGACACCGGCAAGGTGGGCCGCAGCCAGCACCAGCGCATTTTTTTCACCACGCGGGGTGGGCACGACCATGATGAGCTCACCCACCCCCGCCACTTTGGCGGGCAAGGCATTCATCAGCACAGAGCTGGGATACGCCGCCTTGCCACCGGGCACATACAAGCCCACACGATCCAGCGGCGTGATTTTTTGCCCCAGCCGCGTGCCGTCGGCTTCTGTGTAACTCCAGGATTCAGCCTTCTGCCGTTCGTGGTAACTACGGACGCGTGCGGCAGCGGCTTCTAACGCCTGGCGCTGGGCAGTAGGCAAAGCATCCAACGCGGCGGCGAGTTCAGTCGGTGATAAAGACAGCTCAGCCATCGTGCTGGCGGCAAGCCCGTCAAAGCGCTGGGTGTAATCAAGCACAGCGGCATCGCCTTGCTGACGCACCTGGGTGAGAATTTTGGCTACCGTGCGCTCGATGCCTTCGTCTGTGGTGTGGTCAAAGGCGAGCAGCACATCAAGCGTTGCCAGAAAATCCGGCATGCGCGTGGCTAAGCGTCGCATCATGGCGCAGTAGTACCTGATATGGCACCGATAATGGCACCGGCGAAAGCATCGATCAATGGCTGCAAGCGGTCACGCTTCATTTTCAGTGCGGCTTGATTAACCACCAGGCGCGATGAAATCTGCATAATTTCTTCGACTTCAAGCAAGTGGTTAGCACGCAAGGTAGCGCCACTGGAGACCAGATCAACGATGGCATCGGCCAGCCCAACCAAGGGGGCAAGTTCCATCGAGCCATACAGCTTGATCAAATCAACATGCACGCCTTTAGCGGCAAAATGCTCGCGCGCAGTGTTGAGATATTTAGTCGCCACGCGCAAGCGCGCACCGCGCTTTACCGCAGCCGCATAGTCAAACCCTTCGGGCACGGCAACCGACATACGGCACTTGGCAATGGCCAAATCAAGCGGCTGGTACAGCCCCACCCCGCCGTGCTCGAGCAGTATGTCCTTACCTGCAATGCCAATATCAGCAGCGCCATATTGCACATAGGTGGGCACATCCGAAGCACGCACAATCACCAGACGTACCTCTTTACGATTGGTGCCAATGATGAGCTTGCGCGACTGCTCCGGATTTTCAGCGGGTACGATGCCTGCTACTGCCAGTAGCGGCAAGGTTTCTTCGAAAATGCGGCCCTTGGAAAGGGCGATGGTCATCATGTCTATGTCAGCAGTGCTCATGGCGTTATTTTACCCGCGCCACGCGTGCGCCCAGTGCGATCAGTTTTTGATCCAGCGCTTCATAGCCGCGATCAAGATGATAAATCCGTTCGATCACTGTTTCGCCCTGCGCCACCAGCCCTGCAATCACCAGGCTCGCCGAGGCACGCAAATCGGTGGCCATCACAGTGGCACCTTGCAGCTCGGCAACACCTTTAACAAAGGCGGTGTTGCCATCAATCTTGATATCAGCACCCAGGCGAATGAGTTCAACCGCGTGCATGAAACGATTTTCGAAAATCGTTTCGCGAATGACTGCCGTGCCATCGGCCACCGCATTGATGGCCATGAACTGGGCCTGCATGTCCGTGGGAAATGCCGGATACGGTGCCGTGCGTATGCTAACCGCAGTCAGTCGTGCCGGTGCCTTGAGGCGAATTGCATCACGCTCGCTCGTAATTTCGCAGCCAGTGTCCATCAGTTTATCGATCACCGCATCAAGATAGGCTGACGAAGTGCACGTCAGACGCACATCACCACCCGTCGCTGCCGCAGCACACAGATAGGTGCCAGTCTCGATGCGATCGGGCATCACCCGATGGGTTGCCCCATGCAAGGCATCGACGCCCTGAATGCGGATCACATCGCTGCCCGCGCCAGAAACCCGTGCGCCCATGGCGTTAAGACATGTGGCGAGATCAACTACTTCCGGCTCACGCGCGGCGTTCTCGATGATCGTTTCGCCCGCGCCAAGACAGGCGGCCATCATCAGATTTTCAGTGCCTGTCACCGTCACCATGTCGGTGAAAATGCGCGCGCCTTTGAGGCGGCTTGCCCGGGCATGCACGTAACCATGCTCGACGGAAACCTCCGCGCCCATCGCGGTTAAGCCTTTGATGTGCTGATCCACGGGCCGTGCACCAATAGCGCAACCGCCAGGCAGCGAGACCTTTGCCTCACCGGCACGCGCGACCAACGGGCCCAGCACAAGTATTGCCGCGCGCATGGTTTTGACCAGATCATACGGTGCCAGCGGATTATCAAGGGTCGAGGCATCCAAGGTTACCGTATCGCCAGCGCTGTGCGTCCCTCCGGGAACTTTTCCAGAATCATTCGTCATCAACTCGCGCATGACCTTGACGCCCATTTGCTCCAGCAGCTTGAGCATCGTGCCTATGTCGTTGAGATGCGGCACGTGGGTGAAGGTGACCGGCTCGCGCGTGAGCAACGCGGCGCACAACAAGGGCAACGCGGCGTTCTTCGCACCGGAAATGGCAATTTCGCCCCTGAGCGTAGCGCCCCCGGAAATCTGCAGTTTATCCATTCGCGCGCCATTCTTCCGGCGTGAGGGTCTGCATCGACAAAGCGTGCAGCTCACCCGAATCAAAGTGTGCCTTAAGGACGGCATTGACACGCTGCTGCCGCTTGATGCGATTCAAGCCCGAGAATTCATGACTCACGATCAGCGCGGAGAAATGTGCGCCATCGCCTTCAACCAGTAGATGCTCACAGGGAAGGGCGTCCACAATCCACGATTCCAGTTTTTTTGGATCTAACATTTGTTCTCCTAACGAATGAGGTGGCCTGCTGATTTTTTACTTTACACAACTCAGGCGCGTAGTTTATAGCCGCGTTTTAGCGAACTCAGGGTGAAGAGCGACAGGATCACAAGGCACACCAAGCTGACGAGCAAACTCACCCAGGGCGAGATGTCCGAGACACCAAAAAAACCATAGCGAAAGCCGTCGATCATATAAAAAATAGGGTTCCAGCGCGACACCTGTTGCCAGAATGGCGGCAAAGAGGCAATGGAATAAAACACGCCCGATAAAAAAGTCAGCGGCAAAATCAAAAAATTCTGGAATGCGGCCAACTGATCATATTTTTCTGCCCAAATACCAGCAATCATGCCCAGCGTCCCCATGATCGCGCCGCCCATGACCGCAAAAGCCAGTATCCAGAGCGGGGCCGCATAGATCAAACCACCAAACCACGTAGTGACGATCAGCACCCCCGCACCCACCAACAGCCCACGTGCGACTGAGGCCAATACATAGGCCGCAAAAAACTCGTTATGCGAAATAGGTGGTAATAATACAAATACCAGATTACCTGTCACCTTCGATTGAATCAAAGAAGAAGACGTATTTGCAAACGCGTTTTGCAATACCGACATCATCACCAGTCCGGGAATGAGGAACGCGGTATAGGGCACGCCATGCACCTGCACGTGTGATGCCAGCACATGTGAAAAAATCAGCAAGTAAAGCAAAGCGGTCAGCACGGGGGCGGCCACGGTTTGTGCCGCTACTTTCCAGAAGCGCAGCACCTCTTTATAAAACAGGGTAATGAAGCCGCGGCTGGGCTTCATAGGTAGGCTATTCATGTGGCGCGAATTTGTTCTTGATTCTGCTCTTGCATCACGCGAACAAACACGTCTTCAAGATCTGGTTTGCCTATTTCAAGCTCGTCAATAATGCAACCGGCATCGCGAATGCGCGCCAGTAAAGGCTCGATCTCATCGAAATGAGCAAAGGCAAACGTCCACCAACCGCTGGGGCGATCTTGCGTCAGTTCTCGCGTCATGCCTAATCGAGCGGGCTTATCGCTCGCAGTACGCAGTCGCAAGGTGTGCGAAGAGAAGCGGCTGAGTAGATTACGCGTGGTGTCCAGCGCAACAACGCGACCGGCTTTCAGCATGGCAATACGCCCGCAGAGACTCTCTGCTTCTTCAAGATAATGTGTCGTGAGCACAATCGTGTGACCATCTTCATTAAGCCGGCGCACAAACTGCCACAAGGTTTGGCGCAGCTCCACATCAACGCCGGCAGTGGGTTCATCCAGCACAATCACCGGCGGCCGATGCACGAGCGCTTGAGCCACCAACACACGCCGCTTCATTCCCCCGGATAGCGCGCGCATATTGGCGTCCGCTTTACTGGTCAAATCGAGATGTTCAAGAATTTCATCGATCCATGCCCGACGTTGCCGACTAGGGTCGATGCCATAGTATCCGGCCTGAATTTCAAGCGTTTCGCGAACGCTGAAAAAGGGATCAAATACCAGCTCTTGCGGAACGACCCCTAACTGGCGACGAGCCGCCCGGTAATCAGCTTCTACATCAAACCCCATAATCGCCAAGCGGCCTGAGTCCGGTCGGGATAAGCCCGCAAGGGTAGAAATCAGGGTTGTTTTCCCCGCTCCGTTAGGGCCCAGCAAGCCAAAAAATTCGCCAGGCTGTACGGTCAGATCAATACCGTTTAATGCGTGAACTGAGCCAAAGCGTTTAAAGACTTGCTCAACGCGGATAGCGGCTGTCATGACAGAATAATGAATACAGAGAATAGAGCCACGCGAATGCGCGGTCAGTGCTGCGGCAGCAAATCAGCAACGTCGTATACAGCAGCCAAACTTAAAAAGCTCGGGGGGAGATGCGTGAGTCGAATCGACTTGCCACTTGTTTTCGCCGCACGCATCCAGCCAAAAACAACTGCCAGCAGGGAAGAATCGACTATCGTTACATCAGTCAAATCGAACTCAGCGACGGGCAGATTGCTTGCTGATAACGCAGCAACGCCTTCAGCAAGAAGCGTTGAAGCATCAGACACTGTTGCCGGGCCGGAGACTTCTACGCGATCATTGATGGCACGAATCATTTCTTGCTAGCGACGGTATCACCGGATTTATTTTTAGTTTGCAACGTCTTCAGCAAACCATCAATACCCGAGTTGCGAACCTCATTTGCAAAGGATTCACGGTAGTTCGTCACGAGGCTAATGCCCGCGACTTCTATATCGTAAATTTTCCAGCCAGCATTATCTTTTTGCAGGTAATAATCGAGCTGTATCGCCTTTGCACCGGGCTGTTTGATTTCAGAGCGCACTTTAACGTCGGTTTCACCAGATTTCAAAGCGAGAGGTTTGACATCAATAGTCTGGTTCTTATATTCAGTCAGCGCTCTCGAATAGGTGCGCACCAGCAATATTTGAAATTCATTGGCCAGTGCCTTCTGTTGTTCAGCGCTCGCCTGACGCCAATCGCGCCCTAAAGCCAAGCGGGTCATATGCAGAAAATCAAAATTGGGCGCTATCTTTTTTTCTACCAGATCAGCCGCTTTTTGGATGTTCCCCGACTGAATGTCTTTATCGGCACGAATAATCTCAAGCACCTCTCCGCTGACTGACTTAATCAGCGCATCGGGCGCCATGCCATGAGCTATCACGCTAGTAGCAATCAATGTACTACTAATAAAGGCTACAACAGATTTCATTGGATAATCCTGAGTATAGAAAAAAATTTAATCTGTGCTAGAAAAAAACTGATTTACTGGCTCTCAACTTCTCGCGGCGCATTGTTATCATAAATCAAGCTGCGGCGACGCTGCAGGTAGGCATCACGGATGTAGGAGTACTTATCCAGCGCAGCTTCCTCAATCACTTTATCAGCCGGCAACAGGTTTGCACGATCATTGACTAAACGTACCGCTGCCAGAGTGTTACGCGTTGGCACATGATCCAAATTCGCCACAGGGTCGGCGGCGACATCCAGAACAAGGCCTGCCGTATCGCGAACAGTGCGTGGCCCAAACAACGGAACAACAACATAAGCGCCGCTACCCACACCCCAGCGACCAAACGTCTGACCAAAGTCTTCGTCATGCTTTTCCAACCCGATATTCGATGCCACATCCAGCACACCCAGCAAACCGATGGTTGAATTAACCGCCACACGTCCAAAATCACTGACACCCTCTGTCAGCTTGCCTTGCAGAAGGTTGTTCACGCCCACAAAAACATCGGCAACATTGCCAAAAAAATTGGTCACGCCCGTGCGCACAGGATTCGGCAGAACAGCATCGTAACCCGTGGCAATGGGCTTGACGACAACCTTATCCAGCCCATCATTGAAAGCAAATATCGCCCGATTAAAGCCCTCGATCGGATCTTTAGCTTCGCCTGATGTGGCGCAACCTGTGGTCAAACCTGCCGTCAAGAGCATCATTGCAACGAATTTGACACGCACAGACAATGTTTTCATTTTAGTTTCCCGTAAAAAATATTTACTACTTTTTGCCACTACCGCCGCTATCTTCCGCCGCTTTGTTAAACATGAATTGACTGATCAGCTTCTCAAGCACGACGGCAGACTGCGTTTTTTTGACCACATCGCCAGACTTTAGCATATCGGTATCGCCACCAGCATCAAGCCCAATGTACTGTTCACCCAGCAAACCGGAAGTATTAATGGTGACAAAAGTATCACGCGGAAACCGATAACGGGTATCTAGTTGCATCTTTACCACAGCCTGATACGACTCAGGATCAAAACGGATCTCGGAAACCCGGCCAACGACAACGCCGGCACTTTTCACGGGAGCGCGGACTTTGAGCCCGCCAATATTGTCAAACTTGGCCTGAATAGTATAGGTTTCCCCAGCACTGGCAGCAGCCAGATTACCTACTTTCAATGCCAAAAAAAGCAGTGCAGCCAAGCCAAGCGCCACAAAAAAACCAACCCAAAGATCTATCGTAGTACGCGTCATGTCATGCCCCTGTAAACATAAAGGCGGTAAGAATAAAGTCGGCAGCCAGAATAGCCAGCGACGACGTTACAACAGTGCGCGTGGTCGCGCGAGAAACACCTTCAGCTGTTGGGTCGGCGTCATATCCTTCAAACACAGCGACCCAACTAACGATGATGCCAAAGACAAAGCTTTTGATCACGCCATTGAGAATATCCTTCTGAAAATCAACCGACGCCTGCATTTGCGACCAAAATGAACCCTCATCAACGCCGATCAATTGCACACCTACCAAATAGCCACCCAAAATACCCATGGCTGAAAACAAAGCAGCCAGAAGCGGCATAGAAACCACCCCACCCCAAAACCGCGGAGCGACGACGCGGGCTATGGGGTTTACCGCCATCATCTCCATTGCAGATAACTGCTCGGTCGCCTTCATCAGGCCAATCTCAGCTGTTATCGCCGAACCTGCACGACTTGCAAAGAGCAGCGCTGCAACGACAGGTCCTAGCTCACGAACCAATGACAAAGCAACGAGAATACCCAGCGCTTCGGTTGAACCATAGCGCTGCAACGTGTCATATCCTTGTAAACCGAGGACCATACCGACAAACAGCCCCGACACCAGAATAATGATCAACGAAAGAACGCCTGAGAAATAAATTTCACGCAACGTCAAATTAAGGCGACGGAAGGCTGTTCCCGACTGCAAAAAGATAGCGACAAAAAAACGGGCCGCAAAACCCAGCCGAAAAATACGTTTGGTGACCATATTACCCAAGGTCTGTAAAAATCGCGAAACCATCGACCCGGCCTTATCCACGGTACACCGCGCCTTCCATCAACTGTTCGCCATAGGCTTTTTGCGCCGGATAGTGGAAAGGCACAGGCCCATCCGCCTCACCCCACACAAATTGGTGAACATAAGGTGTTTTTGAGTTTTTGATCTCTTCGGCTGTCCCCTCGGCGACAATTTTTCCTTCGGAGACAAAATAGACATAATCGACAATTTTTAAGGATTCCTGCACATCATGGGTAACCACGATGCTGCTCGCTCCCAGCGCGTCATTCAGCTTGCGGATCAACTCGCCCACAATCGATAATGAAATGGGGTCAAGACCGGCAAAAGGTTCGTCATACATGATGAGCATGGGGTCAAGCGCTATGGCGCGCGCCAGCGCCACGCGTCGCGCCATGCCGCCGGAAAGTTCAGCCGGCATGAGATTGTGTGCGCCGCGCAAACCCACCGCATGTAACTTCATCAGCACCAGATCGTGAATCATCGCTTCGGGCAAATCAGTATGCTCACGCATCTGAAATGCAATGTTGTCAAATACCGACATGTCTGTGAATAAGGCGCCAAACTGAAACAACATGCCCATACGTCGACGCAGCGCATAAAGTTGTTTGGCGTCAAGCTCATGCACGACTTGCCCCGCCACCCTTACATCACCAGATGTCGGCTTGAGCTGACCGCCGATCAAACGGAGAGTGGTTGTTTTGCCACAACCCGAGCTCCCCATAATCGCAACAACCTTACCGCGAGGAATCATGATGTTGATCCCGCTCAATATGGTGCGCGTATCGTAAGAGAAGTTCAGATCCCGAATTTCAACCAAGGGTTCTTGTGACATATTAAGTAAGAAAGGAAAACGTGGATTCAGACCAGTTAGAGCGCGGCATTGTAGCAGAATCATTCTCCCAGGCTAGCCCATCAAGTCTGAGAAAAAGTGGAGAAAATACCACTCACACAAGCCTTTGACCTCCTTATCTTTAGCCTATGATGCCAACGATAAATAGGCATTGGACACCCCGTGAACGCGCTAAAAGACAAAGCTGTCGTGCTGATTGTTGATGATGACCCGCTCATCGCCGACACCTTGGGCTACTTCCTGAGCCGCGATTACACAGTCCTTACTGCAACCCGCCGCAAGGAGGCAATCAACTTGCTACGACAGGAAGACACTACCCCTGCCGTGGCATTGATAGATCTCGGCCTACCCCCGACGCCACATGCCCCGGATGAAGGATTCGCCTTGATCGCCGCGATTCTTGCGCATTCCCCCCTCATCCGGATTATCATTCTCTCCGGGCAAAACGAAGAGGCAAACGCACGTCATGCGCGCGCCCTGGGCGCCACCGAATTCGTCTCCAAGCCAGCGAGCCCGGAGGATATTCTTAAGCTGATTCAGCGTATGCTGGCGTTCAATGATGACGCCACAGAAATAGAGGGCGGCCTTGTGGGCAATAGCGCCGCTATGCAGAACCTGCGGGCGCAAATCAAACAATTTGCGCCCTCACCTTTCCCTGTTTTAATAGAGGGCGAATCAGGGAGCGGCAAGGAGCTGGTGGCCTCAGGCTTGCACCGGTACGCGAAGCGAGCCAATGAGCCCTACCTGACCTTAAATTGCGCCGCGATCTCCCCTAATCTAATGGAAGCCACCCTGTTCGGGCATGGCAAAGGGGCTTTTACCGGCGCAACCGGCGCTCGCGCAGGCTATTTTGAAGAGGCCGCAGGAGGCACCCTGTTTCTGGACGAAATTGGAGAGCTGCCACTTGATCTGCAACCCAAATTATTGCGCGTGCTGGAGAACAATGAGTTTCAGCGTGTTGGCGAAACGCAGGCCCGCCACACCGCCGCGCGCATAGTTGCCGCCACTAATCGTGATTTAAAAAAAGAAGTTCGCGAGGGACGATTTCGCGCTGATTTATATCACCGGCTTTCGGTTTTCACCATCAACGTTCCGCCCGTGCGTGAACTGGGCGCTGACCGACTGCAATTGTTTGACCACTTTCGAGCGCTGTATAGCGCGCAAACAGGCTCCTCCGCCTTTCAGTTGAGTCAAAAAACAACCGAGCGCTTGTTGGCTTATTCGTTCCCTGGCAATGTACGTGAATTACGCAACATTGTGATTCGCCTCATCACCAAACACGCAGGCAAAACCCTGGCGCTTCATGAGCTCGAAGCTGAGCTGGATATTGCCGGCGCGGCGAGTGTTGCCACCGTATCCCCTGCGCCGACTTTTGCTACCAGTGCCGAACTCGTCGCCTACGCACTGCGCGAGCTGAAAACGCAGCATGAATTCAGCCTCGATGCCACCTTGCGACGCTGGGAAGAAGCCTATATTGAAGCCGCCCGCCAATTAGCGCATGACAACCTGAGCCAGGTGGCTCGCCTTTTGGGCATTAACCGCACGACGCTCTACAACCGTATCGACGCTCTCGGTCGCGCCAAGCGTCCGCCATCCCGGTAGCGACTGGAGATTTAGCCACCCCATGTATCTGGAACACTTTGGTCTTACCGAGCTTCCTTTTCGCATCACGCCCCACACGGATTTTTTCTTTGACGGCGCGAATCGTGGTGCCACGCTGGACGCATTGCTTTATGCCATCACGCATGACGAAGGCATCGTTAAAGTCAGCGGTGAAGTCGGCAGCGGTAAAACCATGCTTTGCCGCGTGTTGATGGAACGTTTGCCGGACAACATCACCCTCATCTATCTGGCCAACCCTTCACTGTCTCGCGAGGACATGCTCTACGCCATTGCAGATGAACTACGCCTTTCGCTACCAGACAACGCCAGGGCGTCTCTCGTCTTGCGCACCCTGCAAGACCACCTGATCACATCATTCAGCGAAGGCCGCCAGGTGGTGGTGCTCATCGACGAAGCCCACGCTATGCCGGTAGAAACACTGGAAGAGATTCGGCTGTTATCCAACCTCGAAGCCAATCGCCACAAGTTGCTCCAGCTTGTGCTCTTTGGTCAGCCTGAGTTGAACGACATCCTGGCCCGCCCTGATATGCGTCAGCTCAAGGAGCGCATTACCCATAATTTTGGCTTGGAACCCCTGGTACGAGACGACATCGCCAGCTACCTCGATTTTCGCATGCGCACTGCAGGCTATCGTGGCCCCAGCGTTTTCACGCCTGCGGCGCTAAAAATGATCGCGCGCACATCGCATGGCCTCACCCGTCGTATCAACATCCTCGCCGACAAAGCCCTGCTCGCTGCTTATGCCACAGGCAGCCACCAAGTTGGCTCCAAAGAAGCGCAGGCAGCAATTCGCGATAGCGAGTTCAGCCAAGCCACCTATACTGACAAAAAAACACATAAAAATCTTATCCGCACGATCGCCCTCGGTTGTGCCGCCATTGCACTGGTTGCAGCCACTTGGCTGATCGCCACCGCCCAGCGCCCAGCCGTGCCTGCGGCGGAACCTGTTTCATCCTCAGCGCACCCCGCCAGCTCTGCCAATCCTGCCAGGACAAGGACACGCGATGCTCCCGCCTACCCACTGATCCAGGAGCGCATCGCCGCCGGGCAACACTGGCTTGAACAGACACCGAACAATCACTGGTTTATACAACTATGGGCAACCGATGCCACACAGCAGGCACAAGTTGAAAATTTCTTAAGCGAAGCCGTCGCCCATCAAGCCGATATCAATAATATTCGCGTCTACTTTTCTTCCCTTAGCGGTCAGCCGCGCTATGGCATCATCTATGGCGACTACTCAACACACGCTGCGGTTATGGCAGCGATCGACCAACTGCCGAGCGCACTGAAGAAAACCAAACCCTATCCCCGCCAGGTGATCCGTCTACGATAATGACGATGTGCTATTTCAATATTTTATTAATTATTAAAATCATTGGGTTAAATAAAAAACATCATGCACTATGCTAATATCCATTCATTACTGCTTGATTGAAGAGTCACTTTGGAGAATCCATTGCGCCCATATTTAAAACCAGCGCGCTCTGCCACGTGCTTCGCAAGTCTTGTCTTTTTGGCAGCTTGTAGCAGCATTCAGCCACCTGCGGTCTCCAATGGCCATCTCCACACTGAAATCACCCAGCCAACTGTTGCCTCACACGACATACCCGCACCTGTTGCAGCCGCGGTCATTCTGCCCCGCCCGAAGGCCACAGCAAAAACCGAGACTTACTCGGTTTCAGTGCGCAACATTCCAGTGCAGGATTTACTCTTCGCCCTGTCGCGCGATGCCAAAATTAACGTGGATGTGCATCCTGGCATCAATGGCGTGGTCACCATCAATGCCATCGACCAAACCCTGCAGCAAATCCTCACCCGGATCGCCAAACAGGTTGATATGCGCTGGGAACTCGATGGGCCGAATCTTATTGTCATGCCGGATTCGCCCTTTCTGCATATCTACAAAGTGGATTATGTGAACATGTCGCGCGATGTCAGCAGCTCGGTTTCCATCAATACACAGATTGCCTCAACGAGTTCTGGAACAAGCACGAGCACATCAACCGGAGGTGGCAACAATTCGACGACCACTGTTACCAGCAAAGCGCAAAACAATTTCTGGACCTCTGTTGAAAAAAACATCAAGGATATCCTGCGCGAAACGGACAAAATCCTGCCTGAAGGCTCCAGCGAAACTGTCATCGAACACAATGATCAACAAGCAACTACGGGAACAGGCGCGTCATCATCTGGGGCAGGTAAAAGTGGCAAGGGGAATGCAACGTCACTCGCAGGGAGCCCGAATCCTGCCAGTCTGCAAGAACAAGGGACCACCATCGTTAAACGGACCACCTTCCGTGAAGCGGCGTCCGTCATTGCCAATCCTGAAGCGGGCGTGATCGTTGTTCGCGCCACGTCTCGCCAGCACGAAAAAGTGCAGGAATACATCGACCAAGTCACCCGCAACGCGGGCCGCCAGGTCATCATCGAAGCCACCATTGCTGAAGTGACACTGAACAACAATTACAAACAGGGCATCAACTGGCAAAGCCTGCGCTCATTGCGATCCCCTGGAACAGCAGGATTTTCAGTAGCGCAGTCGCCAACCGGTCTAACAGGAGGCGCTGTACCCGATCCCTTCGCCGCATCGGGTACTTCGTTTTTACTGAACTACGTGGCACCTGGCCTGGGTATCTCATCCACGCTGACTTTGCTGGAAACCTTTGGTAACGTCAAAGTATTGTCGAGTCCCAAAATCAGCGTGCTTAATAATCAAACAGCCATGTTGAAAGTGGTCGATAACGTTGTCTATTTTGAAGTCAAATCAGATTCCACCATAGGTCAGGTTAACACCCAAAAATCATTCACCACGACAGCTAAATCAATTGCCGTTGGCTTAGTCATGAATGTCACACCACAAATTAGTGAAGCGAACATGATCACCCTGAATGTTCGTCCGACCATATCACGAGTCACAGGTTTTAAAACCGATCCGAATCCAGACATCCCCGCTGCCATACCCAATCGCGTCCCCGAAATACAAACCCGCGAAATGGAATCCGTATTACGCTTGGCCGATGGCGAAATCGCCGTCATGGGTGGGCTGATGGAAGATAAAATAAATTACAACACGGATGCGGTTCCCGGGTTAGGTGGCTTACCGGGCATCGGCAACTTCTTCCGCAATCGTGACGACACCAATACCAAAACCGAACTGGTTATTTTCCTAAAACCAACGGTTATCCGTGATGCCAGCATGAATGGCGACTATCATGAATTTCGGCAACAACTCCCCGACCAGGATTTTTTCGCCAACAATCCTGGCCCTGATCAAAAAATGATCGAAAACTCAAGGATACGCACGCCATGAGCCTGCTCATGGATGCCCTCAAGAAAGCGGAACTGGCTAAACGCGAAGGCCGCAGTGACAGCGGCCTCAGTAGTAATAGTCGGGTAACCGAAAATGTTCCTGCCGGCCTAACTCTGGAGCCGCTTACTCCGCCGTCAACAACTGCTGCATCCATGCCGGTAGTCGACGCATCACAGACGAGCGGTCCCGCCCAATCCACTGCGTTCACTGCACCCATCGATCCTTTATCTCACTTGCCTTCGCATCTTGAATCACTCGATGATGCGTTTCTGGCGGAGATGGAAACTACTGCCCAACGCACATCTTCAGTTTCTGCCAGGGTCGCACCGGCTTTCCCAAAACCACGGACCCAGCCTGCCATGACGTCCACTGCCGCAGCGCAACCCGCGTTCAAAAAAGAGCCCTCCACCGCGCAAAACCTGTTCGCAGCAAAACAGCCTTCGCCGGCCGTGCGCAATAAAAATTTCACCCTCTTACTGGGCGGCTTGACCACCCTGGCAGTGATCGCCATCGGGGGTTACTTTTGGTGGCAGCTACAACCCCACTCACCACGACCCGCTGCCGCCCTATCACATGAAGTCCGGCAAACAAACCCGTCGACCACATCTACCGCTACTGCTGCCGTATTGCCAGCGCCGACTTTTTCTGCACCAATGTCGCCCACGACAAGCCAAGCAGTGACCGCACCTGTGTTATTGGCTGCAAACGCAACAGCCACTAACAGCCATGACGCCGCTGACGATAGCGTGATCGCAAAACCAAAAAGTCATCACCGTGCATTTCGTCAGCAGCGCCAAGACGCCAAGTCAATAATGGATGCAGCAGTTGATACAAATGACCCCGTCCACCTGACCAAAGCACCCCAGAAGGTGGACCCTTCCTTGCTGCGGGGCTTTGATGCGTTCAATCGCGGCGACCTTGCCAGCGCACGCACTGAATACACCCGCGCCCTGCAATCTGACCCCCGCAATACCGATGCGCTGCATGGTTTAGCGGCCATTGCCCAAAAACAGGGGCATTGGGATCAAGCAGCCTGGGGATATCAAAAAATACTCGAAGCCAATCCGCAAGATGCCGTAGCACTCGCAGCGCTGATCAATATCCGCGGCCAGGCGGATCCGGCAACGGCCGAAAGTCGTTTGAAAACGCTCACTGCCGCCCAACCAGAACTGGCCGCTCCCGCGTTTTCACTAGGCAATTTATATGCCCGCCAGGGGCGCTGGAATGAGGCACAGCAAGCCTATTTTCAAGCCTACAATGCTGAACCCAGCAACCCGGACATCCTCTATAACCTCGCGATCAGTCTCGAACACATTCGCCAAACGCGGCTAGCGGCACAGTATTACGACCAAGCAATATCCGCTGCAAAAACCCATCCGGCCAGTTTTGACAGTGCGCAAGCGGCTGCCCGTATGCAGGCTTTGCAGCCCTGAGCATTCCTCTGTAGATCCTCATCAGTCACGCATGAATCAACCCACTACTTCGACCGTCAAACGAAAACAGGTCGGCCAAATTCTGATTGCACAAGGCGTGATCAGCGAGGATCAGCTGCGTATCGGCTTGCTAGAGCAGATGAGGTCCAACCAGCCGATCGGCCGCCTGCTGGTCTCTTTAGGCTTTGTTTCTGAAGCCACGCTACGCGATGCCATAAGTGAGTCGCTGGGCCATGAGTCGATCGATCTTGCCAATACCATCGTCGACCCAGAAGCGGTAAAACTCATTCCCCGCGAGCTTGCAAAACGACATCTGCTTTTAGGCTTGAGCTATTCCCCTGCAACACACTCTCTAAAAGTTGCCATTGCCGACCCCAATGATATTGTCGCCATAGACAAACTACGTGGGTTGATTCACCACGAAGTGCGTATCGAAACACTCCTTGCGGGTGAATCGGAAATTACTCGTGCGATTGATCAGTACTACAGCCATGAATTATCGATTGACGGCATCCTGAACGAAATTGAAACCGGTGAAATCGATTACCGCAGCATTACCTCTACCCTCGACGAATACAGCCAGCCTGTCGTACGGTTAGTAGACGCAATATTGACCGATGCAGTCAAACATAGTGCGTCCGATGTGCACTTCGAGCCTGAAGCCAGCTTTTTGCGCATTCGTTATCGCATCGATGGCTTGCTGCGGCAGATTCGTGCCCTGCATAAATCCTATTGGGCAGCGATGGCGGTACGCATCAAGGTCATGAGTGGCATGAACATCGCCGAAACCCGCGCCCCGCAAGATGGCCGCTTCTCGCTCAATATCAGTGGCGACACGATTGACTTTCGGGTTTCAGCTCAACCCACCATTCACGGCGAGAACATCGTGCTACGTATTCTTGACCGCAAAAAAGGTATCGTGCCACTTGACGGGCTAGGCCTCGATGTTCGCCAAATTAATCTGCTCAAGCTTATGGTCGCCCGACCTGAAGGCATTATCCTGGTTACCGGCCCCACTGGCAGCGGTAAAACCACTACCCTTTATTCAGTGCTCAACCACATCAATCTCGAAGGGGTCAACATCATGACTCTTGAGGATCCGGTAGAGTACCCCATGGCCATGATTCGCCAGACGTCTGTTGCCGAATCTGCCAAACTGGATTTTGCCAACGGCATTCGTTCCATGATGCGGCAGGATCCAGATGTCATTTTGGTGGGCGAAATTCGTGATGCGGATACGGCCGAAATGGCGTTTCGTGCGGCCATGACCGGTCATCAGGTGTATTCCACGCTGCACACCAACTCCGCGCTGGGCGCCATTCCCCGTCTGCTCGATATTGGCGTGTTGCCTGACATCATGGCTGGCAATATCATTGGCATGATTGCCCAGCGTTTGATACGGCGGCTATGTGTCCATTGCCGCAAACCCTATCCAGCCGAGGCGCACGAAAAAAACTGCTGGGCATCACCGAATCGCAGCCTGCGCCCATTTTGTATCGCGCCGTCGGTTGCGCCCAGTGCGGCAACCAAGGCTATCGTGGTCGCATGGCGATCATGGAATTATTACGTCTGGATAGTGAGCTGGATGATCTCATCAGTCGTCGCGCCAGCTTGCATGAAATTCGTACAGCAGCCATTGCCAAAGGGTTTCAGCCATTGGCAACAGATGGCCTGCGTCGCGTGCGGGATGGGGCCACCTCTATCGAAGAAGTCGGTCGAGTGGTTGATCTGACTGACCGCATGTAACCCTGTTCTGCTAAAGACCTCTTGCATAACCATGGCGCTGTACTTATACAAGGCAATTGACCCAGGCGGCAAGATGTCCGTTGGCAGTATCGAAGCCATCAACCTGGTTGATCTCGAAATGCGCTTAAAACGCATGGGCCTTGATTTCATCAATGGCGATTTGATCAAACAGCGCAGCGGTTTGAATCGGACGCGCATCACCCGGCCTGAACTCATCACCTTCTGCTTTCACCTTGAGCAGTTGAGCCGTGCCGGTGTTCCCTTGATAGAGAGCCTGGCTGACTTGCGGGACAGCCTGGAAAACCCGCGCTTTCGGGAAATCATCGCAGGCATGGTTGAAAGCATCGAAGGTGGCAAAACACTGTCACAAGCCATGAATGAACACCCCCACACGTTTGATGAAGTCATGGTCAGCCTGATCCGTGCCGGTGAAGAAACAGGTTCCGTGCCACATGTATTGAACAACCTGCTCGAATCACTCAAATGGCAGGATGAACTGGCGGCACATACCAAAAAACTCATCATGTACCCCGCGTTCCTCGGAACCGTCGTCGTGGCAGTGGTCATGTTCATGATGATCTACCTGGTACCCAAAATGGCTGGCTTCATTCGCAACATGGGCCAGGCGCTTCCGCTGCAAACCAGGATACTCATCGCCACCTCCGAATTTTTCGTCAATTACTGGTATGTCGTCATTGGGTTGCCGATCTTGCTTACCGCTGGCATCACTCTGCTGGTAAAACAAAACCCGGCAGCACGCTACCGTCTTGATGACATCAAACTGCGTCTGCCATGGATAGGCACGATACTCAAAAAAATCATTCTTTCGCGTTTTGCCTCGGTTTTTGCCATGATGTATGCCTCGGGCATCACCATTCTTGATTCCATCAAAACCACAGAAGACATTGTCGGTAATGTTGTCATCAAAGATGGGCTCAAACGTGCTGGCAAGCTGATTGCCGAAGGTCAAAATGTCACCGCAGCATTCGGGCAGGTTGAACTTTTTCCGCCTTTGGTTTTACGCATGCTTCGCGTTGGCGAAAATACCGGCGCGCTGGATACAGCGCTAACCAATGTGAGTTATTTTTATAATCGTGATGTGCGTGAATCCATCGAAAAAGTGCAAGCCATGATCGAACCTGTCATGACCGTCATCATCGGCCTCATTCTTGGTTGGATCATGCTGGCTGTACTTGGACCGATCTACGACATCATCACCAAAATGAAAACCTGAATGCAACGCTGATGGCAACCAAACGCATTCTTCTGTTTAACGGTGCTCGGCTCACAGCGCATCTATGGCATAGTGGTCAGTTGCGCGCTGAAGGTGAATTTCTTCCTCAAGCCGATGGTGCCGACGGTGCCGATGGGTTCATCGCGTTCGCGGTTTATCTGCACCGGCACCGTACCAGTCTTTTTTATTTTCTGGCAGATATTGCCGATGAAAGTTTTCAGCTCGAAGAGATCCCCTCAGTTCATGGGCGCGATCGCACCGCACTCATCACACGTCGCCTGAAACAGCAGTTTTACGGTACGCCGCTAACCACTGCGCTGAAACTCGGCCGATCCAACGAAGGACGTCGCGATGAAAAAATGCTCTTTGCAGCACTCACCCGGCCAGAAGCAATCAACCTCTGGCTGGATGTGATACAGCAGAATGGCATTATTCTCGCCGGTATTTACTCTGCCCCGCTGATTCTCGCCGAATGCGCTCCGCGCTGGTTAGCTGACGAGCAACCTACCCTCTTGATCAGCCAGACAGCCAGCGGTGTGCGCCAGAGCTTCTTTAATTGCCGCAAACTACAGTTCTCGCGCCTCACGCCGCTGACGACTCTTGGCGCGCTGAGTGCCCTGGGCACACTCAACACTACTGAGGAGATTGCACGGAAAATCGTCAGTGAATCGCTTAAAACCTACCAGTACCTTGTCGGCCAACGTCAACTCAAGCCCAACACGCCCATGCGGGTTACCGTGCTTGTCACTGCCGAACAAAAGACCGTGGTGCAAACACATTGCCAGAACCAGGAACTGCTCCAGTTTGATTTTCTCGATCTGGAAACCATTGCGCAGCATGACAAGCTCAAATCACCACCCAACACGCTCACTATCGATCAGTTGTTGATGCACTGGCTGGTGATCAAAACACCAACGCAGCAGTTCGCCCCGCCAGCAGAACGGCACTTTTATCGCCTCTGGCAAATACGTCTTGCACTCACTGCCGTTGCCACCATCACCCTGGCAAGTGGACTGTTGTTCGCCGTAAAAACCGCCTTTGACACCGCGCGCCTGCAGCAAGAAACCAGCACCGCACAATCGCAAACGGCACTCGCCACGCAGCGCTATAACGCGTTGTTGGACAGCCTGCCGAAAACCAGCATCACACCGGAAAACCTGCGCGCCCTGATGAACCGTTATGAGGTGCTCCAAAAACGCGCGGCCGATCTAACACCCTTGCTAACACACCTGAGCCAGACACTCGACGCCACGCCCCCAATTGAGCTCATTAACCTTGACTGGAAAGTCGAACCCACGCTAAACGCCGCACTGAGCAACACACAAAAACTCGGCGCTGGCGATACGCCGCAAAGCCTTGAATTCATCTCTGGAAAGTCCCCTTGGGGGACGGTGTCCCCGACAGGAAATGCATCAAACAATGCCTCGTCCCAGGCAAATATGAATCTCGCCAGCAACGGCCCCTGGGCAACGTTAAAAATTCAAGCGCAACTACCCCTTGGGTTATCGGCAGATCTGCGCGCGCAAAAAGAGCTCATTGACACCTTTGCTCAACGGCTGCAAGACCCCCAAACCAAAGTGTATCTGCTGGCCATGCCCTTTGATGTCGAATCCGGCAAACCGCTCAAAAGCATGCAAGAAGCCGACGATGGCCGCAGCGAATCAGCACCCGCGTTTTCTCTGATGATTGCCCGCCCCTTGTGAACCAAGTGCGCGAGTGATTAAATAAATGATGACCTTCTCTAGCCAGGATTTCAAAAAAATACACTGGGCGCTACTGCTGCTCATCGCATGCCTGCTGATCGCCGGTGTTGCTGTATGGGGTGCGCTTGCCCGGCAAAAAGCCGCAACGCAAAAGCACAACAGCCTTATTGCCGCTGAAAAAGAAATGGCCGCTAACCTCGCGCGTGCACGCAATGAAGAACAAGAACTTCGTGACAAAATTACTCGCTATGAAACCCTGAAACAACGCGGCATTGTGGGTGCTGAGCAGCGTCTGGATTGGATAGATCTCATCAATCGCATCAAAACCACACGGCGTCTGGCAAAGCTGGACTATGAATTTGCACCGCAACGAAAAATCGATGCCGCCCTCTTGCCCGAGGGCGCAGATGCAGGCGGCATGAGCATCATGGCAAGCCAGATGCACCTGCATATATCGCTGCTGCATGAAGGCGAACTACTTGGTTTTCTCGATGATCTGCGCACTGCGGCCCCCGCATTGATTCAAGTGCGCGCCTGCAACCTGGCACGCAGCGTTCGCGGCCCAGCCGACCCAGCCGACTCAGCCCAACGCGGTATCAAGCCCCAGCTCATCGCCGAATGTACCCTGGAATGGTTAACACTCAAGGCGAGTGATACCCTATGAAGCGCGCATACTGCCTGGTGCTGGGTTTGCTGGTCACCAGCACAACCTGGCCCGCACATGCCGCATCAACCCCACTCGGCCGACTCTTTTTCACACCAGAAAAACGCCTCACGCTGGAACGCCAACGCCTTTCAAAAATTCAGGAAACCCAGACGCTGGAAGGTGCCACCATGAGTCTTGATGGTATCGTGCAGCGCTCCAGTGGCAAATCCACCGTGTGGATCAATGGCCGCGCACAAGATGAACACGATGCCGCGCGCACCGGCGTCAGCGTTCGTCTGACGCCCAAAGACCCGGGGCAGGCGCAACTTTCCCCCGGCGAAGAATCACCCACACAACTCAAGGTCGGCGAAGCGATCAACCGCGCCACGGGCGAGCGCAACGACCGGCTCGGCGGCGGCACGGTAAAGACGCCAGCCAGCCGACACTAAGCGGAGAGCCCCGCAGTGCAACGGCGCGTACAGAGCAAAACCCAACGTGGCTTTGTGCTCATCAGTCTGGTCGCGCTCCTGGTCATGGGGGCACTATATTTTCTAGTATCGAATCTGACCCCCGAATTCATGCAGACCTACCGCCAGCGGCAAACCGATGCCGCGCTGGCGCAGGCACGGGAGGCCTTGCTCGGCTACGCATTACGCTTTCGCGAAGCCAACCCCAATGGTGCCAACATTCCCATTTACATGTATGGCTTCCTGCCGCTGCCCGATCTGGGGACGTCGCGGAACAACAACGTCAGTTGCACAACGGAAGGTTGCGATGCCGCCAATTTCACTGGCAATGCCACCAACGTGACGGTCATTGGCCGCTTCCCCTGGCGCATGCTGGGCACCGGCCCACTGCGAGACAGCAACAGTGAATGCCTCTGGTACGCAGTCTCTGGCAGCCATCAACGCATACAGCAAACCACGTCGATGAACTGGGATACGCTTGGCCAGCTCGATCTCGTCGTGGCCAACGGCACCACTGCGATGCAAAGCGCACTCGCCACAGCCCATGACCGGCCTATTGCCATTATCTTTTCGCCCGGACCACCCTTACCCGGCCAGGATCGCAGAACTTCGGCCACAACTGACGACGTCACCGAATGTGGCGGCAATTATGATGTGAAGAACTACCTTGATCCGGCCACGGCGACTGCGCTTGGCGGTGTCACCAACTATTTGGCCGGCACAAACAACGCCACCGGCATCACCGGCGACACCGATCCTGGCAACGATCCTGATACCCCTAAAGCACTATCGGCTCAGGGCATCATCAATCGGCAGAACGATGGCAGGCTCTGGCCGGGGCAATGCCCCACTAGCGCGAGTTGCGCCATCGCTGCCAATGACAAGGGGCTTGCCCTCACCGGCGACATGCTGTTCGGCACCCTGCGTAAATCATCGCTCTTTCGCCTCGACATCAACGCGATGCTCGACCGCTTGACAGGCTGCCTGCGCGATCAATTGAGCATCACCTCAGCCCATCCGCTGCCCAGTGCTTCCTGTTATGACGACAGTCAGGATCCGCAAAATTATTTCAGCAACTACAAAGATCAGCTCTTTGTCGCCCCATGTGCTGGCAATTGTGCGGTGACAATAGATGGCACCGCACCCGCCACCGTGTGCCCTGCCGTACTGATATTTTCCAGCCAGCGTAACAAGGTCAGCCAGATACGCTTGACAGCCGCAAACAAGGCTGACCCGAACAATTATCTGGAAGCGCCCAATGCCAACAGTTTCATCACGGCAGGCGCAACCTACGCGGGAATCAGCACGTTTTCTCGTGTCACTACGCCCGCCTCGGAATATCAAGACATCGTTCGCTGTATTCCCGCCGGGGCCAGTTTCAGTTCAGTTGAATCAACCACCCTGACCGGACTCGGGTTCAACCAGCTTTCAAGTTATGACGCGACAACGCGTACCCTGACACTGGGCAGCTTGAATGTCACCACCAGTGCGGTGGGCGCCGCCAATGCCGCCGCCTTGTTTGGGTGTAGCTGGACGCCGGAAACCCATACCACGGGCAGCGGTTTGCGCAGCTATTTCAAATTCAACATCTCCAACACCGGCCCGCCCGGCCCGGGGTTTACCTTTGCTGTCGTCGACGGTGACCGCAACACGATCAGCGCCTGCGGTGAAGCCAGCCAACACCTGGGTTATTCGGGCAATAACGGCAGCACACCATTTATCGCCGCACCGAAAATTGGCGTAGAGTTCGACACACGACGCAACTATCGAAGCCACCCACCATTTCTGCCAGATGGTTTCGATCCTTCGCGCACCCTCAGCGCAACGGCCATGCGCACGCTCGACAACGGCCGTGCCGACCCCAGCTACACAGGCGGCCATATTGGCCTGGTGTATTGGGGCAGCAACTCACCGATCAGCACCGGCTATGCCTGCCGCACTGGCTGTCGTTCGCCCAGCGTCTGCGACACCGCCGATAACCTCTGCAAACTCCCCATGGAGGAAGATGACAACGTGCACGGTCAGCTGCCCACGCCACCGGCCATGCGCCCGCCACCAAGTAATCCGCCCGTGCCCGCGTCACTTGCCAACCCGCCACCCTATCCTCCCCCTGGTGTGAGCAAGCTTGACCCCAACCTGCGCAGCACACCCACCAATCAAGACATTCATGTCCGTGTTGAAATCGAGCGGACCGGGTATGCTGGGCGTGACGACAACAGCCGGTTAGTGAAAGTGGTGGCCACAACACCGATCACCCTATCGGGCTTACCCACCATCGACTCGCTTGCGTTGTCAGCCGGTGACACCGTGCTGGTCACGGCACAAACCGATGCCCGGACCAATGGCGTCTACCTCGCCTCGACCGGTGCCTGGACACGCGACCTGAGCGCCGACGAAGGTATCGATCTGCCACCGGGCACTGCCTGGTTTGTCAAAGCAGGCGCCGCCAATATGGGCAGCCTGTGGCGCTTGCAAAATAGCGACACGCCAGTGATCAACAGTGATGCACTCACCATCCAGCGTGTGCGCTTGCCGGTAAAAACAGTGGCCACCTCGCCGATCACTCTGGCGGGATTATCAACGGTGGGTGGCGTGGCGCTGGCCGCAGGCGACCGCGTGCTGGTCACCAAACAAAACACCATGCCACCAACGCCTTCGGCCAACGGTGTGTATATCGCCAGTAGCGGCGTCTGGTCTCGCGCCACGCCAGAAAACACGGCAGATGGCATGAAAGCAGGTGCGATGTGGTTTGTCAGCGCTGGCAGCAACGCCAATACGTATTGGCATCTGGATAGCGATGCTACGCCAGATACCAGCACCAACATCACCATCCAACCCGCCACCCTCAATGATCTTTATTCAGCCACCGTGCAAACGCAGGTCTGGATGCTGCCTGAGAGCGCAACATCGGCCAACCAGATTGCCCGCATGAAAACCACAACGCGTGCCATGGCGCAGCTCGACCCCGTCGTCCGTTATGGTCAATGCACTGGCTCCTGCCCTGCATTCAATCCTTCAGGCCAGTATTGCGGCGGCGTGGAAACCGATAGTCATCGCTACTGCTATACCGGGCAGCAACCCAACCTGTATGATCGCCAAAAAATTTACGACGAACGCGGCAACACCTGCACCAGTGGCATCGCTTGTTCCAGCGGCCAGTTCTGCGGTATCGATCAAGCCTGCTACCGCCCTGCTTTGCGCACCCTGCGCCTGGGCTTTACCACCAGCCAGGACAGTAATGATCAAGTCATCTCTATCACCAACTTTTTCAGTACGGGGCTGCCATGAAACTTGCCGACTCATCAGCGCCGTCCCGATGGATACCGCTTCGCATAGCTTTTCACCAACGCGGCTTCACCCTGGTTGAACTTGCCATCGTGATGTTCATTGTGGCGCTCTTGCTCGGTGGCATGCTGTTGCCACTGTCGGCGCAGCAAGACATGCGCAACCAGGGGGACACGCAAAAACAACTTGCTGAAGCACGCGAAGCGCTGCTTGGCTTCGCGATTGCCAATGGCCGCCTGCCTTGCCCTGCATCAGGCACTAGTAACGGGATGGAGTCCCCTGCCGTTGGCGGTGCATGTACGAACCCGTATGACGGCTTTCTACCCGCGGCAAGCTTGGGTCTCGCCCCCATCGATGCCCAGGGCTATGCAGTCGATGGCTGGGGCGGTAATCCGATTAACCGCATCCGCTATGCCGTCACTACCGCCAACGCTAGCGCATTTACCACGGCCAACGGCATGAAAACTGTGACCATGACGGGTTTAGCGCCTGACCTGAAGGTATGCAATGCGGGCAGTGGCGTAGTCAACCCAGGCACTTTGAGCGCTGACTGTACAGCAGTCACGTCACTTGCCGCAGATGCCGTCGCCGTCATTTATTCGGTCGGAAAAAATGCGGGCACAGGTGGCAATGGACCCGACGAAAAACACAACCCTAACCCCAACCCAGCAGCAATCGCTGCCGACCGCGTCTTCGTTAGCACCCAGCCCAGCCCCAACTTCGATGATCAGATGATTTGGTTATCGAAAAACATCCTCTTTAACCGCATGGTCAGTGCTGGTCAGCTACCCTGAACGCAAAAGTCGGCGCTGGTGATACGGCGCGCAACAAGGACGCGTCGCTGCCACACGCGCGTCCTGCCGTTAGAATTAGGCCGTTAACCCTTACGGAAAAAACCATGTCCCGCTCATTCAGAATCGCGCCCAGTATTCTTTCTGCCAATTTCGCCAAGCTCGGAGAAGAAGTCAGCAACGTCATTGCTTCGGGTGCGGACTGGATTCACTTTGATGTAATGGACAACCATTACGTGCCGAATCTCACCATCGGCCCGCTGGTGTGTGCGGCTATCCGGCCGATCACCGATGCCGTGATTGACGTGCATCTCATGGTTAAACCGGTGGATCGTCTCATTCCTGATTTCGCCAAAGCGGGGGCGAACGTGATCACCTTTCACCCGGAAGCATCCGAGCATATCGACCGCACGTTGTCATTGATCCACGAATGCGGTTGTCAGGCTGGCTTAGTATTCAATCCCGCCACGCCGCTGAATTACATGGATTACGTCATGGATAAGCTCGACATCGTGCTCTTGATGAGTGTGAACCCGGGCTTTGGCGGGCAGGCATTCATCCCCGTCACGCTGGATAAACTGCGCGGCGCACGTTGTCGTCTGGACATGCACAAGAAAAAAACCGGCCACGACATTCTGCTCGAAGTGGATGGTGGGGTGAAGGTGGACAACATCGCTGACATCGCCCGCGCGGGGGCCGATACTTTTGTTGCGGGTTCTGCCGTGTTTGGCGCTGGCAAAGACGCTGACCCGCATCGCTATGATTCCGTTTTAGCCGCACTGCGCGCGCAACTTGCGACAGTGTAAATGCCAGCCAAATTAACAACCCCTCGCCTGCGCACCCAGATACGCACACTCACCCTCGACCTCGACGGCACGCTGCTCAATACGCTGCCGGATCTCGCGGCAGCGGCCAATGACATGCTGCGCGAGCTCGGGCTGCCTGAATATCCTGATGCCACCATTGCCTCGTTTGTCGGCCATGGCATTGCTCATCTGGTGGCGCGCTGTCTGCCCGAGGCTAATCTCACAGAACATGCCGAGGCACTACGCATTTTTCGCCACCATTACACGCACGAAAACGGCCGCCGCACGGTACTTTATCCTGGCGTTTTAGAAGGATTGCATGCGTGGCAAGCTACCGGCGTGCCCATGGCGGTCATTACCAACAAGGCGGCCGCTTTCAGCGAACCTTTGCTTGTTGCCACGGGCATTTCCTCTTTCTTTGATTTCGTTCTTTCTGGCGATAGCCTGCCCGAAAAAAAACCGCACCCGTTGCCGCTACTGCACGCCTGTCAGCAATTTGGCGTTGCCCCTGGCGAAAATCTGCACATTGGCGATTCTCGCCACGATGCCGCCGCCGCACGTTCCGCCGGGTGCCCCGTCTGGCTAGTGAGTTACGGGTACAGCACCGATGCGCCTGTGCAGTCCGTGGATTGCGATGCTATAGTCGCCACGCTTGCCGAGGCTGCCCAGCGCATGATCAACGGCTGATTGACCGTATCACCCGAGCCGACTTTTCTCGTTCCGAAACATCCCTGTGTGATCTCATCATCACTCATCGCCACCTGCATCACCGCATATGACCGCTTATTTTGTGGAGCACCCATGAAGCACATCAACCAGAGCGAATTCAATCGCCTCGCCGCCGAAGGCTATAACCGCATTCCGCTCACGCTGGAAACATTCGCCGATCTCGATACGCCGTTATCGCTGTATCTCAAGCTGGCCAATCAGGGCAACAGTTTCCTGCTCGAATCTGTCGTCGGCGGCGAACGCTTCGGGCGCTATTCTTTCATCGGCCTGCCCGCACGCACGTTGTTACGCGCCAACGCCTGGCGCACCGAAGTCGTCACCGACGGCCAAATAATAGAAACATTTGAAGGCAATCCACTCGATTTCATCGCCGAATATCAAACGCGCTTCAAGGTCTTCATCCCCGAAAACTTTCCGCGGTTCTGTGGCGGCCTGGCCGGTTATTTTGGCTACGACGCCGTGCGCTACATGGAGCAAAAGCTTGCCCGCTTTGACAAGCCCGATGAAATTGGCATGCCTGATGTGCTACTGCTGCAAACCGAAGCGCTGGCCGTCATCGACAATCTGGCGGGCAAAATCTACCTGATTGTCTATGCCAACCCGGCTGATTCTGCCACACCCAACGCCTATGCCGCCGCGCATGCCCGCCTTGATGCGCTGGCAAAAAAACTGCGCAGCCCGGTGAATATCCCTGCCAGCGCACCGGTTGCCGCCACGCAGGTCATACGCGATTTTGCCAAAGCGGATTATCTGGCCGCCGTGCAAAAAGCCAAGGACTACATCGCCGCCGGTGACATGATGCAAGTGCAAGTTGGCCAGCGCCTGAAAATGCCCTTCACCTGCCCGCCGCTGACGCTCTACCGTGCGTTGCGCTCGATCAATCCCTCGCCCTACATGTATTTCTACGACTTCGGCGATTTTCAGGTAGTCGGCGCGTCACCCGAAATTCTCGTGCGCGAGGAAACATCACTCGGTGGCAAGCGCGTCACCATTCGCCCGCTGGCCGGCACGCGGCCGCGCGGCGCCACGCCGGAAGCAGACCAGGCCCATGCCGAAGAACTGCTGGCCGATCCGAAAGAACGCGCCGAACACGTCATGCTGATTGATCTCGCGCGCAACGACATCGGCCGCATCGCGCAAACCGGCTCGGTGCACGTCACCGATCAAATGGTCATCGAACGTTATTCGCACGTCATGCACATCGTCTCGAATGTCGAAGGCTTGCTGCTGCCGGACATGGGCAATCTGGACGTGCTCAAAGCCACCTTCCCGGCCGGCACACTGACCGGCGCACCCAAAATCCATGCCATGGAAATCATCGACGAACTGGAGCCGGTCAAACGCGGGCTGTACGGTGGGGCGTGTGGTTATCTGAGCTTTTCCGGCGAAATGGACATGGCGATTGCCATTCGCACCGGCATCGTCAAGAACGGCATGCTCTTTGTCCAGGCCGCCGCCGGCATCGTCGCCGACTCAGTGCCCGAAAGTGAATGGCAGGAAACCGAAAACAAGGCCCGCGCCCTGATCCGCGCGGCTGAGCTGGCACAAGCGGGGCTTGATCACATTCAACCGGCGTAGTTCGGTTCGCACGTAGTTCGATGCGCATTTTCCGGATGAATCAGAAAATGTAGTACGCCGTGATTCTGGCGTGGGCTGCGCTCTTAAGACTGCTTTAAGTTAAGGCAGTCAAGATAGCGGCCACCATGAAAAAACGACTCCTCCCCCCCATTTTCTGTCTCCTCTGCCTCCCGCTTTACGGCCAGGCAGAGAACGTTTTGATCAAACTCTCACCAGAGCAGATCAAGTCATTATCCATAACCACCCAGTCGCTGAGCCGCTTTGAAGCGGGCGGTGGCCGACGATTACCAGCGCAAGTGGTGGTGCCACCACGACAGGTGGAAGTCATCGGCGCGCCGCTGGCCGGTGCGGTGACTGCCGTGCTTGCCGCCTATGGTGAAACCGTGACACGCGGCCAGCCCCTGGCGCGCATGCAAGGGCCGCAAATGCTGGAACTCCAGCGAGACTATCTCCAGGCTCAGGCGCAAGCCGAAGTCGCCAGTGAGAGTCGTCGCCGCGACGAAGCGCTCCATGCAGATGGCATCATCGCTGGCAGCCGGCTTTCTGTCACTCGTGCGACGGAGCGCCAAGCCGCCGCGCAGTTGGCAGAAAAACGCCAAGCCTTGCATCTAGCAGGGCTGAGTGCTCCCGGAACCGAAGTCAAGGGACTTTCCGGCGTCGCCGAAATTCGCGCGCCGTTTGCCGGTGTGGTTCTTGAAGCGGCGGTGCAGCCGGGGCAGCGAGTCAAAACCAGCACACTGCTGTTCAAGCTGGGGCGCATTGACTCCTTGTTGTGGCTGGAAATCCAGGCCACACCCGCCCAGGCCGCAGGCTTGGCCCCCGGCGACAAAGTCTCGGTGGTGGGTTGCGCGCAAGGTAGCCAGGACGGCCGCCTGACCCTGATAGCACCGCACATGAATCCGGCGACCCAGTCTTTGCTGTTGCGGGCGGAACTGCCGAAACCAGATGCTTGCGTCAAACCCTTCCAGTTCGTCCAGGTCAATATCACACCGGCAGCGCCACAGACTGGTAACCGCTCTGGCAACACCTGGCGCGTGCCCGGCAGCGCCCTGGTTCGCTATCAGGGCAAGGTCTGGCTGTTCGCTGCGGTGGCTGGCGGCTTTCGTCCCATCCCGGTGAACGTGCTGGATGAGACCGAGAAATCGTCTCTGGTCGTTGTCGAGATGCCGGGCGATGCCCGCATTGTTACCCACGGTGTCGTCACCCTCAAGGCTTCCTGGCTGGGGCTGGGCGCAGGTCAAGCGAAGTAAGACACCATCATGTTTTCACGCCTGATTGAATTCGCACTCACCCAGCGTCTGCTGGTCATCGTTGGCACCTTGTTGCTGGTGGGTGCCGGTATTGTTTCCTTCCGCGACTTGCCCATCGACGCCTTTCCCGATGTGTCCTCCACGCAGGTGAAGGTGATCATGAAGGCCCCTGGCATGACGCCCGAAGAAGTCGAAGCGCGCATCGTGACGCCGATCGAGATTGAAATGCTCGGCATCCCGAAGAAGAGCCTGGTCCGCTCAGTAGCCAAATATGCCATTGCCGACATTACGCTCGACTTTGAGGAAGGCACCGACCTCTACTGGGCGCGGCAGCAGGTATCGGAACGTCTTGCCGGTGTCATGAAAGATTTACCTGATGGTGCGAGCGGTGGCTTAGCACCCATCACCACGCCGCTGGGCGAGATGCTGATGTTCACTATCGAGGGCGACCTGCCTCTCGCCGAAAGACGCAGCCTGCTTGACTGGGTCATCCGGCCGCAGTTGCGTACCTTGCCCGGCGTCGCTGATGTGAACAGCCTTGGCGGCCATGTGCGCACGTTCGAGGTGGCGCCCCAGCTTGTGGCGCTCAAAGCCAGAGGCCTGATGCTGGCCGACCTGCAACGGGCGCTGGAAACCAACAACCGTAATGATGGCGCTGGCCGTCTGACGGAAGGGGAGGAATCCTTGCTGGTGCGCATCGAAGGCAGCATCAAGAACATTGACGATTTGCGGGCCATCGTTGTCGCCAATCGCAATAGTGTGGTGACACGCGTCGGCGACGTGGCCGATGTGCGTATTGGCAGCCTGACCCGCTACGGTTTTGTCACCCGAGACGGCGCAGGTGAAACTGTCGAAGGCCTGGTGCTCGGCCTGCGTGGCGCCAATGCCCGCCAGGTGGTGGAAGATGTGCGGGCAAAGTTGAAGGAAATCGAGCCATCGCTACCCAAAGGCGTTTCCATCAATATCTTTTACGACCGTGGCGTTCTGGTGGATCGCGCTGTGGGCACTGTTTCCAAAGCGCTGTACGAAGCGATCATTCTGGTGCTGATCCTGCTGTTCGCCTTTCTCGGCAACCTGCGTGCCGCCATCACCGTGGCTTGCGTGTTGCCCCTGGCAGCGTTGCTCACCTTTATCCTCATGCAACTCTTTGGCATGTCGGCCAACCTGATGAGCCTGGGTGGCCTGGCCATTGCCATCGGCATGCTGGTGGATGCGGCCGTGGTGGTCGTGGAAAATATCGAGAGTCATCTTGCCCAACCCAGCCCGGCTTCCATTCCACTGCTGCACCGCTTTTACCGGGCGGTGCGCGAGGTGGCAGTGCCTGTCGTCTCGGGCATCGCCATCATTATCATTGTCTTTCTGCCCTTGCTCACCTTGCAAGGACTGGAAGGCAAGCTGTTCATCCCCGTGGCGCTGACTATCGTCTTCGCGCTCTCCGGCTCGCTGCTACTGTCATTGACGACCATTCCGGTACTCGCCTCTTACCTCATCAAACCCAGTCATGGCACACCCTCGGGCGCAGCAGCGCATTCAGCGACAGGGGGAGCAGGGCACGAGGCCAATCACCCACTCCCCTGGTTGCCGCGCAAAGCACTGGCGATCTACGAGCCGGTCCTGACCTGGGCGCTGGTCAATACGCGGAAAGTCATTGCGGCGGCCCTCAGCCTGCTGGTGGCGACCGCCATGGCTTACCTGCTCCTGGGCAAGACCTTCATGCCCACCATGGATGAAGGCGACATTCTCATGCAGCTTGCCAAGCTGCCTTCTGTCAGTCTGGAAGCCAGCGCCGAAACTGATCTGGCCGTGCAACGGACGCTGCTGGCCAAGGTGCCAGAGATCAAGAATATCGTCGCCCGTACGGGTTCCGACGAACTCGGGCTTGACCCCATGGGACTTAACGAGACCGACACTTTCCTCGTGCTGGCCCCGCGTGACCAGTGGCGCAAGCCGGACAAAGAATGGCTGACGGATGAAATTCGTAAAGTGATGACGGATTTTGCCGGCATGGATATCGCCTTCACCCAGCCCATCGACATGCGTATCTCGGAAATGCTCACGGGTACGCGGGGCGATCTGGCCATCAAGATATTCGGCACAGATCTGGCTGAGCTCAACAGCCTGGCCGAGCGCATCGCTGCCTTGCTGAAAACAGTGCCCGGCGCGCAGGATGTGCTGACAGTAAAAAATGAGGGCGTCCAATATTACACGGTGGAAGTGGATCGCCTGGCCGCCGGTCGGCTTGGCCTGGGCATTGATGAGATTGCCGCTACCCTGCGTGCTCAACTGGAAGGCAAACACATTGGACTGGTACTGGAAGGCAATCGACGCACACCTTTGGTGATTCGTGGTAACAATGACACGCGCCTATCGCCCGCCCTTTTTTCCGGCATACTTCTGGCCTTGCCGGGAGGCGCTGGCACCGTCCCGCTCTCGGCGGTAGCCCGGCTCAAACGGGTCGACGGGCCAGTGAAGGTGGACCATCAGGATGCCGCACGACTGGTGGTTGTTCAAGCCAATGTGCACGGCCGCGACCTCGTGGGTTTCGTCGAGGAAGCAAAAGCACGAGTAGCCAAGGAAATTTCCCTGCCTGTCGGCTACTACATGACCTGGGGCGGTCAATTCGAAAACCAGCAGCGGGCAGCCAGGCGGCTGGCGCTCGTCGTGCCCATTGCGCTGGCAATGATTTTCTACATCCTGTTCATCACCTTTGGCTCGGTGCGGCAGGCGGCCCTGGTCATCAGCATGATTCCCTTCGCCCTCATGGGTGGCATCTTTGCCCTGCTGATTTTCGGAGAATATCTATCGGTGCCTGCTGCCGTCGGTTTTATCGCCTTGCTGGGCATCGCGGTATTGAATAGCCTGGTGCTCATTGACTACTTCAACCAGTTGCGTGAACAGGGGCTACCCATCGAACGCGTGATCACCGAGGGTGCCAAGCGGCGGTTGCGGCCGGTATTGATGACCGCTTCCATTACCGCCTTTGGCCTGCTACCGCTGCTCTTTGCCAGCGGCCCCGGTTCGGAAATCCAGCGGCCCCTGGCCATCGTCGTCATCGGTGGGCTCGTCACCTCGACCCTGCTGACGCTGATTCTGCTGCCCATCCTTTACAAACGCTGGGGAGTCGCTAAATGAAGCGCGACATCTGCCTGCATCTCGTACTGCCAAAATCCCTGGAGGAACCCGTCATCGACCATCTGCTCCGGCATCCTGCCTGGGTTGGCCCCTTCGTCACTCATCCGGCCGATGGCCACGCTGCGCCTGAGCACATCTCAAGCGAAGCCGAGCGAGTGCGTGGCCGTGCGGAACGCGTGAAGATCGAGATGCTCATGGCAGGCGACCATGCCCGGCAACTGATTGCCCAACTGCAAGCCGACCTGCCCGGTGCCGACATCACCTGGTGGATCAGCCCTGTTCTTGATTCCGGATCGCTGACATGAAATACAAATGTGCTTTGCTGTTTTTTCTGCCGCTGATCAGCCACGCAGCGGATTTCGTTGATTTCGCCGATCTGCCGCCGAGGGCTGCCGTCACTCAAGCGCTGACGCTGCATCCGGCGGTGAAGGCGGCCGAGGCTGGCGTCAGCGTCGCAGAAGCCAACAAGGATCGGCTGGTCGCCGGCCCGCATGAATTCACCCTGCGGATGGAAGGCCAGCGGCGGCGGGATGTTCCGCTTGACGTGAAGTACGATGAACAAACCGTCGGCATCGAGCGATCGGTTCGGCTGCCCGGTAAAGGCGCTATCGATACCGCATTAGGAAAAGCTGGTATAAGCCAGGCCGAGTACGCCTTTGGCGATGCCCTCCACGAGACAGCGCGCCGGCTGCTGAAGCAATGGTTCAACTGGCAACGGGAGCGCGCGACAACTCAGGAATGGCAAGCCCAGGTAGATATTCTTCGCCACCAATATGATGTGGCAAAAAAGCGTGTCGCCGTTGGCGATGCTGCCCGTCTCGAAGTCTTGCAGGCTGAAGCCCAACTCAATCAAGCCCAAGCACAACATGCACAGGCAGAGGCCATGACAAAACTGGCAGCGACAGATTTCACTCAGCAGTTTCCCAACATCATGTTACCAGCGGCGCCGCAACTCGCTCAGCCACAATCGCCACCGGCAAACGCGGAACCATGGCTGGAAAAAATGCTCATGCGCAACCATGAACTGCTAACAGCTGCTGCCGCCTCACACCACCAGCAACTCATCGCGCAGCGTACCGACGCAGAACGCCTGCCGGATCCGATGCTTGGCTTGCGTGTCTCTCGTGAGCGTGATGGACAGGAAAAGCTGCTCGGCCTGCAACTCGTCATCCCCCTGCCCGGCGCAGCGCGTGCTGCTTCTTCTCGCGCTGAATTAGCCGGGGTGAATGTGGCAGCGGCACGCGAAGCGCAGGTAAAAGCGAAAGTGGAAGCCGAATCTCGGCGCACCCTGATTGAAGCCCGGGCCGCTTTTGGCCAATGGGAGCGATTGGTCTCTGTTGCCGCGCGCATGGCAGAAAATGCCCAACTGCTCGACAAAGCCTGGCGTCTGGGCGAAGGCCAGTTTGCGGATCTACAGTTTGCTCGCCGCCAGGCCATCGAAGCACGGCTCGCTGCCGTGCGTGCACAGTTGGATGCCAATGAAACCCGCTACCGGATACTGCTTGATGCGCATGAACTATGGGCGCTGGATACTCACGAGGATGCCGCCGGTAGCGCACAAGACAGTGCGCTACCCTAGACCGCCTTAAGCAAACCTTCAGCCGGTGTTAATCAGTGCTTAAGGTGGCAAGCCCACACTGCAAGCATACCTTAACTCACAGGAGTCGCCCATGCGCATCCCATCCCACACCACCTATCGGGTGTATGACCCCCTGCTACGCCTGGCCCACGCCTGGAACGCCCTCGCCATCATCGGTCTGATCGTCACCTCGCAACTGGCAGAAGCCTTCGAGCATCGTGACAGCGAAGCGGCTATCTGGCAGATACACGTCCAGTTCGGCTATGCCCTGATCGGTGGCCTGCTGGTTCGCTTGATCTGGGGCTTTATCGGCCCGGCTACTGCATGCTGGTCCGACCTATGGCATCCGCGTGAATGGTCTGCCATGCTGCGCGGTCGTCTATCCTTTCCGCCCCGTCTCGGTCACGATATCCGTGCCAGCCTTGCCTTCATTGCTGTCTATGGTGTGCTGGCAGTCATGCTCGCCACCGGTGTGATCATGGCGGCAGCCGAGTATCAAATGGGGCCGCTGGCGCAGTGGCTGGGTACTTCGAAAACGCTGGGCAAGCTGGTCAAGGAACCCCACGAGATAGGCTTCACCCTGGTGCTGGCATTCATCGCACTGCATTTGGTCGCCCTGCTCTATCATCGCTTTATATTGCACATGCCAGTTGATCAGGCCATGGCAATATCTGCCCGAAAACCATGAACAACTCAAGCCTTAAGCTAACCCACGATGCGAATCCTGCTTGTTGAAGATGATCCCCTGCTCGGCGACGGGCTGACCGCCGGCCTGCGCCAGGCAGGCTTTGCGGTGGACTGGGTAAAGGATGGCTTCGCTGCCGATCATGCGTTAAAGAGCGAAACCTTTGACCTCGTGGTGCTGGACTTGGGGTTGCCGCGGCTCTCCGGCATGGAAATTTTACAGCGTCTGCGCCAACGCCCTGCCGAAGCAGGCGGCAATACGCCCGTACTGGTGCTCACCGCACGTGATGCGACAGGTGACAAAGTGGCAGGGTTAGACGCTGGGGCTGACGATTATCTGGTCAAGCCCGTGGATCTGGACGAGCTGGCTGCCCGTGTGCGCGCCCTCACCCGCCGTGCAGCGAGGCGCACCATGCCGCAAATTCATCATGGCGAACTGATGCTCGACCCGATTGCACGCCAGGTAGCACAAGATGGCGTGGGCGTGGAATTATCTGCTCGCGAATTCGATCTGCTGCAAACCCTGCTCGAAAATGCCGGCCGCGTCATGACCCGCACTCAGCTCGAAGGTGCCATCTACGGCTGGCGGGATGAGCCCGACAGCAATGCCCTGGAAGTGCATATCCATCATCTGCGGCGCAAGCTGGGCAATGAGCTTATCAAGACATTGCGCGGCATTGGCTACACCATTTCCAAAACATGACCAACACGCGCTGGTTCTCCCTGCGTCGTCGCCTGCTGCTGCCGTTGCTGGGCGGTGTCTCTGTCTGCTGGCTGGTGACCTTGGGGTGGAGCTACGTCGATACTCATCATGAAATTGATGAGCTCTTCGATGCGCAGTTAGCCCAGACAGCACAGTCAGTGCTCGTGCTCGGTAAAAACCAGCTGAAGGAATTAAGCAAAAATGGGGAAGAAAAGCATGGCAACCTATTTCCCCACTATGCGACCGATGAGATCGGGCACAGCGCCCATCCCTACCAGCGCAAAATCATGTTTCAGCTATGGCACGGCACAGACACGCTGGTGTTGCGTTCAAGCAATGCGCCACTTACGCCATTGACCCGGATCGATGGCTATTCCAGTGCCCATGATGTCCCTGGTGCCAGCGGTCACTAGCGCTATTTCGGCCAGTGGGATGAACACCATCAGTATCGCGTGCTGGTCGCGGAAAACCATGCCGTGCGCGATGAACTCATCGGCCGCATCGTCTGGCGTTTGCTCATACCGGCGTTTTTTGGTTTGCCACTGCTAGGCGCCTGGATGTGGCTGGCGACGCGACGCGGACTCCAGCCTCTGGATGCCGTAGCCGGCCAGATCGCTATCCGCGAGCCATCGCGCCTGCACGCGCTGACACCGGCAGAAGCACCCGAGGAAATCCGTCCGCTGGTGGAATCCATCAACCATCTTTTTTCCCGCGTCGAACACACGCTGGAAGCTGAACGCCGCTTTACGGCGGACGCCGCACACGAGCTACGCACACCGCTGGCCGCGCTGGGCATTCAGGCGCAGGTGGCCTTGCGTGCGCAAGATGCGGAAGAACGCACCCATGCCATCCAGCAGCTACAGGCCGGCGCCGATCGCGCGGCGCGGCTGGTGAACCAGCTGCTGATACTGGCGCGCATCGATCCCGAAAAAGGTTTGCACAAGCAGCCCGTTTTGCTCGACCACCTGACGGAAGAAATATGTGCCGCACACGGCACCATGGCGCTCGACAAGAACATCCATCTCGAATTGGAAACAGCGGCAACCGTCGTGTCAGGCAACGCAGACATGCTGCGCATCCTGTTGCGCAACCTGATCGACAACGCCATTTACTACACACCGGCAGGCGGCCGGGTCAATGTGCAGGTCGCTGAAAATAGCCTGACAGTTACCGATACGGGGCCCGGCATCCCCGCACACGAGCGGGAGCAAGTCTTCCGCCGCTTCTATCGTCTGGCGGGGCAAGAAGCCCAAGGCAGCGGGCTGGGCTTATCCATCGTCGCCCGCATCGCCGAGCTGCATGGCGCACGGGTCGAACTGGCCGATGGCGATGGTGGCAGCGGACTGATGGTGCGCGTGCTATTTTCTTCGCACGCCACTAGCCCACTGCAAAGCTAGCGCAAACCGGTCTCGATCAAATCCGACCAGCGTAGTTTTTTCAAAGACTCAGCAGTAAACCCGGCTCTTCAATGATCTCGATCACCGCTTCCATGAACTCGGCGGCATAAACGCCATCAATCAGCCGGTGATCGTAGGAGGTCACCATGTCCAGACTCTGCTGCGCCACCACGGCGCCATTTACCACGGCGGCCTGCGGCTTGATACGGGTCATGGCGATGATGGCCACTTCAGGATGATTGATGATCGGCCGCCCGACCAGATCATGCTTGCCGTGGCTGCCGACATTGCTTAACGTGATCGTGCCACCCTTCAGATCGGCCAACGCAATCTTGCGCTCACGCGCCAAGCTAGCCAGGCGGTCGATCTCGGCGGAGATTTCCGCCAGACTTCTCTGATCGGCATGCTTGATCACCGGCACCATCAAGCCTTCTTCCGTATGTGTGGCAAAGCCGATGTTGATGTCGCCATGTTCGACAATCTCGTAACTCGTATCGTCAATGCTGGCGTTGAAATACGGGTATTTTTTAAGCGCCGGAATCATCGCCTTGATGACCATCGCGGTAAATGAAATGCGGCAGCCGAGATGTTCCTGCAGGCGCTGACGCAGCGCCACGAAGGCCTCGGCATTGCAACGGAAGCCCGACGTGGCGTGGGGTATCACGCTCACCGAGCGCACCATGGTTTCGGCGATGGCGCGGCGCAGCCCCTTGATCGGTGTGCGGCGCTGCTGGCCAGTGAGTGGAATCGCCGTCGGGCGAACATCCAGCCTGACGCTGGAAGTATCCGGTGCTTTACCTGCGGCCAGATGCCGGTCAATGTCTTCATGCAGGATGCGACCTTGCGGCCCGCTGCCGCTGACCACTTCGAGCGCGACGCCCCGCTGCCGCGCGTAACTGCGCGTGCTCGGCGTGGCGTGCACGGGCGGCGATGGCGGGTTTGCCGTGACGGCTTGAAAAGTCTTGAGTCCGTCACTGGACGGCGCTGGTGATACGGCGCGCGGTGAATTCTCTTGCGGGGCAACAGGCGCAGCATGCGCTGCATGCGCAGCCTTAGCCACATTAGCCACCGCAGCATCAGTCGCAAACACCGCAATCACGCTACCCACTTTAACCGTCGTGCCCTCAGCCACCTGCAAGCTTTGCACCGTACCATTGCACGGCACGGGTATTTCCACGACCGCCTTATCCGTTTCGATCTCGCACAGCAGATCGTCTTCGCGCACCACATCGCCGGGCCTGACATGCCACTTGAGCAGATCGGATTCGGTGATGCCTTCGCCGACATCGGGCAAGCAAAATTCATAGGTCATGATCGGTCTCCACTCAAAACTGGTAACTCAACACAGCATCAATACCCGCCTTGATGCGCTGCGAGCTGGGCAGGTAGGCGTCTTCTATTTGATTTTCGGGAAAGAACACATCGAACGCCGTCACGCGTTTGACCGGCGCTTTCAAATATTCCAGCGCATATTCGTTAATCAGCGCCGAGATTTCCGCACCCGGCCCGGCGGTGCGCCGCGCTTCATGCACAATCACACAGCGGCCGGTCTTTTTCACCGACGCCAAAACCGGTGCCACATCCAGCGGCGCCAGGCTGCACATATCAATAATTTCGATGCTCGCATTGCCCTTGGCCGCCACGTCTGCCGCCGCCGCGATGGCATAGTGCAGCATGTTGCCCCAGGCGA
The DNA here is from genome assembly GCF_000934545.1 of Rugosibacter aromaticivorans. Classification (GTDB taxonomy): domain Bacteria; phylum Pseudomonadota; class Gammaproteobacteria; order Burkholderiales; family Rhodocyclaceae; genus Rugosibacter; species Rugosibacter aromaticivorans. The sequence continues at coordinate 2,124,393 of NZ_CP010554.1, forward strand.
TCAGCGTCAGATCACTGCCCTCTTGCACCACACGGCATTTATCCAGCGGCAGGGTGTAATCCGCCACCGGTACCGGCTCGCGAAACGCACGATACATTTTGGTGTGCTCTAAAAATATCACCGGATCGTCGCTGCGAATCGCCGCTGCCAACAAGCCTTTGGTCTGCGCTGGCGTGCTCGGGCACACCACGCGCACACCCGGCGTGTGCATCAAATACGCCTCGGTGGATTCCGAATGAAACGGCAAGGGCTTGATGCCGCCACCGAAGGTTGCGCGGATGGTTACCGGCACTTTCATCGCGCCACCGGTTTTCTGGTGCAGGTTGGCCAGGTTGTAAATGAACTGGCCCCAGGCGTTGTACATGAAGCCCAAAAACTGCATCTCGATCACCGGCCGCTCGCCACGTATGGCCATGCCCACCGCCACGCCCAGCAGCCCGTTTTCAGACAGCGGCGTATCAATCACACGGTCGGGGCCGAACTCGTCAAACAAGCCTTCGGTGGCGCGAAACACGCCGCCAATCGGGCCGATGTCGTAACCCATCACGCGCACGCTCGGGTCACGCTGCATTTCCTGGCGCAGCGTATGCGTTACCGCCGTCACCAGATTCATTTCTTCCGTTACTGGCAGTTCATTGATGCGCGTCATTGCATGCCCTCTCCGGTCATATCGAGAAACGGATTGCCACCCGCCAGTTCGCACGCCAGCTCGTCACGCTGATGCTGCGTGCTCCAGCCCGCCTCACCCTGCAAATGGTGGAGGAACATGTTGTCCGCCGGTGTTGGCGGCACCGCACGGCCACGCTCGATCTCCTCACGCAGGCGTTTTTCTGCACGCTCTTCCATCGCCGTTTTAGTGGCCTGATCAAGAATGCCCTGATTGAATAAATACTTTTCAAAACGTTCCACAGGGTCGAGCGTCTTCCAGTATTCCGCCTCATCTTCCGTGCGATAGGCGGCTGAGGCATCTGCGCTGTTATGGTCCAGGATGCGATATGTCACCGTTTCGATCACGGTGGCACCACCGCCGGCACGGGCGCGATCCACCGCTTTTTTCACGGTGTCATACACGGCAAAAATATCATTGCCATCCACCCGCTCATGCGGCAAGCCATAGGCCACGGCTTTTTGTGCAAAGGTAGCTGCTGCCGTCTGGCGCGAAGCGGGCACGGAAATACTCCACTGGTTGTTTTGCACAATAATCACGCAGGGGGATTCCAGCACGCCGGCAAAGTTCAGGCCATCGTGAAAATCACCCTCGCTGGTGCTGCCCTCGCCCACAAACGCCAGGCTCACGTGCTTCCTGCCATTGAGTTTATCGGCCAGCGCACAACCCACTGCCAGAGGAACATAAGCCCCCAGAAATACCGGATAAGGCAGGATGTTCACGCCCGGGGGCACTTCCGGCGGCAGGGGCAAATGCTCACGGATATGCTCCGGCGTATTGCCCATCAGCCCGGCCATGATGCGATCCACCGGCGCATTCCAATACAGCACGGCGCTGAGCTGGCGATACGCGGGAAATAACCAGTCGCCCACCTGCAACGCCGCCGCCGCGCCCAGGCCGGACGCTTCTTCACCGCGCGAGCTGGCCGCCACGCTCAACACCCCGCGCCGCTGCAAGCGCAACACCATCGCCTCAAACGTGCGCGTTTCGACCAACACCTCATACCAGCGCAGCAACTCCTGCCTGGAGACTTCCGGCACCGTGCCTTCTACGCTGCCATCCGGATTCAGAATCCGAAAATAATCTTCTCGTGGCCGAACCTCAGCCCATTTTTTCTCGCCCATTGAAAGCCTCCTCTGCGGTTTATTTGCGATTTATTTTAGCCCTGCACCCGCCCACCTTATCGCTTTTATTCGCAGCGATTAATCCAGCGATTAACCAAGTATCAGGCCGTTAAAATTTCAAGGTCAGTATACTCAAAGTGCTTTCTTGCACTTTACCGCCTTATCCTCGTAAAGCCCCCTCTTATTGCCTATCTCTATCACCACCCGCTCATGTTCGAACAAGCCTTTAAAAATATCGACGACGTCCTCTGGAAAGAAGCCGGTTGCACCACAGAGCTCGACTACACCGAGCAAACTTCCTGGCTGCTGTTTTTGAAATACCTCGACGGGCTGGAAGCAGACAAAGCCACCGAGGCTGCGCTCAACGGCAAGCCCTACACGCACATTCTGGACGCGCCCTACCGCTGGAATACCTGGGCCGCGCCCAAGGATAAAGACGGCAAGCCGGACCACAACAAGGCGCTCACGGGGGATGATCTGCGCGATTTTGTCGACAGACAACTCTTCCCCTATCTGCAAAGCTTCAAGCAAAAAGCCAGCGGGCCGAACACGCTGGAATACAAAATCGACGAAATCTTCGGCGAGATCAAAAACAGAATCCACAGCGGCTACAACCTGCGCGAGATCATCGATCACATCGACGAGCTGCGCTTTCGCTCGCAAACCGAAAAGCACGAGTTAAGCCACCTGTACGAAGCCAAGATCAAGAACATGGGCAACGCCGGGCGCAACGGCGGCGAGTATTACACCCCGCGCCCGCTGATCCGCGCCATCGTCAAAGTCGTGCAGCCTCAAATCGGCGAGCGCATTTACGACGGCGCCGTGGGCAGCGCGGGCTTTTTGTGCGAAGCATTACCTCACCGCCAATCGCCGTCTCACCACCGCCGACTTTTCCACCCTGCAAACCCGCACCTTCTACGGCAAGGAAAAAAAAGTCGCTGGCCTATGTCATGGCCATCATGAACATGATCCTGCACGGCATCGAAGCGCCCAACATCGTGCACACCAACACCCTGGCCGAGCCCCTCGCCGATGTGCAAGACAAGGACCGCTTCGAGGTCATCCTCGCCAACCCGCCCTTTGGCGGCAAAGAGCGGAAGTGCAGCAGAACTTCCCCATCCGCACCGGCGAGACGGCTTTCCTCTTCCTGCAACACTTCATCAAGATGCTCAAGGCCGGCGGCGGCGCGGATGTCGTCATCAAGAACACGTTTCTTTCCAACACCGACAACGCCTCGGTGAGCTTGCGCAAGCACTTGCTGGAGACCTGCAACCTGCACACCGTGCTCGACTGCCCCGGCGGCACCTTTCAAGGCGCGGGTGTGAAAACCGTCGTCCTGTTTTTCGAGAAAGGCGCACCGACCAGAAAGGTTTGGTATTACCAGCTCGACCCCGGCCGCAACCTGGGCAAGACCAACCCGCTGAACGACGCCGACTTGGCAGAATTCGTCGAACTGCAAAAAACCTTCGCCGATTCGGATAAGAGCTGGAGCGTAAAAGTCGGCGCTGGTGACACGGCGACCTTCGACCTCTCGGTGAAAAACCCGAACGGCGGCGAAGCCGTCGTACATCGCAGCCCGCAGGACATCTTGGATGGAATCGCCACGCTGGATGCGGAGAGTGCGGACGTACTGGCGAAGATTAGGGAGATGCTGAGCGCAACCGATAAGGTGATGCGATGAATCGATACACCACATCCCCGTTCGCCCTGAGCTTGTCGAAGGGCGAAAATTAACTATGGCTTTCTGGGTTTACATACTGCGTTGTGCTGATGGCAGCTATTACACAGGCCATACCGACAACCTTGAAAAGCGCATCGGTGAACACGAAACTGGGGCAATCTCAAGCTGTTACACCTTCAAACGTCGCCCACTGCAACTCGTGTTCTCGCAAGACTGCGCCACCCGCGAAGAAGCCCTCGCCGCAGAGCAGCAGATCAAGGGCTGGAGCCGCAAAAAGAAGGAGGCCATGATGCGAGGTAATTGGGCCGAAGTATCCCGACTCGCCAAATCCAGCGCCCCCGTTCGCCCTGAGCCTGTCGAAGGGCAGTCGCCAGCGTCCGTTCATCCTTCGACAAGCTCAGGACGAACGGAAGAAGAGGTGTCGCGATGAAGGCAGGGTGGCAACTTAAGGCCATTGGCGATGTCTGCGATGTCGTCAACGGCGGCACGCCCAAGACCGGCGTCAAAGGATACTGGGATGGGCCGCATCAATGGATTACGCCCGCCGAAATGGGCAAGCGGGCTACGCCTTACATCGACCAAACGGAACGAACGATCACCGATGCAGGAATGCAGAACAGTTCCGCGAGACTCCTGCCGCAACAGTCAGTAATTCTTTCCTCTCGTGCCCCGATTGGACACTTGGTCATCAACACCATGCCGATGGCGACCAATCAAGGTTGCAAAGGCTTGGTGCCGCGCAATGGACTCGATAACAAGTATCTGTACTACTACTTGGCGAGCATCGTTCCCTTACTGAATGACCTCGGCACCGGTGCGACATTCAAGGAGCTATCCGGTGGAAAGCTAAAAGAGGTTCCTGTTCCTGTCGCGCCCCTCCCCGAACAACACCGCATCGTCGCCATCCTCGACGAAGCCTTCGACGGCATCGCTGTCGCCCGCGCCAACGCCGAAAAGAACCTCCAGAACGCCCGCGCCTTGTTTGAAAGCGTTCTTGATTCCGTGCAAGGTGAAAACGCTCCGCTTGGCAATTACGTCACCATCAAGACAGGCAAGCTCGACGCCAATGCCGCGACAGAAAATGGTACATACCCTTTTTTCACATGCGCTAAAGAAGTCTACGCAATCGATAATTACGCATTCGATTGTGAAGCCATCCTATTAGCCGGCAACAACGCCGTCGGTGACTTTAACGTCAAGCACTACAAGGGCAAGTTCAACGCCTACCAGCGAACTTATGTGATCACGGTAGCTGACGAGAATCGATTGTCGTATCGCTTCTTGTATTTTCAGATGCTCAAGAGCTTGCGGCAATTCAAAGAACAATCTGTCGGTGCGGGAACGAAATTTCTCAAGCTAGGCATGATCAAGGAACTGGAAATCTCGTTGCCGCCCATTGCAAAGCAGATCGAATCTGGTTCGATGTTGGACTCAATGCTTGACGAAACCCAACGCCTCGAATCCCTCTACCAGCAAAAGCTGACCGCCCTCGACGAGCTGAAAAAATCCCTCTTGTACCAAGCATTCTCCGAGGCGTTATAACGCCTTGATCCCGACAGGGAAAAATACGCCGCATAGATATAATGCCTTGATATGGAACGCATACAGTCGATCAATCCTGAGCGCATTAGCTGGTGTTGTGCCGATCGCGGCATCACGCTGGAAGACTTTGCGTCCGAAGTAGGCATTGCTGCGGCCAACATCAACAAGGTGATGGCCGGTGAAGCGGGCATTACGTTTAACCAGCTACGCAAAATTGCGGAGTATTTCGGCCGGGGTGTCCTGTTCTTTCTTGAACCCGGCCCGGTGGATGAGGCTCAAGTGCATACGCCTCAATTTCGCACGCTGGCTAACCAAAAACCAGAACTTTCCCCGCGCTTCAAGGCATTGATCGAGCGAGTCGAAAAGCAACGCGCTGTGTACCTGAGCCTGCGTGAAGAGCTGGATGATGCGGATACGCCCCGCTTCAGTCCGCCTGATCTTGCCGGGTTAAGCTCGCAAACGGCGGCAGGTGCTGTACGCCAGTGGCTGGGGCTGGCTGAGCGGAACGACTTTGAGAGTTACCGTCGTGCATTGGAAGCCAAGGGGCTGTTGGTGTTTCGCAGCAATGGTTACAACGGCAAATGGCAGATTGCCAAGGAAAGCCCGATTCTTGGCTTTTCTTTATATGACCCGGAATGTCCTGTGATTGTTATCAAGAAGCAGGCGTGGGAACCCCAACAGTCTTTTACCCTGATGCACGAGCTGGGGCATTTGCTGCTGCATAAAACCAGTTCCATTGATGATAACCACGACTTGCATTCCCATGAAGGTCGCGAGCAGGAGGCCAATGCTTTCGCCGGCCATCTGCTGGTGCCGCAAGCTTTTCTAACCAACATCCGCGACGCCGATAGGCCGCATGAGGTTGATCAATTCGACGAATGGTTGCGTGAGCAGCGCAAGGCTTGGGGTGTCAGCGGCGAGGTGATCTTGCGCCGCCTGCTGGATGTAGGCCGTCTGCCCCGTAACCAGTACGCCGCTTACCGCGAATGGCGACAGGAGGCAGTGGTGGCCGAAGATGGTGGCGGGAGCCGTGCCTATCGCCACCGGGAACCCACGCATGTATTCGGCGACACTTTTGTGCGCACGGTGCTGGATGCGCTGAGCGCCCGCCACATCACGCTGACCAAGGCCAGCAGTTACCTCGACAACCTGACGATCAAAGACCTGCATTCTCTGGAGCGACACTATGCAGGTGTTTGATGCGTCATCCATGATTTACGCGTGGGATAACTATCCTTTGCAGCAATTTCCTGGCTTGTGGGATTGGATGGCGAATCAGATCAATAAACAATTCCTCGTGATGCCCAGCGTGGCCTTTGATGAGGTAGCCCACAAAGCACCCGAATGTGGCAAGTGGTTAAGAAATAATAATCTTGAGTTACTTGAAATTAACAACGCGATTATTCATGATGCAATGCGCATCAAAAACCTGCTGGGCATTGTCGGCGACAAATACGGTAGTGGTGTTGGTGAGAATGACTTGTTCATTATTGCAACAGCGCGGACGCATAAGGCTGAGGTAGTGACGGATGAAAAGTGGCAACCCGCGCTGCCGAAAAAGCTTGAGAACTGCAAAATTCCAGCAGTTTGCGATATGAAGGGAGTCGCCGTGCCCTGGATCAAGTTCATTGATTACATCAAGCGGTCTGAGGCAGTATTCCGGTAGTTTTGCTCGATGTCTCGAGTCGGAGATGACCCGCTATGCCCGATACCTGCCCAACTGGGCTTGAAAGTGCTTTATCGCAAACCCGATATCACTATGGACGAAGCTTGAACGTAACACCTCGAATCCCTCTACCAGCAAAAGCTGACCGCCCTGGACGACCTGAAAAATCCCTTCTGCCCCAGTCAGCGAAAGACCCCGATGATCTCACCGAGGCCATGACGCCGGCCGGGAACCCCCAACCCACTTGGGCATGGATTATAGAGGCTTCGCCAGCATCGCCGTCCCGCCAGCGCCGACTTTTCACGGGTGTGCTGTCCTTGCTGGCGAGATGTCCGAAAAACGTGTTGAAAAATTGGCCTTTCTTGCACACGCGCCTTGCGACATGAAAAGAAAACTGAAATTCTTATACCTATCGCGGGCGACGTGATAAGCTATCTTTGATTTCTTATCACGTTCCAACAGGCGAAAACATGACCGAACTGGATATTCCCAGCGCCGCCAGCCTTGAGGTCAAGGCAGTCTGGCAGAGTCTGGCTGAGGCGCACCGCTATTTGGCGGAGCTTAAAGGCTTGTGCGAGTCGCTGCCGAACCGCGCCATCCTGCTCGATACGCTGGCCATTCAGGAGGCGAAAGACAGTTCGGAAATCGAGAACATCATCACCACGCACGATGAGTTGTATGCCTACGACCAAAGCGGCTCGGCTTCGCCGGCGGCCAAGGAAGTGCAAAACTACATCACGGCCTTGAAGGTGGGGTTTACCGATGTGGTGAATGCCGGCTTGATCCGCATAAGCACGATCCTGCGTGTGCAGGAACAGGTCGAGCAGAACAACGCCGGCTTTAGGAAGGTGCCGGGCACGGTACTGAAGAATCAGGCAACGGGTGCGGTGATTTATGAGCCGCCGCAGGATGCCGTGTTGATCGAAAAACTGATGACGCAACTGGTGGATTTCATCCATGCCGATGACGATTACGACCCCTTGTTGCGCATGGCGATTGCGCATCATCAGTTCGAAAGCATCCACCCGTTTTATGATGGCAACGGCCGCACCGGCCGCATTTTGAATTTGCTGATATTGCAACGCGAAGGCTTGATGGAGTTGCCGGTGTTGTATCTGAGCCGGTATATCACGTCGACCAAGGCGCAGTATTACCAGTTGTTGCAATCGACACGCGAAACGAATGGGTGGGTGGACTGGTGCGTCTACCTGGTCAAGGGCGTGGCCGTTACCGCCCGTAGCGAAATCAGGCTGATCAAGCAATTGCGCAAACTGATGCAGGCCACCAAGCAGCGGCTGCGCGGCGAGTTGCCCAGGCTTTACAGTCAGGAGCTGCTGAACAACTTGTTTCGCTATCCCTATACCAAAATCGAGTTCGTGGAAAAAGATCTGGGCGTTTCCCGGATTACGGCGGCCAAACATCTGGATACGCTGACCCGCAATGGGTTTGTGGAAAAGAAAAAGATCGGACGAACCAACTTTTATATCAATCGTCCCTTATTCAATCTGCTGACGCAAATCACCCTGAACGATGAATGAAGCCGAAACCCGAAACCCGCGCCGAGCACATCGACCCCGCGTTGGCGGCGGCGGGTTGGGGCGTGGTTGCAGGCAGCCGCATCCGGCGGGAGTATCCGATCACGCTGGGGCGCATTGAGGGCGCGGGCAAACGCGGCAAGGCGCTGACTGCCGACTATGTGCTGGAATACCGCAACACCAAGCTAGCCGTGGTGGAGGCCAAGGCGTGGGATAAACCGCTGACCGGAGGTGTTGGCCAAGCCAAGGATTACGCGGGCAAGCTGGCGATTCGCTTCACCTATGCCAGCAACGGGCAAGGCATTTACGGCATCGACATGCAGACGGGTGCTGAGGCCGAGTTGGCGCAGTATCCGTCGCCGGAAGCATTGTGGAATCGCACTTTTGCCACGCAAAACGCCTGGCGCGACCGTTTTGCCGCTGTGCCGTTTGAAGATCGCGGTGGTTATTTTCAGGGGCGCTATTACCAGGACATTGCCGTGGAGCGTGTGCTGGCGGCGATCGCCGAGGGACACGAGCGTATTCTGCTGACGCTGGCAACCGGCACAGGCAAGACCTTCATTGCGTTTCAGTTGGCGTGGAAGCTGTTCCAGTCCCGCTGGAATTTGAGTCGCGAACCCACACGACGGCCACGCGTTTTATTTCTGGCGGATCGCAACATTCTGGCGAATCAGGCATTCAATGCGTTTTCGGCTTTCCCCGAGGATGCGCTGGTGCGCATCGAGCCTGCGGACATCCGCAAAAAAGGCAAGGTGCCAAAGAACGGCAGCATCTTCTTCACGATCTTTCAAACCTTCATGAGTAGCGCGGAAAAAGACGGACAGCCCGCACCGCATTTTGGCGAATATCCGCTGGACTTTTTTGATTTCATCATCATTGACGAATGCCATCGCGGTGGCGCGAATGATGAGGGTAATTGGCGCGGCATTCTCGAATACTTTGCGCCTGCCGTGCAGCTTGGCCTGACGGCAACGCCCAAGCGGCGAGATAACGTGGACACCTATGCCTATTTTGGCGAGCCGGTGTTTATCTACTCACTCAAGGAAGGCATTAACGATGGCTTTTTGACGCCCTTCCGCATCAAGCAGATTGCCACGACGCTGGATGAATACGTCTTTACGCCGGACGACACGCTGGTCGAAGGCGAGATCGAAGCGGGCAAGCGGTATGAAGAGGCTGACTTCAACCGCATTATCGAGATCAAGGAGCGCGAGAAAAAGCGCGTCGAGATTTTCATGGGGCAGATCGACCAGCGGGAAAAGACGCTGGTGTTCTGCGCCAACCAGGCCCACGCGCTGGCCGTGCGGGACTTGATCAACCAGACGAAAACCAGCACAGACCCGAACTACTGCCAGCGCGTGACGGCGAATGACGGCGCGCTGGGCGAGCAATGGCTGCGCGATTTTCAGGACAATGAAAAAACCATCCCGACGATTCTGACCACTTCGCAAAAACTTTCCACCGGCGTGGATGCGCGCAATATCCGCAACATCGTGCTGCTGCGGCCGATTAATTCGATGATCGAGTTCAAGCAGATCATCGGGCGCGGCACAAGGTTGTATGACAGCAAGGACTATTTCACGATTTATGACTTTGTGAAAGCACACCACCATTTCAGCGATCCGGAATGGGATGGCGAGCCCATTGAACCAATGGAAGCGGAACCCAAGGACTATCCGTTGCCTCCCTTGGCTGAGCCACCGGCAACTCGCGAGCGCGAGCCGGCAGGGGACTATCCGCCGCGCCAGAAGATCAAGGTCAAGCTCGCCGATGGCAAGGCGCGCAGCATCCAGCACATGACGGCGACAAGCTTCTGGCATCCCGATGGCACGCCGATGTCGGCACAGCAGTTCATGGAAGCGATGTTTGGCAAGCTGCCGGAATTCTTCCGCGACGAAGACGAACTCCGCACCCTGTGGAGCGCACCGGATACGCGCAAGAAGTTGTTGGAGGGGCTGGCCGAAAAAGGCTTTGGCCGCGATCAACTAGCAGAAATGCAGCGCATCATTGACGCTGAGAAAAGCGACCTTTTCGATGTGCTGGCGCATGTGGCTTATGCACTGGCACCGCTGACCCGCGAAGAACGCGCCGACCAGGCGATGGCGCGGATTAGCACCCATTTCAACATCCGACAGCAGGTCTTTCTCGACTTTGTGCTGGCGCACTATGTCAGCGCAGGTGTAGAAGAGCTGGATGCGACAAAACTCACCCCGCTCTTGCGCCTGAAATACCACGACTCGCTTGCCGATGCCGTAGCTGATCTGGGCGCCCCCGGCGAGATCGGCAAAGTGTTTTCAGGCTTTCAAAAATACCTTTATCAGCCAGCAGCTTTATCCCTAAGCTAATCTGGGCGAAAATAGCGGCTTGTTTGCTTTGCTTAGTTGATTTGCCGACTTGCTTTGTGCCCTCGCGCAAGAAAAAGGATAGCCACACCATGCTGCTAATGATCGATAACTACGATAGTTTCACCTACAACCTGGTGCAGTATTTTGGCGAGCTGGGTGAAGAGGTCAAGGTGTTTCGCAATGATGACATCTCGCTAGCTGAGATTACGACACTAGCGCCTGCGCACATTGTGGTCTCGCCGGGGCCTTGCTCTCCGGCAGAAGCCGGCATTTCGGTGGAGGCAATCAAAACTTTCGCGGGCAAAATCCCCCTGCTTGGCGTGTGCCTCGGGCATCAGAGCATTGGCGCTGCATTTGGCGGCGAGATTGTGCGCGCTAAAGAATTGATGCATGGCAAAACCTCACCGGTACATCACACCGACCAGGGCGTGTTTCGCGGCTTGCCCAACCCACTCACCGTCACACGCTATCACTCGCTGGCGATCCGCCGCGAATCCTTGCCTGATTGCCTCGAAGTCACCGCCTGGACAGACGATGGTGAAATCATGGGCGTGCGCCACCGCGAGCTGGCGGTGGAAGGCGTGCAGTTTCATCCGGAATCCATTCTCACCGAGCGCGGCCACGATTTGCTGCGCAACTTTTTACAGCCGGGCACAACATGATTACTCCGCAAGAAGCATTGCAGCGCATTATCGATCACCGCGAAATTTTTCATGACGAAATGCTGCATTTGATGCGGCAAATCATGCACGGCGACATCTCGCCCGTGATGGTGGCTGCGCTGCTTTCTGGCTTGCGCGTGAAAAAAGAAACCATCGACGAAATTTCAGCCGCCGCCCGTGTCATGCGTGAGCTGGCGACTCATGTCGATACCCCGCATAACCCGCACTTTGTCGATATCGTGGGCACGGGTGGTGACGGTTCGCACACCTTCAACATTTCTACGGCCTCCATGTTTGTCACCGCCGCTGCGGGCGCCACCGTCGCCAAACATGGCAACCGCAGCGTGTCTTCCAAATCCGGCTCGGCCGATGTATTGGAGGCCATGGGGGCAAAAATCGATCTCACGCCGCCCCAGGTTGCCGAGTGCATCGAGACGATAGGCTGCGGTTTCATGTTCGCGCCGAACCATCATCCGGCGATGAAAAATGTGGCCGCCGTGCGCCGTGAAATGGGTGTGCGCACACTGTTCAATATTCTCGGGCCACTGACCAATCCGGCAGGTGCGCCCAATACCTTGATGGGCGTATTTCACCCCGATTTAGTTGGCATTCAGGTGCGCGTGATGCAGCGGCTGGGCGCAGATCACGTGTTGGTGGTGTGGGGCAAAGACGGCATGGATGAAATCTCGCTAGGTGCAACCACCTTGGTGGGCGAATTAAAAAACGGCCAGATTACCGAGTATGAAGTTCACCCGGAAGATTTTGGTTTAGCGATGATTTCCAACCGTAGCTTGCGCGTGGCGGATGCCGATGAATCCAAAGCCATGCTGATCGCCGCGCTGGAAGACAAACCTGGTGCTGCGCGCGACATCGTGGCGCTGAATGCCGGTGCCGCGTTGTACACTGCCAATCTGGTGACGTCGATCGGTGAAGGCATACACCGTGCGCGTGAGGTGATGGCCTCTGGCGCAGCACGCGAAAAACTCGACGCCTTTGTTACCTTCACACGAAAATTTTCTTGATAAGCGATACCTGATGTCCGACATTCTCAACAAAATTCTCGCGGTTAAACGCGATGAAGTCGCCGCCGCGTTAGCGGTAAAGCCGCTCGCCACGCTGCGTAGTGAGGCCGAAGCACAGCCGCCCGCGCGCGATTTTGTCGCGGCACTACGGCAGAAGATCGATTCATCCGCTGCAGAAAAAATCGGCGCTGGTGGTACGGCGGGTGACACGTTAAAAGACATGGCAGCAGGCGCAATACGTCACATAGCGGTGATTGCAGAAATCAAAAAAGCCAGCCCCTCCAAAGGCGTGATTCGCGAAAACTTTCAACCTGCCGAGATTGCCGCAGACTATGCGCGGCATGGTGCGGCCTGCTTGTCCGTGCTCACCGACCGCTCGTTTTTTCAAGGCTCACCCGACTATCTGAGGCAAGCGCGCAACGCGTGCACCCTGCCCGTGCTGCGCAAGGATTTTCTGGTCGATCCGTATCAAGTCTATGAAGCACGTGCCATGGGCGCAGATGCAATTTTGCTCATCGTGGCCGCGTTATCGCTCGCCGAGATGCAGGCGATGGAAGCCATTGCGCAATCGCTGGGGCTGGCTGTGCTGGTTGAATGCCATGAGCCCGCCGAGCTGGACATTGCCCTGCAATTGAAGACACCCTTGATTGGCATTAACAACCGCAATCTGCACACGTTTGAGGTAAATCTCGACACCACGTTGTCGCAACATCAGCGCATTCCGTCGAACCGCATTCTCGTCGCGGAATCGGGCATTCTTGCGCCATCCGATGTAGCGCAACTTTACGCGGGTGGCGTTCGGGCGTTTTTGGTTGGCGAAGCCTTCATGCGCGCGCCCTCACCAGGGGCGGAGCTCGCACGACTGTTTGCCTGAAAGAAACAGACTATTGCAGCCTTTTTACTTGCCGGTGTAGCGCACCAGCCGATTATCGGCCAGATGCACCCGATCACCCTTGACCACGGGAGCCTTGCTGAACCTGAAGGTGCGAATCTGACCGCTGTCCATCTTGACCTTCACCACCTGGACGGTCTTTTCAGACACTTTCTTTTGTACCTCGTTGCCAGCGTAGGCGCCGCCAGCAGCACCAGCAACCGTGGCCAGTGTTTTGCCATTGCCCGCACCGATCTGGTGACCCAGCAGCCCGCCAACCACGCCACCGGCAATCATGCCCACCGCGCCACCCTTGCCTTTCTGCTTGACCGTGTCAATGGAAACTACCTTCCCGCAGTCTTTTCTGCAGCTATCGGCAAATGCAAGCGACGGTAGCGCCAACGCCAGCAATACAGCCACACCGTGATATCTGATTTTCATTTTCTTCTCCCCGTTGTCCACATAATACTAAATGGTAATTTAACGGATTAATAATCCGATTCGGAATTTTCTGACTCAAAAAAGAAGTCGACGCCCTGCACTGCCTATTCAAACGGCACCACGTTAAGCGCATAGTCTGCCATGGCCGCCAACACCGGCGCGGCCTCGCCCACCGGTGGAGCCAGACGAATGATCAGCCCGGCATGACGCGTCATCGCCTGATCGGCCAACGGCGGTAAATCCTTGTTAACGTGGCCGCCGCCAGCCACAAAAATCGGCACCACCACAATCTCGGTAGCACCTTGGCCCACCAGGGTATCGATGCCTTCGGCAAAGGTTGGCCGCATCAGTTCCAAAAACCCCGGCTCAACCAACGCCGCCGCATCCGTCGCCAAAATGGCCTGGCGTATCCGCTCAAAAGGCAGCGCCCACGCTGGATTGCGCGCGCCATGACCAAACAGAAGAATACCTTTCATGTTTTTTCCTTGAGTTGACCGCGAACAATGTAGCAGACATTTCAGACAAAATCGCCGCTAGAATTGTGCTTCTCCGTTGAGCACAGGATTAAAAAGTTTTTATGCTGGACATTTCTACTGCCGCCTTCTGGATTGCGGTGCTGCAAATTATCGCTATCGATGTCATGCTCGGTGGCGACAATGCGGTCGTCATTGCGCTGGCCTGTCGCAAGCTGCCCGATACACAGCGCAAAAAAGGCATTTTCTGGGGCGTGGCCGGCGCCATTGGCCTGCGTATCGCGCTGATTTTCTTTGCCTTGCAACTGCTGGCGGTGCCCTGGCTGAAAGTTGTCGGTGCGCTGCTGCTATTCTGGATCGGCGTGAAGCTGCTGCAACCTGAAGATGAAGGCCACGGTGATGTTGCTGCGGCCACAACACTGGTAGGCGCTATAAAAACCATCATCGTCGCCGATGCAGTGATGAGTCTGGACAATGTGATTGCCGTGGCCGGTGCCGCCCACGGCAATCTGTTGCTGGTGGTATTCGGCATTCTGGCCTCGATTCCCATTGTGGTCTGGGGCAGCCAGTTGGTGCTCAAAATGATGGATCGCTACCCAATCATCATTACTGCCGGAGGTGCGCTGCTGGGCTGGATTGGCGGTGGCATGATCATCACCGACCCGGCTTTGCCGGCCGATCTGCTGGCTGCCATTCCCTACGGTAAAACACTCGCAGCAGCAGCCGGTGCCTTGCTGGTGGTGGTGACTGGTAAAACACTTGCCGCACGCGCAAAAACTCATCCGGCCGTTGATTTGGCCGCATCCAAAACGAAGGATATTTCGTCATGACACAGCAATGGCTCATTCCGATTGATGACTCTGCCATCGCCTTGCTGCCGGTCACATGGGTTATCAATAACCTGTCGGCCTGGCGTGAAACACCGCAAATTCATCTGCTCAACGTGCAACCGAATCTGCCACGCGATATCGGCCGCTTTATCAATGCCGACACCCTGCGTGAATTTCATCTGGAAAGCGGCATGAACGCGCTCGCTCCTGCTCGCACACAGCTTGAAGCCGCCGGGCTGGCGGTCGAATCTCATGTGCTGGTGGGTGAAGCGGCACAGACGATTGCCGACTTTGCCGAGAGCAACCACTGCACGCAAATTTTGCTTGGCACCCGTGGGCACAGCGGGCTAGCGGGCACCTTGCTCGGCTCAGTCGCCATGAAGCTGGTGCAATTGTCCAAAATACCGGTACTGCTGGTGCGCTAAGCCCGGGCAACGGGTAGGAAAACAAGTGGGAAGTTCGCCGATAAGCCGGGTTCTGTCGTGGGCAGCCATTCCTCTGGGACCGCCGTTACCGACGGCCTCTAGCAGCCTACCCGGGAGCGACGCGAGCCACGCCAATGCTCCCCTATTTGGCCTTGCCCCGGATGGGGTTTGCCGTGCCGCTTCTGTTACCAGAAACGCGGTGGGCTCTTACCCTGCAACCGCTTGCGCGGTCGCAGCATGCCTTGCGGCACGCCACCATTTCACCCTTACCTGTACCGCCCCTGCCCACTAAAGGGAGACTTTGCCGCCTTGCGGCGGCAAAGTCGGAACGAGTCATCGGCGGTATCTTTCTGTTGCACTTTCCGTCACTTCACAGTGCCCGGCCGTTAGCCGGCATCCTGCTCTACGGGGCCCGGACTTTCCTCCAGATACCTCATTTTCGTTGGCATCCAGCGGCTGCCTGGCGAACTTCCCGCACGCATTGTACGCGCTGGACGGAACTGGCGCGTGTCAGCGTAATACGCAGCGGCTTCGTTTTCCGCCGTGGCACCGGGGATGCCAAGCAGCGGCAAGGGTTGTAAATCGCGTGGCGCATGCAACCAGAAGTTCCCGCAGGGACACACCGCGCTGACGCGGGCGAGACGGCGCGCCAAGCTCTCATCCAATAGCGTCGGCCCCTTAGCGTCGATCGCTGTGAGGCAATCGGTATTCAGCGGCAGAAATAGCGACTTGCCACACAATCCGTTAAAGGGTGACATCAGTGCCTCATGGCTGGCGTGGCCGAACACAATAAACCGCGTAGTGCGCTTGAGCTCATCTCGCCGTATAACAAACGCTTCTTGCCAGCGATGCGCGCAAATCGCTTCCCACAGCGCGGGGCTTGTGCCCGTCACGATCACACCGCATTCATCAAACTGCGTTAACGCATCGCGCAATGGACCACGCAATGAGCCACGCAAAGGGCCGCACCCCGCGCTGCCCGGATCACGCATCGTCAAAAAATGAAGCCGATTGATCACCGCCTTGGTCTGCGGAAAGGTGAGCCAGATCAGTGCATTGAATAAATCATGCGCATTGGCGTCGCGTGTCGCCACAGCGCCTGAGCTAAAAATGCGCGCTTCGTAATGAGCTGCATCAGCCACTGGCGGCACAAAACGCAGCGGCACGTCGCCGCCACTCATCACACCGCGTTGCCGTGCCGCTTCATTAAGCCGGGCCAGCGTGGGTTCACCATCGGCAAACCAGTGCTGGAGAAAATTCGACAGCGGATGCAGAGGCGTCACCGCGGTACCGCTGTTTTAATGACTCACATCAGCCAAGCGCCAAGCCACTGCCTCACCCGCACGCAAGGGAACCAGCGGTTCGCCGGGTAGATAATCAAAACTCGCAGGAACGGTCATCGCCTCGCGTACCAAAGTGATTTTTTCGGCATTACGCGGCAGACCGTAAAAATCAGCGCCGAAAAAACTGGCAAAGGCTTCCAGCCGGTCGAGTGCATTCACCGCTGCGAATGCCTCGGCATACAGCTCGATACCGGCATGCGCGGTGTAGCAGCCAGCGCAACCGCAAGCAGCTTCTTTCGTGCTTTGCCCATGCGGCGCGGAATCGGTGCCGAGAAAAAACTTCGGGTTGCCCGAGACCGCCGCCGCCACCAGCGCTTGCCGATGACGTTCACGCTTTAACACCGGCAGACAATAGTGATGCGGACGCAGGCCACCGGCAAACAGCGCGTTGCGATTGAGCAGCAGATGATGCGCGGTGATGGTCGCCGCCACGTGCGCCCCCACCTCGCGCACAAACTGCACACCATCGGCGGTGGTGATGTGTTCCAGCACCACTTTGAGCGCGGGGAAATCGTGCAGCAGCGGGGTCAGCACGCTATCGATGAAGACTGCCTCGCGGTCAAAAATATCGACTGCCGGATCCGTCACCTCGCCATGCACCAGCAGCGGCACACCGAGTTTTTCCATCTGCGCGAGTGTGGCGGCACATTTTTTCAGATCAGTCACACCGGCGTCCGAGTTCGTCGTTGCGCCTGCCGGGTAATACTTCACGGCATGCACAAATCCGCACTGTTGCACCGCGGCAATCTCACCGGGCGGCGTGTTGTCGGTCAAATACAGCGTCATCAGCGGCGTAAAGGAGAAGCCTGCAGGCACGGCATCCAGGATGCGCTGGCGATAGGCCGCGGCCAGCGCCACGGTAATCACCGGTGGTTTGAGATTAGGCATCACAATCGCGCGGGCAAAACGCCGCGCGGTATCGGGCAGCACCGCAGCCAGCGCCGCACCATCGCGCAGATGCAGGTGCCAGTCATCGGGACGGGTAAGGGTTAATGTATCCATGTCGGCGATTATAGAGAATCGGCCTTGAGCGCCAGCGCTCGCGTATACAACGCATTCTTGGGCTGGCCGGTAATTTCGGTAGCGAGTTTGACGGCCTGTTTCACCGGCAATTCAGCCAGCAATGCCGTCAGCACACGCTCTGTTTCGACTTCCAGTTCGCTGCTATTTTTCACCGGCGGGGCAGAAACAATCAGCACGAATTCGCCGCGTTGATGATTCGTATCAGCCTCTAGCCAGGCGAGTGCTTGCGCCAGTGGCAGGCGTTCGATTTGTTCAAACAGCTTGGTCAGTTCGCGGGCGATGATTATTTCACGCTGGGGTTGCAGTGGCGTTTGTAATAGTTCGGCCAGATCGCCCACGGTTTCCAGCACGCGATGCGGCGCTTCGTAAAACACCAGCGCTGCATCGACAGTGGCCAGCGCCGTAATCGCCGTCTGGCGAGCGCCGACTTTTGCGGGCAAAAATCCGACGAACAAAAAACGCTCATCCAGCAACCCGGCGGCGGACAACGCCGTAATCGCGGCGTTCGCACCCGGCAACGGCACCACGCGAAAACCTGCTGCGCGCACGGCAGCGACGGTGCGCGCACCAGGGTCGGAGACGCCCGGCGTGCCGGCATCCGAAATCAGGGCAACGCGTTTGCCCTCGCCCAATAAACGAATCAGCTTTTCGGCGGCTTCGTTTTCGTTGTGCTGGTGCAAGGCCAGTGTGGGCACGCGCAGACCATGCTGATCGAGTAAGTGCTTGGCGTGGCGCGTGTCTTCGCAAGCGACGAGATCGACACCACGCAAGGTCTCCAGCGCACGCAGGGTGATATCGCCGAGGTTTCCGATCGGCGTGGCAACGACATACAATGCAGGTGCCAAGGAATTTGCCACGGGATTTTGATTCATGCCACGCATTCTATGACGAGCCAACAAAAAACAGGCACTGCAGGGGAAACCGCTGCAGCAGATTATCTTGAACGGCAAGGCCTCACGGTACTAGAACGTAATTTTCGCGTGCGCGGTGGCGAGCTTGACCTGATCTGCCGCGCAGGGGATGTCATCGTGTTTGTTGAAGTGCGGCTACGCAATCACAAAGGCTACGGCGGCGCAGCGGCGAGTATCACCGTCACCAAACAGCACCGCCTGATTCTCGCTGCACAGCACTGGCTCACCCGCCGCCACCAGCATGACGCCCCGTGCCGCTTTGACTGCGTAGTCATTGACGATGGCCATTTGGAATGGATACGCGATGCGTTCACGGCTGATTAGATTTTTTTCGGTTTTTCTTTTTTCATTGTTCAGCCTGACCGCGCTAGCAGGCGACGTGCGCATTCTCGTGCAAAGCTCACCTTTAGCCGGTTTTCGTTACTATGCCGGCGAGGCGCTATGGAGCGAACTACACGAAGGCGACCCGCTGGCGCTCATCCGCGAGCCTGATAACACACACGATGCGAACGCTGTGCGTGTGGAATGGCAGGGGCAAAAGCTAGGCTACCTGCCTCGCGCCCAAAATCAAGCGGTAGCTGCCGCCATGGATGCCGGTGAACACGTTGATGCGCGCATTGCCAAATTACGCCAGGAGCGGAACCCTTGGCACCGTTTGCTGGTCGACGTGTTTGTTGTGCTGTAACGGGTGAGGCCAGACGTCTTTTCATCCGCTATTCCACCCAAGCCTTGCGCTTGAACCTGTTATCCTTCTATTTTCCTTAGGCAAATTCTTCCCGTTTTTTTACTGAACCCACTTATGCCTCTACTCCAGCGAATTCAACAACAATTTCACGATAGCGTGCAGGCCAAACAACAAGCGCTTGATGTCATGGCCGCCCCCATTGAACGTGCGGTGCGCCTGATGACGCAATGCCTGCAATCAGGCGGCAAAGTGATGGCCTGCGGCAATGGCGGCTCAGCGGCGGACTCACAACATTTTGCCGCCGAACTACTTAACCGTTTCGAAAAAGAACGTCCGCCACTCGCAGCGATTGCGCTGACCACTGACACCTCAACACTGACGTCGATTGCCAACGACTATCGCTTTGAGGATGTTTTCGCCAAGCAGATTCAGGCGCTGGGCCGTAGCGGCGATGTGCTGCTGGCGATTTCCACCTCGGGCAATTCGCTCAATGTGATCGAAGCCATTCATGTCGCGCATGCGCGTGGCATTCGAGTTGTCGCGCTTACCGGCAGGGGCGGCGGAAAGATGAATGCGCTATTGGCTGCCGACGATCTCCACCTGTGTGTGCCCGTTGAGCGAACGGCCCGCATCCAGGAAGTTCATCTACTCACTATTCACTGTCTGTGCGACGGCATCGACGCCCTGATTCTTGGAGAAATTCAATGAACACTTTCCAACCTATGAAAAACTTCATCACCCATCTGCGGGGTTATGTTCTGATCGTTGTCTCAATCCCCTTTATTTCCGGCTGTTTCGGGGTTGCTGCTGTGGGCGTTGGCGCCGGCGCGCTGATGCTCAGCGACCGTCGTGCCTCTGAAAGCTATGTGACCGACGAAGGCATTGAATTACGCGCCAATAATCGCCTTGGTGAGAACTATGGCTCCAACGTGCATGTCAATGTCACCAGCTATAACCGCATGGTGCTGCTCACTGGCGAAGTACCTAGTGCAGAAATAAAAGCCTCGGTCGAAAAACTGATCAGCGGCGTACCCAACGTTAAATCCATCAGTAACGAGCTGGCCATTGCCGGGCCGTCTTCTCTTGGTGGGCGCAGTAACGATACGTATTTGACCTCTAAGGTGAAGGCGCGCTTTGTGGATGCCAAACAGTTTTCAGCACATCACGTCAAAGTCGTCACGGAAGCTGGCGTGGTGTTTCTACTAGGCCTGGTGACACAAACCGAAGCAGATGCCGCCGCCGATATTGCACGCACCACCGGCGGCGTGCAAAAAGTCGTTCGCGTATTTGAAATCATCAGCCCCGAAGAAGCACGCGCGATCGACGGCCAGACGAAACAAAGCACCCCACCCACTCAGCACTGATGAACGCTTCAGCCTTCGAAGCCAAGATCGTTTCGCCAGCCGAATTGCCACACCGTGTGGCCAACTTGCCGCACCCGCTGGTATTTACCAATGGCTGCTTTGATATTTTGCATCGCGGCCACGTCACCTATCTCGCCCAGGCACGCAGCCTGGGCGCCAGCCTGATCGTCGCCGTCAATACCGATGCCTCGGTCAAGCGCTTGGGTAAAGGTGATGAGCGCCCCATCAATACCCTGGACGACCGCATGGCGCTGCTCGCCGCGCTGGCATGCGTCTCGCTGGTGACCTGGTTCAACGAGGACACGCCGCTGGCGCGCATTCTCGATTGTCATCCTGATGTGCTGGTCAAAGGCGGGGACTGGCCGGTGGAAAAAATCGTCGGTTACAACGAGGTGACTGGCTGGGGTGGCAGCGTACATTCCATCCCGTTTATCCATCAAAAATCCACCACCGCGCTGCTGGAAAAAATACGCCGGTTGTAAAGCACTGCAAAAAGTCGGTGCTGGTGATACGGCGTGGCATACGGAATCTGTGCTCCCTATGCGAATAGCGTAATGCACGGTGCAAGGCTTTCAGGACCAATGAAGCGTCATAAGCAGAAAGTAAACGACGGCTTTCGACCCATTCTCGCCTTATGACATATAGAACCTGACTGGCCGCCTTGATTCCTTAATCGGACGTCAACTACGAAAGAGGGTGTCGGCGCTGATTGGATAATGAACCATTCTGCCGATTGAAATTTGACCCAGGACTGGTCGCTGCGTTTTGAATCAGCAACTGCGGATAAGTGTAGCAAATAGCTGGTTGTTGAAGTTTTCCTTTCCTCTGTCGCTACGCAATCTGAATGCGCAGGGAAAGACACGGAGGGCGTAGCCCGCAGCGAATTTCCCCGCGTTTGCCAACTTAGAGCGGCACGTCAGGAGGCGCTTCTCACCACCCGCGCGTTTTTGATGCGTACTCAGCGACACGCCTACCAAGCAGTCTGGCGGTTTCCAGGTCTCCTTTTCGTGGTGATTCCTCTGGCGATGCGTCGGACGGGGACACGGAAAGGGCACCGGCGAACCCAGCCGTCCAATTAATATCGTCTGGACCATGTTCTTTCTTGTTGGAAGGTAGCAAGCCAGTGCCAATCCATACTTGGCCATGCTGTTGCGACAAAGTAAAGAAGTAGGCGATGGTCGAGAATTTATCGCCGTTCATGGATGCGGAATTGGTAAAGCCCGCTGCAATCTTGTTTTGCCACGCCTGAGTGAACCACGGTTTGGATGTTGCATCGGCAAACTTCTTAAATTGCCAGGCAGGGCCTCCCATATATGTGGGTGAGCCGTAAATGATGGCGTCCTGCTGCGCCAAAGTATCCCAAGTCGTCTCAGGCAGATTGCCATTTTCGTCAATTCGGAAAACGTTGACCTCGACACCCGTGATGTCCGCCGCACCTTGCCGGACGGCCTCTGCCTGCTTGGCAGTGTGTCCGTAGCCACTAAAGTAAACCAGCGCAACTTTTGTCATGAAAATTTCCTATCAGATCGATGTTAAAAAACAAGTTAAGCGCACGTTATAAGCGTGGCATACCTCGGAGCCGCTTCGTTTTCTCAAGATGAGATGTTCAAGATCTGGGTATTCGCCCAATTATTCCTTGATCGCCTCGACAGCGATGCTGATGGTCACGTCGTCGCCAACATACGGCGCGTACTTGCCGGCGTTGAAGGCGGAACGCTTGACTGTCACGCTGGCGTTGGCGCCAATGGCGTCCTTCTTCAGCATCGGATGGGGCATGTGTTGGAAGGAACTGATCGTCAGAGTAACAGGCTTGGTCACGCCTTTGAGGGTCAGGTTACCGTCGACGGCAACCGGCACGTCGCCATCGAAACGCACAGCAGTCGATTTGAAGGTCGCCGTCGGGTACTTGGTGGTATCGAGAAAATCCTCGCCCTGGATATGCTGGTTGAAAAGCGGGAAACCGGTATCGACCGACTTCGTGTCGATGACCACGTCCACCGAGCCGGATCTCGCCGCACTGTCGAAGACGATCTTGCCGCTGGTCTTGTCGAAGCGGCTCAACTGGGTCGAGTAGCCGAAGTGACTATAGGAAAAGCGCGGGAAGGT
This sequence comes from Rugosibacter aromaticivorans, assembly GCF_000934545.1. Lineage (GTDB taxonomy): Bacteria > Pseudomonadota > Gammaproteobacteria > Burkholderiales > Rhodocyclaceae > Rugosibacter > Rugosibacter aromaticivorans. The sequence goes on from NZ_CP010554.1 coordinate 2,147,109, forward strand.
GTGGCTGTTGTCGATGACAAAGGTCTCCGGCGCAGCGATGGCCGGTACGGAGGCAGCGATGGCAAGGGCGGCGATGGCGGGAAGCGGGAAAGACAATTTCATGGCAATACTCCTGTTGAGGTGGAAAAAAGAAAAGCGTCCATCGCGATGACATAATCATCGACACCGGCATGGAGCCTTGAAATAGACACTTTACCAGCAGCGCCCAGTGCCACGTATAGCGGCAGTAGGTGTTCGTCAGTCGGATGCGCTCGCAGGGCAGAGGGCGCTTGGCGGCGATAGTCGAGCAGCGCCGAAGTATCACCTGCGGACAGGCGTTCCCCTATCCAGTCGGAAAACTCGCGGACATAGCTCGGTACCTCGCCGCCATGGCGCACCGCGATTTGGTAATCGCGCAGGTTGTGGGTCAGGTTGCCGGACGCGATGATCAGAAAACCCTTACGGACCAACGGCGCCAGCGCATAGCCGAGACGCAGGTGATGCTCGGGGCTCTCATGGGCCTGGATCGATACCGGGATTACCGGCACGTCGGCATCGGGAAACATGAGCATCAAGGGTATCCAGGCGCCGTGATCGAGGCCTCGCTCCTCACTCGCCTCGGCGGGAAAACCGGCGTCATGCAGGACGGATTGAACCTCGATGGCGGCTTCCCGGCAGCCAGTGGCTGGATAGCGGATCGAATACAACTGATCAGGGAAACCCCGGAAATCATGGATGGTCTCCGGCCGACTGGCAAAGCCAACGCTAGGTTGCGGTGTGCTCCAATGCGCGCTGACTACCACCACGGCGCGCGGTCGGGATAGCGACGCGGCAACCCGGGCCAGGGCACTACCTACGGCACCGGGGCGAAGGATGAAGGTCGGTGCGCCGTGGGGAACGAATAAGACAGGCTGGATTGTGTTTTCGCGAATCATGGTGGCTCAGGGAAACATGGTTGGATTTTAGCGAAGCCAGTCAGGCCGAAATAGGGGACAATCTGGAATTGATTGTTACCTGGAATGCAACAATGGATCGTTTGGATGCGATGCAGCTTTTTGTCCGTGTCGCCGAGCTTGGCAGCTTCTCGGCGGTGGCCCAACAAATGGACATCGCGCGCTCTGTCGTCACGCGCCAGGTGGCGGCTTTGGAAAACCACCTCGGCGTAAAGCTGATGGCACGCAGTACCAGGCGACTTGCCCTTACGGCAGGGGGCGCAGCTTACCTGGAAAAATGTCGTGTCATCCTCACCCTCGTCGAGACAGCCGAGTCGGACGTCGCCGAGGAAAGGCAGACCCCGCGCGGCGCCATTCGTATCAGCTTGCCACTGCGCTACGGCCTCAAACGATTGGCGCCGCTCTTGTTGGAATTCGCTCAGCGCTATCCCGAGGTGAGCCTGGAGATGGACTACTCCGACCGGCGCGCGAACCTGATCGAGGAAGGCATCGACCTGGCGATCCGCATCACGTCGCGGCTTGAACCCGGCAACGTGGCACGGCGAATAGCGACGGAGCATATGGTCGTCGTCGCCGCACCTGATTATCTGGCCCGCCATGGCACACCCCGTCATCCAGCGGACCTGATCCACCACGAGTGCCTTGGCTATACGGCCGCCACCAATCACAACTGGCAGTTCCGTATCGACGGCAAGCTCGAGAGCTTCCCTGTACGCAGCAGGATTTCCACCAACAACGGTGACGTGCTGGTGGACGCGGCTACGCTTTCCCTGGGCATCACCTGCCAACCCGAGTTCATCGCCGCCGGGCATCTTGCCGATGGCCGGGTGCGGATAATCCTTGCCGAGTTTCCGTTGCCCGAGTTAGGTGTCTACGCAATCCTGCCGGGCAACCGATACATTCCCCATCGGGTGAGGGTACTGATGGACTGGCTGGCAAAACAGATCGCGCGCTAACTTTTAGCTCAAGCCCACCGCTTAGCCGATCTTCACTTCTACCCCCGCCGGCCCCAAGGACGAGATCAACAAAATCCTTCGATGAAGTACCAGAAGAAGTGAATTGAGATACTGGATTTCCTGCACGCCGATCCGCGAGCTGGACTCAATGCCAATATCAGCAATGTGCCCGGGACTTCAGGAGACATGCGGGATGGTAAGCCGGCCGACCGGTTGTCACCGGTTCGGCGCCTTCAAGCCCCCGCTGGCCCGGATCCGGTGCATCGGCGAAAACATCAACGACCCGTACCGGATTGGTATCCGCAACATAGTCATCAAGTCGTTCCGGAAGCCAGGTGCTTTGGGTGCGGCTTTCGCCTTCGATGAAACCCTTCACGTGGATACCCCCTGCAACCAGATATGCATATATCATATCATGAGAAGCCGAAATGTCACGGCTTTGATACACTCTGGGCCCAGTGGCGAGGGCTATCAAAATTACCACGGCGTTGTATTGATCCGGACAGTTGAACTATCCTGGTCTTTGTTCCCTCTGCGCCCTGAGTGTGCCTTGATACATGCCATGTTGCTCATCAGACTTGTCGCAGTGAAGATGGAAAAGTCGGCGCTGGTAATACGGCAACAACGACGGCAACAACGCGCAAACAACTCGGCGTATCAGGCTGCTGTGCGCTTAAGAATGGTCTCGCGCGCTAGGCCGGCATGCTGGCGCAGGGTATAGAGCATGTCGGCAAAGGCCAGTGGCGTGCGGATGTGACTGACATCGGCCTCGATCTCATCTAGCTTGCGCAGCCACTCGTCGCGCGTGTGGCGCTGTGGGTCTTCTTCAACTTCGCTTTCCAGAAACTTGAGTTCACCATAACGCCGGTAAATGCGCGAACGGACACGCCAACCATATAGGCCAGGCGCAAATCGGAAAAGTGGATACAACACGGCCAGAATAGGGACTAGCAACACCAGCAACCGATCGACCAAAATCGCCGCCCAGAAAGGTAAATAGCGCTGCAGGAAAGGCTTGCCATTGGCGTAATAGCGCACGGCTTCCTGTGCCATGGGAAATTCGCCATTTCCCTCACTGCGCGGGAACTCGGCCGGTTTTTGAAAAACACCCGGCTCGCCATGTACTTCGCTGGCAGCTTGGAGCAGGAGCCAGATCAGCGCCGGGTGCATATCCTCACGCGCCAAAAGGGTTGCGGTTGTAGAGACCATCTGAATATCGCGCGGCGGAATATCCTGCACCAGATCAATGGCGCCACGAGGCAAAACCAGATGTTTGAGGTAAGCAAAGCGGCGCGTATACGCTTCAGCCTGAGTGACATCCAGCAAATGCACGCCAGGAGTGTAAAGCAACGCCCAAACCAGCGCCGATTGCGTGGGCCCGACAACAAACACCGCATCAATCTCGCCGGTTTGCAAGCGTGAAACGACATCAAAACCGCCCGCTTCAATCAAGGGCGTATTCTGCGCATCGATACCGTTGGCAGAGAGCATCTCCGTTGCCAAACGCTGGGTCCCGCTACCCGCCTGGCCAATCGCCAGGCGCTTGCCTTTGAGATTCAGCACGCGCGCACCCTCTTTGAGCACGCCTTGACGATAGAAAATCCACAGGGGTTCGTAGTAGAGTTCGCCCAGCGAAACCAGACCATCATCATCACTTTTTGAGAGTGCCGTCCCCCCTTGAATGAATGCAGCATCCACCCCTGAATTCCGGTCACGCAGGCGTTGCAGATTATCTGGTGAACCAGCGGAAGGCTTAACGATCAGCTCGACGCCATACCGTGCCAGCACATCGGTATACAACGCACCAAAGCGCTGATAGGCACCACCTTCGCTGCCGGTACTGATGACCATGCGGGCCGGCGGGGCCGGTTTAATATATCGTGCCGCCACCCAAAAAGCCGCCAGAATCAGCAGCAGCGAGGGAATGGCGACAAAGACAACATCTCGCCAAGAGAGTAGCTTCAGTTTTTCAGGCATCGATAAACGCATCGGTAGTGGATGGTCGGAGGTGCTGGCGCCCGCTGTTAATGGTTGCGAAAATCACGCTGAGAAAGAATCTGCCGAACCTGATTTCACACGCTAACTGGCGACATTCCCTAGAACGGAATGTCATCCTCGAAATCATTGAAGGTGCTGCTACTAGCACTCGCCGGTTTAGCAGGCGCTTCAGCAGCACGCGAGCTTTCGCGCGGCGGGGCATCGCTCATGCCTTGCCGCGAACCCAGCATCTGCATCGTATCGGCAACGATTTCGGTGGTGTAGCGATCCTGGCCCTCTTTGTCCTGCCACTTGCGCGTTTTGAGCGACCCTTCGATATACACCTGTGAGCCTTTTTTCAGGTATTGACCGGCAATTTCGGCCAGCTTGCGGAAGAACACCACGCGGTGCCACTCGGTCGCCTCTTTCTTTTCGCCTGTTCCTTTATCCTTCCACGTATCGGTGGTGGCCAGCGTAATATTTACCACGGCGTCGCCGTTCGGCATATAGCGCGACTCGGGGTCTTTACCCAGGTTACCAACCAGAATCACTTTATTTACTGAGGCCATAGCAAATCTCCTTCATGATGATGTTTTAAGTTTTAATTAAGTTGACCTTGATCGGGCAAGGGGGTTTTTGCGGGCATTACCTGTCGAGGCAAAATGGGCTGCATCGTGGCCGCAGCGGCTAGCCAAAGCGTATTTATTCCGGCCGCAAAAACAAACACGCTTTGCGGGCCAAAGTGTTTAGCAATCCACCCACCCAACGCGCCGCCAAAAAACAGGCCTAGCGCTTGCGTTGTGTTGTAGACGCCGAGCGCTGCGCCCTTTGCCTGCGGCGGCGCAACACGAGAAATCAATGAGGGCAGCATCGCCTCCAGCAGATTGAAAGCAACAAAAAAGCTGAGCAACCCACCTGCCACAACGTAAAAATGATTGCCTTGCAAACCAAGAACAAGCAGTGTCAGCAGCAACAAAATAATAGCTGCAACAAAGACGGTGCGAAGTTTTTGACGCTTTTCAGCATAAATAATTGCCGGCACCATGAGCACAAACGAGACCAGTACGGCTGGTAGATAAACTTTCCAGTGTGAGGCCAGTGGCAAATCACCCGTGCTGATCAATAAACCAGGCACCACCACAAACATCATCATTTGCGACATATGCAGCGTAAAAATACCCAGGTTAAGCCGTAGCAATTGGGTATTAACCAACACCTCGCTCAACGGTACTCGTGGCCCGGGGTGTGGCGGTGGCGGCTCAGGCACCAGGTAGGTCACCACGGCAATTGCGATTAGTGCTAACACACCCGTCATCCAGAAAATGCCGCTCATGCCAATGGCAGCGTAAAGCAACGGCGCAACAACCAGCGACAGGGCAAAAACCAGGCCTATGGATGAACCAATCATCGCCATCACCTTGGTGCGATGTTGCTCGCGCGTTAAATCAGCCGCCAAGGCGGTTATGGCAGCGGAAATGGCACCGGCGCCTTGCACAACCCGGCCGAAAATAGTCCAGTAAATATCGGTTGCCAGCGCAGCAACCACCGATCCGATCGCAAAAATCAATAAACCGACAATAATCACCCGTTTGCGCCCAAAGGCATCTGATGCCACACCGAATGGAATCTGAAAAATTGCCTGGGTCAAGCCATAAGCGCCCAGCGCAATGCCCACCATTGTGAGGTTGTCTCCCCCTGGCAGCGTACGCGCATGGATAGCAAACACCGGGAGGATCAAAAACATACCCAGCATGCGCAACGCAAAAATAGAGGCTAACGATACGCCGGCACGCTTTTCCTCACGGCTCATGACGTCGGTTAGGTGGTCAGACATGGTGAGATCAGATGGGTGAATGAAGTCGCGTATATTAGTACATTAACAGGCTGCCCTGCGCCCAATTTCTTTACGCTGACTCATTGCTGCTTTATGGATACCATCAAAATTCGCGGTGCGCGCACGCACAATCTCAAGAATATCAACCTGGATTTACCTCGCAACCGGCTCACGGTGATCACGGGCTTATCAGGCTCCGGCAAAAGCTCGCTAGCGTTTGACACACTCTACGCTGAAGGTCAGCGTCGCTATGTCGAATCGCTCTCGGCCTATGCACGACAGTTTTTGCAAATGATGGAAAAACCGGATGTTGACTTGATCGAAGGGCTCTCTCCGGCGATTTCCATCGAACAAAAAGCAACAAGCCACAACCCGCGATCTACCGTTGGCACCGTCACGGAAATTCACGATTACCTGCGCTTGCTGTATGCCCGTGCAGGCACACCGCACTGTCCGGATCATGACTTGCCGCTGGCGGCCATGAGCGTGTCCCAGATGGTGGACCATGCGCTGGCCCTGCCGACCGACACGCGGCTGATGGTTCTTGCGCCGGTGGTTGCCAATCGCAAGGGCGAGCAACTCGAACTGTTTGCCGAACTTCGCGCGCAGGGGTTTGTCCGGCTACGCGTGGATGGCACGGTGTATGACATTGACAGCTTGCCCAAACTGGCCAAAACCAAAAAACACACGATTGATATTGTCGTCGACCGGCTCAAAGTCCGCGAAGACCAACGCCAGCGGCTCGCTGAAAGTTTTGAAACCGCTTTACGCCATGCCGATGGCCGTGCCCTTGCCGTAGAAATGGATAGCGGCAATGAACATTTGTTCTCCAGTAAATTTGCCTGCCCGATATGCAGCTACTCGTTGCAGGAACTGGAGCCTCGTTTATTCTCATTCAACAACCCGATGGGTGCCTGCCCCTCGTGTGACGGCCTGGGACAGATTCAATTTTTTGACCCCGCCCGTGTGGTGGCCTACCCCCACCTGTCGCTCGCTGAAGGCGCCATCAAGGGTTGGGACAAACGCAACCAGTTTTATTTTCAGATGCTGGAGTCCCTCGCTGCGCACTACAGCATGGATACCTCAGTTGCCTTTGAGTCCTTGCCTGGTGAGCTGCAGAAAATCATTCTTTATGGCTCGGGCACTGAGCAGATCAAATTCAAGTATCTGAGTGAAAAAGGCACCCGCTTTGAGCGTAGCCACGCCTTTGAAGGCATCATCAACAGTATGGAGCGGCGCTATCGCGAAAGTGATTCCATGAGTGTTCGCGATGACCTGGTTAAATACCTGAATCACAAGCCCTGCCCTGAGTGTCAAGGCCAGCGCTTGCGCCGTGAAGCGCGCCATGTGTTCGTCGGCGGGCAAACTATTTCGGCGATCAGCCATCTCTCACTGATCCAGTGTCGTGATTTTTTTGAAGCACTGACGCTCACCGGCAACAAAGCCCAAGTTGCGGAAAAAATTCTCAAGGAACTCACCTCGCGGCTATCCTTTCTTATCAATGTCGGCCTCAACTATCTATCGCTTGACCGCTCGGCGGAAACGCTTTCCGGCGGCGAGGCGCAACGTATCCGGCTGGCTTCGCAAATCGGCTCCGGCCTCACGGGTGTGATGTATGTGCTCGATGAACCCTCGATCGGCCTGCACCAGCGCGACAATGTGCGCCTGCTGGAAACGCTCATCCACCTGCGCGACCTGGGCAACACGGTGATTGTGGTCGAACATGATCAGGAGGCTATTGAAGCGGCCGATTATGTGGTCGACATCGGCCCGGGCGCAGGCGAGCATGGTGGCGAAGTGGTCGCCGCAGGCACGCCGCAACAAGTTGCGGCAAACAGCGCCTCGCTCACCGGGGCATTTCTATCAGGCCGTCGCTGTATTGCCATCCCCGACTTGCGCACGCAGCCTGCCGCCGACCGCTGGCTGAAAATCATTAACGCCAGCGGCAACAATCTCAAGCAGGTGACCCTGGAAATTCCTGTTGGCTTATTCACTTGCGTCAGCGGTGTCTCGGGTTCGGGTAAATCAACACTGATCAATGACACCCTCTACGCTGCTGCTGCACGCCATCTTTATGCGGCGACAACGGAGCCCGCCGCCTATGGCGAGATCACCGGTCTCGAATTTTTCGACAAGGTAATCAATGTCGATCAGTCGCCCATTGGCCGCACGCCGCGCTCCAACCCTGCCACTTACACCGGCCTGTTAACACCGATTCGCGAACTTTTCGCCGGTGTGCCTACCGCGCGCGAACGTGGTTACGGGCCGGGACGTTTTTCCTTCAACGTCAAGGGTGGGCGCTGCGAAGCCTGTCAGGGCGATGGCATGATCAAGGTAGAAATGCACTTTCTACCCGACATCTTTGTCGCCTGTGACGTTTGTCACAGCAAACGCTATAACCGCGAAACACTGGAAGTTCGCTACAAAGGTAAAACCATTCACGAAGTGCTGCAAATGACCGTGGAACATGCACGCGAATTTTTTGATGCCGTACCCCTCATTGCCCGTAAATTACAAACGCTGATGGATGTCGGGCTTTCCTACATTCAACTGGGACAAAGCGCCATCACGCTTTCCGGGGGGGAAGCACAGCGCATCAAACTGGCGCTCGAACTCTCCAAGCGTGACACCGGCCGCACCCTTTATATTCTCGACGAACCCACCACGGGCCTGCACTTTCACGATATTGAAATGCTCCTCTCTGTGCTTCACCGTCTGCGTGACCACGGCAATACCATTGTTGTCATTGAACACAATCTGGATGTCATTAAAACGGCAGACTGGGTCGTGGATCTCGGCCCCGAAGGCGGCGACGGTGGCGGACGCATCATCGCCTGCGGCACGCCAGAACGCGTTGCAGAAACCATCGCCAGCCCGACAGGCGAATATCTAAAAAAACTCTTTCTCGCTGCGAACCACGCCCCACCTGTGACAAAAGCCAAAAAACGCAAAAGTTCCTAGGCTTACGTGACGGGTAAATTTCAGATAAATCCATCTTTTAAGCGAAGGCTTCGTGGTTGATGCGCGGTTGATTATTAATCCCGCCATGCGTATAGTAAACATCGTCTTACCAGCACGGCGGCCCTGTTGATTTCCGGCCGCCGTATGTTTTTATGTACTGTTTTCGCGGAGCGCTTTCATGCCGCATTTAATGAATACCTACGGACGCCTGCCAGTCGCCTTTACTCACGGCGAGGGCTGTCGTTTATTTGATGAGCAAGGCAAATCCTATCTTGACGGGATGTCCGGTGTCGCCGTCAATACGCTAGGCCACAATCATCCGCGTTTGGTTGCCGCATTGAGCAAACAAGTTGGCCGCCTGATTCACACATCTAATCTGTACCGAATCCTGGAGGCCGAGGAGGCTTCCGACCGTCTGGCAAGTATCGCCAAAATGGATGAAGTATTTTTCTGTAACTCAGGTTGTGAAGCCAACGAAGCCGCTATCAAGCTCGCTCGCCTTTACGGACATCAACAAGGCATTGATCAACCGGCCATTATTGTCATGGAACAGGCCTTTCATGGCCGTACCTTGGCCACGCTGTCAGCAACCGGCAATCGCAAGGCACAGGCCGGCTTTGAGCCGTTAGTTTCCGGCTTTGTCCGCGTACCGTTTGATGACCTGGCGGCGATTGAGCAGGTTGCGCTACACAATCCCAATGTGGTGGCCATACTCTTTGAACCGATTCAAGGCGAAGGGGGCATCAATGTCGCGCACCATGATTTCATGCGTTCCCTGCGCACGCTATGTGACGAGAAAAACTGGCTGTTAATGGTCGACGAAGTGCAATGCGGCCTGGGCCGCACAGGTGCCTGGTTTGCACACCAGCACGCAGGCATTCTGCCCGATGTCATGACGCTGGCTAAAGGACTAGGCTCCGGCGTACCGGTTGGCGCCTGTCTGGCTGCTGGACGTGCTACCGGGGTATTCAAGCCGGGCAATCATGGCTCAACATTCGGTGGTAACCCATTAGCGTGCATTGCCGCGCTCACAACCCTGCAGGTTATCGAAACGGATGATCTGATGACCCGCGCAACGGAGCTCGGCGAACTCATTCGCGATGGTCTGCGGCATGGGCTGGCGGGTGCCACGGGTGTCATCGAGGTGCGCGGTGACGGCTTGATGATTGGCATTGAGCTTGATCGCCCGTGCGGTGATTTAGTCAAACGCGCCCTGGCTAAAGGCTTGCTGATCAACGTCACGGTAGAAAAAGTGGTGCGACTGTTACCACCCCTGGTGATGAGTGATGCAGAAGGCGCCGAGCTTGTCGCTGCGCTTGTACCCCTCATTCTGGATTTCCTCAAGGAGTGATGATGTCCACGGCCTCACCCCGTCACTTTTTGGAATTACGTGACCTCTCACGTGACGAACTTGACCATCTCTTTGCTCGCAGTCAGCGTATCAAAGCGCGATTCAAGACGTATGAGCGTTATTGGCCTCTGCAAGACCGTACGCTAGTGATGATTTTTGAAAAAGCCAGCACGCGCACGCGACTTTCGTTTGAAGCCGGGATGCATCAGTTAGGCGGTGCAGCGATCTATCTGAATACCCGCGATTCCCAGCTTGGGCGCGGTGAGCCGGTAGAAGATGCAGCGCAAGTGATTTCGCGTATGGGTGATATCGTCATGATCCGCACCTTTGAGCAGGCCATTATTGAGCGCTTTGCCAAAAATTCGCGCGTACCTGTCATCAACGGGCTGACGAATGAATATCACCCGTGCCAGATTCTCGCCGACATTTTTACCTTCATTGAGCATCGCGGCTCTATTCAAGGCAAAACTGTCGCCTGGATTGGCGACTCGAACAATGTCTGCAATACCTGGTTGCAAGCCGCCGAAGTGTTTGACTTCAAGGTTCATGTATCAACACCCCCCGGCTATGAAGTAGAACCTGAGCGCGTTGGCCTTATTGGCCTGAGTGGCATCAACCACTTTGCACAATTTGCTGACCCGATGGATGCTGCACGGGGGGCCGATCTGGTCACGACCGATGTGTGGACGTCCATGGGGTTCGAAGCCGAAAACGAAGAACGCAAGCGTGATTTCGCCGACTGGCAAGTGGATGCCGAGATGATGCGGATAGCAGCGCCTGATGCAGTCTTTATGCATTGTTTGCCCGCCCATCGCGGAGAAGAAGTCGCCGCCGAGGTGATCGATGGGCCACAAAGCGTCGTTTGGGATGAAGCAGAAAATCGCCTGCATACACAAAAGGCCTTGATGGAATTTCTGCTCCTGGGAAAAATCAACGATTAAAGGAAAGTAAAAGTAAATGCGTGAAATTAAAAAAGCGGTACTCGCCTATTCTGGCGGTCTGGATACCTCGGTGATCCTCAAGTGGCTGCAAGATACCTACCAGTGCGAAGTGATCACCTTCACGGCTGATCTGGGGCAAGGTGAAGAGTTGGAGCCCGCACGGGTCAAGGCATTGCAACTCGGCATCAAGAAGAAAAATATTTTCATTGACGATCTGCGTGAAGAGTTCGTGCGCGATTTCGTCTTTCCCATGTTCCGCTGCAACACCGTGTATGAAGGTGAATATTTGCTGGGCACCTCGATTGCGCGGCCACTGATTGCCAAGCGACTCATCGATATCGCAAAAAAAACCGGTGCAGACGCTATTTCTCATGGCGCAACCGGCAAAGGCAATGATCAGGTGCGGTTCGAACTCGGTGCCTACGCGCTCATGCCCAACATCAAAGTCATTGCCCCGTGGCGCGAGTGGGATTTGCTGTCACGCGAAAAGCTCATGGCCTATGCCGAGAAACATGGCATTCCCGTCGAGATGAAGCACAAGAAAGGCGGCTCACCGTACTCGATGGACGCTAATTTATTGCACATATCCTATGAAGGCCGTCATCTGGAAAACCCGGCGGCTGAAGCCGAAGAATCCATGTGGCGCTGGACGGTCTCCCCCGAGAAGGCCCCGAACAAAGCCGAATACATCGACCTTGAATTTAAACAAGGCGATTTGGTTGCCATCAATGGCAAAAAAATGGAAGCTCACGAGCTGTTAGCCAGCCTGAATCAGATCGGCGGCAAGCATGGTATCGGCCGTCTCGATCTGGTCGAAAACCGTTACGTCGGCATGAAATCGCGGGGCTGCTACGAAACTCCGGGCGGCACCATTTTGCTGCGCGCCCACCGCGCCATTGAGTCGATCACCCTGGATCGCGAAGTGACGCACCTCAAAGACGATCTCATGCCGCGCTATGCCAGCCTGATCTACAACGGCTACTGGTGGAGCCCGGAACGCCTTGCACTGCAATCCCTGATCGATCATACGCAGCAGACCGTGAATGGCTGGGTGCGCCTCAAGCTCTACAAGGGCAATGTCATTGTGGTTGGGCGCGATTCTAAAAATGACTCCTTGTTTGATTCGACGATTGCCACGTTCGAAGATGATGCCGGTGCCTACAATCAGAAAGATGCGCACGGCTTCATTCGCCTGAATGCCTTGCGTCTGCGTATTGCTGCCAATCGCGCCAACCGGAAGGGTTGAATCCAGGGGAAGGCGGCCATCGATGTTAGGCATTTCTGAGGAGCAATTGACGCAATTCGGCATGACATTCGGCATTGCCGGGTTCATGCTTTTCATGCTTTTCATCATTGGCGAACTGGCATGAAAATCAAAAGCCGGCAAGCTGGGAACCTTTATCCTGTTCTTTGTCCTGGCTTTTGGCATGATCGGGTTCGTTGCCAAAATCATCATTCAGAAAACAATGTTTCAGTGAAGGCTGACGTCGGACTTATCGGCGTTAAACGCAGTGGCCGTAACTAAATTGTGGGGGACTTAATATGTCGCAGTTTGATCATGTTGCCGTGTCTAAAAAAGCCAACGTTTATTTCGATGGCAAGTGTGTCAGTCATACCGTTCAGTTCGCGGATGGCACCAAAAAAAGTGTGGGTGTGATTTTGCCCGCGAACCTGACCTTTAATACGGGCGCGCCTGAAATCATGGAAACGGTTGCCGGCCGCTGCCGCTACCGTCTCCAAGGGGAAGACTGGAAAACGTGCGGCGTGGGCGAGCAATTCAGTGTGCCCGGCAACTCACAATTCGATATTGAAGTGGCTGGCGAGCCCTATCACTACGTGTGCCACTTCGCTTGATTCAGGAGCCCCTTCGCTATGCCCTCATTTGACATTTCATCCGAAGCCGACCTGGTAGCCCTGAAAAATGCGGTCGATGTCGCTGGCCGCCATATTGGCAACCGCTACGACTTTAAAGGCACCACAGCACGGGTTGAGTTGAATGAAAAAGACAAAACACTCACCCTCTTTGGGGATTCCGAGTTCCAGATTAGCCAAATCAAGGACATCCTTTTCCCCGAGATGGAAAAAAAGGAACGCGAAAGCACCAAACGGCTGAATATAGGCAAGCTCGAAACGGTTTCCGGCAACAAGGTCAAGCAGGAATTGAAGATCAAGATCGGGATAGAAACCGAGCTGGCAAAGAAAATCGTCAAGCTGATCAAAGACAGCAAACTGAAAGTGCAGACCAGCATCCAGGGCGACGCCGTGCGCGTGACCGGTGCCAAGCGCGATTTGCTGCAAGAAACCATCGCCCTGGTTAAAAAATCGATTACCGACTTTCCGTTGCAGTATGGCAACTTCAGGGACTAAGCGCGCTTACTTAATTAGCGCTTAATTCAAGCGGATTTTAGGCCACGAATCCAGTGGCTATAGAGTCGATCGGCAACCTGCCGCATGCGTTCAATACGGTCAGCCATATTTGTGTACATTTGCTGGGGCGTTTGCACCGAAGCTGATGCGGCAACGCCCTCATCATCCCAATGCTTGCCCCAAAGCCGGATCATGCTTTCAGTCATTTCGACATGGCACTGCATTCCTAAATGCAGTCCGCGCACGAACGCCTGGTTTTCGCAGTACTCACTTTGCAGAATGCGCGTTGCGTGAGGCGGCAAACTAAACGTTTCGCCATGCCAGTGAAACGCATCAAATTTAGCAAAATCGGCAGCAATATCACCCACCCATTCGGCAGCTAACGCACTGATAAACTCAACCTGCCCCCAACCAATTTCTTTGACAGCATTTTTTGTGACCATGCCGCCAAATGCTTTACTCATCAATTGCCCACCCAGACAGTGACCAATGACAGGAACGCCCTTACTATCCGCATCGCGAATCAGGCTTAACGCCGGTGCAATCCACGGCAGATCGTCATTGACGCTCATCGGCCCGCCCATGAAGCACAGACCGGAAAAATCATCAGAAGTCGGCGGTGGCAATACGCCGGCATCGATCGTAAACAATGTCCATGGCAGCGAGTGTCGCTCAAGGAATGTGGCAAAATACCCAGCGCCCTCACTGGGGCTATGACGGAATATAGCGATCGGTTTCATGTCGGAGTCTCTTGTTTTATCCGCTACAGATTCTAGCGGAACCCTGCTCTCTCTTTTGCGGCGCCGTTTTCGCGCAGGCGTTGTTGCGCCACCCATCCGCGAATCCGCTCCTACCCGTGACTCGCTGGTGCATGCGGCTGTTTTGGTGCCCATCATTTTGCGTACCGCCGGAGCCACCTTGTTACTGACTCAACGCACGGCGCATTTACGTGATCACGCGGGACAAATCAGCTTTCCCGGGGGACGCTGTGAGCCGTCGGATGGATCGCCCGAAGCGACTGCCTTGCGCGAAGCAGCGGAGGAAGTTGGGCTGGATGCCACACAAATCGAAATTTTGGGCCGGCTGCCTGAATACCATACCGTCACCGGGTTTCTCATCACGCCTATCGTTGCACTGGTAACCCCACCGCTCAACCTTAAGCTGGATGATTTTGAAGTAGCCGATGTCTTTGAACCGCCGCTTGAATTTTTGCTCGATCAGAAAAACCACCAGCGCCATCAGCGCGAATTTCAAGGAGTGACGCGTGAATATTGGGCCATGCCATGGCAGGACCGCTATATTTGGGGCGCTACCGCAGGTATGCTGGTCAGCCTGCATCATTTTTTATTTGCCGAAACGCCTGACGAAACCTGAACCAAACCTGAACGTATGACACTTCTATCCATTCTTGCCGCGCTGATTCTGGAACAGTTTCAACCCTTGTCTATCGAACGACTGGTGCGCGCCCCCGTCGCCAAACTGGCCGCCTTTCTTGAACAGCGCTTGAATGATGGCATTCGTCTGCACGGCGGCATTGCCTGGGTGCTAGGGGCCGCTGTACCCGCGGTGGGGTTATTCATTGTGCATCGTCTGCTGCAAAACGCACAACCTTTATTGGCGGTATTGATAGGTATCGGCGTCCTGTACCTGACCATGGGTTTTCGTCAGTTCAGCCATTTTTTTACCGACATCCATCTTGCCTTGCAAGCCGGCGAAATCGATCAAGCACGGCATATTCTGGCCGAATGGCGCGGGCAGAGCGGCGACAGGCTCTCTAGTAGCGAGATTGCCCGCCTTGCCATCGAGCGCGCTTTGCCTTTGTCCAACACGCATGTATTTGCGCCGCTACTCTGGTTTGTGTTACTCGGGCCTGCTGGCGCACTGCTCTACCGATTGACGCAACTGTTTGATGAATACTGGCAGAGCGCAGCACATCATCCGGCGGATGAGTCCGCCGCATTAGAGGCCTTTGGCTGGTTTGCGCATCGCGCATTCGCCTTGATCAACTGGCTACCCGTACGCATCACAGCGGCGATATTTGCCGTGGTGGGCGACTTTGAAGATGCCGTCAACTGCTGGCGTACCCAAGCGGATCATTGGCCAGATAAAGCCAATGGCATTCTGCTCAGCAGTGGCGCCGGTGCCTTGGGCGTGAGACTGGGCATGCCGGTACATGATTTGCCCAATGAATTAGAAGCAGACGATGATCGCCCTGAGCTAGGGCTTGGCGATGAGGCCGATGCTGATT
The DNA here is from genome assembly GCF_000934545.1 of Rugosibacter aromaticivorans. Lineage (GTDB taxonomy): Bacteria > Pseudomonadota > Gammaproteobacteria > Burkholderiales > Rhodocyclaceae > Rugosibacter > Rugosibacter aromaticivorans. The sequence goes on from NZ_CP010554.1 coordinate 2,162,676, forward strand.
TCATGCAGAGCACCATCGGCCTGGTTTGGCGCAGCCTGGTGCTGAGTCTGGTAGTGCTGACCCTGATGCAGATTTCTGCCTGGGTTGGCAGTTGATTTTTTCATACGGGAGTAAATATCATGGCTGACAAGAGAGATGTGGTTGTATTGAGTGCGGTGCGTTCTGCTATCGGGTCATTTGGCGGCGCTTTAAGCAGTATTGAACCCTCCGAACTGGGCGGCATGGTGATGAAAGAAGCCGTCAGTCGTTCCGGTGTTGATCCGCAGCAGATCAATTACGTCACGGTGGGCAATTGCATTCCGACCGAGGCACGTTCAGCCTATGTGGCACGCATCGCCTCGATTCAGGCCGGGCTGCCGATGGAGTCCGTTGCAATGGCGGTGAATCGGTTGTGCAGCTCAGGTCTGCAGGGCATCGTATCCACCGCGCAGGCCATCATGCTGGGTGATTGTGACTACGGCGTGGGTGGCGGCGTGGAAGTCATGTCGCGCGGCGGTTACCTCACGCCCGCCATGCGCACCGGCGCCCGTATGGGCGACACCACGGTAGTCGACATGATGGTCGCTGCCCTGACCGACCCGTTCGGCGTCGGACACATGGGCATCACCGCCGAAAATGTAGCTACCAAGTGGAATATCTCGCGCGAAGAACAAGATGCGTTTGCCGTCGAATCGCAGCGCCGTGCTGCCGCTGCAATCGCGACAGGCCGCTTCAAATCCCAGATCGTGCCTATCGTGCAGCAAACGCGCAAAGGCGAAGTGGTGTTCGATACCGACGAGCATGTCAAGCCCGGCACGACGCTTGAATCCTTGGCGAAAATGAAGCCCGCCTTCAAAAAAGACGGCTCGGTAACGGCCGGCAATGCATCCGGTATTAACGATGCCGCATCTTTCTTTGTGCTCGCAGCAGCCGATGCCGCCGCCAAGGCGGGGCAAAAGCCGATCGCGCGGCTGGTGGCCTATGCCGTCGCCGGCGTGCCCAATGACGTCATGGGCGAGGGGCCGATTCCAGCCTCGAAACTGGTGTTCAAAAAATCAGGCTTGAGCTTGTCGCAAATGGATGTCATCGAATCCAACGAAGCCTTTGCCGTGCAAGCGCTGGCGGTGGCCAAGGGGCTGGGGCTGGACAGTGCGAAGACCAACCCGAACGGCGGCGCCATTGCACTCGGGCATCCGGTCGGCGCTTCGGGCGCAGTGATCGCCACCAAGGCGCTGTATGAACTACAGCGCATCAACGGCCGCTATGCGCTGGTCACCATGTGCATCGGCGGTGGCCAAGGCATCGCGGCGATTTTCGAACGGCTCTGACCGGCGTCTGAAAACTCGGCGCTGGTGATACGGCAAATGCGTGGCGAATACGCGTCGAATGTGTTCGCCTGCGCTGGCTCAACCAGCGCGGAGTAGCGCAACGGCCTCGCGCACGATGGGCTTGAGTTCACTGTCGCCATGGGCTGCGATGTCTTGTAGCAAGGCTTGCCGCATGCGGGGGTCCCATGAATTTTTCAAGTGGCGGGCAGTATCCGCAACCGCTTGTTCATGGTCCGGCATGGCCTCAAAAAAAGCGCCGATCTGGTTGGCCATTTTGATCAGGTTTGCAGCATTCATTCTGTATTCTCCAACAGCAGATGGTTTCCGGTATAAATCACGCACTGCGCATCGCGCAAAAAACCGACCAAGGTGACATTCAGTCGTTCAGCCAAACGCAGTGCGGCGGCAGTCGGCGCAGAAACGGCCGCCACGATGCCAACTCCCATCGCAGCGGATTTTTGCACCATCTCAAAACTGGCGCGGCTGGTAATGATGATGGCGCCAGACTGCGCATCAAAGCCTGTTTTTGCTAACGCACCAATGGTTTTGTCCAGTGCATTGTGACGGCCGATGTCTTCACGCACATGGCTTATTTCACCCGCGCCATTCACCCAGCCGGCGGCATGGGTTGCCCCTGTCACTTGCTGCAATTTCTGGTGTTCCGGCAATTTAGCCATGCCCTTGTAAAGCGCGGCGGGCCGCATCGTAGCAGGCGACAACACAGGAGGTAGGCTGCGCATGACTTGCGACAAACTTTCTGCCCCGCACAGCCCGCATCCGGTGCGCCCTGCCAAGCTGCGGCGACGTTCTTTCAGCCGCGCGAAGGCATCCCCCGCAACAGATAACCGCAGAGTGATGCCTAATTCAGAGGAAATAATTTCAATATCAAAAACATCTTTGCGCTGCGCAACAATCCCTTCGCTCAAACTAAAACCCAGCGCGAAATCTTCCAGATCAGCGGGGGTTGCGAGCATCACGGTATGCGCAATCCCGTTGTATTCAAAGGCCACAGGGATTTCTTCGGCAATACTGTCGACCTTTGGTTCCTGTGCTTTCCCCTCTGAGCTGTGCAACCGAATGACCGGCAGCTCAACATAAGCCTTCACAACGAAAGGGTTGTCTCATGCGCTTGCGCCAACAAATGCTCCTGCTCGGCGGTAAAGCGGGCAAAGTCTTTTTGCCATTCTGACGCTTGCGAGGTCTGCAAAGTTTGCGCCACACGCACCACTTGCACCGCGGTCACCTTGTATTCCGGGCAATTGGTGGCCCAGTCGGAATTATCGGTCGTGATCACATTGGCGCCGGATTCAGGGAAATGGAAGGTGGTGTACACCACGCCAGGCTGGACCCGTTCGGTGAGTGTCGCGCGCAGCACGGTTTGCCCGGCGCGCGATTCAACACCGACCCAATCGTTCTCTTTAATGCCGCGCTCTTGGGCATCATGCGGGTGAATCTCCAGCACATCTTCCGCATAAAACTCGGTGTTGGCGGTACGGCGCGTTTGTGCGCCGACGTTGTATTGCGACAGCACGCGGCCGGTGGTGAGCAGTAGCGGGAAGCGGCGCGTGATTTTTTCATCCGTCGGCACGTATTGGGTAATCAGAAACCGGCCTTTACCGCGCACGAAAGTATCAATATGCATGGTCGGCGTGCCGCTCGGCGCGTCCGCGTTGCACGGCCATTGCAAGCTGCCCAGGCGGTCAAGCTTGTCATAGCTCACACCGGCAAAGGTAGGCGTCAGACGCGCGATCTCGTCCATGATCTGTGACGGATGCGTGTAGTGCATCGGGTAGCCCATGGCATTGGCCAGCGCCATCGTGGCTTCCCAGTCACTCTTGCCAGAGAGCGGCGGCATCACCTGACGTACGCGTGAAATGCGTCGCTCGGCATTGGTGAAAGTGCCATCTTTTTCAAGGAAGGACGAACCGGGCAGAAAGACATGGGCATACTTGGCCGTCTCGTTGAGGAACAAGTCCTGCACCACGATGCATTCCATCGCCAGCAGCGCAGCGGTGACATGCTGGGTGTTGGGATCGGACTGGGCGATATCTTCGCCCTGGCAGTAAAGCCCCTTGAAACTGCCGTCCAGAGCCGCCTCAAACATATTGGGAATGCGCAGCCCCGGCTCGGGCTGGATGGTGACGCCCCAGTGGCTTTCGAACTGGGTGCGGGTGAGTGTGTCGGAGACATGCCGGTAGCCTGGCAACTCGTGCGGGAAAGAACCCATATCGCACGAACCCTGCACATTGTTCTGCCCGCGCAGCGGATTGACGCCCACGCCTTCACGGCCCACGTTGCCTGTCGCCATGGCCAGGTTGGCAATCGCAATCACGGCGGTTGAGCCTTGTGAATGCTCGGTCACGCCGAGCCCATAGTAAATTGCGCCATTGCCAGCGGTAGCGTAGAGCCTTGCCGCAGCGCGAATTTCAGCGGCGGGAACCCCCGAATCCGCTTCCAGCGCTTCAGGTGAATTGGCGGGCCGCGCCACAAATTCACGCCACTGATCAAACGCTTTCGCTTCGCACCGTGCAGCAACAAATGCTTCGTCCACCAAACCTTCGGTGACGATCACGTGCGCTAACGCTGAGAGCACGGCCACATTCGTGCCCGGCCGCAACTTGAGATGATGTGTGGCTTTGACATGCGGCGAGCTCACCAGATCAATCGCACGCGGGTCAATCACAATCAGCTTTGCCCCCTCGCGGATACGCCGTTTCATGCGCGAGGCAAACACCGGGTGACCATCCGTTGGGTTCGCGCCGATGACCATGATGACATCCGCTTTTTCCACCGACTTGAACGTCTGTGTTCCGGCAGATTCGCCCAGCGTTTGCTTCAAGCCATAGCCCGTAGGCGAATGGCATACCCGGGCGCAGGTGTCGACATTGTTGTTGCCAAAGGCAGCACGCACCATTTTCTGCACGAGGTAATCTTCCTCGTTGGTGCAGCGTGACGAGACCAACCCGCCGATAGCATTTTGACCATACTTTTGCTGAATGCGGCGCAGCTCGGATGCGGCGTAATTGATCGCCTCATCCCACGAGACTTCGCGCCATGGATCGGTAATTTTTGCGCGAATCATGGGCCGGGTGATGCGATCCGGGTGGCTCGCATAGCCCCAGGCAAAGCGGCCTTTGACGCAGGCGTGGCCTTCGTTGGCGCCACCGTCTTTCCACGGCACCATGCGCACGACGTCATTGCCCTTCATTTCAGCCTTGAGGCCGCAACCGACACCGCAATAGGCACAGGTGGTGGTCACCGAATGCTCGGCCTGGCCTTTGGCGATGATGGTTTTTTCCGTCAACGTGGCCGTGGGGCAGGCATTTACGCACGCGCCGCACGAGACACATTCGGATGCCATGAAGGGTTGATCCTGCCCGGCAGAAACACGCGAGTCAAAACCGCGGCCTGAAATCGTCAGCGCAAACGTGCCTTGCTGTTCTTCACACGCACGCACGCAGCGGTTGCAAACAATGCACTTGGAGGGATCATAAGTGAAGTAAGGATTGGATTCATCCTTCTTGTCATCGAGATGATTCTTGCCCAAATCGCCCTCCAAGCCATAGCGCACTTCACGCAGGCCGACAACACCCGCCATGGTCTGCAACTCGCAATTGCCATTCGCGCTACAGGTCAGGCAATCCAGCGGATGATCGGAAATGTAAAGCTCCATCACATTGCGTCGCAGATCAGCTAGCTTGGGCGATTGCGTGCGCACCGTCATGCCGTTTTCTGCAGGCGTAGTACACGAGGCAGGAAAACCTCGACGACCATCAATCTCAACCAGGCAAAGGCGGCAGGAGCCAAACGGCTCCAGTGAATCCGTCGCACACAGTTTAGGCACCATCACGCCGGCATCAACCGCCGCACGCATGAGCGACGTGCCCGCAGGCACGGTCACTTCTTTACCATCAATGCTTAGCGTGATTTCTGCGCTAACCTCACGCATGGCAGGCGTGCCGTAATCAATCTCGTTAAATGAATGAGTCAATGAGTTCATGGGTGCGTTCATGTTTGTCTCCTGCTGAAATCCTCAGGGAAATGATTCAGCGCCGAGAGTACGGGATAAGGGGTCATGCTGCCCATGGCGCATAGTGAGCCGTTTTGCAAAGTGTCACACAGATCGCGCAACAATTCAATTTGCCCGGGTCGACCGGCTTTAAGCCGGTCGATCACTTCAACGCCGCGTGTGGAGCCGATACGGCAAGGAGTGCATTTACCGCACGACTCAATGGCGCAAAACTCCATCGCGTAACGGGCCTGTTTCATCATATCGACGGTTTCATCAAACGCCACGATACCGCCATGACCCAACACCGCGTTCACGGCTGCGAAGGCTTCGTAATCAAGCACCGTATCGAACTGCGATTCGGGCATATAAGCCCCTAGCGGGCCACCGACTTGCACGGCATGCAAGGGGCGGCCACTTAAACTGCCCCCGCCAAAATCATAAAGTAATTCACGCAAGGTCAGCCCAAAAGGCACTTCAACTAATCCGCCCTGCTTGATGTTCCCGGCGAGCTGAAAAGGCAGTGTGCCGCGCGAACGGCCACAGCCAAAGGATTGATATGCCGCTGCGCCATGCGCCAGAATATCGGGCACGCTGGCGAACGTAATCACATTGTTAATCACGGTCGGCTGGCCAAACAGCCCTGAAATTGCAGGCAGCGGGGGTTTGGCGCGAACAATGCCGCGCCGCCCTTCCAGGCTTTCCAGCAAGGCGGTTTCTTCACCGCACACGTAAGCACCGGCGGCCTTGCGCACCTCAAGATGAAACTGTTTACCGGTGCCCAGCAGGCTGTCGCCCAGCCAGCCACTTTGCGTTGCCTTGATGACAGCAGTGCTCAGCGCAGCGATGGCATGGGGATATTCGGAACGCACATAGATATAGCCGTGCGTAGCCCCTACCGCTAAAGCGGCAATCGCCATGCCCTCGATTAACTGGAAGGGGTCGCCTTCCATCAGCATGCGATCAGAAAAAGTGCCGGAATCACCCTCGTCGGCATTGCAGACAATATATTTTTGCGGCGCTGATGCATTGAGCACCGTGTTCCATTTGATGCCCGTAGGAAAAGCCGCCCCGCCACGGCCACGCAGACCCGAATCGGTAACTTCCTTGACGATCTCTGCCGCTGTCATGCCCAGCGCTCGACGCAGCCCGAGCGTGCCGCCATGAGCCAGATAGTCATCCACCGATAGCGGATCCGTCACACCCACACGCCGCAGGCTAATGCGTTGCTGCCGTTTGAGATAGGGAATATCTTCGACTGCCCCCAGGCCGAGCGGATGCGCGCCGCCATTGAGCAACCCTGCATCCAGCAGGGACGACACATCGGCAGCCATCACCGGACCGTAAGCAATGCGACCTGCGGGGGTGGCCACCTCGATCATCGGTTCCAGCCAGAACAGGCCGCGTGACCCGTTGCGCACAATGCTGACATCCAGCCCGCGCCGTTCAATTTCAGCAGCGAAAGCCTGGACAACCGCATCGGCACCGAGCGCAAGCGCCGTTGAATCACACGGAATATAAAGTGTTGTTGTCATGGCTTACTTCTTAGCGAGGCTAACAGCTGATCGAATTTTTCGGGCGTCACACGCGCGTGCAATGTGGTTTCATCAATCTGAATATTGGGCCCTACAGCACAATGGCCCAGACAATAGACGGGTTCGAGTGTCACCAAACCATCTGCGCTTGTTGCGTGAAAGCCGCAAGCCAATGCGCCTTGCACATGCGCAGCCAACGCCTCACAGCCGACCGATTGGCAAGCTTCCGCGCGACAGACGCGCACCACATGGCGGCCAGGTGGCGACTGGCGAAAATAATGGTAGTAAGTGATGACGCCATGCACCTCAGCACGCGAAAGATTCAACGCACGGGCGATAGACGGCACAGCGTCCGGCGGAATGTAGCCGAGAGCATCCTGAATATCGTGCAAGATCGGCAGCAAAGCGCCGGGCAAGGATTGCTTTGCTTTCAAAATAGCGTCAACTCGGGGGGAATTGTCTGGATTGTCCATAGTTTTCGGTCGATCATATGCAGCATATTCTGCTGAAATTTTCTTTTGCGACAGCAGGCCGCAAAAGAAAATAAAAATATCTGAAGAGCGCGGAAGATTATCCCAGCCAAAAAAGAAAAGCACAAGAAAAACACTGAGTTTACTGATCGCCAAGGCCTATCGCACCGTACCACCAGCGCCGACTTTTTACGGTAGGTAGGCAGGTTTTCTTAGGAGTATTATTCCTCTCCTCGAAGCACAACAACCGACGTCAGGAGAAGTCAGACGATGACACTTATCATAGGCATTATTCGAGAGCGCCTCGTAGGCGAAACACGCGTCGCCGCTGTGCCCGATGTGGTCAAAAAATATAAAACACTGGGCGCTGCGGTATGTATCGAAACGCAGGCGGGGTCTGGCTGTTATCTAAATGACGAGGATTTTGACGCAAACACCATCGCAATGAGTGCGGCACAAGTATTGTCCACCGCTCAGGTCCTACTCACTGTTCAGCCACCTACCCTTGACGATATTAACGCCATAACACCCGGCAGCGTATTGATTGGCTCGCTCGCGCCCTATTCAAATAAAGAGCGCATTGCCGCATTGAACGCCCGGCGCATCACAGCGTTTGCCACCGAACTGATCCCGCGTATTTCGCGCGCGCAGAGCATGGATACGCTGTCAAGCCAGGCGGCGGTTTCAGGTTATCTGACGGTTCTGATCGCTGCCAATCACTGTCCAAAGTTTTTCCCGATGCTGACTTACGCTGCCGGCACCATCCGGCCGGCACGCGTGCTGGTGATAGGCGCAGGCGTTGCCGGCTTACAGGCAATCGCTACGGCCAAACGGCTAGGGGCGATTGTCGAAGGGTACGATGTACGTCCCGAGACGCGCGAACAAATCGAATCGCTGGGTGCGAAATTTGTGGACACAGGCGTCTCGGCAACTGGTAGCGGCGGCTATGCCCGTGAACTAACTGACACGGAAAAAGCGCAGCAAGCCGACAAACTTGGTCGTGCGGTCGCCAATGCCGATGTGCTGATTACCACAGCCGCCATTCCCGGCAAGCGCTCACCACTGATCATCAGCGCAGCGATGATTGCTGGTATGAAACCGAGTGCCGTCGTGGTTGACATGGCGGCCGAAGGGGGTGGTAATTGCGCGGGAACCCAGGCTGGGAAAACCGTCAAAGTGGGCGGCGTGACCATCATCGGCGCAGTCAATCTGCCGGCAAAAATGCCAGTGCATGCGTCGGAAATGTTCGCCAAAAATCTCTACAACTTTATCTCCCCCTTCATCAAAGAGGGCGTACTGAATCTCGACTGGAGTGATGAAGTACTGGCCGGGGCCTGTCTGACGCATGATGGTCACCTGGTGCATGAAGGTGTGAAAAAAACGCTCGGAGAGCGGAACGACATCCCCCCCGGCCCCCCTTCCATGAAGGGGGGTGACGGTGGTTCAGCCGCTGGCGCGGCTTCCATAACCAACGCTGGCCTCTCCTTGGGGCGGCCCGGCGGAGAGCGGAACGACATCCCCCCCGGCCCCCCTTCCACGAAGGGGGGTGACGGTGGTTCAGCCGCTGGCGCGGCTTCCATAACCAACGCTGGCCTCTCCTTGGGGCGACCCGGCGGAGAGCGGAACGACATCCCCCCCGGCCCCCCTTCCACGAAGGGGGGTGACGGTGGTTCAGCCGCTGGCGCGGCTTCCATAACCAACGCTGGCCTCTCCTTGGGGCGGCCCGGCGGAGAGCGGAACGACATCCCCCCCGGCCCCCCTTCCACGAAGGGGGGTGACGGTGGTTCAGCCGCTGGCGCGGCTTCCATAACCAACGCTGGCCTCTCCTTGGGGCGGCCCGGCGGAGAGGTCTGACATGGAAAACTTCATTTACGTTTACATCTTCATGCTGGCAGCTTTCACCGGCTACGAAGTCATTTCACGTGTGCCGGTGATTCTGCACACGCCGTTAATGTCCGGCTCCAACTTTGTGCATGGCGTAGTGCTAGTGGGTGCCATGGTGGCGCTGGGTAATGCGGACCCGAATGACCCCTTGCAACTTGCGATTGGCTTCTTCGCGGTCTTTCTAGGTGCAGCCAATGCCGCCGGTGGTTATGTGGTCACTGAACGCATGCTGGCGATGTTCAAATTAAACAAGAATTAAGGGCGCGCCATGACTGCACTGATACAGACTTCCTACTTCGTTGTCGCCGTTCTATTTATTCTCGGCCTCAAGGCCATGGCCTCGCCCGTAACAGCCAAGCGCGGTATTGTTTGGGCCGGCATCGGTATGGTGCTGGCAACCGCGATTACCTTTGCCACACCGGGGATGCAAAATTTTGTCCTGATGATTGTCGCGATCGTGCTGGGTGGCGGCGTAGCCTGGTACCTTGGGCGCGTAGTCAAGATGACAGACATGCCGCAAATGGTCGCCATCTATAACGGCATGGGGGGTGGCGCTGCAGCAGCTATTGCTGCGCTTGAATTTGCGCGCGGCCATGTGCATGGCGTCGTTGTCACGACGCTGGCTGTACTGGGTGCCTTGATCGGTTCGGTCGCCTTTTCCGGCTCATGCATTGCCTTTGCAAAACTGCAGGGCATTATGAAAAAAGCCTGGCGGCTACCCGCACAAAATGCGGCAAACCTGGTGCTTGCCCTGGTTGTGCTTGGCCTGGCAATCAAATTGGTCATGGCAGGTGCTGCATCGGAAACAGGCGCAACGGGTGTTGTGCTCGACACAACCTCACTACTCGCTTTTTTCCTGATATCACTACTACTGGGCGTCGTTCTGACAGCCCCTATTGGCGGGGCCGATATGCCCGTCGTTATCTCGCTACTCAATGCCTTCACTGGCTTGGCGGTCGGCCTTGAAGGCTACGTTCTGGGCAATCCAGCGCTTATTATTGCCGGCATTGTGGTGGGTGCATCAGGCACGTTGCTGACCCAATTAATGTCCAAATCGATGAATCGGCCGATTACCAATATCATCTTCGCGCCCATCACCGGCGAAGCCCAGGCTGGAGAAACCATTACTGGCACCATGAAAGAAGCGAGTGCGATGGATGCCGCAGCGATGATGCGTTTTGCGCAGAAGGTCATTATCGTGCCGGGGTATGGCATGGCCGTAGCCGGGGCGCAACATAAAGTATGGGAGATGGCTAAACAACTGCAGGAAGCCGGTGTTGAAGTCAAATTTGCTATTCATCCAGTGGCAGGCCGGATGCCCGGCCACATGAATGTGTTGCTTGCTGAAGCCGGGGTTCCTTACGACATGATTTTTGATCTGGAAGAAATCAACGAAGAATTTAGCCAAACCGATGTCGCCTTGGTGATTGGTGCCAACGATGTCGTTAACCCCTCTGCCCGCACCGATAAATCAAGCCCAATCTACGGCATGCCCATCCTGAATGTAGACCATGCGCAAAACGTGATCGTGAACAAACGCGGCAAAGGCACCGGTTACTCAGGTATTGAGAATGCCTTGTTCTATGGCGAAAACACTCGCCTACTCTATGGCAGCGCGCAGCAGGCAATTGCAGAAATCATTGCCAATATCAAGACCATGCAGACGTAATCAACAAGTCCAACAAGTCACGCTTTGTCGAGTGGGCGAAGTGCGGTGGTCAGCGTTGTGGGGCTATGGTGTCTATGGGGATTGTGGGTCCGGCTACTAGGCGTGCCTTGCGTCGAAAAAATGGACGCGATTGCGGCCTTTATCTTTGGCACGATACATGGCCATATCTGCCCGCTTGAGAAGATCATCACAACTGACCCCATCGCCGATAAATAACGCCACACCAATACTTGTCGAGCACCGATGCTCAATGCCGACTTCGCCCCTCCCCTCCTTGTGCGTGCTCAGCATAAAAGGTTCAGCGAGTGCTCGACGAATCTTTTCAGCAACAATCTCTGCTTCGTTGATGGATTCATTTCTGTCAGCGCCCAGCCCGTCGAGCATCACGACAAACTCATCACCCCCAAACCGAGCGACGGTGTCCGTTCCTCGGACGCACTGCGTAATGCGCTGCGCCACTTCTATCAACAACAGATCGCCCGTACCATGTCCATACTTGTCATTCAGGGGCTTAAAGTTATCCAGATCAAGAAACATGAGGGCGCCATAGCGGTTGCTACGTTTACTCGCAATCATGGCCCGACCGAGCCGGTCATCCAGAAGGCGACGGTTAGGCAACTGCGTTAATGTGTCATAAAAAGCCAGGGTGCGAATCTGCTCTTCAGACTTTTTACGCTCGGTGATATTACTCATGACTGCAATGAAATGAGTAACATTTTCTGCGGCATCCTTCATGGGCGTAATCGTCATTTCTTCATCATAATCGGCGCCATTTTTATGCCGATGAACCAGTTCCCCGTGCCAAACATTGCCAGCAAGAATCGTTTTCCAGATGGTCTGGTAATACGCAGGGTCTTGTTTTTCTGATTTCCCTAAATCACGCAAATTCAGGCCAAGTACGTCACTCGAAAGATAACCAGTCATTTCACTAAAGGCTGGATTAGCCCACTGGATGCGAGCATCCTTGTCAGTAATGACCATTGCATTGGCTGAGACATTAAATGCCGCATCCTTCAAATGCAAAATTTCCTGGAGGCCTGCCTGATCAATTACTTGTGCTGCCAGATGGGCCATACGCTCCATACTATCAATTTCAACAGCTGATGGCTGGCAATTGGCGGCGTGATAAATATCGAATGTGCCGAGAACCCGGTGCTCGCTGTTTTTGATGGGTTGGGACCAGCAAGATTGAATACCCGCTTTTTTTGCTGCATCACGAAAGCGAAAACCCACGGGCCAGAAGGTGTAATTCTGCATGTCTGAAATGATGACTCGTTCACCACGGCGTACTGCCGCGCCACATGCGCCAACCCCCTCACCTATTGGTAAGCCATTAATCGCCCGCTTGTAAAAATCAGGTAAGCCAGACGCTGCACCATAGTGCAAATGCTTACCCTCTTTATCGAGCAGCAACATCGCACACCAGCTGCTCGGATGCAGACGTTCAAACTCTTGCGTCAAGACACTCAGGACGTGGGGCAGAGAAGCCCCTTGGTTAATCTGCTGCAAAATCTGATTGCGAAAATTTAATTCCTCAGACTGCTGACGCAGCCTGGTTTCAGCTTGCTGGCGCTGTTCAATGTAGATGCTGAGCATCATGCCCGCTAGTGCCAGTGACATCACGAATAGCCAATAATTACCTAACCGGCTTGAGGCAATGTCATGGGCAAAAAAGCCCGCTTCCCAATTCGTCCCTAGCACTGCTTGAATGGCGGCCATGACCAAGAGCAATGCTACCCAGCGCTTCCCCAAGCGCAAAGCAGCCCAGATGATAGGCAGCGCTACCCAATAGCCATGAATTGAATAGCCAATTAAAGCAGCGAACCACCCGATAAAAACAATCTGCCCTGCTACAAACGCGACAGCGACGACCCAGAGTGCTTCGCTTAATTTTTGTTTTGGGAATGGTTCTTTGCTTGGGTGGGTCCAGACAAGAATCAACGGGGTAATCAAAATCACGCCCAGGACACCGCCCAACCACCAAAGAAACAAGCTGTTCAGTTGGGTTTCATGCGCCAAGATGCCAGCCGACAGCAACCCCGTGACGCCAAGCCCCGCACTGACAGCGCTGCCAACAAAGCCGCCATACACAATGAGCAGCAAATAATCTCGCGTGGTCACGAGGGCAACGTCAAACACCTTATCTCGTGACAATAGCCAAGTACCAAGATAGGCCCCTAAAACGCTTCCTACCGACAAGAGCAAGATGGTCTCCAACGGATAACCCAGCAATGTGTCAGAAGCAAGTGCGCCCAGGAAAATTGCTCCTATGTAGCGCAGGTTGTGCAAGAGCATTGCCAGGGCGAATCCATTCGCAAGAAATAAAATACTGTTGGCTCTCTCAGGCGAAAGGCAAACAAGTGACAGCCACACCAAGAGCGCATACATGGCGGCGACGCCCAGTTGCCTTAGCGAAACCATCAATAACTCATAAGCGCGTATAGAGTGCGGCATAAAAAGTCGGCGCTAGCGATACGGCGAGATAGAAAAAGCAGCATGAAACACGCTGCTTGGCAACCCGATCGCGTCACCCAAAAAACAGGCAACACCCCTAGCCAAGCAACATGTACATACTCGAACGCCTTTGGTGACTGTTTTGTAACTCGCTACCGCACACCCTGATAGGAAGGAATTGGTAAAGGACATAGCCCGCATTAAGCAAATTTCATTCCAAATCTAATTAATTTAATTGGATCAATATCTTAAGGTTTTATTATCCACGCCCTCGCTGTCTCATTTGTAAATAAAACCGACACAATAAACCACACCGCAATAACGGATTCTCATTGGACTCCCGACAGCAGCAAAAATATGTCGGAGTCAAACGACCGGACTCAGTTTCCGTCCCTCGGCGACCATCAGAAAAATGCAGGAAGAACCGCCGGATAACTCAATCAGGATTCAACCTGGATAAAAATGTCCAAAGCAACAACAAGATGTAATAAACAGTCAACTTCCGTTTGACAGGATGACGTAAGGCTTGTAGCATTCGCGGCCTTTGACGTGGGGTCGGTAGCTCAGTCGGTAGAGCAGCGGACTTTTAATCCGTTGGTCGCGAGTTCGAATCTCGCCCGACCCACCATATTCATAATATACTGCCGACCCGTTTCAATGCAGTTTTCGGGTTGTTAGCTCAGTTGGTAGAGCAGCGGACTCTTAATCCGTAGGTCGAGTGTTCGAGCCACTCACAACCCACCAGTATTTTGACGGCTTCCCCTGCTGGAAGCCGTTTTTCATTGGTCTCATTGGCCTGTTGATCACCGTATAATGGCCATTCTGCTCCACCTCTTCACTTATTCCCTTATTTAGGAACGCCGATGGCAAAACCCAATTACTCTTTCGAAAAACGGCAACGTGATTTGGCCAAAAAACAGAAAAAAGAGGAAAAGCGCCTGCGAAAACAGGGGGGACCAGATACCCCAGAACCAACTGATAGAGCAGAACAACCCTCTGCAGAGCTACCGACCCAGGCGATAGACAGCGAGGCTACCTAGAAAATTAGGTTCTTCGAGGATGAGGCGGCCACTTTCATCCAGCACTTGTCGCTCGCGAATAACCAGCTGCATTTTGGCGCACAGTGACTCAAAATCGAGCAGTGTAAAAAATCGTAGATTGGGCGTATCAAACCACTCGTAAGGCAGATCTTCGGAAACCGGCATACGGCCACGCATCACCGCCATGCGGTTTTTCCAGTAGGCAAAATTAGGGAAACTCACCACGGCCTCGCGACCGACACGCAGCATCTCAGTCAGGAGTCGCTCTGTATGACGCACTGTCTGTAACGTGCGCGACAGCACCACGTGATTAAACGTTCCGTCGTCAAAGCCTGCCAAGCCTTGCTCCAGATCCCCCTGAATAACATTGATGCCCTGCGCAATGGCCGCCTGCACGCCAGCCTCTTCTCGCTCAATGCCATAGCCATAGGCGCCCCGCTCTTCGATCAGGCGCTTCAATAACGAACCATCCCCGCAGCCCAGATCGAGCACACGTTCATTGGGCTTCACCCAGCTGGCAATCAGATCAAAATCAGCACGTTCGGCAGTGTGTATCACAGGGTTATCCGTTGAAGATAAGAGGCTACGACAGCATGGTAATACGCATCTTCCATGAGAAAAGAATCGTGCCCATGGGCGCAGTTGCTTTCAGCATAGGCAACAGATTGTCCGTTATGTACCAGCGCATGCACAATCTCGCGCGATCGAAAGGGCGCAAACCGCCAATCCGTGGAGAAAGCGATCACCAAGAAACTCGCTCGAGCAGGTGCTAGCGCAGTAGCCAGTTGTCCGTCGTACGCTAACGCAGGATCAAAATAATCTAATGCCCTGGTCATGCGTAAATAAGTATTCGCATCAAACAGACCGGCAAACTTATCGCCCTGGTAGCGCAAATAAGATTCGATCTCGAACTCCACATCAAAGCTATAACTCCCCGCACCAGGGCGCTGACGGCGGCCGAATTTTTCAGCCATCTGGTCATCCGACAAATACGTGATATGGCCCAGCATGCGAGCCAACCGCAAGCCGTTTAGCGGGCGCACGTGGTGCGCATAATAATTGCCGCCATGAAAATCCGGGTCGCTCAAAATAGCCTGACGCGCAATTTCATTGAACGCAATGTTTTCCGCCGAGAGTTTGGCTGCAGCAGCAATCACCAAACTATGCCTTACGCGCTCAGGAAAGCTCAGCGTCCACTGCAGCGCCTGCATGCCGCCTAAGCTGCCGCCAATCACCGCCGCCCAGGCATCAATGCCCAGAATATCTGCCAGGCGTGCTTGGGCTTCCACCCAGTCTTCAACAGTCACCACAGGGAAGTCGGCGCCCCAGTGTTTGCCTGTTGCGGGGTTGACGCTAGCCGGGCCAGTCGAGCCATGACACCCCCCCAGATTATTCACGCCAACGATGAAAAAACGGTCCGTATCCAGCGGGCGGCCAGGGCCGATAATGTTGTCCCACCAGCCGATGTTTTCCGTTTGATCCGCATAATATCCCGCCACATGATGATGGCCAGAGAGGGCATGACAAACAAGAATCGCGTTGGATTTGGCAGCGTTTAACGTGCCATATGTTTCATACACCAGATCAAAGACGGGCAGCAGCGCACCGCTTTTCAGCATCAGGGGTGAGGAAAAATGGGCCTGCTGGGGAAAGACTATCCCGACACTCATCGTCGTTACCTTAAGTCACCTTACAGCCGCGCCATCAGCTCGGCAATTTTTTCCGGCTCATCGACTTTTAACAAGCGCGATACCTGTGGGGCCAAAAGGGCTGTATCTGCTTTCAACACTTGTTGTTTGACCTCCAGCAACTGTGCCGAATGCATGGAGAATTGACGCAACCCCATGCCGAGTAATAAACGCGTTAATTTGGGGTCGCCCGCCATTTCGCCACACACAGAAACCGGCAACCCTGCGCGTGCACCTGCATGCAAGGTTTTGAGAATGAGTTGCAGCACGGCCGGATGAAGCGGGTCGTACAGATGAGCTACAGCCCCGTCGCTGCGATCAATGGCCAGCGTGTATTGAATCAAATCATTGGTGCCGATCGACAAAAAATCAAGATGCCGCAAAAATGGGCCAAGTACCAACGCAGCCGCAGGAATTTCTATCATGCCGCCCACTTCAATATCAGCAGAAAATTTATGGCGCGATTCGCGCAGCTGCGCTTTGGCTTCCTCGATCAAGGCCAGTGCTTGTACAATTTCCTGTGCATGCGCCAGCATGGGAATCAACAGCCGTACCCTGCCATGTTGCGAAGCCCGCAAAATCGCGCGCAACTGGGTGAGAAAAATCTGCGGCTCGGTGAGGCAAAATCGAATAGCGCGCAAACCCAGCGCAGGGTTCGGAGAAAGATGGTCTCCCGCCCGGCTTCTCAATGCGCGCGCTTCTTTGTCGGCGCCAATATCCAAAGTGCGAATCGTGACCGGCTTACCGGCAAATGCCTTCACCACATGGCGATAAGCTTCATATTGTTCGTCTTCGTCGGGCAATTCATCACGGTTCATGAAGAGAAATTCTGAACGGAACAAACCAATACCATCGGCACCGACTTCTTTAGCCCGCTCAGCATCCTGCGGTAATTCGATATTGGCATGCAGCTCGATCAACTCGCCATCCAACGTGGCGGCACGTGCCGTCTTAAGACGCATGCGCTTGTTGCGTTCTAGCTCAATGCCTGCTTTTTTGAGCCGATATTCTTCCAGCACGCGCGCATCCGGATCAACAATCAGCATGCCGCGCGTGCCATCGAGAATCAGCAAATCATTATCCTGAATCAGCGGCCGGGCATTTTGCATGCCGACCACTGCTGGAATAGCCAGGCTGCGCGCAACAATCGCCGTATGCGAGGTTGCCCCACCCATATCGGTGACAAACCCGCCCACCTTCAGATTTTTAAATTGCAGCGTATCCGCCGGAGAAAGATCATTAGCGACCAGAATCAGCTCGGCATCCACCATCGCGCGGCGACTGGTAATCTTGCGCGGTTTGTTTTGCAATACCCGCAACACACGCTCCACCACTTGCGAAATATCGTGCTTGCGCTCCCTCAGGTAAGCGTCTTCAAACGCATCGAACTGCGCGATAACTTCCTGCATCTGTTGTACCAACGCCCATTCAGCATTGCAGCGGCCATCACGAATCAATGAGCGCACGCCAGCAGTCAAATCCGGGTCAGCCAGCAACATGGCATGCAAATCGATGAATGCGGATAATTCTCCGGGGCTGCCGGCATTGTTAGCCTCTTCGCGCAAGGCCTCCAGATCGCCGGCCACGACAGCTAGCGCTGCATCAAGGCGCACCAGTTCATCGGCGACATCCCGCTCACGCAGCTGATATTGCGTCACCTCCAGCACAGCGTGTGAAATCAGATGCGCATGGCCAATGGCAATGCCCCCTGATACCGCCAGACCATGCAACGTAAAGCTCATGGCGTTTACTCGGCCTCGCCAAAACGATCAGCAATCAACTGCAATAAGCCTTGCAGCGCGTCATCTTCTTGCTCGCCGCTGGTGGTAACCATGACTTTTGACCCCTTACCTGCGGCCAGCATCATCACGCCCATGATGCTTTTAGCATTGATGCGGCGACCGCCCCGTTCCATCCAGACTTCGCACGGGAAACTACCTGCCATCTGAGTCAGCTTGGCAGAAGCGCGGGCATGCAAGCCCAATTTATTGACAATTTCAACTTCAGCTTGTGGCATATCAGTGGTCCACTATGTTGAGCACGCCATCACGCCCTCCCGCAACCGCACGGGTAATCAGCGTTTCCATGCCTTTGTCACGGTAAGTCAAAGCACGCAACAGCATCGGCAAGTTAACGCCTGCCAGCCCTTCGATACGCCCGGGCTCTAACAGCTTGGTGGCGATATTTGATGGAGTGGCACCGTAAAGGTCCGTCAGAATCAGCACGCCATCGCCGCTATCTACCAGACGCAACATATCGCGCGCCAGTGGCAGAAGATCAAGCGGGTCGTCCTGCAGCGAAACCCCGAGTTGGGCGATCTGCACCGGCCGCTTGTTCAGCACATGACAGGCGCACTGAATCAAGGATTCGCCATAGGTAGTGTGGGTGATGAGGAAAAGACCGATCATGGCCTCATTCTAGCAGTCTGTCACTGTGGATTGGCGTGCGCAGCCGTTGGCTCAGATGTGGGCCCGGGCGCCTCCATCTTGAGGCGCGCGCGCATCGCGGGCGTGGCACTCACCGACCCATCAGCGCCGACTTTTAGCGCGGTGGCTACGCCAAGTTTTTGTGCCTGACGCAACCAATCCTTACCAGCGATGAACAGCGGTTTGGACAGCGCGTCCGAACGCATGCCCGCCGCCGCGTCCGGTGCAATCAATACCGTCACAGCCTGTGTACCATCCGCCGGGCGGCCTGTGCGCGGATCAAGCAAATGACAATACCGTCGGCCTCCCACTTCGAAATAACGGTGATAGTCGCCCGAAGTGCCAATCGCCTCGCCATCCCGCAATTCAAGACTGGCGAGCACTCCGCCGCCCACTTGCGCGGGACGCGGATGCTGGATGCCGACACGCCAGGGCGTGCCGTTTTTTGTGCCCAGCGCCATGACATTGCCACCAATGTTGATCAGCGCATCGTGGATGCCGGCCTGACGCAGGATAACCGCCGCACGGTCAAGCGCCACGCCTTTCAGATAGCCGCCGAAATCAAGCGCCACGGCGGTGTTGCGGCTGGTGACACGCTGCCCGTCCACATGCAAATCGGCGATGGACGGCCGCTGCATCAGCAGTGTCTTGACGGCCGAGTCATCCGGCAGATGCGGCACGATCTCATCGGTTTGAAAACCCCACAGGGCAATCAGGCGACCAATGCCGGGGTCAAACAGATAATCGCTGGCCGCCGCAATGGCCTGGGTTTCACGAATGAATGCGGCAAGTTCGGGCGACACATCATGGTATTGGCCGGCAGCGATCGCCGCATTCAGCGCTGAAAGTTCGGACGGTTGCCAGGCATGGTAGGTACGATGCAGACGGTCAAATTCCGCCAGCACCCGATTACCCGCCGCGCGGGCCTGTGCTTCGGGCACACCGGCGATCAACAATTCAACACGGGTACCGAAAACAAAGGACTCCTGCCGCCACGGTGCGGCCGGCCCGCAGCCCGCAAGGAGCACCGCAGTACAAATCGCAGCGCACACCGCACAACGAGCGAACAACCGTATCAGGTGCGTGCGCACTCCCGCTCCAGCGCGTCAAGCAGCATGCCCGCCACATCGAATCCGGTTTGTTGCGCGATTTCGACAAAGCAGGTGGGACTGGTGACATTCACCTCGGTCAGGTTGTCGCCAATCACATCGAGCCCGACGATCAAGAGCCCGCGCGCCCATAAAGTCGGCGCTAGCGACACGGCGATTTCACGGTCGCGCGCGCTCAACGGCCGCGCCACGCCCGTGCCACCAGCGGCCAGATTGCCACGCGATTCGCCCGCCTTGGGAATGCGCGCCAGGCAATACGGCACAGGCTCGCCAGCAATCAGCAGAATGCGTTTATCGCCTTCGCGAATAGTGGGCAGATAGCGCTGCGCCATGATGCTGCGCGCGCCAAACTGGGTGAGTATTTCAACAATCACGTTGCGGTTGGGATCCGCCCGCCGCACATGAAAAATACTGCTGCCGCCCATGCCGTCGAGCGGCTTGAGTATCGCCTCGCCGAGTTCGTCAATGAAGGCATGAATATCAGCCGGATCACGCGCGATAAGCGTCGTCGGCGCAAATTCGGCGAACTCGGTAATGGCGACTTTTTCGGAATGATCGCGAATCGCGCGCGGGCGATTGAAGATGCGCGCACCCTCGGCCTCGGCCCGCTCCAGCAGCCAGGTGGCGGCGATATATTCAAAATCGAAGGGCGGGTCCTGACGCATCAATACCGCAGCAAAGGCGGTCAGTGGCAGGCAGCTCTGTTCGATCGCCGAGAACCATTGCGCCTCATCATCCGTCGGCATGATTCTCACCGCATGCGCCACTGTTCTGCCATCGCGCCAATGCAGCACTTCACGCTGTATGGTCCACACCTCATGGCCTCGCTTTGCCGCCGCGCGCATCATCGCAATGCTGGAATCTTTATAGGTTTTCAGGCCAGCCAGCGGGTCAACAATGAAGGCGATCTTCATGCTGCCTCCACCGGTGCGGCACGTTCGAGTTCGATCGACGCGGCCAGCAACGCCAGCCGCGCCACCACGCCGTAGGCATAAAACCGGTTGGCTGGCGCATCGGATTCCATACGCGCATCGGGTAATGAACACGCTGTGGCAAACGCCAGTGGTTTGAAATGCATGCCTGGCGCATTGAGATTTTCGTCGGTGCCGCGTGACGCATTGACGCGATAAAAACCGCCGACGACATAGCGATCAATCATGTACACCACGGGTTCCGCCGTGCCTTCGTCAACCCGCTCAACCGTAGGCACCCCTTCCTGAATAATCACATCCGTAACTTGCAGACCTTCTTTGACCACCGCCATCTTGTTGCGCTGTTTACGGTTAAGCTGTCTGACTTCGCTGGCATCCTTTACCGTCATGATGCCCATGCCATAGGTGCCGGCATCGGCCTTGACAATCACAAAGGGTTCATCGGCAATGCCATATTCCTTGTATTTGACCCGCATGCGACCAAGCAGCTTATCAACATTACTGGCCAGGCACTCTTCGCCCACACGTTCATGAAAATTAATTTCGCCACACACTTCAAAACCCGGATCAATCAACCAAGGGTCGATGCCTAATTCGCTCGCGAAAGATTGCGCGACATCACGATAGGCTGCAAAGTGTGCTGATTTTCTTCGCACGTGCCAGCCTGCCCACAGTGGCGGAATGACAAACTGCTCGTTCAGGTTAAGCAGAATTTCCGGCACACCAGCCGAAAGATCATTGTTCAACAACACCGCGCACGGATCAAACCCTTCCAGCCCCAAACGACGGCCATCACTCCCGATACGCTTCAACGGCTCCAGCACGAGGCGCTGTCCATCGGGCAGATCCAGCGGCGTCGGCGCAATTATTTCTGGCAGCAATGAGCCGATGCGCACATTCAGCCCGGCATGTTGCAGAATGTTTGCCAGACGCGTCACATTCATTAGATAGAACTGATTGCGTGTGTGATTCTCGGGAATCAGCAGCAGATTTCTGGCCTCAGGACAGATTTTCTCAACCGCCGCCATGGCGGCTTGCACGCATAAAGGCAGAAAATCCGCATTGAGATTATTGAAACCACCGGGAAACAGATTGGTATCCACCGGCGCCAGCTTGTAGCCCGCATTACGCAAGTCGACCGAGGCATAAAACGGTGGCGTGTGATCCAGCCATTGCGTGCGCAACCAACGCTCAACCGTTGTTTCGTTATCCAGAAAGCGGCGCTCAAGATCAAGCAGCGGCCCCGTCAGGGCTGTAGTGAGATGCGGAACCATAATTATTTCCTTTGATCGCTGCGGGTCATAAATTTTTTTCCCGCAGACTTTTTCATATTTTATGTTGTGCGATGTTACACGAGTCGATTGGCTGCCAATTCGTTTGCAAATTCGGCTTAAAACTCAGCAGCGAACTCAGCAAAGTCTTCAGGCAACAAGGCATGTTCCAGACTGCGTTGCGAGAAAATAAAGCGCCCGTCGCAAACAAAACCCAGCTCGTGCCAATCCACTGCATTCAACCAGTCGGCCAGCTGTTGGCATTGCTGTACGGTCAGGTCGGATCGATGCGGAAATAAAGCCAGCACGGCGCCATCGTAGTTAGTGCAAGGGTGCAAAAAAAATGGCTGCGCGTTGCGTGTGCGGCCATTCACATAAATACGCGGCGCAGCGGAAACGTAGTGCCGACGCCCCCACTGCCACCAGTTCACTTCGGTGAACGTCGTCACGCGTCGTTGCAACAAGCGCGCCTTAAAGGATTCAAGATAATCCATAGGCGCTGCCCCGCAATCTGCACCCGGAAAAATCATGCGTCGCGTCTCGCCGGTTTGTGCCGTTTTTGAGCACACAAAATCCACATTGCCGAGTTCAGCATGCGTAAAAATTTCATCCGCACCCGAGACGGCGCCCACTTTGACAAAAAACACGCGCTTGAGCGGCACGGAATAAATTGCGCGAGTGAACATTAATTGCCCGTTCGCCAGCACCATGCGGCGGCCGTCGTGCAGACGGTGGCTCATGTCACCTTTTTCAAAACGCCAAATAGCGCAATTGGGCGCGGCACCAGAAAAAATTCGTGCATCGCCCAAATCTTCAAAATGAGTAATCGTGCCCTGCTCGAACAGCCAGGCGTTCAGCCGCGCGGCGCCCGTGGCTTTCAAAAAATCGCGCGGCGTGATGAAAATGATCTCGCCGCCTGTCGCGAGATGGCGCACGGATTTTTCGATGAAATGCAGATACAGATTGGCATGGCCGTCCAGCAGCCGCGAATGCAAATAGCGGCGTGTTGTCGGCGTGATGTTGCGCGCGGTGACATACGGCGGATTGCCAATGATCGTATTGAACTGCTCGTGCTCCGGATAGGCAAAAAAATCGCTATTGAGCGCGTCTGGCGGACAGTGTACCGCATCAAGTTCAATCGCCACACAACCAGGAAGACGCGCAGAAAATGCGCCGTCGCCACAGGCGGGTTCGAGCACGCGACCCGCGTTCTTGCGCAGGGACAGCATGCGCTCTACCAACGAGGATGGCGTGAATACCTGGCCGAATGTGGTGATATCGCGGGATGGTGGTGTATTCATCGCCGTATCACCATCCGCTACGGCGAGGAGAGCGTTTTTTGCTCGACCGCCTTGTAGCGCAGTGGCTTCATCAGCGCCGACTTTTGCGCCAGCGCTCTGCTTGCTCTGCACTACCTTCGGGTCGCCTGCGGGAATTTTTTGCAAAGTAGCCTGGCTTCAGAACCTAAAGATCAGAACGTACCGATCACCCACATGGGCACGCTTAAGCGCGTGCCACCGATCGCATCGTCGCGCACCCAACTGCCATCGCCACGATTATCTATCAGGTAATACGGCACGCCGTGCGGGGGCGTCACCTTCACCATGTACAGCTTGCCGTGAACTCGATATTCCTCAACCTTGTCTTCGCCGCGGCGGCTGATGGTAACCTGCGGTTCGAGTGACTCATCCACGACACCGGCCGGTGGTGGCGGCGGTTCAGGCAGCGGCTCTAGCTTAGGTGGCGGGCCTTGCGCCGCTACAGTCAGCGCAAACAATGAACAGAGTACAAATAAATAACGGCGCATGGGGTTTCCTTAAAGGGTGCAGTGCAGTGAGTTGCAGTTTATCAAAGGTTGAGCAAAAGCTCGTGCTCTTCGGGCAGATGGGCAAATCCACGCGCCTCATAGTGATCGAAAATCGCATCGAGTATGCGTTGCGGATCATCAATCACTTGAATTAAATTCATATCCTCGGCATGAATCATGCCATCGGCCACCAGCCGAGTACGCATCCAGTCAAGCAGGCCAGCCCAGAATTCACTGCCCACAAGAATGATCGGAATGCGGGGGCTCTTTCCCGTCTGAATCAGCGTGAGCGCTTCGAGCAATTCGTCCAGCGTGCCAAAGCCGCCAGGCATCACCACATAGGCGGCCGCCACTTTGACGAACATGTATTTACGCGCGAAAAAATGGCGAAAGCTTTGTGAAATATCTTGATAGTGATTCGGCTTTTGCTCGTGCGGCAACTGAATATTGAGGCCGACGGACAAACTCTTGCCCGCAAACGCACCCTTGTTGGCCGCCTCCATCACGCCGGGGCCACCACCCGAGATGACAGAAAAACCGGCATCCGAGAGCATGCGCGCAATTTTTTCGGTCAAACGATAGACTTCGGAATCCGGCGCGAGACGCGCACTGCCGAAGATCGACACCGCTGGCCGCACCGTCGCCAAACGCTCGGTCGCCTCGACAAACTCTGCCATAATGCCGAACACCCGCCAAGCCTCGCGCGAATCGCTTGTGGCCTGCGCTACGGGGGTCAGTTCAAAGCCTTCCGGCAACTTGTTTTTTGCGCTCACTTTTATTCTCCATGCCTACTTTATTACTCGTCGATGGCTCGTCTTATCTCTACCGCGCCTTTCACGCCCTGCCCGATTTGCGCAATACCGCGAATGAACCCACTGGCGCCATCCGCGGCGTGCTCTCGATGTTGCGCGTGTTGGAAGCCGACTATAAGGCAGATTACCGCGCCGTGGTGTTCGACGCCAAGGGCAAGACTTTTCGCGAAGACTGGTATCCGGAATACAAAGCACATCGCCCCGCCATGCCCGAAGATCTCGCCGCGCAGATTCCGCTGCTGCATGAATGCATCCGTGCGGCGGGCTGGCCGCTGGTGATGATCGATGGCGTCGAGGCCGACGATGTGATCGGCACGCTGGCGCATGCAGCCACGGCTGCGGCCATCGACTGCGTGATTTCGACTGGCGATAAAGACTTGGCGCAGTTGGTGAACCATCATGTCACGCTGATCAACACCATGAGCAACGAGACGCTCGATGAAGCAGGCGTGCTGGCGAAATTCGGCGTGCCACCGGAACGCATCGTCGACTATCTGACGCTGATGGGCGACGCCGTGGACGGCGTGCCGGGCGTAAACAAAGTCGGGCCGAAGACTGCGGTGAAATGGCTCACGCAATACGGCTCGCTGGACGGCGTCGTCGCCCATGCCGACCAGATCAGTGGTGTGGTGGGCGAGAACTTGCGGCAGCATCTCGACTTTTTACCGTTGGGTAAAAAGCTGGTCACTGTGGTTTGCAATCTGGATTTACCAACGACGATCACTGAGCTGACACCGCAAGTTCCTGACACTGACAAACTACGTGAGTTCTTCACGCGCCTGGAATTCAAAAGCTGGTTGCGAGAATTGGGAGCGCCACAGAAAGATGATCCCACCGTTACCACGCAAGATGCTGCGCATGTCGCCGTACCACCAGAGCCGTCCAGAGACGGACTTTTGAATCCGTCTCTGGACAAGACTTTTATCACCGAGCCCGATCGCAGCGGCTATGCATGCATTCTTGATGCCACGCAGCTCGACACCTGGCTGGCGCGGCTCGATACAGCCACGCTCGTCGCCCTGGATACCGAAACCACCAGCCTCAACCCCATGCAGGCGCAGCTGGTGGGCATTTCTTTTGCGCTGATAACTGATGGTGAACTCCAGGCCGCGTACCTGCCGCTGGGCCATGTCTACGCCGGTGCGCCGCAGCAACTGCCGCTTACCGAAACACTGGAAAAGCTGCGTCCCTGGCTGGAATCGGCACAGCATCAAAAACTTGGCCAGCATCTCAAATATGACCGGCACATCTTCGCCAATCACGGCATGCAACTCGCAGGCATCGTTGAGGACACGTTGCTCGAATCCTACGTGCTCGAATCCGACAAGCCACACGATCTTGGTTCTCTGGCCGCGCGGCATTGCGATTTGAAAACCCTGAGCTATGACGACATCACCGGCAAGGGTGCCTCGCGTATTTCCTTTGCCCAGGTCGACATCCTCCGCGCCACCGAATACGCCGCTGAAGACGCTGATGTCACTTGGCAAGTGCATCAGGTGCTACGTCCGCAACTCGCCGCGGAACCAGCACTGGAAGATTTGTATCGTGAAATGGAACTGCCCGTTGCCGAAGTATTGTTCCGCATCGAGCGCAACGGCGTGCTGATTGACGCCGCCGCACTCACCCAGCAAAGCCACGAGTTGGGCCGCAAGATGCAGACGATCGAAGAGGAAGCGCAAGCGTTGGCGGGCCAGCCTTTCAACCTCAATTCACCCAAACAACTCGCCGAAATCTTGTTCGTCCGGCAAGCCTTGCCGGTGGTCAAAAAAACACCTTCGGGCGCGCCATCGACGGATGAGGAGGTGCTGGAAAAACTCGCCGAGGATTACCCGCTGCCGAAGAAAATACTTGAGTACCGTAGCCTGGCCAAACTTAAAAACACCTATACCGACAAGCTGCCGCAAATGGTCGAACACAGCACGGGCCGCGTGCACACCAGCTTTTCGCAAGCCGTGGCGGTCACCGGGCGGCTGGCCTCCAGTGAACCCAATCTGCAAAACATTCCCATCCGCACGCCCGAAGGCCGGCGCATCCGTTCTGCCTTCATCGCCCCGCCCGGCCACCGTATCGCCAGCGCCGACTATTCGCAGATCGAGCTGCGCATCATGGCGCATTTGTCGAACGATGCCCGTCTGCTCGATGCGTTTGCCAAAGGTGAAGACGTGCACCGCGCCACAGCGGCCGAGATTTTCGGCATTACGCCCATCGAGGTAACGAGCGAACAACGTCGCGCCGCCAAAGTCATCAACTTCGGCCTGATCTACGGCATGAGCGCCTTCGGCCTCGCCCGCGAATTGAAGCTGGACCGCAGCGCAGCGGCGGCCTACATGGATCGCTATTTCGCGCGTTACCCCGGCGTGGCCCGTTACATGGAAGAAACTCGCCAGGCCGCCCGTAGCCAGGGCTATGTCGAAACCATTTTTGGCCGCCGCCTGTGGTTACCGGAAATCCGGTCGGCCAACGCGGCTCGCCGTCAAGGCGCAGAGCGCGCCGCAATCAACGCGCCGATGCAAGGCACCGCAGCTGATTTGATCAAGCGCGCGATGATCAAAGTTCAAGGCTGGCTTGAGCAGCAAAAAATGCGCACCCTGCTGATCCTGCAAGTGCATGACGAACTGGTATTGGAGGTGCCGGAAGACGAACTCGCCACTGTACGCGAAGCGCTGCCCAAACTAATGAGCGGCGTGGCCGAACTCAAGGTGCCGCTACTGATCGAAATCGGCGCTGGCGCCAATTGGGATGAAGCGCACTAAGCGCTTATTTCAGCAGGGACAATGCCCTGCGCCCTGCTGAAATAGGCTCTCAAACCACTTAAGCCGCCGACTTCATCACGAAATCAGCGCGGATTTCAGTGAATGGCACAGCGAGCTTGCCGTCCGGGGTCTTCTCCACCATGCCGACTTCGATCAATCCCATGGCGTCGTCATGTACCCGTTTTACGTCCCGGCCAAGGGCACGTGCCAGGGCACGCACGCCCATAGGGCCAGCCTTTTGCAGGCACTCGATCAGCTCCCAGCGCTTGGGAGTCAGCACGCGGAACAGTGCGGCAGGCGATTCAAAATCGAAGTGCTCTCCAGCATATTCACCACGCTTCCAGGCAGCGAGAAAGCCGGCACGCACATCGCTCAGTGCATCGTTTGCCTTGCGGATACGGATTGTTGCGTTTCTCATCGTTTCATCCTCCTCTCGTCCACGTCCTGAAAAAAATCAGCCAGCAGTTTTTCCGGGCTCTCGAAGTCATAGGCCTCCTCGATATTCTCCCCATGCCGGTGGTCGCCCTTAGGCCGCTCGTTGTCATAACCAATCACACGCTGCCCAGGAAATCCATAGAAAAGCCGATATTTGAACGGATGAGCACAGCCTGCAACCGGCTTTTCAAGCCGCCAGACCACCGCTTCGAGGATCGCGCCATCATCAAAATCAACCCGGTGCCGATAGATCAAAGCGGCTTTCATGTTGGCGATAATGCCAACAGACAACCCGGTTGTCAAGCTGTCGGCAACCGCCGCCACGCCGCCAGCGCCTCTT
Source organism: Rugosibacter aromaticivorans (assembly GCF_000934545.1). Taxonomy (GTDB): domain Bacteria; phylum Pseudomonadota; class Gammaproteobacteria; order Burkholderiales; family Rhodocyclaceae; genus Rugosibacter; species Rugosibacter aromaticivorans. The sequence continues at coordinate 2,190,617 of NZ_CP010554.1, forward strand.
CCACGCTGATATCCACCACATCACAGCTTGCGGGTTGCAACAGCGCATACGGCACGGCCCACGGGTGCCAGCGAGCTGCATCGGAATTGCCGAAAAAACACACGATGGGCTTGCCCAATCCTGCCGCAATATGCATCGCACCGCCATCGGAGCAGATCACTTCGGCGCACAACGACAAGCCCGCCATCAACTCGGACAGATGATGTGTCTTAACTGCGGCAACCGGCAAATCTCCCATTTGCGCAACGAGTTCGGCAGCCTTCGCATCGTCTCCCGGATGTAGCGGATCATCCGCCGCACCGGGCGACCAGAAAAGCAAAAAACCACAGGCGTGCGCGGCATGCAGTTGCCGCGCCAGCGCGGCAAAGCGTTCCACCGGCCAGCGCTGCCTGGGCTTGCGCGCAGAAAGATGCAAGGCAATCAGCCGTCGGCCTGCCAGCGCCGCAGGTAGCGTGGCTGCGATACGCGCGGCCAATGGTTCATCGGCTATCGCCTTGCATGCCGGTGGCGTTTCCTTGATGCCATATTTCGCCAGGCAGGCAAAGCTGCGCTCCACTTCATGTGCTGAATTTGCCAAATTCACCGATGCCACCACCACATGCCGTGGCGCAACCCAGCGTGCAAAGCGCAACGCGCTGGCCTGCATCCCACCGGGAAGGATCACTTCATCAATATGCCGGCGGCGCAAATTCCAAACCAGCGCCAGCCGCTGCCACAACGCCGCCAACCGCCCCTGGCCTCGCGCACGGTGCTTGAGTTTGGTATAGGCAAACACTTCATCAATGTCGGGGTTGCCAACCAGTACCGGCGCGTTGTAACTATTCGCCAGCACACCGATCCAGGCATCGGGAAAACGCGCGCGGAGTGCGGCAAAAAGCGGTGTAGTGCACACCAGATCGCCAATGTTGTCACGGCGAATGACGAGAATTTTTCGGGGTTGGCCGGGTTGGTCCAATTTTTCGAGCGGCCCCGCGACATCATTCAAACGGTTCATTCCATGTCGCCCGCAGTTGATCATCACGCATCGATATGACCAGCAGATAACCCACCAGAAACAAAAACATCTGCAGCATATGGTCACGATTCACACTATCAATCACCATCCTGCCGATAAAACCGCTGGCGAGAAACAGCAGCCATAAACCATGCGGATTCTGATCACGAAAATAACGTACCCCACCCGTGGCGATCACACCACCCATAAACAGCAACCAAAGCATCATCGCGGGGATGCCCCCGCCAATGCCAAGATCAATCCAGCCGCTATGTGCATGACCTACATGCGCATCCACGCCTGTTTCGTGCAGCGCATGGGCAAACGCATTGCGGCCATAACCCACACCCAACGGAAGCTCCCCAATCAAGCGTAATCCGGCATGAATGAATGCCACGCGCGTGTAGGCAGACGCATCCACTGCAACACCACTTTTCATCAAAGGAAGGGGTGCGTGATCAATATCCATCCAGGCACGCTGGCCGTCAATATCCCAGCCTAACCGGGTACTTTCTGTAAACACTGGCCAGCGGCTATCACTTTGATAGCTGATTACGGCAAGACTCATCACCAGGGCCAGCAACATTGCCCCACCCAGCACGCCGCGACGCACACCTTGATGACGAACCCGGTGAATGCTGTACAACAGACTTCCCGAAACCGCGAGAAACAGCAGCCCGATAGCACCATTGCGCGCCCCAGCCAGATACAAGCTAGTCAAACTGACAGTCACCGCACCGATCACTAGCCCCCACGGCAGCTGCAAAAAGCGGCGCGCATAACACGCGCGAAACAGCAAATCCACCGTTAGGGCCGCCAGCAGCATATTCAAAATAAAACTCATCTCCAGCTTGCCGCCGGTTAATGGCACCAAGCCGCGCAGTAACTCACCATGCATCCACCAGTACGTAACCGATTGGCTCACGGCAATCATGGCTTGCAGAACCCACACGCCAATCAGCGTGGTAGTAATAATCGCACCGGACAACAGTGTTTTCTCGCGCGATGCACACGCCAGCAGAACGCCTAAACCCAAGGCCAGCAGCGCGTTCAGCCACTGGCCATTCAACTCCTTCAATGCCCACAGGGTTTGATGCGAAATGAACACCGCTTGCCACACCAGCCACAAGGTAAAGGCTGCGAGAAGGCCTAATACCCAACGATTAGCTCGCCAGACGGGTGGCAAGCTTTGCCATGAGGTTAGCCTAGCCACCCCGAGCAGAGACAAAAACAGCAACCAATAGCGCAAAGCGGGGACATCCGGCACCGACCAAACAAAGACTAGCCCTAGTACGATGGCGACAGTGAACTTTCCGATCAAGACAACTCCTCAGCTAAACCACATCGTGATAGCAACAATCGTAGTAACAATTCGGGAGTAACACTGCGCGGAGATAGATGTTACCGACCTTCAATAGGAGTCTCCCGCGAGATGGTTGATGAAATGCAGTAATCAGTTCTTGTATTCATTTTTGTTACTCCGTGTCCCGACTGACTCTCTGATATCAGCTTAACGATGGCTATCGTGACGCAAACCAACCCAAGAAAGTCCGCAGCCATAGTATGACGCCCGTCGGTAACATAGAAAAAGTGTGGTGCTTGCAGTAGCAGTGTAACAAGACCTAGCAACCATAGCCTGATACAGCGCTTACCCTGCGTGATTACAATATAGAGAGGCACAAAAAAATATAGCCATCGTCCCGGTAGCCACCAACTAGCCAGGCGACTTATAACCTTTGTTGCATAGTCATCTGGAGCAAAATTCATTAGCTCAACTACCGCTTTCCAATAGCTGGAAGGGGGCATTCTTAAGTTATCAGAAAGGGTCGCGCCTTCAGTAAGAGGTACCCACTGATGGCCAAAATAAACGTTATGCAATGTCATCAATAATACTAATGACAAAGGAATTGTTTCAAAAAAAATGGCAATAGAGCACATTCGCCAAGCCCGATACGCCCAGAATAATGCTACCGCTAATGCGACCAAAGCAATATTGGGACGCATCCAAATAGACGCAGCCATGCACGTAAATCCAATTAACGCCAAATGACGCTTAGCACCTCGCTGGGAAGGTTCGCTGCTCTGGTAGCTGTCAGGAATGGATCTAAGTAAGAGGAGCATTGAGATAATTAGCAGCAATAACCCTAGCGGGTCTGGGTACCCATCGTTTGCGGTTCGAAGAATTTTCACATACAGGGTGGCCGCGAGTATGCTAAAAACTGTGAAACTTTTCGCGCAGAGCGAGCCTGGTATTAATAATTTAAAAATATTGTAGGTAAGGATAAGCAGAGGTGCCATTAGCACGGGATACCCTAGCCCACTTATCCCAAATAAAAGAAATTCGATAGACCTAAAATATCGCATGCCAGGCATAAAAAGATAAATTGATTCGCCACCACGCAGTGCATCAGCCCAGTCCCCTTTCGCAAGCGAAATTGAAATATCTCGTGCCCAAGATAGATATAAAAGGCTATCAGAATGATTTATCGCCAGATGTAATCCCCCTAAAATATCAAACGAAGTTAGGGTGACGACGAAAATTGAAATTGCGCCGACCACGAGATAATCTAAGCTCGTTTTTTCGATAGCGAGGACAAAGATTAAAATTATTACAGCAGTTAAAAAACCTAATAGCCCCAAGAATGTGGATTTCCACTTAAGCTGACTACTTGGTGAAAAATCAAAAACTAGAGGATGCAATTCATTGGTCTGTAAACCCCAAATCCTTTCCCCCACTCGGTCTTGACTAATGCTTTCGCATTTCAACTGAGGTAACCGTTCTTCAATGGCCTGTTGCTCCGACCAATAAACTCCCGCACGGCATAATTTCCCACCGACCATTTCTTTATTAATTTCGAACATCACATAAAACGAATATGGCGATTTATTGATATTTTCGTTATGTAAATGCCATCTGTAGTTTGTGTTGAAATTAAGCTCCATTAATTGCTTGCGAGCTGAGTCAAGATGAATTGATGCTGGGTCAATTTGATGTATTTGAGAATAGTCAACAACAGATACCGCAAATGGGAAGCTATCGACATTTAGCGAATTAAAACAAGGCATTTGTCTTCCCCATGCGCGACCAAAAGACACAGGTGTGCATTTATCAACCGTAGGGTTGTCCTTTTGAAACTCAGTTGAGAAGAGTGCAAGAGCTTGTTCTGGTAGAAATTTTTTATAGAGGGGAAAATTAGTGGTGTTCGGAGCAAACAGGTTGTATCCGTAACTAACTGGCGATGGGGAAAGGTATGGCTTTATTATTAGGAAAGACAAGAAACATACTGTTGCAACGGCATAGCTCTTACGTTCGCTCCGGATCGGACTCGCAAAAAGAAAAAAAGTGCATATTCCCAACACACTTGCCTTGGCGGCAGTATCTAAAGGTAATCCTAAGGTAGTTACGATTGCTAAAATTACTATGATTTTTATAGAAACTTTCGCGGACTCAAGTTCGAATGGCAACAAAGCCTTATTCAAAATTTTTCTCATTCTTAAACCCCCGTTGCATCAATACGTTTCAATAGTTTGGTTATCGCGGCCAGAACTGTTTCAGGCTGCGCATCCTTCACACAAGCACGGGTTCCGAGAATCAAGGCCAATGTTATTTTTATCATGGAGCAGAAATTTCCGAAGGGTCATCGCATAAAGCGAGTGCGGCATCGGCAATCTGCCGAGCATCAATCCCTTCGATACAGGCGCGGGTGCCAACGCGGCAGGTGTAGGGCGCATTGAAGGTATGTGAACAAGGCGCGCAGGGTAAATCCGTGCGTTGCAGAATGATCACATGATCGCCCAATGGACGTGTTTCCTGCATATCGACAGGGCCAGCCACTGAAACTATCGGCGTATTGACGGCATCGGCCATGTAAGTCACGCCCGAATCCACCCCAATGAAGACGGTCAATCGTTGCAACAGCGTAGGCAATTCAGCGATACCCAGTGTGCCACAGGCATTGATCACGGCTGCCGCAGGTAATTGAGCGGCAATACTGAGCGCCTCTGATTTGTCATCCGCACTACCGATCAACACCAGTCGCGCAGTTGGTCGCACGACCAAGAGGCGGCGAGCGATGGCAATAATTTTTTCATCGCCCAAAGCCTTCAATCGATTGGCACTACTGACACCGATGCCGATCAGCGGCACTGACACCTGACCATGATTCAGCTCACCGAGCAGACCTCCAAGCTGCACACCAAGCAGCACATCCACCTTCGCTTCAGCACCGGCAACAGCGAAGACTTCTTTATCCACATGCCCGCCAGCAATGCCTAGCCGTGACAACAATGCCAGATACGTTTCCTGAATCAGTCGGTCACCGCGATGCAACTCAACTTCGCTCCACAAGCGCGCGGCCAGGCGATGGCTAGCGCCGCCGAAATTCGACTGCACCGCCAAACGCCGCGGAATCAACGCCCACAGTGCCGCCACAGCATATGCCGCGACTGCATTGAGGCACACCACTGTGTCATAGTGACCCTGCCGCAGCAAGCAAATAAGCCGCCATTTGCCACCCAGCCCGCGAAAGGTTTTAGCCTCGGCCACGATCACTTCATCCACCCGCAAATTGGTGCGCAATAATGGCACATTCTGTGCTGTGGCCATCACGGCTAAATGTGCTTGCGGATAACGCGCCTTGATTTCTCTAAACACCGGCGTAGCGCACAGCAAGTCACCGATTTTCGCCATCTGGATGACGAGAATGCGCTGCGGCTCGGCAGGTGCCCGTCCGGCGATGCAGCGCAGTAGCGGTGAAACCAGCCAGGTCAACCACAGATAAAACATCACGCGGCCTCCAGTACTTTTGTCACGCCCGCAACATATGCTTCGATGGAAAAGTCGTCGCTGGCACGACGGCGACCGGCTACGCCAAAGACGTGTCTTTTTTCGGAGTTGCGCAATAAATCGGCAAGAAGTGCTACCAATGAATCAATGTCATCGTAGTCATAAAGATAACCTGTCTCGCCATGCACCACAACCTCACTGGAACCCACAATCCGCGAGGCAATCACTGGCTTTTCAAGCAACATCGCTTCCAAAATTACCCGTGGCAACCCTTCATTTGACGAAGCCAGCGCAAACACGTCCATCGCCGCAAGCCAAGGCAAGGGTTGCTTCTGAAAACCGGTAAAAGTGACCCGAGTGGCCAGTCCCAGTTCATCCGCCAGTTGCTGCAAAGCGGTCGCTTCCGGCCCTTCACCAACAATCAGCAAATGCGGCGTCAAATCTTGCGGAAGACGCGCCACTGCGTGCAGCAGATGGGCAACGGATTTGCGCTTGATCAAGGAACCGATGGTGCCGATTACCGGCGTGTTCGACACTACGCCAGCCAAAGGTTGCGGCTCAGGGAATGGCTGGCGAGTATCGATGCCGTTATGCACCACATGGCACAACTCGCGCCGCACACCTTGCCGTATCAGCGCATCGCGCACGCCGTGCGAGACACAAATCAGGGCGTGCGCGATGCGATTGATGATGTCACGCTCCACAGTGTTGATGCGGGGCTCAATGCGGCAATGCTGTATCACCCGCACGCCGGTCAGCTCAGCCGCAAGATAACCTTCCAGATTGGAGGCAGGCTGATTGTTCATATACAAAAGATCATAACCGCCGGTCCGCAGCAATTCGGCCAACGCACGCGCGCGCGGCCGGATACGCCAGGCGAGTTCAATCCTGAACACCGCCGCCATACGCAACGGTTTGCGCCAGGGCAACAACCCGCGCGCCAACTCCTTGGCGAGTTTGGCCCACCACGGCTGGTGACGTGTGGGCAGGATGAGCAGCGGAATATCGATGGCTGCCAACGCCTCGCGCAGTGTCGAATCCCCATGCCGATAGTTGTGATAGAAACAAGCCGTCACCGCAAAGCGGGTGCGGTCGATACGCTTTAGCAACTCGATCATGCTGTTGGTGCCACCGCCCCATTCGTTGCCGGTATCGAGTAGCAAGATGCGCTTCGGAGCTCTCATGTCGCATGCACAGTCGAGGGGGTTATCGGCGTGATCTGTTGCTTGGAAAAGTAAGTGTGATGGTCAGGAATATCACGGCTAACCACAGCACCAGCGGCAATGACAGCGCCATCCCCTATATTGACACCGCGCAAGATGACTGCGTTAGCGCCAATCCAGACATTCTTGCCCACATGGATTTTTTTGTTGATGAAACCAGATTGACTGAGCGGCAAGGTCGGATGACGAAAATCGTGATCGTGATCGTAAAAACGAACACCTTCACCAATCAACGTGCCATCGTCAATGAAAATACTTTCTCGCGCATTAAATGACGTATACGAATTCACAAACACGCACTGACCAAACATCAACGTGCCGCTGACATTGAAGGTAACAAAATTGCGCGCACAGAAACCGTAACCAAGAATGATTTGGGCATGATCATTGCGTCGAAATATGCAGTACTTGCCGATCTCAAACGCCTCACCATCTACTGTCAACCCAAACCGATGCGCGAGATAGGCTTTCTTGAGACGACGCTTTAACTGACCGAATTTCATCTACGAGCTACCTCCTGATGAGCGTTCAGGGCATGCTGTTGCTTGCTGCGCAAACTGACTCAACTGCTGCGTCACGGCTGCGGCAACTTCGTCTGATGGAATCTGCGCCATCCAGCGATCATTATCAGTCTTGGAGCGGACACCCGCTGGCGCTGGATGATGAATGACAATATGCCGCTCAAGATCATAAGCCGGGCCCGAAACATCCGGGCCCGAAACCGCAAACAAAGATACCGTGGGCGTGCCGACGGCAACTGCCACATGCAGCGTGCCTGTGTCACCCGTTACCAACACGGCGCAGCGGTGCACCAGCGCGGGCAGCATTTCAATCGATAACGCACCTGCGGCAACGATAGCCCCGGCACCAATACCCCTGGCAATTTCTTCGCAGCGCAACCGCTCGTGCGGCGCACCGGTGATCACAAAGCGATACGCAGGATGCACAGCCAGCAGCATTTTCGCCAGCGCAACGAAATGCGCCACCGGCCACATGCGCCCACGGCTAGACGCCCCAGCCTGTAAACCAATCACAATATCCGCCGCCATCACATCATGCTCTGCCAGCCAGCGCGTCACAATCTCCCGAGTAGGATTCGGGATAGGCAAGTGCATGCGTGCTCCTTCGATCCGTGCGCCGACAAGCTGGGCAACTTTCAAACGCTGCATCATGCCATGTCCCATATCCAACCAACTCAAGCGCGGTGCTTGGTTACTCAACAAAAATGCAAACCGGCTGGTGTTAGGCAGCTTGAAAATAAAGCGCGCCCCGGCAAGATAGGCCAAGGGCGTTGCCTGTGGTTCGTTGCCATGCAGAATCAGCGCGATATCCGGATGAATGCGTCGCAGGGCCAGGAATGTCGAAAAAAAGTGGCTGTAGCCACCGTAGTAGGCAATGATGCCATCGAGGAAATCAGTTGGCTCAAAAAGTGGCACATAGTCGCGATGAATCAAGGCAGTAATATGTGCCGCAGGAAAATGCTCGCGCACCGCAACCATCGCCGCCGTAGATAACACTGTATCGCCCAGTGCCGTCGAAGACACCAGCAGGATGCGCTGCACGTTTTCCGGCTGATAGTCCGCCATTGTCCGCGCTCGGCGATCACCGCGAGCGAGCAACCGTGTGACCAGATAAAGCAGGGATTCGCGTAGATTAAGGCGCAATTATTTTCAGGCAGAACAAGAATTTGAACATTAAAACAAAACATTCGTGGATAGTAGAATCCACACCCACTACCATCACGATGGCTGGCAGATTCGCTGCCTGAAGCTATTATAGCGGTGCACCTTGCTTGGCCCCAATATCCGGTCAAACAGGTTAACCCGTTTGGCGTGATTCTTTAACAGCAATACAAATTATGGAAACATTACTTACCGGATTAATGCGTCTGCCGCTGCTAGGCAAGTTTTTTCGATCGGGCTTGCTCGCCCTGCAACGCAATACAGCCAACGCCATGAAACGCGTTGCCCGCAATGAGATCAGGCCGCGCGACTGGTCGAATGCCGAGCTGCGCAAATTTGCACCCCTGTTTGACGGCGCTGTGATCAATGTCAGCGGTTGGCGAGATGAAGACAAAACCGGTGGTCATTACCGGGATTATTTTCCTGCGGCGAAATCCTATGGCGTATCCAACTACAGGGGCGAGAGCGGTATTACCGGCACTGCAAATGAAGTATTCATCGATCTTGAGGATGAACTACCGCCGGAACTTGCGGGCCAGTACCAGGTTGCCTTCAACCACACCGTACTGGAGCATGTCTTCGATATCAAAAAGGCCATCGCCAATATCTGCGCCCTGAGTCACGACACGGTTATTCTGGTAACACCGTTCCTGCAACAAGTGCATTACATCGAAGGCTCGTTTGGCGACTGGTGGCGACCCACACCAATGTGCATTGAGCGGTTGCTGGAAGAACAGGGGTTTCAGGTGATCTATCAAAGCAGCAACGATAATCCCTGGTATGTCGTTTACGTAGTCACTATTGCCTGCCGCGATCCGGAAAAATATCGCCAGCGACTGACGTTCTCGAAAGCCGCAAAAGATACCGGCATTATCCATTTCGGCCTTGCTGAATCAGACACACTGAATTAAGCGGCCACCGTCTCATCAACACCGACTTTTCAGCCGTTCAGCGCAGACGTTTCAAGCAATTTGGCGCACCCAAATGGCGCTATCATGGCTTGTGACTGATGATGATCAATTCGGTCGCGAATCACGAACGCCTGATTCACCAAGCCGGTTTTTTCATCCAGGGTTTCTTGCGTCATATCGAGATAATCCAGCCCGGCGTCTTTAGCTAACACCTGTAGTTGCTGGTTGAACGCTAAAGCCAGCGCTGTTCTTTGTCGCTGATCAGCACTCGCGTTGCGTCGCAAGGGCTCGAGTTGAAACGTTTGTTGCTCATCACTGACCGTGGGCAAAATGCTGCCGAATAAAACAATCCTTGATTTTCCGTTGGACTGCAAATAATCAATCAGCCGCTGATACCCGCGTATCGCTTGCGGAATCAGCTCAGCTGCAGCGACACCCCGCTTCTGGGCAACAGCCCATAAGGTCACACTGCAATCCACTTCGCCCAGCTGATGCCTATCACATCAAAAGTCGGGTAGCGTTCGATGGCTTGTGAGAATTTAAGAAATGATCGAGTCGATGATTGATCATTATTCAACCCATAGGCCGTTGCGCCGCCCACCACTTCGCAATTGATATAGTGCGGCGAGAGCAACTCATTATCGTGAATGTATTCAAGCACTCCGCCGTGAGAATCACACAGGATGAGCATCTTTTTCCCGCCATGTATTCGGCATTTAAGCTTGGCCAGCCGTTTTCGTGTCGAC